>JAIEMK010000005.1 GCA_019752295.1 Chitinophagaceae bacterium | reverse complement strand
CATCCAATACAATTGCTTTGTAAAAGTGGAGAGATCGTTGTGCTATACAAAAAGTTAAGTGTATCGCAACCTGCTGCTACTGGTGGTGGTGCTCCAGTTAATGTATCGTTTACTGCACCACCAGCGACCCATTTTTTAATTTCTGTAATTTGACAAGAAGAAAATTGTGCACCACCTTTTGGCATTGGAGAAAAGCCCGGAGAATGATTGATAGATCCGAATAGTCTACCATTATCAGCATAGGGTTTTATTTTCGCCCATGTTGACAAATCAATACCGGCCCCAGAAGTTGCGGCACTGCTTGCACCATGACAACTGATACAGGCAGACTGTATCATTGGGTTAATTACCGTACTAAATTTAAAAGAATTTGTGTCGCAGGCTGTTGAACCAGTACCTGTTCCGGTGCCAGTTCCTGTACCTGTTCCGTTACCATTGCCAGTATTATTCTGTGCAACCGGAATTTCATGAACACATGCAATTGCAACCAGTGCAATTACGCTGCAAATGAGCATAGCTTTGAACAAAACCTTCTTCATGTTTATTATTTATGGTGTATAAATTAGGTAGAGTTCCGTTCATAGGCTTTTTATCCATTAGAAAATATCATGCCAATAAACAGAAGGTTTAAATGGTACTAGTGCTTTAACAAATTTTTGTGTAAATCAAAAGTCCATCCTACATAAATGCCTTTACTGATAATTGGTGTTTTGCTTTTACCGATTACTCCAATTGGTAAATTGAAGTAGGGTTCAATTCTGATATTCCCAATTTTCCAGAGTTTGTATTGGTATCCCAAACTCAGGTTTAATGTTGAAAAAATATTACTTGTGTTATTATTAAATACTACTGATTCGTTTTGTGTAACTCCACCTACTTCTTCTTCATACTCGATGGTTTCTTTGTTCACGATATAAGAAGAAAGTCCAACGCTACCGAATATGGTATGTCTGTTTTTTTGAATCAAATCTCTTCTAAGTGTAATAGGAACTTCCAATAATTTTTTTTCTGATTCAATCCATAAAATATTTCCGGATGCGCCTAAGATGCTTTTGTCGAAGTTTGCTCCAGTGGTATATAATTCCTTCTTTTCGATGTGCAATCCTGTTTCAACACTCCATTTTTTACTAAAGTGGTATCCGAGTGTCAGTGCCCAGCTATAACCTGTTCCCTTATTGGGTTCCAGGCGAATTGAGCTCTTGTCTTTGGAATATAAAACACCTGCATAAAAGTATTTTGAATTGTTACTGATGCGAACAGGTGTATTATTTTTTGTTGCTGCAACATTTAATTCTTTACCCTTTGTATCGGCGCTTGTTTCTGTTATTGTAACAACCTCTTTTGGGGTGTCGATTATTGTATTGTTTGATGTGAATGGTTCGTCTTTTGTTTTAGCAGTTTCTACTTTCTTTGTGTCGACTGGCGCAGAAAAAATATTTTTATCGGCAGTCTTCATTTCGGCTTTTTTTGAAAAAGAATTAGCTGATATTGATGTTGAATTTTTTTGTAGCGAGAAATGGTTTCTTAATGTTCCTCGCACTAAACTTGTTGTAACTGTTCCAGTTTCTTTTTTGACCGTTGTTAGTTGAGACTGATTTTTTTTGAGATCGAGCATCACTTTTTCGTACACAGCAGCGGCAATTTTTTTTTCTGTTGCTGCATTTTGTTGTGTGTTATTTTTTTTGTTGATATCAGACTGAGCATTTTTTTGTTTGCTAGATGACTTCCAAACGATTAGTCCGGTAATTAGGGAAGATGTGATACCAACCATTAACAGTAATATGATCAGCGTAATTGTTTTTTTATTTAGCCAAAAGAATCCTCTTCTCTTTTTTTCTTCGAGCCCGCGCAAAACAGCAGCCCAATCAGCATTATCGCTGTTTATCGGATACTGATCCGCTGCTCTTTTGAAGAGATTTTCAAATTCGTTTTCTCTATTCTGACTCATACTTTTTTTGTTTCAAAGAAATCCGCTATATTTTTTTGTAGAATCTCTTTGGCTTTGAAAAGATTTGACTTTGATGCACCTATTGAAATGTTTAACATTTCTGCAATTTCTGCATGGCTATATCCGTCAATCACAAACAGATTGAATACTTTATTGTAAGACGGAGGTAAATCTTTAAGATATCCAATCAATTCTTTGTACAGTATTTTTGAATCTGCCATATCGGAAGATTCAGGGATATCCCAGCATGCAGTGTCATCGAGGGTTTCGATGGGTGTTTGTCGATCATTTTTTTTCAGGCTGTCAAGGGCAGTGTTAACAACAATTCTTTTAAGCCATCCGAAAAACCTTGGTTCTAAAAAGCCTTCACCATCCTTTAAATCAAATTGTTTCAAATTTTTAAAGACTTTAATGAACGCATCATTCGTAATTGTCAGCGCATCATTGTAGTCACTTATATACCTGAAAGCAATTTTTAACGCATACCTGTAATACTTTTCATACAAACATTGCTGACTCTTTCGGTCTTCCTTTAGGCAGCTTTTAAGTATTGTATGTAATGAATCCAATCTTTCGTTGTTATTGCTTTTTTTAAGAAGACGCCCACTGCTTCAAAAAGGTTGCCTGTGTTGAAAAAAATATTTTAAAACAGGTAATTTGCTGATTTTCAGTTTTTTAACAGCAGAATAAGATAACAATAATATCATTTTTTATTTTTTCTATACAAATTTATTTTAATGTTATAACACTGAAAAGTCTATGTTCTAACATTGAAAATCTTTATGTACCTATAAAAGAATTTGTAAAACTATATTACCAGATAAAATAAATCTGCTGCTCTTCTGGAAAAACCGAGAGTGACTTAATATAAAATAGTGATAGATATAGATGATGTTTGTAGCCAAATGCTAATGTTTCTTTTATTTTAAACGATGATGATGCAAATTTCCTGTGCTTCGATCGATGTGGTTTTAAAACGCCTCAATACTCAGATTTTAACGAATGGTGGTGGCGTAAACATTTTTGTAATTGACTGCGAATTGTTTCTCGGAAATATTGCGGTGTTGAAACAATTTCTGACTACTGTAGAGATTGATCAAATAAGCGTGGTTCGAAATAAAAAAGAGCAGCAATATAAATTGATTGGAAAGGCGATCAGAAAATGGATACTTTCTCGGTACTTAAATAGTAGGCCTCAGGATATTGTATTTGAAAAGGAAATATTCGGCAAGCCATTTTGCAAGAAGGCAGCGGCTAACAACATTTTTTTTAATAGTGCCGACTCGGATAGATATCTTGTTTTTAGTTGTGCAAATAAACCGGTTGGGATTGACATAGAATTAATAGACCTGAATTTCGGTTACGATGAAATCGTTGCTGCACATTTTACCAACTATGAACAAATAGAATTGTCGAAACATGCTCAGAAAACTACATTATTTTATACTTATTGGACGAGAAAAGAAGCCGTTTTGAAAGTTGGCGGAAAGGGTTTATTAGAGGAACTTTCTGCAATACAGGTAATTGATGGGATAAATAAAAACAATCAGCATCAGAACAAAGGAGTAAATAGTTGTATCGTGAATAGCTTTATAATAGCAAAAAACTTTGTTGTTTCAATCGCATTGCCCGAACCTGCAAAACAACTTTCATTTTATAGTATCCTCCCTGAAGATATTATTTGATCGCCTTCCAGATAAAAGTTAATATCCCCCTTCCATCATCAAAAAGGTCTGCTATCTGATAGGTGAGCAGGAATAAAAATGGGTAAAAGAATTGGGGCTTTTTTTCGGCGCGAACAACCAGCCAACTGTTTAGCTGTTGTAAAATATTCAACTGAAATCCAAGTTCCACGAAAGTAATGCCAATCAATATGCCGATAAGGATGTCTGAAGGATAGTGTAAGCCAAGGTATATACGTGGTATAAATATGAAGAGAACACTATAAATGATGCAGAACCAGCCTACTTTTTTATTTGTTTTCCAAATGCCATAGCTCAATGCCATATAGATTGTTGCATGGTCGCTTGGAAAAGAGCTAAGATTGTCGAATACAGAGGGGTCCATGAAAGAGGGCATTTTCAATCCAAGTTCCTTATTTAAAATGGGGCGAGCCCGAAAGGGAAAGATGTTTACCAATACTCTGGTCACAAAAATTGCGATAAAGCTTCCTGTGAAAGTAGTAAAAATACCTTTTCGTGTTTTTGTCATTTGCGGACCCGGGTTAATGAACCAAGTATACCAACAAACGGTTACTAAAATTCCCCCTTTTAATAAATGCGATTGAGAAATAAAAAGAATAAATCGTGTAAGCCACAAATACTTATTGGCGATTTGGTTGAAAAAGAAAATAATGGGTTCGTCAAAAAATAGTGGGGGCATAGTCTGGATATATGTATCATTAAATTTGTGTGAAGTTACAAAAACTGTAAGCTGATTTTATAGAAAGCTTTTGCGAATAATTGTTATTTAAATTTCCGGAAGCTGTTCGAAAAAAAATTATTCCGGGCAATCAAACCGGCTTAAGACTTTGGTTCTGTTGAATGGGTGAATACTCAACAAAATATATCCTCCTCCATTAATGGAATGAATTGTTTTTAGCCACCTGATATTGTGCAGGCCCATGGTTAAAGGACCTAGTTTTATGGCTGCTCCAACCCACAATTGTCCCTGTGTATTATATTGTACGGGAATATAAAGTCCCCAAGTAATTGTTTCCCATCTTGGAGTGATGGTAATTAAATTGGTTTCTCTAGTTAAAAGTTTTCGATAGTTAGAAGTGGAATAAAGGTTGATATTGAGTTGACCATTTACAGCAAAATGATTGCCCAAATTCTTATCTACATTAAATATGATACGTGTTGGTCGGCTAATTGAAAATGTGTTCGACAGGGAATCGTAGTTATTAAAAAATGTTTTCAGTGAATCTTTTAATTCGGGTATTGATTTGATATTAGTGAGCTTTCTTGTAACTACAGCATTATTTATATTGGGAATTGGGTTGTAGAAATTTCCTGTGTATGGGCTGTTGTTGAATTTGTTTTTTCCTAAATCCATAATGCTGAACCCCAGTTTCCAATTATAGTTGGTTGGCGTATGTGCGTTGTTATCTGTGCTAGCTTCATCATAAATCAAATATTCTAAGCCGAGGTTTAAGCCTAATCCTGATCGACTATTCTTTAATACATCTTTTGCAGTGCTGGCCGTTGTTAAATCGTAATTATTGGTATAAGAATATTCAATGCCACCATTCGTAAAAAGATAACCTGTATCTGTACCAATCGTGTATTCTTTAAAGCTAACACGATTTAGTTTTAATGAATATCCTGACAGGGCTTTTGCAATATTTAAAGTAATGCCACCTGTAAGCCTTGTTCTGTCTGTCTCGAATAAAACCTGTGAGTAGTTGAGATTTAGTTCAACCCATGCAGTATGTGTAGAAAATCCATCCAGAAAAGCAGTGCTTCTATTAGCCCTCAAAAAACTATAGCCCGAAGTGATTGTATCACTGGCATACATCGGAGAAGATTTATTGTGATTGTATGTTCTGCCTCTTAATCCAATCGTAAATGCGTGCTTTTCATCTGGCTTGTACAAAAAATTAAAAAAATTGAAGTCGAGATTTTGGTGAGCAAAATAATTATTGGAACCTTCTTTGATGGAGAGTGTGGTATTACCAGGATGGAGGTATGAGAAATTATTGAGCGAAAGATTGTTGGTTGTTAGGGTTGTTTGTAAAGAAAATAAATTCAAATCCCATTTATACAAACTATTTACACTTGATGCAGGGTTGTTAAAAATGCTAACAGCCCCTGCGTACGGCGATCCATGTGTGGCATGATATTGTTGACCATTACTTTGGTTGATAACGATTATTAGCAGAAAAAAAACACATAACAGGCTGTTCAACTTCATTTTAATCGGTCTCTTTTGGGGGCAATCTATATCACAGGTGCAGTTTATGCAATTTTTAGAATTCGGCCCCTTTCTTTTTAAAAAATATCAATTATATCCGATAGTAAACGAAAACTTCCAGAAAAAATTGGTTTGTGATGTAATGGTTTTGAAAACAATACAGTTGGTAGACAGCCTGATACAAATTTTATGCCGGTAGCTGATTGTCTAAAAACCAGAAGTATGGGATAATAAAAGACCCCTGTAGAAACAGGGGTCGTCTTCGATTGCTTGCCATATAAGAAAAATCATTATTCGCTGTTGGGTCAATTAGTTTCCATCCTTTTGTTATTGACATTGTAAAGATAGGGGAAAAGAATCAATTCATAGTTATTAATTTAATAATTCGATATATTTTTTTATTTTTTATGTAAAAAATGATAAAATTATTGAAAAATATTTACATTAAATTAATTTATTATGTTTTTGTTATTTAACAAATTGAAAATGCTTTAAATCTACTAGATTGATTATCAATTAGTTTTATTTGGATAGGCCTTCAATGCCTTTTCAAGACAATCCATTGAAGAATTAATGTCATTTAAATTTAATACGTATGCAATTCGAACTTCTTGCTTCCCCAGACCCGGTGTGCCATAAAATCCGCTGGCCGGGGCAAGCATTACAGTGCTACCATTATCACTGAAGCTTTCTAAAAGCCATTGACAAAATGTATCTGCATCATCGATAGGTAATTTGGCAATAGCATAAAAAGCGCCACCGGGATTTGGGCAAAATACACCGTCCATTGCGTTCAAGCGTTTTACCAGCAAATCTCTTCTTGCTTTGTATTCGGCCTTGGCTATATCAAAATAATCAGCAGGCAGATCAATAGCAGCTTCACCTGCAATCTGAGCGAAGCTTGGTGGACTTAGTCTTGCTTGTGCGAATTTCATAACCGATCCAATCAAAGCTGCATTTTTACAAACAAAGGCACCGATCCTTCCACCACAGGCACTATACCTTTTACTGATCGTATCCATAATAACAACATGATTATCTACTCCGGTAAGATGAAGTGCGCTGGTGTGTTTTCCTTCATAACAAAACTCACGGTAGGCTTCATCCGAAAACAGGTATAGATCGTATTTCAGGATGAGTGCTTTTAGTTGCTCCATCTCCTCCTTACTATATAAGTATCCGGTAGGATTATTGGGATTGCATATAATGATAGCTTTAGTTTTTGGACCAATCTTAGCTTCAAAATCGGCAATCGGAGGTAGTGCAAACCCATTTTCAATACTGGAGGTAACGGGAACTACATTGATACCGGCAGCTACGGCAAAACCATTGTAATTGGCATAAAATGGCTCAGGAATAATTACTTCATCACCCGCATCAAGGCAGGCTAGGAAACCAAATTGAATTGCTTCGCTTCCTCCGGTGGTGATGATAATCTGATCGGAATTTACATCAATCCCAACAGATGCATAATATTGCACTAATTTTTTTCGATAGCTCTCGTTTCCCGCACTATGACTGTATTCCAGCACTTTGAAGTTGCTATTGCGTACCGCATCCAAAACCATTTTTGGGGTTTCGATATCAGGCTGGCCAATGTTTAGGTGGTACACTTTTGTTCCTCTTTTTTTTGCAGCTTCTGCATAAGGAACCAATTTTCTGATTGGAGACGCAGGCATCTCCTGTCCGCGTTTACTTATTGTTAGCATGGCGCAAAGATACTGGAGCCTGATGCACGCACAAAAGAAAAAGCGTAACGAATTCGTTACGCTTCATATAATACTGTTAAAATAAAATTGGCTATTTGTTTTTTGTCTTTGCAATAGCTTCCACAACTTCTCCTTCAACTGTTAAGATATAAGGTTGATTGCTGTTTGCAAACTTTACGTTTACCGATTTTTTAAATATTCCGGTAACGGCTGCATTATAAGTTACTTTTATATCGCCACTCTGCTTTTTAACAATGGCTGTTTTTGGATAATCGGGTGTGGTACATCCACAGTCGGCGTTTGCAAATTCAATCACTACAGGTTTATCTGAAACATTTTTAAAAGTAAAAGTATAACTAACAGGTATCCCTTTTTTTACTTTACCAAACTGATGACTACTGGTTTTAAATTCAACGCCCGTTTGAGAAAATGCGAACTGTGAAATAAACAAAGCAGCAACAAAAAATATCTTCTTCATTTGCTAATTTTTATTACTTACTTTTTGAGTTGTAGGATTGGCCTGACTTGTAGCGGCAGCATTTTCCTGAACACCTTCTCCACTAAAGCTCAGTTTCTTTGTGAGTCCACCTGTAAAATAAACATCAGTATATCTGGTAAAAGCACCCAATGCACTGCTATTGAAACGAATAGTCATTTTGACTGACTGTCCCGGTCCGAATTTTTCGTTCGGTGCAAAACTTGGAGTAGTACAACCGCAGCCAGGTTGAGCGTTAACGATCGCTAATGTGTCGCTACCAATATTTTTCATTTCAACAACGTATTCAACAGGTTTGCCATAAATGACTTTACCGAAATTATACGTTGCATTTTTAAACTCGATTTGGGTATTGATATCTTTTGCCGGAGCTGTTGTAGTTTGACTGAATCCAACAAGGCTCATAAACATAGCAAAAGCTACTATTGAAATTTTTTTCATATTCTTTATTTGACCGTAAATGTACTGATTCTTAGTTTTTGAAAAGGGGGATTAAGATATTTTTAAGAGATTGTATAAAAAAACGATACAAAGCACTTATTTTGGATATTGATAATGGGAAAAAAATAACTAACTCATTAAAACTAATTTCTGTTAGTCTATTCGTTTACTAGTGTTATTTTTGTATTATGGAACTAACTACTTCTTTAGAGCAAACCAGCGATATGCTGTCGTTCGAGGGCTTTCGTAAAGCCGTATTGGAAGACTATCGATTTGCTGTAATCAGCAGAGAAACGAGCCTGTTGGGCAGGAGGGAAGTGTTGACCGGGAAGGCCAAATTCGGAATCTTTGGAGATGGTAAAGAAGTAGCACAGGTTGCCATGGCCAAGTTTTTTCAGCCAGGGGATTTTCGTAGCGGATATTACCGCGATCAGACTTTTATGTTTGCTACCGGTTTGGCCAGTGTAGAACAATATTTTGCTCAATTATACGCAGACGTAAAAAATGATCCTTTTAGTTATGGCCGACAAATGAGTTCGCATTTTGCAACCCGATTTGTGGATGATAATGGAAACTGGATGGATCTTGCCAATCGTAAAAATGTTTCTTCCGATATTGCCCCAACTGCAGGCCAGATGCCTCGCGCACTTGGATTGGCATTTGCATCAAAATGTTTTAGGAATTCTCATGATCTGAGAAAGTTAGATGCTTTGAGTCATAATGGTAACGAGATTAGCTTTTGTACCATTGGAGATGCCAGTACAACAGAAGGACATTTCTTAGAGACAATTAATGCAGCAGGAGTATTGCAAGTGCCATTGGCAGTATTTGTTTGGGATGATGGTTACGGCATTTCTGTTCCGACCAATTTTCAAACTACCAAGGGATCTATATCAGAAGCGTTGAAAGGTTTTGAGAAAAATGCCGATACCAATGGTATTAGAATTTATAAAGTAAAAGCTTGGGATTATGCAGGCATGTGCGAAGTTTTTGAAGAAGCACTGCAGCGCGTAAGAGAAACACATGTGCCCGTTCTTTTTCATGTGGAAGAAGTAACACAACCTCAGGGCCATTCAACCAGTGGTAGTCAGGAAAGGTATAAAAGTCCCGAGCGTATGCAATGGGAGCGCGAAATGGATTGCATTAAAAAAATGCGTGAATGGATTATCGAAAACAATCTGGGATCTGATGTTGAATTAACTACCATCGAACAAAATGCTAAAGAACATGTTCGGGAGCAGAAAAATTCTGCGTGGGAAAAATACATTCAACCAATTCGAGAACTCGTTTCACGCAGTGCATCAATTATACAGGCAACAGTGGTGAACGATATGGAAGTATATCAACAGTTGCAGAAAATGGCTGCTGATTTGATTGCAAACAAAGAGCCGTTGCGTAGAGATGTGATGCGGGCACTGGCGATTACAATGGAATTAGCTCCACATTCTCCTACCATGCCGGAACTGAAGGGCTATTATGATTATTTATTTGCCGAAAACAATTATCAATACAATAGTCATTTATACAACGAGGGCCCGAAAAGTGCTTTAAAAGTAGAAGAGATAAAACCCCTTGTTTCTTTCGACGCGCCGCTGGTAAACGGCTATGAAATTTTGAACAAATATTTTGATGCACTATTTACGACCAATCCAAAAGTGTTTGCATTTGGTGAAGACGTAGGCCATATCGGTGATGTGAATCAGGGATTCGCGGGCTTGCAGGATAAACACGGTGGAGACAGGATTCTGGATACCGGTATCAGAGAACTAACTATTGTAGGACAAGCCATCGGTTTGAGTTTGAGAGGATTGAGACCAATTGCAGAAATACAATACCTCGATTATTTATTATATGGATTGCAACCATTGAGTGATGATGTAGCTACTACCCATTTTAGAACTAGGGGCATGCAAAGCGTTCCTTTAATTATTCGCACAAGAGGACATCGATTGGAAGGAATCTGGCATAGCGGCTCTCCACTGGGAATGGTAATCAATGCACTCAGAGGACTATGGGTTTGTGTACCCAGAAATATGGCACAAGCTGTGGGAATGTATAATACGCTGTTACAAGCCAATGATCCGGCAATTGTGATTGAGTGTTTAAATGGATATCGTTTAAAAGAAAAAATGCCTGCCAATTTATTGGAGTACACAATTCCATTGGGTATTCCTGAAGTAATCAGAACCGGAACAGATATTACCATCGTTTCTTATGGCTCTGTTTTGAGGATCATTCAGGAAGCTGCTGAGCGATTGATGAGAGATGGTATTAGTTGTGAAATTATTGATGTACAAACTTTGCTGCCTTTTGATATCAATAAAACGATTGTAGAATCATTGAAATTAACCAATCGTATTTTGTTTGTGGATGAAGATGTTCCCGGAGGAGCTTCAGCATATATGTATAATCAGGTGATGGAGAAGCAAGGGGGCTATCAATGGCTGGATGTAAATCCAAGAACCATTACTTCAAAACCAAACAGAACAGGTTATGGCAGTGATGGAGACTATTTTGGAAAACCCAATGCAGAAGAGATTATTTCGGTAATAAAAGCAATGATGAGTGAATAAAAGACATTTGATTTTTTAAAGGCCCGTTTTTTTAACGGGCTTTTTTATGCGATAAATAAATCTTTGAATTGATCATTCGGTATCCAACAAACTTCTTTTTTCCCAAACCAGCGATACCTGTTTCCTGCAATAAAATCATATAATGCATCTCTTAGGGAAACCGGAAGGATGATGCTCCCATAAAGCATGGGCCATATGCCTGACAAGGATTTCGCAACTTTTAAAGCGCCTGTAGACCTACTAAATACAATACCATTCTGTAACAATAAAAAAGAATTTGGATCGGTTATAGAAAGATTCTTTTGAGTGAGGAGTGATTGTCCGAATTTGCTTTGTAAAGATGCAAATCTGAAATGTTTTTTTGGATCTCTTTTAATTACAAACTGCACTACGCCACTACAAAGATTGCAATATCCATCGAATAGTATTACAGGGTGAATGCTGTTGGGTTCTTGCTGCATAAAAAAGCCGCCCGATTGTGGGCGGCTTTAAAGTTAGTTAATTGCACTAAAACAATTTGTTTAGGCCATATTGTGAAACACTTTATTCACGTCTTCATCTTGCTCCAGTCGCTCAATTAATTTACTCACATCATCGGCCTGTTCGTCTGTAACAGGCACGGTTGTAGTTGGTATCCATTCTAGTTCTGAGCTAATGGTTGTAATTCCTTTTTCTTCCAAAGCTTTTTGCAGATTTCCGAAATCAGCGAAAGTGCAGCGCAGAACAATAATCGGATTGTTCTCATCATCCACACTATCACCCAATTCATCTAAGCCGTGATCGATCAATTCCAATTCAAGGTCATCCAAATTCAACCCTTCGGGTTTCAATTTAAATACCCCCATTTTTTTGAATTGAAAACTTACACTTCCACTATTACCCAATGCTCCATTTCCTTTATTAAAATGACTCTTTACGTTTGCAACAGTTCTTACATGATTATCAGTTGCAGTTTCTACCAATAATGCTACTCCGTGTGGGGCATAGCCTTCATAAAGAATTTCTTCGTAGTTGCTGGTGTCTTTTCCCATCGCCCTTTTGATAGCCGCTTCTACACGGTCTTTAGGCATACCCACACTCTTGGCATTTTGATAACAACGGCGTAATGCGGGATTTAGTGCCGGATCAGGTCCACCCGCTTTTACTGCAATCACAATTTCTTTACCAATGCGGGTAAACTGTTTCGCCATTTTGTCCCAACGTGCAAACATGGTGGCTTTACGAACTTCAAAAATCCTTCCCATAACGATGCATTAAAATGATATTAATATAAGGTTGGCAAAATTAACGTAACAAAATCAAGTAGCCAAGCTTATAAATAAAACAGTCGGGCAAGGCCCGACTGTTTTTAAAAGAAGAAAAAAATATTTATGATTTTAGTTTGCTATGCGCTTTGCTATAACCAAAATAAACAACCAGTCCAACAATCATCCATATTAATGCACTGATTAAAGTTTCTTTGGGTAGCGACACAATCATGGCAGTACAAACCAACATACCTAAAATAGGTACCAATGGAACCAATGGAGTTTTAAAAGGACGAACCCTGTCAGGATCGTTTCTTCTCATTACCCAAACGCCCACACAAACAAGTACAAATGCAAATAAAGTACCAATACTGGTTAAGTCGCCCGCAACACTACCCGGAATGAATGCTGCAAATGCGCCAACAAATACGAAAAGTATCATATTTGATTTGTAAGGTGTTCTGAATTTTGGATGCAGATCTGAAAATGCTTTTGGTAAAAGTCCGTCTGTTGACATGGTATAAAATACACGGCTTTGTCCCATCAACATTACCAGAATTACCGAAGAGAAGCCCGCTAAAATGGCGATGGTTACAGCTTTTGCTAACCATCCATAACCTTGCATATAGGTTTCAATTGCATAAGCCACAGACGCTTCTTTGCCCGACTTTACAAAGTCGGTATAAGGAGCAACTCCCGTTAAAACATAAGAAAATAAAATGTATAAAATGGTACAGATTACCAATGACCCGAGTATACCGATTGGCATATCTCTTTTAGGATTCTTTGCTTCCTGAGCTGCAGTAGACACTGCATCAAAACCAATAAAGGCAAAGAAAACAATTGCCGCACCGGTTAGTACGCCACCATATCCGTGGCGGAAAAAACCTGAATAACTATAAAAAGAACCATCGGGTTTCAAAGCAGGAGGAGCATCGGCAGGTATAAAATAAGGTGTATGATTTGCCGGATTAATATAACTCCATCCAACAAAAATAAATACTACAACAATACTTACTTTGATAATAACAATGATCGCATTTACGGTAGCTGATTCCTGTGTACCCTTAATCAATAGTGCAGAGAGCATTAGCAAAATAAATAGGGCAGGAAGGTTCATGATACCGTAGTGCATGGTATTAGCGGCGTCTAGCGCTTTTTCGAAGGGCGAATGGCACCATTCATATGGTATCGAACCCAGATTATATTGCGTCAACAATTTGTTCAGAAACTCGCTCCACGCAATGGATACAGTAGCTGCTCCCAAAGCATATTCAAGAATTAAAGCCCATCCGATGATCCATGCAATCAGCTCACCCATGGTGGCGTATGCATAAGTATAAGCACTACCTGCAATGGGTATCATGGATGCAAATTCAGCATAACACAAACCTGCAAAAGCACATCCTATTGCTGCTACAATAAATGAAAGGGTAACTGCTGGTCCAGCATGTTCACCGGCAGCAGCGGCTGTTCGCACAAATAAACCAGCGCCTATAATGGCGCCAATACCCAATGCTATCAGGCTTCCGGCACCGAGGGTACGCTTTAATCCCTTTTCGGAGTCAGCAGCCTGGGCCATCAGGCCGTCTAATGACTTTTTTCTGAATAAACTCATAGTACAGTTAGTTAGTTTCTTTAAAATAAAAATAAGACTTGGCAAAATAATCAATTATTATTTTCCAGCTATAAAACTTTTATGAATAGTGCATGAACCCGAATAATAGCCATTTAAGCAGAAATCTTATATTGCACGAATAATAGGTTGCATCTATGCATAAATCGAACAGGCTTACAGTTTATATTATCATTTCCATGATTGCCGGTATTATTCTTGGGTATATCATACACATACAGTCGAGCCCTGCTTTTATCGAATCTTTTTCTAAAAACATTAAACTTTTGACCACCGTTTTTTTAAGGCTGGTGCAGATGATTATTGCACCTCTGGTCTTTTCTACACTGGTGGTTGGTATTGCTAAATTGGGCGATCTGCAGTCTGTTGGGCGTGTGGGAGGTAAGGCCCTTTTATGGTTTGTTACCGCGTCGCTCGCTAGTTTGTTGCTAGGAATGCTTTTGGTGAATCTGCTCAAACCCGGTGCAGGTATAGATCTGAGTAATGCTGATGTTTCGGGCGCAAAGGATTTGGTGGGTAAAACACAGGAGTTTAGTCTGCTTAAATTTGTGGAACACGTTTTCCCGAAAAGTGTATTTGAAGCAATGGCCAATAACGAAATATTGCAGTTGGTGATATTCAGTATCTTCTTTGGAATTGCCACTGCTGCTCTTGGTGATAAGGGTAAAATTGTTGTAAAAGGTCTGGATGCAGTAGCACACGTAATATTAAAGATGGTTGGATATGTAATGAATTTTGCTCCACTTGGTGTGTTCGGAGCAATTGCTGCAGTGATAGCAACCAAGGGATTGGAAGTTTTTATGTTTTACGGCAAGTATTTATTGTATTTTATTTCGGGCATTGCGCTGCTATGGATTGTTTTGATTGGAGTTGGCTTTATTGTACTCGGAAAAAGAATGCCACAATTATTAAAAGCCATATTTCCACCTTTGATCATTGCATTTAGTACCACGAGCAGCGAAGCTGTTTTCCCAAAACTCACTGAAGAACTGGAGAATTTTGGATGCAAAGATAAAATTGTAGCATTCATATTACCACTGGGATATTCTTTTAATCTCGATGGTAGCATGATGTATATGACTTTTGCCAGTATTGCAATAGCACAAGCGTATAATATTCATTTAGATTTAGGTACACAGTTTACTATGCTGATTGTTTTAATGTTAACGAGCAAGGGGATTGCCGGAGTACCAAGGGCATCATTGGTTGTTGTTACTGCTACTTGTGCCATGTTTAATATTCCACCCGAAGGAATTGCATTGATCCTACCCATCGATCACTTCTGTGATATGTTCAGAACAGCTACTAATGTACTTGGAAATGCGCTTGCAACAACGGTTGTAAGCAAATGGGAAAACTCTTTAGAAAATCCTCAAATTACTTCTTAAGCGAATCATATGTTAGATATATTTTTTTTAAATGCCTTTCATTGGAGCCAATTATTGCAACCACAATTTTATATAGAACATGGCGGACTTTGGTTGCTCCTCTTTGTAGTTTTTGCAGAGACGGGTTTGTTTGCAGGATTTTTTTTACCGGGCGATAGCTTGCTGTTTGTTGCAGGAATTTATAGTACCAATCTGGCAAATGAAATAATGCCTACAGGAAGTGAATATATCGACTTACTTATTTTGTTGATTCTGATCTCTACTGCCGGTATTGCAGGAAACTCTTTGGGTTATTGGTTTGGGCATAAAGTGGGGCCGGCAATGTATGGCTGGAAAGAAAATGTTTTATTTAAGAGGCATTATCTCGAACAGGCGCACGATTTCTACGAAAAGCATGGAGCTGGTGCCATTATTGCTGCAAGATTTATCCCAATTATCAGAACATTTGCGCCCATTGTAGCAGGGATTGTACAAATGAACAGGAGTCGCTTTTTTATGTTCAATGTGATTGGATCTGTAGCATGGGTTTTTAGTATGCTGGTGGGCGGACATTTTTTACAGAAATGGATATTTTCTGAGTTTGGTTTCGATTTAAAATTACACCTCGAAGTAATTGTATTAGGCATTGTATTAATTACAACTGCACCCGTGATTGTTAAATTGTTTTTTTCAAAAAAGAAAACAGAATAATTTTTTACCCATTTTTATATCGCCTATTTGCAAACCAATAAGATGACAGAAAAAAAAATTAGCATTATTTCCCTTCCGGTAATCGTAGCGGCATTGGGCTATTTTGTAGATATCTATGACCTGTTGTTGTTTACTATTGTAAAAAAGCCAAGCCTGTTGGGAGTTGGATCAACAGATGCCAGTTTACTATCCGATAGTACCAGAGTAATTAACTGGCAGATGTTCGGTTTGTTGATAGGAGGAATTGTTTGGGGTATATTGGGAGACAAAAAAGGAAGATTAAGCGTTTTATTTGGCTCGATCATTTTGTATTCTATTGCCAATATTCTAACAGGATTTGTTCAAACAGTTGATCAATATGCGATATGCCGATTTACTGCGGGCCTAGGATTAGCAGGTGAATTGGGCGCCGGAATAACTTTGGTTAGTGAAATATTGCCCAAAAATAAAAGAGGCATTGGCACTTCTCTTGTGGCTGGTATTGGTTTATTCGGCGCTGTGTTTGCCTATTTTACTTATCAACTTACCAAAGACTGGCGTATTTGTTATATGATCGGTGGGGGGCTTGGGGTTTGTTTATTATTACTAAGAGTGAGTGTAGCAGAGAGTGGCATGTTCAAAGAAATTGCACAGGATTCGAAAGTGAGCAGGGGGAATTTTTTTATTTTCTTTACCAGCATTAAAAGGTTTAAAAAATATTCACTAGCTGTTTTAATTGGGTTGCCTACTTGGTATGTAATTGGAATTTTGGTTAACCAAAGCGATCGTTTCGCTAAAGCAATGTTTGGTAGCACTACAATCGATTCGGGACGATCAATCATGTTTGCCTATGCTGCTATTGCAGTAGGTGATATATTGATTGGACTGATCAGTCAGGTTTTCAAAAGCCGAAAAAAAGCACTCTTGCTTTTTTATATCATTTGTATCATTTCGTTATTCCTCTTCTTTAGTACCGTAAATAATTCTGATAATAGGATGTATGCTATTTGCTCTGTTCTTGGTTTTAGTACCGGCTTCTGGGCAATTTTTGTAACGATGGGCGCTGAACAATTCGGCACTAATTTGAGGGCAACAGCAGCAACTACAATCCCCAATCTGGTTCGTGGAATTCTTCCTCTGATTAATATGTTGTTTCTGGATTTGTTTCAGAAAACATGGGGATGGGACCTAATTAAAAGCGGGATGATTACCGGGGTTATTGTAATGAGTATAACGTTGATTGCTTATTATTTTACAGAAGAAACCTTTCATAAGGATCTTAACTATCTCGAAACGGAAGAGATGTTTCCTTAGTGAGTATTGCTGGATTAAATTTGTATCATGAAATGAGCATAACGAAAATTTGACACCAACTGAAATGAGCATAACAAAAATTTGTCACCAACTGAAATGTTTGTTAGCGAATTACATGTGGCCAAAATCAATATAAATTAGTACATGAAATTTCTGGTCATTCGTTTTTCATCTATTGGAGATATCGTTTTAACTACTCCTGCAATTCGCTGCTTGAAACAGCAGGTTGCAGGCGCTGAAGTACACTTTTTATCAAAAAGTAATTTTAAAGCGGTTACAGAAGGAAATCCCTACATCGACAAATTCTTCTATTTTAAAAACGACCTTTCTGCGCTTATTCAGGAACTTAAAAAAGAGCAGTACGATTATATCATTGATCTGCATAATAATTTTAGATCCAAAAGAATCTGTCTTGCTTTACGCAGCAAAGTATTAACCTATCATAAAGAAAGATTTCAAAAATTTTTATTAACAAAATTGCGAATCAACAGAATGTCGGGCAGGCATATTGTTGAGCGATCTGTTGACACTTTAGCGCCTCTTGGTGTGCTGAATGATGGAAAGGGAATGGATTTCTTCATACCGCCGAATCAGGAAATTTCTTTGAACGATTTACCCGTTCCACATATGCTGGGTTATGTGGCAATTGTGATTGGTGCATCTTATTATACCAAAAAACTACCCATCCATAAATTAAGAGAGCTATGCACTGCAATTGAATTTCCAATCATTTTGGTTGGAGGAAAAGAAGATTTTGCAGAAGGAGAAGCGGTAGCGTCAATTGATTCGATCCGCATTTACAATGCCTGCGGTAAATATAGTTTACAAGAGTCGGCCGATTTGGTTCGAAAATCAAAACTGGTGATCTCGAATGATACCGGCTTACAGCATATCGCTTGCGCATTTAATAAACCTGTTCTCGCCATATGGGGAGGCACTTCGCCTTTATTGAATATGGAACCCTATTATGCAAACACTGAAAAGGGGCGTTATCAAAATTTTATTGTGCCGGATTTAAGTTGTCAACCCTGTTCTAATTTTGGGTTGAAAGCTTGTCCAAAAGGGCATTTCAATTGTATGGAGAAACAGGACATTGCTGCGATTGCCGACTCAACCAAAAAATGGTTTAGGGCATAAAAAATGCAGGGTTTTGACCTGCATTTTTTATATGGAATTATTCAATTAACCTTTCTATTTAATTCTTTTCGATTCGTTCTCCAAACCTGTTTCTCTTTGTCGCGCTGCTTTTACCTGATTATTACCGAAGCGATATGTAAAATTCAATCTTAGGGTTTGACTTTCCCAGTATCCACTTGCATGAATTACGAGTCCGCCAAAATTGCTATTTGCTTTCCAGGGGTTGGTATGAAATATATCGGTGAAACTCAGCTTTAAACTAGCTTTTTTCTTCATCAATAATTTTTGGAATCCCAGATCCAAACCTCCCTGTGGTTTTGTTTTCCAAGTAGCGGCCCAAACAGAAGGGCCACTATACCATCCACTCAGTTCGGCAGTATAATCTTTGCCCAACTTGAAACTATTTTGCATATAAGCACCGTAACCTGGAATCTCTACATGCAATTGATTTGCCCCAATGGCACCATCCGTAATTTGAAAATTATAATAGATATTGGCATAACCACTCCACCATTTTGCAATTGGCAGTGAGGAACCAATACTAGCGCTTAGTATTTGTTGCGTTGCCAGATTTTGTTGTTGCACATAAGTAGCATTATTAGAAGTATCTGTTACCTGCGTAGCAAAATCCTTGACATAACTGTATCCGATTGTAGTAGTAATCAAAGAATGAAAAGTATGAGCTAACTCAATATTATCAGTGTACTGCGGGCGTAAAAAAGCATTTCCTTTTTCGTAAGTCAGTTCATCTAATTTATTTTCAAAAGGATTCAGATCCTGATAAGAAGGGCGATCGATTCTTCTGCTATAAGTTAGGTTCAATGTATTGTTTTTGTTTACTGTATAAGTTAAAGCCGCGCTGGGAAACAGATCCAGATAGTGTTTTGTTACCTCATTGTCTTTCTGTGTAATACTATCTGCTCTGGTGAGTATCCCTTTGCTATTTGTTTGTTCCACTCGAAAACCTGCTTGTAAACTCCATTTCGCATTGAATTGTCTTTGAAAATTTACATATGCGGCGTTTACATTTTCTTTATAATCGAAACTATTACTGCGCGATAAAATTTTTACCGGTGTTCCATTGATATCGTTATAAAAGTTAAATGCATTTGAAGTGGCTACATAAGAAAATTTAACACCATAGCCAAGTTTGCCCTTCCATTTTGGTTGTTCTACATCCAGTTTTGAAGTAATGATATCGATATTTGTTGGAGTATAGTTTCTGTTGATGACAGAATAGAGCAGGTTGCCATTATTATCGATATAGTTATTAGGTTGATAACTGGTACTTCTGCCGCGGAAAAAGCCGTAATCTGCATCAAAGTTTATCTCCTTTCCGCTGGTATCTGCGTATCTGTAATTGATATTGGTATTTACATTGTTTCTGTTACCCGGTACTGTGTTATTTGCAATCAGTGTTTTTATATAATTGCCGGTTGGTTTATAATAAATATCTGTATGTCCTGCACTGTTCCAGGTTCCATTCCCAAAATTGCCCGTTACCATCACACCAAAAGTATTTTTAGCATCTACGAACAAGTCTGCGCCTGCTTTGAGATTGATGTTTTTATTGTCGTTCGGATTTACAGCATGTTGATCATAGATCGTGTCTCTTTGCTCACGATACAACCACAATCCATTTTCGTAACGCCCCATACTACCACTTAAATTACTGAAGAGGTTAATTTTTTTATCGCGATAATTTAAATTTACTGATGCATTGCCTTTAGGTGTTACACCCTGAGTGAATCCCAAAGAAGTGCTTCCATTGGTTCCGAATTTTTTATTCTTTTTTAATCGGATATTAATGATGCCTGCGTTACCACTGGCATCATATTTGGCGCTAGGGTTGCTGATCATTTCAATTGCTTCAATTTCGGTACTGTTGATTCCTTTGAGGAAGGCTGCTAGGTCCTGCCCGCCAATTTGTTGCAGTTTTCCGTCTATATAAATCTTTACGCCACTCTTGCCTTTCATGCTGATGTTTTCGTTATTATCTACCTGAACACCAGGACTTTTTTGCAGTAACTCCAGAGCGTTACTACCTGTTGCGTTGATACTGCTCTCCACATTAAAGATAGTTTTGTCGGCCTTGATTTCGATCATTGGCTTTTTAGAATTTACTACTACTTCTTTTAGTTGGTTTGCAACAATCGTCATACTGATTTCTGGTGCTGTAAAATTTTTTCCAGCAACGATTTCAAAACCGTTGCTGTATTTATTTTCAAAATTCAAGCTACTGTACAACAAAATAAAATTGCCGTTCATCACTGTATTCATTTCAAAAACTCCATCTGTATCAGTAATGGAAGTTTTTACAAGACTACTGTCTTTTTGTTTCAACAAAGAAACGGTTACTCCGCTGAAAGCCTTTCCAGTATTATCTTTCACGGCTCCATGGATAGTCGAATTGTTTTGAGCCTGACTGTTGAAAGCAATTAAAAAAATGCTCATCAACGTTAAAATTATGCTTCTCATCTTTTTAGTTTTTGTATGATTAGTACGAAGATGACAGCAAATAGTTACAAAAGTCGTATCACTAATGGAGGAAGAGTAATTAGGAAGGATAAATGGAGTTAATGAATGTTAAATACAAAAAAGCCGATCCCAAAAATTGGAATCGGCTTTGGTAAGAGAATGTTTTAATTATAAAGATTTCAAAACCTCATTCATATTTCTTACTGCATCGGCACTTTTATTAAATGCTGCTTGTTCATCGGCATTTAATTTAAAGTCAAGAATTTTTTCCCAACCGGTTTTGCCGATAACAACCGGCACACCCAAACAAATATCATTCTGTCCGTATTCACCATTCAGGTTTACGCAGCAGGTAAATAATTTTTTCTCGTCGCGCAGAATGCTTTTTACCAATGCGGCTCCCGCAGCACCTGGTGCATACCATGCAGAGGTTCCGATTAACTTGGTTAAAGTAGCGCCACCAACCATTGTATCTGCAACTATTTGATCTTGCTGCTCCTTAGTTAGGAAATCAGTAACAGGAGCACTGTTCCAGGTTGCATAACGAATTAATGGTATCATAGTAGTGTCTCCGTGTCCGCCAATTACCACGGCATTCAGATCAGAAGCACTGCAATTCAGTTGTTGACTTAGTTGGTATTTAAAACGAGCACTATCTAACGTGCCACCCATACCTATTATCCGATTCTTAGGAAGCCCTGTTGCTTTTAATGCCAGATAAGTCATTGTGTCCATTGGATTACTGATCACAATGATGATCGCTTCGGGCGAATATTTTAAAATATTTTCAGCAACTCCCTTCACAATACCTGCATTGGTTCCAATCAGGTCTTCACGGGTCATACCGGGTTTACGGGGAATACCCGAAGTAATCACAACCACATCCGAACCCGCGGTCTTGCTATAATCGTTTGTACTGCCACTAATACGTGTGTCGAAACCCAGTAACGCTGCAGTTTGCATCATATCCTGTGCTTTACCTTCAGCCAAACCCTCTTTGATATCGAGGATAACCAATTCCTGTGCCAGAGCAGCACGGGCAATATTATCGGCACAGGTTGCACCCACGGCACCAGCACCTACTACAGTAACTTTCATAAAAGAAGCTATTTAGAATGATTAATTTTTAACAGGGCAAAGGTAATACTTGCCATTATCTTTTGACTGATAAATATGCGTTAATTGAGTT
Organism: Chitinophagaceae bacterium; assembly: GCA_019752295.1. GTDB lineage: Bacteria > Bacteroidota > Bacteroidia > Chitinophagales > Chitinophagaceae > Sediminibacterium. The sequence continues at coordinate 176,320 of JAIEMK010000005.1, read as the reverse complement.
TCAGTAGTGTCAACAATTCGGGCATTTCCACACCACCTTCATAAGCTTTTATAAAAAGTCCCTTTTTATCGTAAACGGCAACAAATGGAGTAAATTTTACGCGGTAGAAACTGGGGAGTCGGTATGTTGGTTCGCGACCCACATACATATTAGAGTACTTGTTCATCTGGTATTTGAAATAAAATTCCCTGATTTCTTCAATCGATTTATAACTTGCCCAAACCAGATTTACTTTGCTGAGTCGATCTATTTTTTTGATCATTTCTTTTACTTCGTGCTGGCAATGACCGCAATCGGGACTAAAATAAACGATAACCGTATAATCTCTCTTGGGTAATTGGTCTTTACTAAACCAGTTGTTATCAGGTTGTAAGATCCTGAAATCTGGCATGTTGTTATTTTTTTTATAGGGGGGTGTAGTATCGATTGGCATTTGCGCATGAAGCGTCATCAACCCACTGGAAAACAGTAATACGAAAATAATTTTTTTGAACATGTTTTAAATGGTATAAACTATCAATATTATTTTTTCTGAACGGTATTGTTGGCTTCCATCATGCGCATCTCTTTTGCATCTTGCAGAAACTCAGAAGCAAAAATAAAATCGTTCAATAATTTATCCTTGCTAAAGATGATGTCTTTATTTGTGCCCTCCCATTGCTTTTGTCCGTTATAGAGATAAACAATATGGTCGCCAATTTCCATTACACTATTCATATCGTGTGTGATTACGATTGTTGTGATCTGAAATTCGTCTGTAATTTCTTTAATCAATTTGTCGATTACCATTGCTGTTTGTGGATCCAGCCCGGAGTTGGGTTCATCACAAAAAAGATATTTTGGATTCAACACAATTGAGCGAGCAATACCAACTCGTTTTTTCATGCCCCCGCTGATCTCAGCAGGGTACCTTTTGTGTGCATCTTTTAAATTAACCCTGTCTAAAACCTCATCCACACGGCGTTTCTTTTCGGCACTGGTCCAACGGGTAAACATATCCAGAGGAAACAAAATATTCTGTTCAACGGTCATTGAATCAAACAAAGCAGTACCCTGAAACAACATGCCGATCTGTTGGCGTAATTGTTTGCGGGTATCATTGTCCATTGTAAACATATCCACTCCATTATAGAGTATATTTCCTTTTTCGGGTTTAAATAAGCCCACCATGCATTTGGTAAGAACGGTTTTTCCGCTACCACTCGTTCCAATGATCAGGTTGCACATGCCCGGCTCCATGACTGCGCTAATATCGTTGAGGATCACCCTGTCGCCGAATTGTTTGGATATGTTTTTGATTTCGATCATGCTAGTGCAAACTACTATTTTGTTCTATAACACGGATATCTGGTTTCTTAATAAATCTCCAAATTCGTCTCTTTTGCGAATCAGCTTTGCTTCACCCCCAATTACCATCACTTCGGCAGGTTTGTACCGGGCATTATAATTACTCGACATTTCGAATCCATAAGCGCCTGCAGTATGGATGGACAAAATATCTCCCTCTCGCACTTCATGCAAATGCCTGTCGGTTCCGAAAGTATCAGTTTCACAAATATTACCGGTGATGGTATAGGTTTTTATTTCACCTGCGGGATTACTGATATTTTCTATGCGATGATATGCATCATACATCATTGGACGGATCAGGTGATTGAGCCCCGAATTGATGCCGGCAAAAACAGTATTGTTCGAAGTTTTGAGTACGTTTACTTTAGCCAGCAAGTAGCCTGATTCGCTCACTAAATATTTTCCCGGCTCAAACCAGCATTGAAATTTTTTCTGATGTTTTTCTTCCAGTTTTTTCAGAAAGGATTCTATTTCTTTAGCGAGTAAATCAATATCTGTTACATGATCTCTTTCTCTATAAGCCACTTTAAATCCGCCACCAAGATCAAGAAATGTTAACTCCGGAAAGTGTGGAATCAGATCATAAAATACTTCTGCCACTTTCATGAAAACAGAAACGTCTTTGATTTCGCTACCGGTATGAATGTGCAGACCCCGAATAAACAGATGATACTTTTCAACAAGTGCAAGTATTTCATCCAGTTGATCGATAGGCACACCAAACTTACTATTGGCATGGCCTGTAGAGATCTTCAGGTTTCCACCAGCCATGATATTTGGGCGAAGACGGATGCCTACGGGATAACTATGACCAAATTTTTTTCCAAATTTTTCGAGGTTTGATAAGCTATCAATATTAATATTAATGCCAAGTGAAACGGCTTCTTCAATTTCGCTGAAGTCGATACCATTACTGGTGTATAGTATGTTTTCGGGTTTAGCGCCTGCGTAGATCGCCAGATGGGCTTCGTTAACAGAACTGCAATCTATATCGCAACCAATATTCAGGATATGTTTTAAAATATTGATGTTGGTGAGTGCCTTACTCGCGTAGAAAAAGCGCGTATTCGACTTCGCAAAAGCTGATTGAAGCTTGCGGTACTGACCAGTGATTTTGTCAGCATCGTATACATATAACGGGGTACCGTAGGTATTGGCGATGCTGCATAATAGTTCGTTCGACAATTCTTGCTGCATCATGCGAAGATAATTGTCTTAAGCTTCTATCTAAAAAAATGAAGGAATTATTCTGGTTTTTCTTCTTCGTCTGTTGAATGAGACGGGTTTTCATCTGCATCTTTTTCATCGTGGGGTGCAGAATGCTCATTGTGTGAGGCCTGATCTTCCTGAGGAATAATTAATTCGCCATCCTGATTCACTGCTATTTCAGAAATGTCTTTTGATATAGGTTCTTCCTCTAAAGTATCAAACCCAATATTTTCTGCTACAGGCAAATCGGTAAAATCTTCAGGACGCGTACCTTCAACCAACTGTTCAGCTAACACTTCTCTGATCTTAGGTAGATCAGATGCGTTATTGATGCCAAAATAGTCCATGAAGTTTTTTGAGGTAGCGTAAACCAGCGGTTTGCCCGGTGAGTTTTCGTTTCTACCACTGATTAGAATCAATTCTTTTTCCAACAATTTCTGGATACTATAATCGCTATTCACCCCACGAATTGCTTCGATTTCGCCCTTTGTAATTGGTTGTTTGTAAGCGATGATGGCAAGTGTTTCCAAAGCCGCATTGGACAGGCGTTTCAGGAATTTATCGCCATTAAGTTGAGCGATCGTTTTGTGATAATCTTTTTTAGTAAGAAACTGCCAACCACCGCCACTTTCCTTTACTTCAAATGGATAAAATTCAGAATCGTATTTTTCTTTGATACCCTCTAAAGCAGTTTCCACCTGATCTAACATAATTCTTTCTTCCAAAAAGCCGAAAGTATTGTTGATCAACTCTACGATATCCAGCGATGTAAGCGGTTTGTCGCTCGCAAAAATCAGGACTTCAATGTGTGGTATGATGCTACTAATTTCCAAAGTCTTTTTTCTTATAGGTGATTGGTAATGGTCCAATAAAATTATCCCTGTAATGCGGCTGCACCACTTACAATTTCGGTTAATTCAGTTGTAATAGCAGCCTGACGAGCACGGTTGTAGCTGATTTTGAGCGATTTCAATAATTCATTCGCATTCTCACTGGCTTTATCCATTGCTGTCATACGCGCACCATGTTCGCTGGCGTTACCATCCAAAACAGCTTTGAATAATTGGGTGTTCAGAATTTTTGGCATCAGTTCTGCGATCAAAACATCAACAGCAGGTTCGAAAATAAAGTCAGAATTTTTTTGACCCGCAGGTTTATCCACTTTTGGAATCGGCAGGAATTGTTCTGCAACAAATGCCTGTGTAGCTGCATTCTTGAATTCGCTATAAATGATTTCAATTGCATCGAATTCTTTATTTTCAAATGCTTTCATTGCTGCCTGCGCTGCAAGCTGTACGTTTTCGAATTTAAGGGTCAGGAAAATATCTTTATAAGTATTGTTTGTTTTATATCCAGCTTTTGTAAGTGCTTCAAATCCTTTTTTACCAATATTCCAGATAGCCACATTTCCTTTTTTCGCTTGTTCAGCATATTTTTCTGCGATAGTGGATTTAGCTAATTTAACCAGATTGGCATTGTATCCTCCGCACAATCCTCTGTCGCTGGTAACAACGATCAATAAAACTTTTTCGATGGTTCTTTCTTCAGCCAATTTCAGGCTGATAGAGCCATCCAAACTGCTCACAATATTGCTCAGCATTTCTTGTAACTTTCTGGCATAGGGGCGCATCTGGGTAATAGAATCCTGTGCACGACGTAATTTGGCAGCACTCACCATCTTCATGGCTTTTGTTATCTGCTGGGTGCTTTGAACACTCTTGATCCGGTTACGTACTTCTTTTAATTGACCTGCCATATAATAAGTTTCAAGTTTCTGGTGTTGACCCTATCGCTTTTGAGCAATATGAATCTTAAATTTCAGCCATTTGAGGCTGGTTTTGGGTTGCAAAAGTAACAGAAAGACCCTGAAATTCCATCCTTTTACCCAAAAATCAATACAAGTCGGAAAATTAAGCTTTAGAAATAATTCGACGCGTTCTAGTTTATCACATGTCTGTGCCTGAAATAAACTGGATTTACAGCAGCTCTACCTAAAATCTTTACATTTGTGGTCCTTTGGAAAAAAACCTGCTGCCATTTTGACGAAACGTTTCAAGTAGCACCGTTTTTGACAAAGTGAAAGGTTATCTAAAATCAAGGTAAAACGAATTATCCAATACTATTATATGTTGAAATTCATTTCTAAGTTATTCGGGGGTAGTAAGAGCGAGAAAGATGTACAATCGATCATGCCTATTATTCAGAAAGTAGGCGTTCATTTTCAGGAATACCAAGGGCTTTCAAACGATGCGTTAAGAACTAAAACCATTGAATTCAAAGAGCGTATCAAAGCGCATTTGAAGGAGATAGACGATGTGATAGAAGGAAAGAAAACTGCTGCAGAAGCACTACCAGTAATAGATATACACGGCCGGGATACCATTTATCAGGAAGTAGACAAACTAAAGAAGGAACGCAATAAAAAAATTGAAGAAGCACTGGCGATGATTCAACCAGAAGCATTTGCTGTTGTAAAAGAAACCGCCCGTAGGTTCAAAGACAATACTGAATTGGTTAGTACTGCTACCGAATTGGACAGAAATCTAAGCGTCAAAAAAGATTATGTAAGAATTGAAGGAGATCAATCGATCTTTAAAAATACCTGGACTGCAGGTGGTGGTTCGGTTACTTGGAATATGGTACACTACGATGTGCAATTGATTGGAGGTAGTGTATTGCATTCGGGAAAGATTGCAGAGATGGCAACGGGAGAAGGTAAAACGCTGGTATCTACCTTGCCTGCCTATTTGAATGCATTGGCGGGAGAGGGGGTGCATATTGTAACGGTGAATGATTACCTGGCACGAAGAGATAGCGAATGGAACGGAACCATTTTTGAATGGTTGGGAATAACTGTTGATTGTATTGATAAACACGAACCTAATAGCGAAGCTCGCCGCAACGCATATCTGGCTGATATTACTTATGGTACCAATAACGAATTTGGTTTCGACTACCTGCGTGATAATATGGTGCATACACCGGAAGAAATGGTTCAGCGTAAACACCATTTTGCAATGGTGGATGAGGTTGATTCTGTATTGATAGATGATGCCAGAACACCTTTAATTATTAGTGGTCCGATTGGACACAATACTGGCGAGCAACAGTTTTTCGACCTGAAGCCGCGAATTGAAAAACTGGTGGATGCACAAAAAAGAGCGACCAATCAGTTTTTAAATGAAGCCAAGAAAAAAATTGCAGAAGGCAACGATGATCCTAAAGATGGTGGCCTTGCATTGTTTCGTGCGCACAGAGGTTTGCCAAAGAACAATGCGTTGATAAAATTTTTGAGTGAGCCAGGCATCCGGGTAAAATTGCAAAAAGCAGAAAATTTTTATCTGGCAGATCAGAGTCGAGAAATGCCCACTGCTGATCAGGAATTATTTTTCTATATCGACGAAAAAAATAACTCTGTTGAATTAACAGATAAAGGAATTGGTTTAATTACCGGGTCGGGCGAAGATCCTAATTTCTTCATATTGCCCGATATCAGTGTATCGCTGGCACATGTGGAACAGGATACTGTATTGAGCGCTGATGAAAAATTACATCAGAAAGAAACGATCATTAACGATTATTCTGTTAAAGCAGATCGTATACATACCGTACAGCAATTGCTGAAAGCATATACTTTATTTGATAAAGACATTGAGTATGTGGTGATGGAAGGTGCTGTAAAAATTGTGGATGAACAAACGGGTCGTATTCTGGATGGTCGCAGATATTCTGATGGATTGCATCAGGCGATTGAAGCCAAAGAAAACGTGAAGATCGAAGCTGCCACTCAAACCTATGCTACTGTTACTTTACAGAACTACTTCCGTATGTACCACAAACTTGCGGGTATGACCGGTACTGCAGAAACTGAAGCGGCTGAGTTATGGGACATTTACAAATTAGATGTGGTAACCGTTCCAACAAATGTAGTGGCTATCAGAAAAGATGAGCAGGATCTGGTGTTCAAAACAAAACGCGAAAAATTTGGTGCAGTAATAGATGAGATCGTAAAACTTACAAAAGAAGGTCGTCCCGTATTGGTGGGTACTACTTCTGTTGAAGTAAGTGAATTGCTGAGCAGAATGCTACGCCAAAAACAAATTGCACACAATGTGTTGAATGCAAAACAACACGCTCGTGAAGCACAGGTAGTTGCTGAAGCAGGTTTTGCAGGAGCTGTTACTATTGCTACGAATATGGCTGGTCGTGGTACCGATATCAAACTCGGGCCAGGTGTAAAAGAAGCAGGCGGGTTAGCCATTCTGGGTACCGAACGCCATGAGTCGCGCAGGGTAGACCGTCAGTTGAGAGGGCGTGCTGGTCGTCAGGGTGATCCGGGATCATCATTATTCTTTATTTCTCTGGAAGACGATCTGATGCGCATGTTTGGTAGCGAACGTATTGCGAAAGTGATGGACTTTGCCGGATATAAAGAAGGCGAAGTGATTCAGCATAGCATGATCACTAAATCGATAGAACGTGCACAGAAAAAAGTAGAAGAAAATAACTTTGGTATACGTAAGCGTTTGCTGGAGTATGATGACGTGATGAATAAGCAACGTACGGTAATTTATACTAAACGAAATCATGCATTATTTGGAGAACGCCTTGCACTGGATTTAGACAATGCTTTGTATTCTGTTGCAGAAGGCTTAATTAATTCGTTCAAAGAACAGAACGACCATGAAGGTTTTCGTTTGGCGGTGATTGTGAATTTTGGAATTGATTCTTCCATTACAGTTGAAGAATTGTCGAGAGGTTCCGAATTGCAATTGACCGAAAAACTATATTCAGAAGCGGTAGAAAACTACGAGCGAAAAAAAGCAGTCTTAGCAGAGCAAAGTATTCCGGTATTTAAGAATATTAAATTACAACAGGGCTCGCATATCGAAAATGTAATTGTTCCATTTACAGATGGTCGCAGGATGATTCAGGTATTAGCAGCATTAGAAAAAACCATTCAAACCGGAGGCGTTGAATTACTGAATGCTGTGGAAAGAACGGTTACACTAGGATTTATTGATGATGCATGGAAAGAACATTTACGTGCCATGGATGATCTGAAACAGAGTGTGCAAACAGCTACTTACGAACAAAAAGATCCGTTAGTAATTTACAAGATGGAAGCTTTTGATCTGTTTAAAAAGATGGATGGAGAAGTTAACAGAGAGATCGTTCAGTTTTTATGCCATTCCGCAATTCCTTTAAATGAGGGAGACACTGTGAAAGAAGGCCGTCAGCAGAAGACTGATCTGAGTAAAATGCGTACACAAAAAGAAGACATAGACTCGCCTCCAACCGAGAACGATTATTACGATCCAACGCCTGTAAAACAACAACCCATTCAAGTTGGGCCAAAGATTGGAAGAAATGATCCTTGCCCTTGTGGAAGTGGAAAAAAATATAAAGCATGTCATGGGAAAGATGCGCAATAGAAAATCAAAAGTTAAAAGTCAAAAGCCCTTTTCGTTATTGAAAGGGGCTTTTATATTTCTATTGTTTATATGGCTATGTTTTATCTTTAGCTAACTTCGCTTTTCAATTGAATAGAATGAAACTGAATCAATATATAGATCATACAATTTTAAAGCCAACCACTTTGCTGGCAGATATTGAAAAATTATGTTCCGAGGCAATCAGCTATCAGTTTGCTGCAGTATGTGTGCCCCCAAATTTTGTAAAGCAAGCCAAGGCTTTAACGCAGGGAAGCAATGTAAAAGTAGCAACGGTAATTGGTTTCCCTTTTGGCTATTCGGCAGTAGAAGCTAAAATCGCAGAAATCGTTTTAGCCATAGTAGATGGCGCCGATGAGCTGGATGTAGTTTGTAATATTTCAGCAATCAAGAATAAGGATTATATCTATTTGGCCAACGAGATTAATCACATTATGCCGATCATAAGGAGTAAGCATAAAGTGATTAAAGTAATTATTGAAAGTGGAGTGCTAACGGATGAAGAAATTATCGCCTGCTGCGATATTTATGGGGCTGCAGGGATTGATTATTTGAAAACGTCAACAGGCTATGCTGAGAAAGGGGCCAGCGTATATGCTGTTCAACTTTTTAAACTTCATTTGCCTCAACAAGTTCAGATCAAAGCAGCGGGAGGTATACGCGATTATGCTTTTGCCAGGGAATTAGTGGATGCAGGGGCCACCCGACTTGGTTGTAGTGCAGGTGTAGGCATTGTTGCCGGAACTCCGGCTGGAGATACCGGATATTAATTTTAACTTGCAGTGAGTAGTCAAAAATCATATCTAAAAATTCAAAAGTAGAAGCATGGTAAAAAGGATTGTTATTTCGTTTTTGGTAACGGTTTTTTTTGCGCGTGCTTCCTGGTCGATGGATACGGTAATTGTACACAAAGACGCAAGAATGGATGTGTTAACTGCAAAGCAGGCACAGATTAATAAGAAGTCTTCTTTTTTAACCAGTACAGGTCAGTACAAAGGATATCGTGTACAGGTAGTAAGCACTTCGAATCGGGATCAGGCTTTTAAAATAAAAGGAGAACTTCTTTCGAGATTTCCTGATCAGAAAACCTATGCTTTATTTCAATCTCCCAATTTTAAAGTAAGGATAGGAAATTTTTTGAAGAAACCAGATGCAGAGAAATTTAAATTGCAACTCACAAAACTATATACTACCGGTGTTTTTGTAGTGGAAGATGCCATCGATTATTCACCAACGAAAGAAGAGGAAGATCAATTACTCAATAACTAGTAAGCATGGAACTGATTGAGCAGATAAAAACAAGAGCCAAAGCATATTCAGAAGAATTCGTTGCAGTTCGAAGGCATTTACATGCACACCCTGAATTGAGTTATCAGGAATATGAGACGAGCAGATTTGTGCAACAAAAATTAAGGGAATTTGGAATTGGTTTTGAAGTAATTGCAACTACGGGAATAGTAGGAATTATTCAGGGGAAAAACCCTGAAAGCCGTGTTATTGCTCTACGAGCCGATATGGATGCGCTCCAAATTAAGGAAGAAAATCAAGTGTCTTACTGTTCTGTAAATGATGGCGTAATGCATGCTTGCGGGCATGATGTGCATACAACAATTTTATTAGGGGCAGCAAAAATTCTCAACGAGTTAAAAGGGGAATGGGAAGGCACAATCAAATTATTATTTCAACCCGGCGAAGAAAAGAATCCAGGTGGAGCCAGTTACATGATTAGGGATGGTGCTTTAGAAAACCCGAAGCCAGTTGGTATCATTGGATTGCATGTACACCCGGGATTGAACTTTGGAAAATTGAGTTTCCGGAAGGGTCGCGTGATGGCTAGTGCGGATGAGATTTATATAACCATCAAAAGTAAAGGGGGGCACGCTGCAGCACCGCATTTAACTGCCGACACCATTTTAATCGCATCGCATTTGATTGTGGGCCTGCAACAAATTATTTCGCGCAATAATAACCCTGTTTCACCTTCGGTATTATCGATCTGTTCAATACAGGGTGGACACACCACGAATGTAATTCCGAGCGAGGTAAAATTGAAAGGAACTTTTCGCGCAATGGATGAAGCATGGAGGTTCAAAGCACATGAGTTAATTCGTAAACTGGCTTTTGGCATAGTTGAATCAATGGGAGCTGAATTGGATCTGCTTATTGATGTGGGCTATCCCACAGTTGATAACGATCCTGCTTTTACATCTTCGAACTGGTTATTGGCAAATGAGTATATGGGTGAAGATAATGTGGAAGAAACAGAGCTACGCATGGGCGCTGAAGATTTCGGATATTATACACAAGTGATACCCGGATGTTTTTATCGTTTGGGTGTAAGAAATGAAGAAAAAGGCATTGTACATAATGTGCACACACCTTTATTTAATATTGATGAACGAGCAATCGAGACAGGGATGGGGATGATGGCATGGCTTGGAATAAAGTCGGGCCTTTAAAAAAAATATATGTCTAAACAAGCAGACTTAAGAAGAGAACAGGCATTGGAATACCACGCCAACGGAAGGCCTGGTAAAATTGAAGTAGTTCCTACCAAAGAAGCAAAAACGCAGCGCGATCTGAGTTTGGCTTATAGCCCCGGCGTGGCAGAGCCCTGCAAAGAGATTTTTAAAAATCCGGAAGACGTTTATAAATACACTGCAAAAGGAAATTTGGTAGGTGTAATTAGTAATGGTACTGCAGTTTTAGGCTTGGGTGATATTGGCCCCGATGCAGGTAAACCGGTAATGGAAGGTAAAGCAGTATTGTTCAAGATATTTGCCGACATTGATGTGTTTGATATCGAAATCAACGAAAAAGATCCTGACAAATTTGTTCAGATTGTGAAAGCCTTAGAACCCACATTTGGAGGCATTAATCTCGAAGACATTAAAGCTCCAGAATGCTTTTATATTGAGCAGCAATTAAAGGAGCAGATGAATATTCCGGTGATGCACGATGACCAACACGGTACTGCAATCATTAGTAGTGCTGCTATGTTGAACGCACTGGAATTACAGAAAAAGAAAATCGAGAAAGTTCGTTTCGTAATAAATGGAGCAGGTGCGGCTGCAATGGCTTGCATACAATTATATGTTGCGCTTGGTGCGCGATACGAAAATTTTATAGTGTTTGATAAGGAAGGTGTTTTACACGATGAGCGGACTGATTTGGGTCCCATCAGAAAAAAGTTTGCTGTTAAGAAATCGGACTGGACCCTTGATAAGGCGATGAAAGATGCGGATGTGTTTTTGGGTCTCAGTGTGGGTAATGTGGTAACTCAGGATATGGTGCGTTCGATGGCGAAAAATCCAATCGTTTTTGCAATGGCAAATCCTGATCCGGAAATTAGTTATCCCGATGCAGCAAGTGTGAGAAAGGATATTATTATGGCAACCGGACGTACAGACTATCCCAATCAAGTGAACAACGTTTTGGGCTTCCCATATATTTTCAGAGGCGCACTGGATGTAAGGGCAAAACAAATTAATGAAGCCATGAAACTTGCTGCTGTAAGGGCTTTGGCCGATTTGGCAAAGACCTCTGTTCCGGATATTGTGAACATGGCTTATAACCAGCAGAACATGAGTTTTGGTCCAGAATATATTATCCCAAAACCGCTCGACCCAAGATTACTTGCCGCCGTAGCACCTGCAGTGGCTAAAGCTGCAATGGAATCGGGAGTTGCTCAAAAGTCGATCGACAATTGGGATGCATATGCAGTTGAATTAAATAAACGTTTGGGATTAGATAACCAGCTCATGCGCGTAATTGGCAATAAAGCCAGAAAGGGTCCGAAACGATTGGTATTTGCAGAAGCAGATAATCAAAAAATATTAAAAGCAGCAAGCATCGTATATGATGAGGGGCTTGCTTATCCAATTTTATTAGGTGAGCCTGATAAAATACACAGAATTGCAGAGCAGAATAATATTGATCTTACAGATATTCCAATCATCGATCCCAGGAATGATGAAAACGAAGAGAAGCGTGAATATTATGCAGATCTTTTTTTCAAAAAGCGTCAGCGTAGGGGCGTCAATAATTATGAGAGCCGTAAGTTGATGAAAGACCGAAACCATTTTGGGTGCATGATGGTAGAAACGGGCGATGCGGATGCGATGCTATCGGGACTCACAAAAAATTATGCCGAAGCGATACGGCCTGCTTTACAAATCATCGGTACAGAAGAGGGTGTTAAAAAAATTGCGGGCATGTATCTTTTGCTTACTAAAAGAGGCCCATTGTTTTTAGCAGACACTACTGTAAATTTCAATCCAACTGCTGAAGAGCTGGCAGATATTACGATGATGGTGGCCAAAGAAGTGCGCAATTTTAACCTTACTCCAAGAATTGCCATGCTGAGTTATAGTAATTTCGGTAGCAGCGATTCGCCAGAAGCAAGACTGGTAGCAAATGCCACTAAAATACTAAAAGAGCGTAATCCTTCTTTGATTGTTGATGGAGAAATGCAAGGCAGCCTTGCTTTTAACAAAGAAATTCTACGCGACAACTACCCATTTAGCGAACTTGTGGACGAGGAAGTAAATGTGTTGATGTTTCCGAATTTAACTTCAGGAAATGTAACTTATAACTTGTTGAAAGAGATTGGTGGAGCAGATGCAATTGGTCCGATTTTATTGGGATTAAAAAAACCGGTTCACGTATTGCAACTGGGTAGTAGTGTAAGAAATATCATTAATATGGCAATCGTTGCTGTGGTAGATGCGCAATTGAAATGCAAAGGAGATATTGATGAAGTGGTACAAACAAGCAACTGGTGGAAGCGGTTGAAGAAAAAGAAAAAATAGATAGACTCATTTTAAATATCGACAATGTCTTTTTTCACACATTTCGGATCTTATTTATTAATGTTGAGGGGAATGCTTACCAAACCCGAAAACTGGCGCATGTACTGGAAAGAATTCATGCACCAAAGTGTAGAGATAGGTATTGGTGCCCTACCAATTGTTGTAATCATTTCAATATTTCTGGGAGCTGTAACCACAGTTCAGACTGCTTATCAGTTAGTAAGCCCCTTAGTTCCATCTTCTACAATTGCACAGATTGTTCGGGATAGTATTATACTTGAATTATCTCCTACAGTATTAAGTATTGTTTTAGCAGGAGTAGTAGGAAGTAAAATCGCGAGTGAATTAGGTAATATGCGCATCAGCGAGCAGATTGATGCGCTGGAAATCATGGGCATCAATTCTAAAAGTTATTTGATCTTTCCGAAAATTTTAGCCGCATTGGTAGTGATACCCTGTTTGATTGTAATTTCTGCAGTACTAGGTATCTGGGGTGGAAGAATGGCCGGTTCGATGTCTGGAATTATTGCCACAGATATTTTTGATGCAGGATTAAGGCAGAACCTGAATTTATATAATATCAATTTCTCGATGTATAAAGCTTACACTTTCGCATTTATCTTAAGTTCTGTGCCAGCTTATTATGGGTATAATGTTAAGGGTGGGGCACTGGAAATAGGTAGAGCCAGTACTTCTGCTGTGGTAGTGAGTTGTATATTAATTCTGTTTGCTGATTACGCACTGGCCGCATTATTATTATAAAATATTCTTTGCCTTTCTTAATTTACATGATAAGAACGGTAACCATATTTAGAAAAGAAATTCAAAAGTCAAGAAAGTGAATCCTAAGTTTGAAGATTTCAGAAGAAAGAGCACGAATCCTCTTAAGTTTCGATTTTTTATGTTGCAAAAATTACCTGCGGCTTTTGTTGCAGGATTAAGAGTTAGAGAGTTCGATACTGAAAAACTGGTCGTGACTGTTTCGCACAAATGGCTCAATCAAAATCCATTTAAATCAATGTATTTCGCAGTGCAATCGATGGCTGCCGAAATGAGTACCGGCATGCTTGCTTTTGCTCAGGTGTACAAAAGAAATCCTGCTGTTAGTATGTTAGTGGTGGACATGGAGGGGAAATTCTATAAAAAAGTGGTAGATAAAATTGCATTCACCTGTACTGATGGGAAAGCAGTTGAAGAGGTTGTTGAGTTGGCTTTGGCCACAGGAGAGGGGCAAACTATTAAATGTTATGCAGTAGGGAAGAATCTGGCGGGAGAAATAGTTTCGGAATTTTGGTTCACCTGGAGTTTTAAATCCAAACAAAAATAATTGGAATTGATCATTGGGAACAGACTTTTAAATTGCCTCATAAATAAGGCGGAGGAAAAAAATGAAAATAGCATTCCATGGCGCTGCCAGAACGGTTACCGGCTCAAAGCATTTGATTACACTGCAAAACAAGCAAAAAATTTTGCTCGATTGCGGAATGTTTCAAGGCCTAGGCAAAGAAACTGATGCCATGAATCGTGATCTGGGTTTTGACCCAACTCAAGTGGATGTATTGATATTGTCGCATGCACATATCGATCATTCGGGGTTGATTCCTAAACTTGTAAGCGAAGGGTTTGCAGGAAAAATATTTTGCACTCCTGCCACGAAAGACCTTGCAGCTATTTTGCTTGAAGATTCTGCAGAGATTCAAAGAGCCGATACAAAATTCATCAATAAACGAAGAGTTAAACAAGGGCTACCGCTCTATGAACCGCTCTATTCCATAGATGACGTTGCCGTGTCGATGGGGCTTTTTGTAACCGTTGAATATGGCAAATGGCAGACCGTTTTGCCGGGAGTAGAATTGATGTTTACTGATGCGGGACATATCATTGGCAGTGCTGCAGTAAACCTGCAAATAACTGATAATAATAACACAACGAGAATTTGTTTTAGTGGCGACGTTGGCAGGTATCGTGATGTGATTCTGCGTTCACCATCTTTGTTCCCACAGGCTGATTATCTTTTGCTGGAAAGCACTTACGGTAACAAATTACACGATGAAGTGTACAGTACTCCTGATAATTTATTAAAATGGGTACAACACACTTGCGTGGTAAAGAAAGGGAAATTAATTATTCCGGCTTTCAGCGTTGGAAGAACGCAGGAAATTTTATACGATCTGAATCAGTTGTCGCTCGAAAAAAGGTTACCAAAAATTCCAGTGTATGTAGATAGCCCATTGAGCAGAGAAGCAACAGAAGTCATTAAATCATACCCTCAATATTTTAATAAACGCATTCAGAAAGTGATGGAGATGGATGATGATCCATTTGACTTTGAGGGCTTGAATTATATTAAAACGGTTGATGAAAGCAAAAACCTGAACTATCTGGAACAGCCTTGTGTAATTATATCTGCAAGTGGTATGGCGGATGCAGGAAGGGTTAAGCACCATATTATGAATAATATTGGAGCAACTCAAAATACGATCCTGATGGTTGGTTATTGTGAGCCCCGGTCGTTGGGAGGAAGATTGATGAATGGCGATAAGATCGTGAGAATATTCGGAGAAGAATTCGAAGTGATTGCAGAGATAGGCTCATTAAGGAGCATGAGTGCTCATGGAGATTACGATGACCTTTGCCAATTTATAAGTTGCCAAAACGTACAAGAAATAAAATCTCTTTTTCTTGTACACGGCGAATATGATGTACAACAGGATTTTGCAATCAGATTAAACCGAAAAGGTTTTAAGGATGTAGAGATCCCGGAAATGCATGCTGAAAAAATTCTTTCTTAACTATAATTTACATAATGGCATTACCAGTAAAAGCTTTTTTATTCGATTTGAATGGTACCATGATTGATGATATGCAATACCATAACAAAGCATGGTTTCATATCCTAAATGATGACCTGGGCGCTAACCTGAGTTGGGAAGAAGTAAAAGAACAGATGTATGGGAAAAACACTGAGCTGTTGATCAGGATATTTGGGAAAGACCGATTTACTAAAAACGAAATGGATGCACTTTCTGTTGAGAAAGAAAAAAGGTATCAGGCAGAATATCGCCCATTATTGAAATTAATTGACGGCTTGGATACTTTTTTAGCAGAATCTAAAGAGGCTGGTGTGCTCATGGGCATTGGATCTGCAGCGATTCCATTTAATATCAATTTTGTTTTAGATGGATTAAATCTTCGGCATTATTTTACATCAATAGTAAGCGCAGATGATGTGATCGAAAGCAAACCTGACCCTGAAACTTATTTAAAAGGGGCTGCTGAGCTTGGCGTCTTTCCTCAGGAATGTATTGTATTTGAAGATGCCCCCAAAGGAGTAGAAGCTGCAGCAAGGGCTGGTATGAAAGCAGTTGTACTAACTACGATGCATGAAGCAAATGAGTTTTCTGCATACAGTAATATTATTAGTTTTATTAAAGATTATCGAGAACTCAATCTTAGTGATTTGATCTAATAAGGGTTTCTAAAAAAAAACCTTCGCCCTTATTGCTAGGGATCGAAGGATTTTTTTTAAAGCTATTGACTTATCTACCAAAACTTAACATACAGTGCGGTAATGATAAATAAAATAATAACAATTAAAACAGTTGTAGCTGGTGAAAGCTTAAACATAGATCGATCTAACTCGAAAGCCTTAGGATTAATTTTTGGACCGGCAAGACTTACCGATATCATGGCAATCATAGTGAATAAGAACGATAACCCCATACAAATATGGAATGGTATTTCAAAGCCACCTTTGCCATTCGGATAAGCAGTATACAATAATGTTTCATTTCCAAAAAGGCCAGGAGCAAACTCATTAAATAAAACGGATAACAGGAAACCTGTTAACAGACCAACGATTGCTGCTGAGCCGGTAGTTCGTTTCCAAAACATTCCCAACAAGAACATGGCAAACACACCAGGGCTAATGAAACCGGTATATTTTTGGATATACGTAAATCCACCAACACCTCCAATTCCTAATAAGTCGTTCCAGGTAAATAATACTGCTAAAATCATTGCAGCAAATACAGCGAAGCGACCAATATATACCTGACTTTTTTCATTGGCATCTTTATGAATATATTTTTTATGTACATCTAAAGTGTAAATAGTTGAAATGCTATTTACTTTTCCGGCGAGCGATGCAACAATAGCAGCAGTAAGTGCAGCAACAGATAAACCTTTTAAACCTGTTGGCAAAAAGGTAAGCACTGCAGAATAGGCACCATCTTTACCTCCAACCAATTGGGGTAAATGACCTGATTGGTATAATACAAAAGCTGCAATACCTGGCAACATTACAATCAAGGGCATCATTAGTTTTAAGAAGCCTGCAAATAAAATACCAGTACGGGCGGTTTGCAGATCTGCTCCCAGGGCACGTTGTGTGATATACTGGTTACAACCCCAATAGTTAAGGTTGATGATCCAAATACCAGCAGCATAAGAAAGTAGTCCGGGGAAAGTAATGTATTTATTAATGTCGTTTTGTGAAGATGCAGCAGTTGGTTTAGGAATAATCATTTTAAAATGTTCCGGAGCTTCCTTCAATAAAACTTTGAATCCTGCAATTGCATTTTCACCAACACCAAAATAAGAGCCAACCGTTGTTAAAGCGATATATGTGGTAACAAGCCCGCCTATAATTAATACGGCCACCTGAATTACGTCGGTGTAAGCAACTACTTTCATTCCGCCTAAAGAAATCAATAATGCAAAAATGGAAAGACCAATCATAATAGTATGTAGGTATCCGCCACCTGCAATTCCGTTAATGGCAACGGCGCCTAAATAAAGGATAGATGTTAGGTTTACAAAGACGTAAAGGAACAACCAAAATATGGCCATAATCAAGGCTGTAGATTCGTTATACCTTGTCTTTAAAAATTGCGGCATTGTATAAATCTTGTTCTTTAAATAAACAGGTATAAACCATATGGCAATGATGATCAGTGCAACAGCCGCAAGCCATTCATACGCTGCAACGGCAATGCCCAAAAAAAATCCCTCGCCACTCATACCAATAAATTGCTCCGCAGAAATATTTGATGCAATCAGTGAAGCGCCAATGGCCCACCAGGTAAGTGAACCCTCTGCAAGGAAATAGGCTTTTGCATCGTGCTCGTTTTTTTTGCGCTTTCGATAGATACTGTAACCGTAACCAGCTACAATAATGAAGTAAATAATAAATACCAGATAGTCTGCTAGGGCAAGGTTTTTGTTCATCGTTTTATTTTGAATATTTGTAAGTAATTAAATTATTTATAAGCTATTTCGTTCCAACGTAATTCGTTTTTAAATTGGCTAAGCTTTGTATCTTTTCCAATCAAGAGGTATTCAATTCCTGCCATTTCAGCAAAGTCCTCCATATGATCTGCACTAATACTTTGGCTATAACAAGTATGGTGTGCACCACCCCCCAAGATCCAAGCAGCACATCCTGAATGCATATTTGGATAAGGTTTCCAAAGAACGCGCGCTACCGGAAGTTTTGGTAATGGATTGAATGAACTCACTGCCATTACTTCGTTCACCAATAATCTAAAACGATTACCCATATCAACAATTGTTGCGTTGATGGCAGGTCCAGGTCCAGAATTAAAAACGAGTCTAACTGGGTCGGCTTTACCACCGATACCTAAAGGATGAATTTCACAGCTTGGTTTAGCATCAGAGATCGATTCACAGATCTCTAGCATGTGTGCCCCCAAAACCATTCTATTATCTGGATTAAAATGATAGGTGTAGTCTTCCATAAAAGAAGCACCACCTTTTAATCCAGAACCCATTACTTTCATCGCTCTTACCAGTGCAGATGTTTTCCAATCTCCCTCACCGGCAAATCCATAACCCTTGGCCATTAACCTTTGCGCAGCAATGCCCGGTAATTGAACCAGCCCATGTAAGTCTTCAAATGTGGTAGTAAATCCTTTAAAATTGCCTTGCTCTAAAAATGTTTCAATGCCTATTTCAATTCGGGCAGCTTCTCTGAGTGACTGATGATTTGATCCCCCTTTTTGTAAAGATTCTACTAAAGTATATGCTTCCTCATAAACTGCGATAAGCTCATCAATTTGTTTATCGCTTACTTGATTAACCACGGCTACTAAATCGCCTACACCATAAGTATTTACAGAGTACCCAAATTTTAATTCTGCTTCTACTTTATCTCCTTCTGTTACAGCAACATATCTCATGTTGTCGCCAAAACGAACAAATTTTGCTCCCTGCCAATCGTGCCAACCTGCAGCAGCGCGCATCCAGCCACTAATTTTCGATAGTGATTCATTGTCTTGCCAATGCCCAACCACTACTTTTCGGTTGATGCGCATGCGGGTCAGCATAAATCCAAATTCACGATCGCCATGGGCACTTTGATTTAGATTCATGAAATCCATATCAATCGTATTCCAAGGAATATCTCTATTAAACTGTGTATGAAAATGCAGTAAAGGTTTATTAAGAATTTTTAATCCGTTGATCCACATTTTTGCAGGAGAAAATGTATGCATCCAAGTAATCACACCAATGCAATTAGTCGAATTATTGGCTTCTTGCATAATTGCAGTTACTTCTTCTGTTGATTTTACTGTTGGCTTATACACAACAGTAACAGGAATAAGTTCTACTTCATTTAAATAGGAAGCAATAGATTTTGAGTGTTCGGCAACTTGATGTAAGGTTTCCTCTCCGTACAAATTCTGACTGCCTGTTATGAACCAAACTTCAAGTGTTTTTAAATTGATCATTTTTTTTTCAGTATTTATCGATTTGTTATTAGTTCTGTTGCTGTTACTTTTTCAGGTATCCAAACGGTCATTTCGCCCTTTCCTCTATTAGCCCAAGCGTAATAAGGAATAGCGATGAAAGGTTTTGCAATAGTTTTTATTTCTTGCCCGTTTGCGCTAATCAAAACTTGGAATGATTGTGATTTTAGTACCATCACTCCATTTAATAAATCTGGGTTGAATTGTGTATTTATTTTAGCGGATTCAGGAAGAATAATATTTGAGGTGGAACCAGCATTGTCTTTCCATTCTGCACAATACATGATCGGCCCTCTTTGTAAAGAAAGTTTACCAATATTGTTTTTTATCAGCGTATCAGAAGCGACCCTTCTTGCTTCCATTGGAAGTATCACTTGAATATGATCGTTTTTATTCCAAGTTCTTTTTAAAATAGCATATCCATTTTGAATTTGATATGCAGTAATTTTCCCGTTTACACTAATCACTACTTTGGCATTTGATTCTTTGCTAAAATGATAAAGATTATTAGGTAAAGCAACATTTTGAGCCCAACCTGGAATACGAATCATCATATTAAAACTAATAGGTTGCTCAGTACTGATAGTGAACTTTAAATGTCCATCCCAAGGATAATTATTCTCTTGTTTAATTTCAATGCTTTTATTATTTATTTGTAAGGAAGCATTTCCGGAAATGAAAAGATTCGCATAAATACTATCTTTTTTTTGTGCATAAACATAACCAGGAATGGAAGGCATTAGACGTGCGATGTTGGTAGGACAGCAAGAACATTCGAACCAACCTGATCTTTCAGTCTCCATATCCGGATGTTGTAAATAATGATGAATCTGCATGGCATTCGTATAAAAAAAAGATTTGCCGTCTAACCCCACGCCAGATAAAAAACCATTATAGAGAATCTTTTCAAGCACATCAATATATTGTGCATTGCCATGTAGTAAAAACATTCTCTGATTGAAATAAATATTGGCAATGGCGGCACAGGTTTCATTGTAAGCAGTTGTATTAGGAAGCTCATAATTATCGCCAAATCGTTCTCCGTTGCCAATAGCACCTACACCTCCTTGCACATACATTTTTTTACCAGTCTCATTAGCCCAAATTCTATCAACCGCCGCCAGCATGTCTTTATCTTCTGTGAGTGCTGCAATATCTGCCATGGCTGCATATAGGTAACCTGCTCTAACTGCATGCCCCTCTGCTTCCTGCTGTTGTTTTACTGGGATATCATCTTGCCAGTAAGCACCGTTTTTAAAGGGATCCTTGTTTTTGGAATCATAGCCTTTGAAGTTTCCTCTTTCTTCAATAAAAAATTTTGCGGTATTTAGGTATTCTATTTTTTCGGTGATGCGATATAATTTAACCAGTCCCATTTCAATGATTTCATGTCCTGGGGCAACATGGCGTTTGTTTGGACCAAATACAGAACAAACCAAATCTGCATTTTTTAATGCAATTGTTAAAAGGGTTGTTTTTTTTGTAGCAAGATAATGAGCTGAGGCTGCTTCATACAAGTGCCCGGCGTTATATAATTCGTGGCTATATTCTCTCTCTTTTTCCCAGCGCTCTTTTCCAAAAAAAGGATTCACATTAATTTTATCAATGGTTCGAGCAGTATATAAATAACCATCTGGTTCTTGTGCATTAGAAATGATTTGAATCATTGAATCGAGGTATGCATCAAGCTTCGAATCATAATGCAAAGCGAGAGAAAAAGAAGCGGCTTCTATGGTTTTATAAATATCGGTATCGTCAAATGGGTAACGAGTACAGAACTTTCCCGATTTTGTTGCGGCCATTAAAAAATTCTTTACCCGACCAGTGCTTTCACATCTTGCAAAAGATGCAGGGATAGTTACTAATCTATTGGTTTCAATTCTAGGCATCCAGAAACGATCTTGTAGTTTAACTTTTGTAAAGTCTAATGCTTGTATAGGGTAATCTTTATTTTGTGCATTTACACAAAAGATTGTTGACAGAAAAGCAATTACAAAAAATGGTTTCATGAAAAAATGGTTTGTTGTATTTAAGAAGCATTATTGACCATAATAGGAGGCAGAGCCATGTTTACGGTCGTAGTGCTTTTTGATTAAAGATTCTTTTAGCTTGGGCGAATTTGGATTGATCTGTTCAGTTAAATAGGCTATTCTGGCAAGTTCCTCCAATACTGCTGCATTGTATACCGCTTTACTAGGAGTTTTACCCCAAGTAAAAGGGGCATGGTTTCCCACTAAAATCATTTCAACTTCTTTATAATTCAAGCCTAGTTCTTTGAAATGGTTCATAATCTGGAAGCCAGTTTGATATTCATAATCGCCCTCAATCATGGAATCTTCCATTGGAGGAGCACATGGTATATCTAAAGTTAAATGATCAGCATGCGTTGTTCCATAAATTGGAATGGCCCTTTGCGATTGAGCCCAAGCAGTTCCATAAGTAGAATGAGTGTGAACAATACTTTCGATATGTTCCCAATATTTGTATAATACTGCGTGAGTTTTGGTATCTGAAGACGGTCTTAAATTTCCAGAAATGATTTTTCCATTAAAGTCTACAATCACCATTTTTTCAGGTGCAAGTTCCTCATAAGGTATGCCGCTTGGTTTAATGGCAAACACGTTTAGTTCACGGTCAGCAACACTTACATTGCCAAATGTGAACATAACCAAACCAAGTTTAGGTAATTGCATATTTGCATAGTAGGCTTCTTGTTTTATTTTTTCGTAGTCTGTGGTATTCATATTATAAGGTTTCTATAAATGCCCCTAGTTTTTTATATGCCTGCATTCTCTTGCTGTAATATTCAATATTGTTTTTATTTGGAGTATAAGTAGCATCAAATCCTTGCCCCATAATTACCATTGCATCATCCACTTTTTCAAATAAACCTGCTGCTGTTGCGGCAAACATTGCGGCACCCAATGCACAGGTTTGTTCGCTTTTATGAATTCTAATTGGCATATTCATAATATCGCTCATGACTTGCATGATATAAGGAGATTTTTTTGCAACACCTCCAAGTCCGATCAATCCTTCAATTGGAACTTGTTCTTCAATAAATCGATCCACTATCGCTTTTGCACCAAAGCAGGTTGATTCAACGATTGTTTTGAAAAGCATCACTGCATCTGTGGAAAGATTCAAGCCAATTATTCCGCTTTTTAGTAATTGATTTGCATCTGGTGTTCTTCTACCATTCAACCAATCTGTTGCAATGGGGTCGGTAAGTGATAATGGTAATTCGCTTGCTTTTTTACTGAGCTCAGCAATTAATTGGTCAGAAAGCTCTTCAGTCAGTTTTGCGATTGTTTCTTGGTCTGTAAGTATTGATTTATTTAGAATTTCAATCACAGGTGAGAGTATCAATTTTTTTAACCAAGCATAACTATCACCAAAAGCAGATTGACCTGCTTCCAATCCAATCATACCAGGAATTACGGAGCCATCAACTTGGCCACAAATCCCTTTCACTAATTTGTTTTGAATACTAGATTTAGGAGCAACAAGCATATCACAAGTAGATGTACCCATTACCTTGCTGAGATGAAATGGTTCAATTTGTCCGCCTACTGCTCCCATATGAGCGTCGAAAGCGCCTACTGCAATAATTGTATCAGATGGGAGCCCCAATTTTTCTGCCCATTCGTGTGAGATCTGCCCGGCAGATTGATCAGATGTATAAACAGTTTTTCCTAATTTTTGTACATGCCCCTCTAGAAGTGGATCTAATGATGTAAAAAATTCATTAGGTGGATATCCGTCAAAATTGGCAGACCATAACCCTTTGTGTCCAGCAGCGCAAACGCTTCTCTTTAATTGGCTTGCATCGGTTTGTCCGGTTAATAAAAAAGGAATCCAATCGCAATGCTCCACCCAAGTATAGCAAGCTTTTCTTACAGATTCATCTACACGTAGTATATGTAATAGCTTCGCCCAAAACCATTCAGACGAATATATTCCACCCACATATTGTAAATAGTTGATTGGAAAATTTGTTGCATGCTGATTAATAGATGCAGCTTCTGCTACTGCAGTATGATCTTTCCATAAAACAAACATTGCATTG
This sequence comes from Chitinophagaceae bacterium, assembly GCA_019752295.1. Lineage (GTDB taxonomy): Bacteria > Bacteroidota > Bacteroidia > Chitinophagales > Chitinophagaceae > Sediminibacterium. The sequence continues at coordinate 152,658 of JAIEMK010000005.1, read as the reverse complement.
GGGTTCTCTTCAAAATTTTTCTGTAAAGCAAGAGGTTGACCCTTACTATCTACAGCTACAGGGCTACTCCCTGTTGTATCAACACCTATAGCTTTTATAGCAGACGCAATATTTGGGCCGGCAATTTCTACGCAACCACGAATAGTATGTTGCAATCCATCTATATAATCTTGGGGATGCTGGCGGAATTGATTTTTAGAGGGGTTACAATATTTGCCTTCTTTCCATCTAGGATAGTAAAAAATAGAGGAACTTATTTCTTCTCCATTGCTACTATCTACAAGTATTGATCTTACTGAGTCAGTGCCAAAGTCAACTCCAATTACAAAAGCTTTTTTGTTCATGATATATGTCTTGTCTAATTCATGTTGGGCAACACTATTAGTCGATTATTATGCGAATAAATTATAGCCTATTAAATATTACAGGGTTAGGGATTATATTTAAAAAAGCATGCAGATTTGCGGCATAACGCCGTTTATCTAGTTTATAATAGTAAGCTCCTTTTTTGGAGCTCTCTTTATCTTTATCTTTTTGCTTAATAAGTAGTTTGGTTGATTGAATCTTTCTGCTAAAGTTCCTTTTATCAAACTCCATATCAAAAATCCCTTCATATAAACTCTGTAATTGTGGCAGAGTAAATTTATCAGGAAGCAACTCGAAAAGTATAGGATGAAATGCTGATTTATACCGAAGACGTTCTCGGGCTTTTGCAACCATATTGTTATGGTCGAAAATTAGTTTGGGAATCTTTTTTAAAGGAAACCATTCAGCGTGATAATCTGAATTAATTTGATTTTCGAATTTGTGAATATCTATTAATGCAAAATAAGCAACAGAAATGGTTCGCTCATTAGGGTCACGATCAGGATGGCCAAAAGCATGTAGTTGCTCCATGTAAACTCCTTCAAGTCCAGTGAGTTGTTTGAGAATTCTGGATCCACCTTTGTCGAAATTTTCTTTTTCGGTAATGAAACCACCCATCAAGCTCCATTTCCCTTTTTCCGGTTCCAGACCTCTTTTTATTAATAAAATCTTTAGCTCAGCTCCATCGAAGCCAAAAATAATGCAATCAACTGCAACAAGAATGCGGAATTGTTTTTGATACTTTGCCATAAACTGGTTTGTAATTTAGGGAAGAGTTTTGATATAGCGAGAACTTCAGAATTTTTTTTTAAGAATAAGTGTTGTAAGTACATTTATTAACAAAATATAACTACTTTCGACAGGCTATTTCGCTAAATTGTTTGAGGGGAAAAGTAAGATTAGCGATTTAGAAATTGAGCTGGAGGAATCTGGTTCAATTTTCATATATAAAAAATAATTTTCATGTCGGTTGAAACTCAAACCTGTATTTCCAGTGTTAAAACTATTTATCAAGCAAAATACGGGGTGCCTGAATTGTTTGTAAAATCACCTGGGAGAATTAATCTAATTGGGGAACACACGGATTATAATTTGGGATTTGTATTACCTGCGGCAATTGATAAGGCAATATATATTGCAATTGGCAAGAGGAATGATTCAGAGATTCATTTAACCGCTATTGATTTGAATGAGTCTTTTTCAGTATCGATAAATGATTTAGTGAAGTCGCCTTTGGGCTGGCCCAACTACATTATGGGAATTGTTGATCAGATAAAGAAATTAGGATTGCTTATAGGGGGCTTTAATGCAGTACTGGCAGGCGATGTTCCGTTGGGCGCCGGACTTTCGTCATCTGCTGCCGTTGAATGCGCAACTGTATATTCTCTGAATGAACTATTCGGCCTAGGGTTGTCAAAGTTAGAAATGGTAAAGTTGGCACAGCGAGCAGAGAATCAGTTTGTTGGCTTGCAGTGCGGTATCATGGATATGTTTGCTAGTATGTTTGGAAGAGCAGATGCTGTGATTCAATTAGACTGCCGTTCTTTGGAGTATCATTATAGTCCCTTTGATCAAGATGGTATAAAAATTGTTTTATTAGATACTTGTGTAAAACATTCTTTGGCATCCTCAGAATATAATGTTCGTAGAAAAGAATGCGAAGCTGGTGTTGCTTTTCTTAAAACTATTCACCCTGAAGTAGCCTCTTTAAGAGATGTTGATTTTGTAATGCTCGAAGAATTAAAAGACAAGGTTGATTTGAAAGTGTATCATCGCTGTAAATTTATTGTAGAAGAAATAAAACGTTTACAAGATGCTTGCATGGATTTGGATAAAAAAAACATGACAGCATTTGGTAGAAAAATGTACGAAACACATGAGGGCTTGAGTAAACTTTATGAAGTGAGTTGCAAGGAACTTGATTTTCTTGCATCATTTTCGAAAAAAAACGAAAACGTTTTGGGTGCAAGGATGATGGGTGGTGGATTTGGCGGATGCACTATCAATCTGGTTAGGGATCATGCGGTAGCGTCTTTTATTGCTCAAGCTGAAATTGCATTTCAAAAGGAATTTAAAACTAGTTTGAAATCGTATATAGTATCCATCGGGGATGGAACTTCAGTTATTTCAATTGCCTAAAAATAAATAAGCCATATGTATTCTGTTAAAAAACTCTCAATAGTTTTAATGCTTTTTCTTGGGTTAGCCTGTAATATTGCTAATAACCAGAAGGAAACTAAAAATGATTCTAGTAGCCAGTTTTCTCAGATTTCAAGAGCTGCATACCAGCAAGTTGTGAAAGGTAAAAATGTTGATTTGTATTTGCTTGCAAACAAAAACAAAATGACTGTATTTATAAGCAATTTTGGAGGTAGAATTATTTCTGTAAATGTGCCCAATAAGTCAGGAACTTTTACAGATGTTGTTTTGGGATATGATAGTTTAAATCATTATTTAAATAGAAAAGAAAACTTTTTTGGGGCACTCATTGGAAGATATGGCAATAGAATTGCCAAAGGGAAATTCAAACTCGATGATAAAAATTATCAACTAAGCATTAATAATGCGCCCAATGCGCTTCACGGTGGTCCTACTGGATTTTATAATCAAGTTTGGGATGCAAAGCAGATTAACAAGCAGACTTTGGAATTAACCTATTTGTCAAAAGATGGGGAGGAAGGCTATCCGGGAAACCTTGCTGTTACAGTAGTATATACATTAACTGATGAGAATAGTATTGAAATCAGTTATACAGCAACTACTGATAAGAAAACCATTTTAAATCTTACGAATCATAGCTATTTTAATTTAAGTGGTGCTGGTAGCGGAAGCATTAACGATCACTTATTAACCATAAACGCTGATAAGTTTACACCAGTAGATTCAACACTTATTCCAACTGGCATTTTAGAAGAAGTTGCTGGAACTGCTTTTGATTTTAGGAAACCAAAAGTTATTGGGGATAGCGTGAATTCTAAAAGTGAGCAGATTAAAAATGGGAAGGGTTATGATCACAATTTTGTGTTGAATAGAAAAACAACAAATGATTTGGAGCTAGCAGCAACTGTTTATTCAAATACTACGGGAATTAAATTAGAAGTATTGACACAGGAACCTGGTATTCAGTTTTATGGAGGTAATTTTTTAGATAGTACCATATTGGGTAAAAAAGATTTGCATTATAACTTTAGAACTGCTTTCTGTTTAGAAACGCAACATTTTCCTGATGCACCCAATCACCATTCTTTTGCAAGCACTGAGCTTGTGCCCGGAAAAACTTACACCACTAAAACAATTTATAAGTTTAGCGTACAATAAATCAAATCAAAATAAAATATAAGTTTATGAATTCTTTATTGCTTAACAGGTTCCTTTGTGTAGTTGTATTAACAATTCAGCTTTCCTCAGCAGTTGTTGCTCAGTCAACCGTAAACGTACAGATACAGGGAGCAAACCCTACCACTACTATTAGTAAACATATTTATGGACATTTTTCTGAACATTTAGGCCGATGTATTTATGATGGTTTTTGGGTAAAGGATAGCGCCAATTTGCCTAAGCAAGATCGTATTCGTTTAGATATAGTTGATGCACTCAAAAAGATTCAGATCCCTAATCTGAGATGGCCAGGTGGATGTTTTGCGGATGAATACCATTGGAGAGATGGTATTGGTGTGCGGGATCAACGCCCTAAAATGGTGAATACCAATTGGGGTAATGTAACTGAGGATAATAGTTTCGGTACACACGAATTTTTAGAGCTTTGCTCATTGTTGAAGTGTGAACCCTATATCACTGGGAATGTGGGTAGTGGAACGATAGAAGAAATGTCGAAATGGGTAGAGTATTTAAATTTTGATGGATTAAGTCCGATGACTGTTATTAGAAAACAAAATGGTAGGGAAAAACCCTGGAATGTACATTTCTGGGGTGTTGGTAACGAAAGCTGGGGATGCGGGGGAAATATGACTCCAGATTATTATGCAAATCAGTATAAAAGATATGCAGGCTTTACAAAAAATTACCCAGGATCTAATTTAATGCGAATTGCATCGGGTGCTAATTCTGACGATTATAATTGGACAGAAACTATGATGAAAAAAGTTGGCCCGGGGATGATGTGGGGGTTGACGCTTCATTATTATACAGTACCCAAAAACTGGGGTGATAAGGGCTCTGCCACTTCATTTGATGAGTCGGAGTATTTCGCAACCATGCAGAAAACATTGGTTATGGAAGAGTTGGTAAAAAAGCATTCAACTATTATGGATCAGTACGACCCTGAAAAAAAAGTGGCACTTGTTGTGGATGAATGGGGTATCTGGACGAATGTGGAACCGGGTACTAATCCAGGCTTTTTATTTCAACAAAACAGTTTGAGAGATGCACTAATAGCCGGAACCAATTTGAACATATTTAATAATCATGCCGACCGTGTAAGAATGGCAAACCTCGCACAAACTGTAAATGTATTGCAGTCGTTGATTTTAACGGAGGGCAATAAAATGATCCTCACACCAACTTATCATGTGTTTGATTTATTCAAAGTACATCAGGATGCTAAACTATTGCCTGTTCAGTTTATCAGCCCTGATTATGTAAATGGAAAAGAAAAAATACCGGCATTGAATATTTCTGCATCAAAAGATAACACTGGTCTAGTACATATTACAGTGGTTAATTTAGATCCTAATAAATCTATTAACCTGAGAACAACTTTACAATCTATCAGTTGGACAAAAGTGGATGGTTTGATTTTGTCATCTGCAAAGATCACGGATGTGAATTCATTTGATAAGTCTGATTTTGTTAAACCGGTTATTTTTAATGGTGCTAAAAAAGAGGCTGGTGATTTAGTATTAAGCATGCCTGCTAAATCTATTGTGATGCTAACTATTAAATAATTCAATACCATAAATCAGGATGAAAATTACTTACTTATTTGGCGTATTGATTTTTATACTTTCTTGTAATTCCAATTAAGTGGTGGAACATATACATTAGTGGATAGCACTTATACCGAAAACTTAGATTATTGTACTGCTCGAGAATGGGAAGGAAATACATTTAAGTTCAATGTAACTATTCGTAATGATACGCTCATACAAACAGGTGTTGAAAAAATTGAAAAATCGGGTATTAACAGGTTGAATATCGAAAAGTACTTAAAAATTAAATAATAGGTATCCTTAAGGTTTCAACAATCCACTATAATAGGCCTCAAAAGCCATATTCAGATCATTTAACAACATTATTTGACTTCAATTGCGAAGGGAAGGGAGCTGAAATTATTAGATAAATTATGTTTGATTTAAAAGAACATTCGCACACAAGGCTGAATATTTTAACTGGCGATTGGATTTTGGTATCACCACATCGAATGAAACGCCCTTGGCAGGGGAAAGTAGAAGACTTACCCGTAGATAACCGGCCATCTTACGATCCAGCATGTTATTTGTGTCCCGGTAATAAACGCTCAGATGGAACTGAAAATCTAGAATACACGGATGTCTATTCTTTCACAAATGATTTTTCTTCGCTTTTAGCCGACACACCAAAATCTATTCTAAATCAGGGTGATTTATTGGTAGCTAAAGCAGAAAGCGGGATTTGTAAAGTGCTCTGTTTTTCTCCCGACCATAGTCTTACTTTGCCATTAATGTGTGAAGCTGCCATTGAAAAAGTAATTGAACTCTGGCAAAATGAATTTGCAGCATTATCCGAAAATTCTTCCATAAAATATATTCAAATTTTTGAAAATAAAGGAGAAATGATGGGGTGCAGTAATCCGCATCCTCACGGACAAATATGGGCATCATCTTCTGTTCCTTTGGAACTTTCAAAAGAATCGGCAAAACAGAAAGACTATTTTGATAGGCATCATACCAGTTTGTTAGGTGATTATTTAAAAATGGAATTGAAAAAAAATGAAAGGGTAGTAATTGAAAACGAACATTTTGCAGCACTTGTTCCATTCTGGGCTGTGTGGCCATACGAAACTATGATTGTAAGCAAACGACATATCCAAAGTATAATCCAGTTTACAGAAGCAGAAAAAAAATCACTTGCTACTATTTTAAAAAAGTTGACCAGCAAATACGATAATCTTTTTAATATATCCTTCCCATATTCTGCTGGTATGCACCAAATGCCTGTTAACGATGGTGAACATTCTGAATGGCATTGGCATATGCATTTTTATCCCCCTTTATTAAGAAGTGCAACCGTTAAAAAATTTATGGTAGGGTATGAAATGCTGGGTAACCCGCAAAGGGATATTACTCCCGAAATGGCCGCTACTACTTTAAAGGGCTTATCTGAAATTCATTACAAAGAAAAAAAATAAACTACTTAAACGAGTTTTCATCATTGACAGTACTGTAATTAGCCTGCGTCTTTACTACCGAGATTTGCAAAGTTTTATTTAATTTTCTGGAGCAACCAGTTACCTACTTTTGCACCCTGCAGTTGCCCATTAGTAATAGCATCCATAAAATGTATTCCACCATAAAATCTGGAAACTCCCGCCTCTTCTGCTGCCTTAGTAAAAGACTGAAAGTCTCTCGAAGGTAATCCGTAAACAACTTCAACATTATCGGTGTAAGAAAAATTATCGCCAAAATAATGGGTAAGAATTACTGCGGATGCGGATGAAACAACAGAGTGCCCGCTAAGATATTCCGGAAAGGGCGGCGTTTGTAATAGGGGCTCCCATTGGGGATCTATATATCTTCGAATAGCCGTTTCAGGTCGAACACGATTGCTCCTGTATTTTTCATCCCAGCAACATATAAAAGCATCCATTAAACCAATAGAAACGGAAGTGTAAATTTGCAAAGTTTCTTCAAAACTCTTATTCGCCTTGGCACACGCAATGCCTGCAATACCCAGCCAATGAGCCCCCGGTGAAATTTTCTTTAACCCATATTGAAGATGACCGCCATTCTGAACAGCAAACGGATTACAGTCCCAAAAAGACGCAATCAATCGATGATTTTCTGTTAATTTAGTGCCCTCTTCATATACAGCTTTCGTTAAATTATAGAAAGGAGAACCTTTTACAACACTAAATGCTATAGGTGGCAAAGGCTTAAATTGAGCTGAAGAATCTAACGTAAATGGACGTACTGTTTTAAAGTAGGGTTCTACCGCAGCCATAAAAGCCGGAGGTGTTGGATACCAATATCCTTCTTCCGTATGTGCTGTGTATCTTGGGTAATTGCTGATTTTATTATATCCATCCGCCTTAGCATAAGCCAGTATTTGCTTACTCACATCCTGTGCATACTTTAGCGAATTTTTAATAACGTCTTCATTGTATCCCAATTTACTACATGAGTCAATAAATTTTTGTTCATACAACCCCATTAAAGCCCCAGAAGGCTGTAATTTTTTTGCGGTTTCCATCATTGCAAGCAATGCACTTAATTGATTGGAATAAGGATGACCTACCGGTTGCATTTTCATTGTAGGATAGCCATTTAATTTACCGTACATGGTTTTAAATGTAGTATCATACTGCGTTACCACTTCGTAACCCGCTAAACAGGCATAAGAAAAAAATCTAGCCGCCAAGGGAGGATTCGTAATATCCTGTAGCATAATATCAGTCATGGTAAAAATGACCTTTTCCAGCTCTTTATTACTGAATACAGTGGGTTGTTTTTTTGGGGCACAGGAGAACAAAAGAATCAATAAAATTGATACAATCTGTAAACAGGGAAATCCCCCGTTTTTTTTATTTTTCAAATTCACAATTTTTTTTCGTGTTTAATCATTTTAATAAAGTGTAATAAATGATAGCCGTTATAATTCAATTCATCAACTTACCTAATTTGATATGCTTTGATTGGCTGTTGGTTGATTCCGAACAACAAGTTGTTCTTTATACTGAGTACACTGCGAACATCTCCCCAAATTTGAAAGCCTGACTGTTGTTGGCTAATATAATTGAAATGGCCTTTGCCATCACCCTTCAGAAGAATACCATAATTGGCATCATAATTTCCAAAGCGAATACGAGCTTGGTTAATATTTCCGCATAAAATCAGATCCAATTTTCCATCTTTATCATAATCAATTGTATTGATCGTAAATACCGGTGAAAACTGCGCCTGAATTGGAAGGCTTTTTTTATGAAATTTTCCATCCGCGCCACCTTCAAAATAAGCAGTGCTGAGTTCATTGACCTGAAGATGTTTTGCATCTTTCATTTCGTCGGCCGAAAAAATGTCCTTCAACGTTGCGTTTGCATAAGATTTGTAATCGGTAAACTTTGTGCGCATGGTACTTATTTGTTCCAAAAGTTCATCGCGGGTTACATAGGGATAACTTTTGTGCTGAATATAAAAACAAAGAATCGGATCAACTGATCCATTATTGTCAAAATCTTTATAATACATTTCTGCAGGCTCAGTATCGCTGGCTTTGCACTGGCTGTTCAAGCCCATATTGCCTATCACCAAATCCTGAATACCATCTCCGTTTAGATCTGCAAGCAACAATTTATTCCACCAACCGCTATATTCCTTATCAAAATAATTGGTAGTTCTATTTTCCAGCTTTCCATTAGTATTCACAAATACCATTATCGGCATCCATTCACCTACTACAATAAGGTCCAATTTTTTATCATGATTGATATCAATCCACGCTGCATCAGTTACCATGCCAACATTTTTTAACTGTGGTGCCAGCAATTCAATTTTATCTGTAAAATTTCCTTTCCCATCATTAATCAATAAATAACTTTGAGGGGTTTCAGGATATTGACCAGGAACATTTCTACCCCCCACAAACAGATCAAGAAATCCATCTCCATTTACATCTCCAGCCCGCACACAACTTTTACTTCCCTTCATTTCGGGCAATGAATGATTCGCTTTGGAAAAGTTTCCCTTCCCATCATTTAGATAGAGCCTATCTTGAAATAAAGCGTCTCCCACTAAATAATTATGATACCCGCCACCTACAACATATAAATCAATAAAACCATCATTATTAACATCAACAAACAATGCATCCGCATCTTCGCCCAAAGAGTCTGCTTCAAATACGGAGGGCGATTTTTTAATGAACTGCCCATTTTTTTGTTGAATGTAAAGTGCCCCGGGCTTTCCGCTACCCCCACCGGCAAATACATCTTCCAAGCCATCTCCATTTACATCCCCTTTTACTAAACACGGACCGTTAAATGAAAGTGGATTAATCAACAATGGTTGGCGCTTAAAATCATTGATATGATTTTCTGCACTTGCAAATTTTAAAGGACTACTTATTTCCTTAAAAATAGATTTCTCAGGATTGGGTTTTTTATAATGCAGGGTAGCCTCAGTTTCTTTCAAAGTAATTAGCTGGTCTGATTTGATCTGGGTAATTACTTGCTCTTTACCTCCAAGCCATACAATTCGAAGCGAGTCGATTAATGATTCTTTACCTAATCCAAAATGTAATACTGCCGATACAGTAGATTGAAATCCTCTGGCTGGCATTTGTTCCAGACATTGCTTATTATTTTTCTGATAAATAGTGATGATAGCTCCATAGCCATCTGTATTTTTATTTGCTCCCGCTAACTTAATTTGTAAGAAATGATTTTTAGTTAGGTTTTCTCCGTTATTACGATAAATGAAAGCAGGTTGATTGATATTATTTACTACCAAATCGAGATCGCCATCATTATCTAAATCGGCATAAGCTGCCCCATTGCTGTTAGAAGCCACGGTTAGCCCCCACTGTTTGCCAACATCTTTAAAAGTTAAATCGTGGTTGTTTTGGTAAGTATAATTTACCACATTTGAAGATGGCATCTGTTTTATGATATCTAGTACTTCCTCTCTTTGTAAGCGTCCCTTTTTTTGAATAAAATCGTATTTATATTTCAAAAAATCCATGTTAGTAAAATCTCGTAGATAGCCATTACTAATATACAAATCCTTCCAGCCATCATTGTCTAAGTCGGCAAATAACGGCGACCAACTCCAATCGGTGTTGGATATGCCGGATAGCTGACCAATTTCACTAAAAGTGCCATCACCATTATTGAGCTGAAGCATATTGCGCATGTATTGATGATGAAAACCCCTACGCAAACCCAGATCAAATTTTTCATAATTATCTGGAGCAAACAATAATTTTTGTCGATTGTTATCTTCGGGCAACATATCTAATGTGAAAATATCAGGAAGACAATCATTGTTAATATCTGCTACGCTGTTACCCATTGAAGATAGACTGATATGCCCCATACTAGATGCAAGCTGATCTGTAAAACCGCCTTTTTTATTATTTATGTACAAATAATCGGGTACGCCATAATCGTTAGAAATATAAATATCGGGCCATCCATCCAAATTAATATCTGCAATCCCAGCACCCAAGCCATAGGTTAATGCAGAACTGCTTAATCCAGATGTTGAAGTTATATCTACAAAATGATTATTGTCATTCCTAAATAATTTCACACCGGTATTAACATCTCTTTTTGCAAGAATTGCCAATGTGCTGGATTCGTCTAATAAAGGCAGATTGTTAGGATTATGATTGAGTAAAAACATGTCCAAATCGCCATCCCTATCAAAATCAAAAAAGAAAGCCTGTGTGGAATAACTGGTATCGGCAAGACCATATTGACTAGCCTGCTCCAAAAAAGTTGGTACACCACTCTGGTCATTCCCCTGATTAATAAAAAGTTGATTGGCTCGCTTAAAAGAAGGCATTTTGCCTGAATAACAAACATAGATATCTTCTTTACCATCTCCATTCACATCTGCAATTGTTACGCCTGTCTTCCAAGATCCAGGTCTTGACTGCACGTTGGCTGCAACCGTTATATCCTGAAACTGCATTTTACCCTTGTTAAGATATAATTTATTATCACCCAGATTGCTTGAAAAATAAATATCCTGCAACCCATCATTGTTAAGATCTCCCACAGCTACACCACCGCCATTGTAAAAATATTCATATAGTAATACGTTGGTATTTAGCCCCTCTGCGAGTGAGTTGTTGAAATCAATATGTGTACTGTCTGTTGGCAACAACGTAAAAAGATGTGCAGAATCTGTAGCTGAATTTTCAGTTTTAGTTTCACTATTATGGCAGGCACTTATCACTAATGTGAGGGAAGCAATAATACAGTTTCGGATAATTTTTGTAGTCAATGAAGCTGGTATTTAAATGTAAAAAAAATGGAAAACTACTAACACGAATATAGTTTTTTATTTAACACTATTTAGTGATTAAACGTTTGAAATTAGTTAGTCATAAAACAACTTGCTTAAACAAAAAACTACGCCGGAAAATATCCGGCGCAGTTGAAAAAATTAAGTCATTAATTACTATTGATACCCTGGATTTTGAATAAGTTTTTTATTCTTATTCATTTCATCCAATCTAATTGGAGGAAAGTAAATCTTATCGTTCCAAGCGCGATTCTCTACACCTGATTCAATATTTTGTACATGGTAAGTGTAATCGTAATTGTCTTTGTTATAGCGGTAAGTTGCTACGGTTTTTCCAGCTTTCAGTTTTCCATTAATAACCATAATCCTTACTTTTTGACCAAATGTTGTTGGTGCAATCATCCAGCGCCTCGCATCAAAAAAGCGTTGGTCTTCTACAAGCATTTCAAGATTACGTTCATTGCGGTACAGATTTACTAAGTCACTACCAGTTAAAGTTGTGGCAGGCAAACCTGCCCTAAAGCGGATTTTGTTAAGCCATGTTCTAGCAGTGGCTTCGTCACCTGTTTCAAGACAAGCTTCAATGTAATTAAACACGACTTCAGTTTGTCTAAGCAGTACTGTTGGAACCTCTTGTTTTTGGTTCATGTCAACAATAGCCGGATTGGGATCCATGAATTTTTTAATTACATATCCTGTTCTTGTACCATTCCAGTTTTCGATATTACTGTTCCTTGTATCAAGTCCAAAATATGGTACTCCTGCTCCTGCGGTACCAGTTTCGTAGGTACCAAACTGTAATTCTCCATAAGGATCAATTGCAGCTCCATCGGTTGTACGAGGTTTCCATGGGCAGCCATCATAAAAAATATCAGCATAAAAACGCGGATCTCTGTTTTCATAAGGGGCAGCTGCTTGAGTTGGATTACTCCAATCAAACTTTGTACCATCCATCATTTCATAATTGTCTACCAAGTTTTGGGTAGGTTCTGTAGAAGACCAGCCATGGTAGCCATTGGGCATGTTGTTTCTTGGATACCAAGCGCCCCAATCATCAGTAGATGCATTGATATAATATTTAGCAAAAAAAACTTCTTTTTCTGCACCACCTCTAGCTAAACCTAGTTTAATGTGATCTGCAATAGCATCAGCTTTAGATTGAGGTGCTGCCAGATCTAATTTGTAGCCAAAGTCTCCTAAATCTAATACAGCTTTGGCAGCAGCCTTTGCTGCTGTCCAACGTGAAGCTTGATCCCCGCTTGTATAACCCAATAATTCATAGTTTGCAAATCCACCTAAAAGAGCTGATTTTGCCGCAGCCTTAGTTTTATCGTGCAAATCACTAGCAGCATTAATCAATACCCTTGATTTAAGTGCCAATGCCGCAGTTTTTGAAGCACGTCCAAGAGCCATTGTTTTACCATCCAGCAATAAAGCTGCTGAATCCAAATCACTAACGATTGATGTTACACATGCAGCATAAGTACTTCTAGCCATAGAAAAGTCTGGAGCACTCAAAAGATAAGAAGACTTAATGATTGGAACGCCACCATAATACCTAAGCAATTGATTATAGTAATAACCACGCATGAAATAACTTTCTCCCTTTAATCGGGCAATCACACTTGCATCGATGGAAGATGTAGATAGGTTTTCTAAGGCCAGATTGGCTGCCCTTATTTTTCCATACATATTTCCCCATTCCATGGTACCTGGTATACCTCCAACATTAGAAGGGCTAATACCGGCTTCCATGATAATTTGACTTCCGAAATTGAAGAGGCAGTTATCGGTCTGGTTATCCAAACTGTTTTGTTGCATGTACCCTTCTTGAATGCCATTATATAGATCAGTAACAAACATTTCAGAAAGTGAGGCATCCGACCACGTGGATGCTGCCGCCGCTTTATCGAGCGGTTGTGTATTCAGAAAATCTTTCTTACATGATGTAACCAAGATCACTAAACACAGTGGGATTATTATTTTTTTGATTACTTTTTTCATTAATATAAATTTAGAAGGTTATGTTTATGCCTGTATTGATAATTTTAGACTGCGGATAATAATGTCCGTCGCTATTTTGCGATTCTGGGTCATAAACTTTCAGATTCGTCCAAGTAGCCAAATTCAAGCCATTTATATATATCCTTAAACGACTGATACCATACTTTTTTCCAATGCTTGAAGGAAGTGTATAACCTAGCTCAAAGTTTTTAAGACGTATATAGTCGGAACTTTGCATGTAAAAAGTATTACGATTTGAGAAGTACTGATTATTTCTATCAACCGTACGAGGATATACAGAACTTGGATTATCAACAGTCCAGCGATGATCATAGGTATCCTGTAGAAAATTACCAATAGTACCTGTTTCTGTTTGTATAAACAGTTGCGCTCCCGTAGAAGCTTGGAGCAGCAGATTAAGATCAAAGCTTTTGTACTGCAATCCAATGGTTAAACCTCCTTGGAAAGTTGGTGTCTGGTTTTTATCACTTCTAACTCTATCGTTGCCATCTATTTTTCCGTCACCGTTTACATCCTTAAACTTCATACTACCGGGGAAAAGTTTTCCAGCGCCACCTACACCACTATAATCAAGTTTATTGGCAGCAACCTCAGCAGCATCTTTAAATACACCATCATAAATATAAACCAACTGGTCATCTGGATTATTTACATTACTAGGCATTGGCTTTCCGGTAGACAATTGATAATCAGGTCTTCCTGGAGTTTCATCCCAGAATACAATTTTATTTTTAGAAAATCCACCATTGATACCTACATTGTAATGCAGATCGCCTATTGCATTATTATAACCTACTTTAAACTCCCATCCTTTGTTGTCAACTTTACCAATATTTTCTGCTGGCAATGTTAAACCTGTAGAAGTAGGAATAGAGGCATTTCTTCTCCATAATATGTTTGACCGATGATTTTGGAATACATCAAATTCAAATGTTAATTTGCTATCCAAAACTGAACCTTCTAAACCTAAGTTGAAATTATTGGCAACTTCCCATGTAAGATTTGGATTAGGGATACCGTTTTCTCTTAAAGTTTGAACTACCGAGTTTCCGGCTACATAGCTACCGTAAGCATAGGTTGGCAGATAATCATACTCTCTTAAACTACCATTGAAATAAACCTGATCATTACCCAACTGGCCCCACGAACCACGAACTTTCAAGGTATTGATGAATTTTACATTGTTTTTGAAGAAATTTTCTTCTGAAATTCTCCAACCGGCTGTTACCCCTGGAAAGAAACCAAAGCGTTTAGCTTCTGGAAACATGTAAGAACCATCTTCGCGCCAAAGGAACTCGGCAATATACTTTTCTTTATAATTATACCCAACACGTCCAAAATAGTTTAAACGTGCGCGCTCCCAAGAAGCACCACCTGTTTGCTGGTTACTCAATCCACCTGCAAATAATTGATCAATTGCCGTAGAAGCATAATATTGGCGATAGGCATTAAAATAACTGGCGCTAGAAGTTTCTTTAGTTACACCCGCAAGTACTGTGAAGTTATGGTCTTTGAAAGAATGCTCATAAGATCCAACAGCTTCCAGCATTACGTTCAACTGATCGGTGTTACCCTGATTAAGAGTAGCTTGAGTTGCAGGTCCTTTTTTAACTGCCGTCATGATTGGGGTAACACCATCTGCTGCAAATCCACTCCAGTTATAGATATACCAAGGTTTTACCCATGTTTTAGTTTCCTGAATGGTTTTATCCAAAGAAGCATTCAAGGTAAATTTCAAACCTTTAACCCAAGGATTCGTTATTTCGATCTTGGCATTGGTTTGGTAATAATAACGGGTATCTTTATCGTACCCTGTTTGATTGGTTGTAATAACCACGGGCTGTTCTCCATTCTCAATATCTGGAGCAGCTTGACCATTTGGCCAGATGGCGTTTTTAGTAGGATAGCCTCTCATTAACATTCTAAAAATAGATCCTGCACCTTTAGTAGGGAAGAAACGATTTTCTTGACGAGCAACAATACCCAAAGAAGTATTGATGTATTTGTTCACTTTGGCGTCTAAGTTAAAGCGCATATCATACTGCTTGTATCCGGTAGCAGAATTTTTATAATATCCATCTTGGTTCTGGTAACCCAAAGAAGCGAGGTATTTTACATTTTCTGTACCACCTGATAGTTGAAGGTTATCTTTTGATTGCGGAGACCATGGTTTCAACACAGTTGCAAACCAATCTGTATTGGGGTGACCCCATGGATCAGAACCATCTGCAAATTTTTTGAAATCGTCTGGAAGAAAAGGAGCCGTTACCACATTTCCACCAACAGAATTGTAAACTCCAGTAGATTTAAATGCTGCACTAGCTGCACTCCATTCAGCCGCAGGAAGTTTGTATAATTCAATTTCATTCGCCATAGTAGCGTATTGTATGGCATTTGTCATTTTTGGTAATACAGTAGGAGCAGCCCAGCCCTGATTATGACTATAGGAAAGTTCAGGCTTGCCGGTTTTACCACGCTTGGTAGTAATTAATATTACACCATTTGCAGCCCTTGCACCATAAATAGCACCAGAAGCATCTTTAAGTACAGACATACTTTCAATGTCCATTGGATTTAAACGATCAAAACCTCCAGCACGCGCTGGTACACCGTCAATAACAATCAATGCATCGTTATTTCCCAAAGTATTCGACCCACGAATACGGATGGCAGATCCATCATATCCTGGTTCTCCACTTGCGTTAACAGCAACTACACCCGGTAAACGACCAGCAATAGAGTTGGAAAGATTGGTAGCAGGTGATTTAGCAAGATCAGATCCTCTTACAACTGCAACAGCACCAGTAAGAGTAACTTTCCTTTGAGTGGCATAACCTACCACTACTACATCATCGAGTTTACCAACAGCAGCTTTTAGTTTTACACCAATTTCAGTGATACTACCAACACTCAATTCTTGTTTTTCATATCCGATAAGTGATATTACAAGAACTGACTTCTCAGATGGTACAGAAATGCTAAAGACACCATTTTGATCTGTTAGAACCCCCAGTTTTGTACCCTTGAGTGAAATAGATACCGATGCTAATGGGTTCCCATTTTCATCAGTAACTTTACCAGTTATTTTTTTATCCTGGCCGCTGGCCCATGGATTGTTTGCCTGTGCCGATATCGTCAGTAATAAACTGAACAATACAACTAGCCAGGAGCCTAATTTCCTTACACGTTTAATGTTTTTAGTCATAGTAGCAAGCTTTTAAATTTCGTTGTTGAATTGGTTGATTTGGTTGCGTAATTCTAAGGATAGAATTTAATTTAAGATTCATTCATAGTGCTATTTCTTATGTTTTTGTGTTTGGAAAATTCCGGAATTAACTTTTTTAGTTTTTAATTTTGGTGAGGTGCCATGTGCAGTGGATTCTCTATCGATCAATAGCGGCTGCAAAACAATATTCTCGATTTTTTTACTAGGCTTCTTTGTGCCTTTACTAATTATTTCAATCAAAAGGCCGACTGCTTTTTTACCCATTTCTACCGTTTGTTGATCTACTGTAGAAAGGGAAGGACTAATGTGTTCCCCAAAATTTTCGTTGGCAAAACCGATCACTCCAAAATCTCTTGGCATATTTACTTTCCTTTCTTTTAATCCTTTGATTACTCCTAGAGCTGAGTAATCTTCTACTGCAAAAACTGCATCAGGAATTTTTTTCAAACCAAAAAAATATTCCACCGATTCAATTCCGCATTGAATAGATATATCGCCCGAATAAATTAGCTTTTTGTCAATTGCCATATTATTTGCTTTCAAAGCGTCTAAATATCCTTGCTGTCGATTCTTAAAACTTGATATCAGTTGGGGGCCAGAAACATGGGCAATTCTTTTATACCCATTTTTTATTAAATGCTCTGTTGCCATAAAAGCGCCCTGGTAATCATCAATTACTACAGACGGCACTTTGAAATCGGCAATGGTTCTATCAAATAAAACCAAGGGTACGTTTTTTGAATTGCTAGATAAATCCTTGAAATGGCTAAAATCAGTTGTTTCTTTAGCAAGGGCTGCCAATATACCATCCACCCTAGCTCCGAGGAATGCATCAATCCCCTTTTTTTCAAGCAGGGTAGTCTCCTCTGTCTGGTACAATAAAATATTATACCCTTTACTACTAGCCATCATCTCAATTCCATGTACTACGGATCCAAAAAAGTTCATCTGAGCACTTGGAATCATTACTCCGATGGTATAGGATTTTCCAGACCGAAGAGATGAAGCAACCCTGTTTCGCTGATAATTGAGTTCTATCGCTTTTGCCTTTACCAACAGTTTTGTTTCAGTACTTATACGGGGATAATCATTCAATGCTCTTGAAACGGTTCCCGAAGTGAGGTTTAACTCCCGGGCGATATCTTGTATGGTGGTTTTTAATAGCAAGTTGTGCAATCGTGTGCACAATATAGAGAATTCTTTTTCGCTCCACCTGATTTCAATTCAATTTTTTCCTTAAAAAAGAATTAAAAAATGTCATTTTTACGCTTATTAATTTGTTATACAGAATTAAAAATGTCATTTTTACGCTTATTATTACTTATTTTTAAAAAATCGACAAAAAAAAGATAGACCGATTATTTACCTGTGTGTTTATTAAAAGGGTGTGATGTAATAGGAGAACAAACGATTGCGGATGCCATCCTCGACAGGATTGTACATCAATTCGTTCGTGTAGAGTTAAAAGGAGAATCATTGCGAAAACTAAAGAAGGAAAATAGCGCCGAAGAAACCGAGAAAATTATTTAATTAAAAAGACAGAAAAAAACCTACGTTTGAAAAGCAAAAGCAACTAGTTCTTTGCCATTTTTTAGGCCACTAATTAACCCCGATTTTTTAAAAAAAATAGAGGCTCACATTAGATGGACTGGCGGAAAGGGGCAGTTTTGCTGATATTTTCAGTATAATAGTAAGCATAGCAGTTTACCCTAAATCCTGGTTTTACAACTATGTAAGGCCGGGATTTTATTTTTACTTGTACATACGACACTTGTGAATGAATAATTGCTTTAATAAAAAATCGGGATGAGATAATGTTTAAACCAATTCGCTTTACCCTTTCTATAACAGCATGCTTAATTTTTTTTACGGCAACTGCACAGCAAAAAATCATGCTACATATTGATGAATCAAAAACCTATCAAACCATTCAAAATTTTGGAGCATCGGATGCATGGAGTTGCCAGTTTGTGGGCAATTGGCCCAACGAAAAAAAGAATGCAATGGCAGACTTACTTTTTAGCATGGATACTTTATTAAATGGCAATCCCAAAGGTATTGGTCTCAGTTTATGGCGTTATAACCTCGGCGCAGGAAGTGCAGAACAAGGCAATGAAAGTGGCATTAAAGACGAGTGGCGCAGGGCAGCCTTAACCACTGCTAAACAAAACTCAGAAAGCAAAAAAGTTACAGCGCAAAATTGGTTTTTATCAGCAGCTAAAAAAAGAGGCGTACAGCAATTTCTTGGATTTTTTAACAGCCCGCCTGTGCTGCTTACAAAAAATGGGAAAGCGTTTTCCAACAAAGGGCAATGCAATATTGATAGTAATAATTACCAAAATTTTGCAGATTATGCAGTAAATGCCATCATAGAAATTAAAAAATCTACTGGCATCACACTCGACTATATAAGCCCTGTTAATGAACCGCAATGGGATTGGAGCGATGGCGGACAGGAAGGTTGTCCATATACCAATGAACAAATTAGTACACTTATAAAAACATTCAGCAAAAGTTTTCAGAAAAAAAAACTAAACACAAAATTATTGGTTGCAGAATCTGGTGATCTCAAATATTTATTATTTGCCAATGATAAAAAGAATAAGGATGAACAGGTGCATAACTTCTTTAACCCTGCATCGCCATATTATATTGGCAACCTGCCAAATGTTAGCCGAATCATCGCATCGCACAGCTATTTTTCTACTTCCCCTTTTGCAAAAGCTATAGCATTAAGAGCAGAGGTCAAAAACAGCATTTCCAAAATAAAAGGGCTGCAATACTGGCAATCTGAATATTGTATTTTAGGCGAAAATGACGGGGAAATAAATGGCAATAAAAAAGACACTGGTATGAATGCCGCTTTGTATGTGGCAAAAGTGATGTATGAAGATCTTGCCATTGCAAATGCATCTGCCTGGCAATGGTGGACATCAATTTCAGCATACGATTATAAGGATGGGTTGATATATATAGGCAAAAGTAAAACCGATAGCAATTTTTCAGACAGTAAAATGCTCTGGGCCATGGGTAATTACAGCCGATTTGTAAGGCCGGGAATGAAAAGAATTGAGGTTGGTATCAATTCCAAGAGCCTATTGGTTTCAGCCTATAAAGATGTTAGAAAAGGGACCTTAATATTGGTTTTTGTAAATGAGTCTGCTGAAGAAAAATTAGTAGCAACTAACCAGTCGAATACCTTCTCCAACAAAAAAATAATTAAGTACACAACAACTGCAACTGCAAGTCTTGCAAAGAATAATGCAACGTTTAAAGAGTTGGTTATTCCTGCAAAAAGCGTTGTAACCATTGTAGTAGATTGATAAATACACTGGCCAGAATTGTATTATTCTTCTGGCTACACAAGGTGTCAATAAAAATAAAAGAAAAATTGCGAAAATATAAATAGTAACCAGATGAAGAAATGTCTTTTCCCTTTATTACTCTTATTACAATGCAGCATATTTGCTCAACCAGTAAAACATACATTTAGTTTAGGCGATAGTGCTTTTTTATTGGATGGTAAACCCTTTCAAATTATTTCGGGGGAGTTGCATTATCCTCGTGTGCCAAGAGAGGCATGGCGCCAACGTATGCAAATGGCAAAAGCGATGGGCATTAATACAATTGGCACCTATATTTTCTGGAATGTAAATGAGCCTGAAAAAGGTCGCTTTGATTTTTCGGGCAATAATGATATTGCCGCTTTTGTTAAAACTGCAAAGGAAGAAGGACTTTGGGTAATTGTAAGGCCATCGCCTTATGTATGCGCTGAGTGGGAATTTGGTGGTTATCCATACTGGTTGCAAAATGAAAAAGGACTTGTGGTTCGTAGTAAGGAAACGCAATATCTGGCTGAATATAAAAAGTATATTCATGAGATCGGTAAGCAGTTATCACCTTATTTAATTTCTAATGGCGGCAACATTATTATGACGCAGGTTGAGAATGAATATGGTTCTTATGGTAGTGATAAAGAATATCTTGACATCAACCGGAAAATGTTTATGGATGCAGGCTTCAATACAGTGCTGTACACCTGCGATCCTGTAAATGATGTTGCTAAAGGAAAATTACCTGGACTGATGACTGCGGTAAACGGTGTAACTGATCCTATAAAATTGAAAGCCATTGTAAAAGAAAATAACAACGGTAAAGGTCCATTCCTGGTGGCAGAATGGTATCCAGCTTGGTTTGATTGGTGGGGAGAAAAGCACCATACTGTTCCTGCTGCAAAATATGTGGGAGAATTAGATGCAATGCTTAGCGCTGGTATTTCTATCAATATGTATATGTTTCATGGCGGTACCACACGTGGCTTTATGAATGGTGCTAATTGTTATGACAGTTCTTACTTTGAGCCTCAGATCAGTAGCTATGATTATGATGCACCATTGGATGAAGCCGGAAATGCAACTGATAAATTCATGCAGTTTCGTTCCGTTATTCAAAAACATATTGCAAAACCACTACCTGCTGTACCTGCACCCAAAAAAACAATTCTTATTCCATCAATAACATTTCAGACTGCAGCAGATATATTTTCCATTTTACCAAAGCCAATTGCTTCAACTCAACCACTTACATTCGAAAAATTAAATCAGGCTTATGGGTATGTTTTGTATCGTACCAAAGTAAATAAAGCTAAATCTGGGATTTTAAAAATAAAAGAGTTAAGGGATTATGGTATTGTGTATGTAAATGGAAAAAAGCAAGGTGTGGTTGATCGAATGCTAAAAAAAGATAGCCTGTATATTGAGGTATCAGCAGGTGAAAATACCATCGATATCTTGGTTGAAAACGGGGGACGCATAAACTTTGGCCCCAACTTATTAAAGAACAATAAAGGCATTACAGAAATGGTATCATTGAATGGTATTGAATTAAAAGGCTGGCAAATGTTTTCACTTCCTATGACAAATCCTGATAAAATAGTATTAAAAAACAAACCAGCTCCTGGCGTGGCTGCTTTAAAGAAAGCAAGTTTTACCCTTCAAACAGTTGGTGATACTTATTTTGATATGCGTAGTTGGGGAAAGGGAGCGGTATGGTTAAACGGTCACAACTTAGGAAGGTATTGGGAAAAAGGGCCACAACAAACAATATATGTTCCTGCCGAATGGCTTACAAAAGGGAAGAATGAACTGGTGATTTTTGAGTTAACTAAGCCTGAACAAAATGTGCTGAGTGCTTTAGATAAGCCGGTATTAAGTGAGTTGCGATAATCTTTGAACCTAAGCAATAAACAAAACATGAGAATAAAGGGATATAATAAGAATACTTTGGTTTTATTTTTTGCACTATTTTTTTGGCAGTTGATACATGCTCAAATAAAGGGGCAAAAAGATTTTCATAGCTGGGCGCCAACACCACCGATGGGATGGAATAGCTGGGACTGTTATGGACCCAATGTTACTGAAGCGGAAGTTAAAGCCAACGCTGATTACATGGCCCAAAACCTGAAACAATATGGCTGGAATTATATTGTAGTTGATATCCGCTGGTATGTAGCCAATGATAAATCGCACGGCTACAACGAAACCGACCCGCAATATAGTATTGATAGTTTTGGAAGGTATTTACCTGCCGTTAACCGCTTTCCCTCCTCGGCAGGTGGCAAAGGTTTTAAACCACTTGCCGATTACCTACACAGCAAAGGTCTAAAGCTTGGCATTCATATCATGCGTGGTGTACCGGTTATTGCTGTAAAAAACAAAATGCAGATATACGGTACTGATAGAACAGCCGCTGATATTTTTAGCGATAGTGTTCAATGCCCATGGTTGCATGATATGTACACGGTAGTATCAACAAAACCGGGAGCACAGGAATATTATAATTCAATCATTAATTTATATGCGGCATGGGGAGTTGATTTTATCAAGTGCGATGATTTGTCTCGGCCTTATCATAAAGCAGAGATAGAAATGTTGCGTAAAGCCATTGACAAATGCGGTAGAAAAATAGTACTCAGTTGTTCTCCGGGTGAAACACCCATTGCAGAAGGGAAGCATGTACAGGCACATGCAAATATGTGGCGAACCATTGATGACTTCTGGGACAATTGGCAGGAACTAAAAGCTCATTTCGACATTTTTGCCCGCTGGAATCAGTATCGAATGGAAGGTGCTTATCCTGATGGCGATATGTTGCCATTGGGTCATCTCGGTATTAAAGCTGAACGCGGAAATGACCGCATGTCGTTATTCAGCAAAGATGAACAGTATACTGTAATTACTTTGTGGAGCATCTTTAAATCGCCACTGATGTTTGGAGGAGACCTCCCCGGCAATGATTCTTTTACCTTGTCTTTACTTACAAATAAAGAAGTATTATATCTACTCAATCACAGCGTTAATAATAGGCAAATATTGAATGCAGAAAATAAGATTGTTTGGACGGCTGATGATCCTACTACAGGAAATAAATATGTTGCTTTTTTTAATGCAGCCGATACTGCACAAACAATAAGCGTGTCCGTTTTAAAAGAGCTTGCTATAAAAGGTAATTATACTATTAAAGACCTATGGATTGGTAAAAAAGAGAAGAGAACAGCTCAGATGCTTTCTGTTGCAGTCAATCCTCATGGAACTGTTCTTTATAAGGTATCCAAATAAAAATCTGAATGAGTAATCCACTGAATATCGTAAGGTATTTGTGTATGAACCCCAAGTTGGAATCAACTTACAAACTAACGTTCGTATTTTATTTTGTCATAATAAGGTCTTTTTTTTGAAGTCTACCAATTAAATAGGAATTATATTTTGATGAAACCGCAAAATTGGTATATTTGTGCACTGATTGAGTAGACTAATACGCACATGAACCTATTTCTTGCACATACGCATACGCCTTTCTGTTGCAATAGCAAATGTTGCTGCTGTTAATCTTTGCAGTAACCCATCATTGCTAATTATCTTTACAACAGAAAAAATGAACAATCAATTATCGCTACATATCCCCGGACTAATCAACCAAATAAAGTCTTTTCAACCCGAACAGGCTTTGAAGCATTTGTCTGCGCAATTCGGAGAAAAAGTGGTGTTCTCATCCAGCTTTAGTTACGAAGATCAGGTAATCACGCATATGATTGCCACACAGCAATTGCCTATCCAAATATTTACATTGGATACGGGGCGTTTATTTACAGAAACTTATAGTGTTTGGAGTAGTACGATTAGTCGTTATCAGAATAATATTAAAGCGTATTATCCACAGCACGATTTATTAGAATCATTCGTACAGGAGAAAGGCCCAAATGCTTTTTATGAGTCGGTCGAAAACAGAAAAAATTGTTGCTATATACGCAAAGTAGAGCCCTTAAAAAGGGCATTGAAGGGAAACGCAATTTGGGTGACGGGATTACGCGCAGAGCATTCCGCTGCAAGGCAGGATTTGCAATCTATCGAATGGGACGAAAGCAATCAGATCATAAAATATCATCCTATTCTGGATTGGACAACTGAACAAGTTGCTGCATTTATTCGCGAACACAATATCCCTTACAACCCATTGCACGATAAAGGATTTGTTAGTATTGGTTGTGCTCCATGTACCCGCGCAATCAAATCAGGAGAAGATTTCAGAGCGGGGCGCTGGTGGTGGGAAGAGGCAGATAAAAAAGAATGCGGTTTGCATGAGCACAAATAAGAATGAAGTTTTAAAAAATTGGCGCAGGCCTTTTAATATTCGAAAATGAGTAAGTATCAATTAAATTATTTAGAGCAGTTAGAATCTGAGTCGATTCACATTATGCGTGAAGTTGCCGGACAGTTTGAGCGACCCGCTTTGTTATTCAGTGGTGGTAAGGATTCTATCGTGCTAGTACAGCTAGCCCTCAAAGCATTTCGTCCGGGTAAATTCCCTTTCCCATTAGTGCATATCGATACCGGACATAATTTCAAAGAAGCTCTGGATTATCGCGATGCCATGGTGGAACGAATTGGAGAAAAACTGATTGTGCGACATGTTGGAGATACCATTAAAGCAAAAAATCTGGCAGAGCCCAAAGGGAAATTTGCGAGCAGAAATGCATTGCAGACATATACCTTATTAGATACCATTGAAGAATTCAAATTTGATGCTTGTATTGGTGGTGCACGAAGGGATGAAGAAAAAGCAAGAGCCAAGGAAAGAATATTTTCTGTGAGAGACGAATTCGGTCAGTGGAATCCTAAACTGCAAAGACCTGAACTTTGGAACACGTATAATGGAAGGATTGATAAAGGAGAGAATGTACGTGTATTTCCAATCAGCAATTGGACAGAATTAGATATCTGGAATTATATCAGGAAAGAAAAAATTGAATTGCCTTCTATTTATTTTGCGCACGAGAGAGAAGTGTTGGAACACGAAGGCCAATTAGTAGCCGTATCGGAATTTGTAAACCTTGAACCAACCGATAAAATTTCGCGTAAGAGGGTTCGGTATCGCACTGTTGGCGATATGACCTGTACTGCTGCAGTAGAGAGTAGCGCTTCTGATATTGACGATATCATTAAAGAAATCATTGCCACCAAAACAAGTGAACGCGGTGAAACCAGAATTGACGATAAGGTGAGTGAAGCTGCAATGGAAGACCGGAAAAAGAACGGATATTTTTAATGGTATCCTTAAACAAAATTTTAAACTGATTAAGCATAAATAATGGACATTCTTAGATTTATTACGGCTGGAAGTGTGGATGATGGGAAGAGTACCCTGATCGGCAGATTATTGTACGACAGTAAATCGATCATGATTGATCAATTGGAAGCAATTGAGAAGCAGACGAAAAACAGGGAGGATGGCGAAATAGATCTTGCCTTACTCACTGATGGATTGCGTGCAGAAAGGGAGCAGGGTATTACCATTGATGTGGCATACAAATATTTTTCAACACCCAAACGTAAATTCATTATTGCAGATGCTCCGGGCCATATTCAGTACACCAGAAATATGGTAACAGGTGCTTCTAATTCCGACCTCGCAATTATTTTAATAGATGCAAGACATGGGGTGGTGGAGCAAACCAGAAGGCATTCCATCATTACCTCTTTACTCAATATTCCACATACCGTTGTTGCAATAAACAAAATGGATCTGGTAGATTATTCGCACGACGTTTATAATAATATTCTAATTGATTATGCTGCGGTTGCAAAGTCGTTGGGTTTGAAAGACGTGATCTACATACCTATCAGTGCTTTGAATGGAGATAATATTGTTGACAAATCGTCTCATATGGATTGGTATGAGGGGGAATGTTTATTAAATATTTTGGAAGAAGTGCCACTGTCTGAAGATATTAATCTTACTGATGCACGATTTCCTGTTCAGTATGTGATTCGCCCGCAAACAGAAGCACTGCACGATTACAGAGGATATGCAGGGAGGATTGTGAGTGGAATTTATCAAAAAGGAGATGCCGTTACTATTCAGCCTTCAGGCTTAACCACCACTATTTCGGCAATTGAAGTTGGAGGTGCAGAAGTTGAAGAAGCATTCGCACCGCAAAGCGCTATTCTGCATTTAACAGATGATGTGGATGTGAGTAGAGGCGATTTGATAACATTAACGGATAACCAGCCTTCTGTTTCGAACGAACTGGAAGTACTCTTGTGCTGGATGGATGCAAAGCCTTTAATTGCCGGGAACAAATATCAACTGCAGTTGAATAGCAGATTGGTACGTGCTGTTGTAAAAGAGATCTTGTATAAAGTGAATGTAAATTCATTAGAGCAGGAAGAAGCACCTGAAAAAGTACAATTAAACGATATCGTAAAAGCCGTTATTAAAACTGCATCGCCTATCCCTTTTGATTCCTATCGAAGGTTAAGAGTAAATGGTGGAGCAATTTTGATAGATGAAACAAGTCATGTAACTGTGGGTGCATGCATGATACAATAATTTCTATAACATAATATGACACAAAAAGAATTTATAACCAAACTATTTCATCAGAACTCAAAGAATTTTTCGTTTTTCCCGGATAAGGAATTGGCGCAGGAATTCATTGATAAATTATTCGAGTTTCTTTTTCTGCCCAAGACTGTTCGACACAAACAAGCGTCTGATTTGGAAAAAGAATTTGAATCATTAAAGAGCCATTTTTCGAGTCTCGTGTATGATGTGATACCTGATGGTGTTAAAACGCAAACTATTGCAAAAGATTTCTTTGAGGCAATACCTTCTTTATACGCTAACCTGATTAAAGATGCAAATACCATTTTAAATTTCGACCCCGCAGCAGTTTCAGTTGAAGAAGTGTTGGTGGCGTATCCGGGTTTTTATGCTACTGCTATTTATCGACTTTCTCATTTGCTTTGGGATCTGGAGGTTAAAATTCTGCCAAGAATATTTACTGAGTATGCGCATAGCAAAACGGGAATTGATATTCATCCGGGAGCTACAATCGGGGATTCATTTTTTATTGATCATGGTACAGGAATCGTAATCGGTGAAACAACTGTAATCGGTAATAATGTGAAGATCTATCAGGGCGTGACACTCGGTGCATTAAACGTGAGCAAGGATAAAGCCAGTTCAAAAAGACATCCCACTATCGAAGACAATGTAATTATTTATTCAGGTGCAACAATTCTAGGTGGCAGTACCATCGTAGGACATGATAGTGTTATTGGAGGTAATGTATGGCTCACCTATAGTGTATTGCCAAATTCAATTGTTTATCATAAGAGCGAGGTTTCTGTAAAAGATAAAAATCCCGAAACTGAAGCTTTAAATTTTGTCATTTAAAAACTATTAAAAAATAACCATGAAAGCAAACAACATTCTAGCAACCATCGGCAATACACCACATGTGCGATTGAGTAAACTTTTTGGTGAGAACCACGAAGTTTGGATAAAATTAGAAAGAACAAATCCGGGCTCTAGTATTAAGGATCGAATTGCTCTTGCCATGATTGAAGATGCTGAGGAAAAGGGGTTGCTGAATAAAGACAGTATCATCATAGAACCTACATCGGGAAATACGGGTATTGGTTTGGCATTGGTTGCAGCAGTTAAGGGATACAAGATTATATTAGTGATGCCCGAAAGCATGAGCATTGAACGTCGCAGGTTGATGTCGTTATATGGTGCTGAGTTTGTTTTAACACCACGTGAAAAAGGAATGAAAGGGGCTATTGAAAAAGCCAAAGAGCTGGTAGAATCTACTGCAAATGCGTGGATGCCCCAGCAGTTTGATAATCCTGCAAATACCGAAATTCATAGAAAAACAACAGCACAGGAAATCATTGCAGATTTTCCGGATGGCTTGGATTATGTTATTACCGGCGTTGGAACCGGAGGACATATCACTGGAGTTGCTGAAGTATTAAAAGCAAAGTTTCCGAACCTTAAAGTATTTGCTGTTGAGCCTGAATTATCGCCAGTGTTAAGTGGTGGTGCTCCGGGTCCTCATCCAATTCAGGGTATTGGTGCGGGTTTTGTTCCATCTATTTTAAATACTGAAATATTGGATGGAATTATTACTGTATCAAAAGACGAAGCTTTCCAATTTGCACAAGATATTGCTAAACAAGAAGGAATTCTGGTGGGTGTGTCAACCGGTGCATCTCTGGCTGCTGTTGCTAAAAAATTAACAGAAATTCCTTCCGGATCAAGGGTGCTTACATTCAACTACGATACCGGAGAAAGATATTTATCAATCGAAGGATTGTTCTAAAATTTTGTGCAGAAAACTTACCGTTACCTGTTGAAAGGTAACCTGCTTAAATAGTAGATTTTATGAAACGGTCAACTCAATTTGGGAAAGTAATTTTAGCAGGAGCAGGATGCGGCGACCCTGAATTAATTACTGTAAAAGCTGCCCGTTATTTGGGGGAAGCCGATCTGGTAATTACAGACAGATTGGTGAGTCAGGAAATACTGGATACTTATGTTCCTGCTGGAACACCCATTCTGCACGTTGGCAAACAGTGTAAACATCATGCATCAACAGCTCAAACAAATATCAATGAAATGTTGGTGGCATATGCGGCTGAAAAAAAATTGATTGTTCGTTTAAAAGGTGGCGACACTGCATTCTTTTCTAATATTCTGGATGAATTACAAATACTGATAAAAGCAGGAATCCGTTTTGAAATTGTACCCGGCATAACAGCAGCCTCAGGTGCATCCTCTTATGCAGGTATTCCACTTACTGCAAGGGGATATGCTACATCAGTAAGGTTCCTGACCAATTATACTAAAACGGTTGTGAGCGAAGAATACTGGAAAGAACTTGCTACTTCGAAAGATACATTAGTATTCTACATGTCGTCTAATACACTTGATCATTTGGTAGATAGATTAAAGCGGAATCAAATTTCAAATGAGCATTTAATTGCGGTGATTTCTCAGGCGAGTACTCCTTTTCAGCAAGTGCAGATAAGTAGTTTTGAGGACTACGATTTGAAACTAAAGGGAAAAACATTTATTTCTCCCTCTCTGGTGATTATAGGAAAAGTAGTGGCATTACACGATTCATTTAAATGGTTCGATAATCAGAATAATAACGGTAGCGAATATTATTTTAAACCTGTTGAAGAACAGACAATTTATTCATTGCCATAAATAACTAACATGTTAACAAAGGAAAAAAAAGCCATTGTGCAATCTTTAATCGATTCTTCCAGCAAGGAAGAGTTAATTTGGATTAATGGATTTCTAAGTGGTTTTATTGGTGATGCTGATCAACAAAAAACTTTGCAGGAAGTAAATGAAAATGTTGCGGGTGCTGTAAAAAAACTGACCATTGCCTATGGTACAGAAACCGGTAATTCAAAAAAACTTGCTACTGATCTGGCTCACAAAGCCAAACAACATCATATCCAAACCAAATTAATTGCTTTGGATCAATACCGTTTAAATGACCTTTCTAAAGAAGAATACTTTTTAACTGTAATCAGCACTCAGGGCGAGGGAGAACCTCCTGCAGCCGCAAAAAAATTCTACGATCATATACATCAAAATGGCTTTAAACTACCTAACCTTAAATATAGTGTACTTGCTTTAGGAGATACTTCATATCCACTTTTTTGTAAAGCTGGTGAAGACGTTGATCTTCAACTAGAAAAATTAGGGGGCAGTAGAATTGTACCGATACAGAAATGTGATGTAGAATATGATGATGCTGCAATTAATTGGTTTCAACAGGTTTTGACAAGTCTGAGTGAGGTTTCAACTCAATCAAAGTCGGAGCAAAAAATTTCCACTCCTCTTGCAAAGCCTGCGGGCAAGGCAATTTATCAGGGTACGGTATTGAGTCATATTAATTTAAACGATCGCAACTCAATAAAAGAGACTTGGCATATTGAGATCGCGGCGGAGGGAGTGAATTATGAAGCGGGAGATTCTATTGGGATTGTGCCCAAAAATAATCAGGAAACAGTTGAAGCAATTATTAAATTAACCGGAGCTGCACCTGATAAAAAAATTGCTTTTAAAGGCGACTCTGTTAGCATTGCTGAATTGTTGATCAGTAAACTCAACATTTCAAATTTGAGTGACAAAGTGATCAAACGATGTGCCGCCATTTTAAATATTGAGATTCCAGAAACAAAATTCCATTTGTTTGACCTGCTCACTGCATATCCTATAAATAGTAAAGAACAGTTTGAGGAAATATTGCAAGTTCTAAATCCGCAATCTCCTCGATTGTACACGGTATCTTCTTCTCCAGTTGCAAGTCCCGACGAAGTGCATATAACTGTTGCAAGGGACATTTTCTACATCAACGAGTCGAAAAAATATGGTTGCTGCTCAGATTTCTTAAGTAGTATTTTCGAAGAAGATACGATTGAGTTCTTTGTGCAAAAGAACAAACGATTTAAACTGCCGGCAGAAGACAAAGACATTATTATGATCGGGCCTGGAACCGGAATAGCTGCATTCCGTTCCTTTCTTGCAGAGCGCGATGCACTTGGTGCTTCAGGTAGAAACTGGCTCTTTTTTGGAGAGCAGCACTTTGAATCTGATTTCTTATATCAGACAGAAATTCAGAACTGGGAAGCTACAGGTGTCTTAAATAAAATACATGTTGCATTTTCACGCGATCAGCAGGAGAAGATCTATGTACAACACAGAATGTTGGAGCAGGGTGAAGAACTATATCAATGGATTGCTAATGGAGCTTATCTATTTATCTGCGGTAAAAAAGATCCGATGAGTACTGATGTTGAAAACACTTTGCTGAAAATTATACAACAATTTGGCAATAAAACGGAAGAAGAAGCTTTGGCCTTTTTCAATGAAATAAAAGATGGACATCGATATCATAAAGATGTTTATTAAACCACCATTATTATAATTAACTAGAGAATATGTCTTCAACGCAAAAGCTATCTGCCATTGAAAAAATAAAGACCGAAAGTGATGGACTTAGAGGAACTATTGTAGAAAGTCTACAAGATGAAATTACGGGTGCCATACGCGAAGACGATCAGGCACTAATTAAATTTCATGGGATGTATCAGCAGGATGACCGCGACAGAAGAGAGGAGCGTGCTGCAAAAAAACTGGATCGATTATATAGTTTTATGATTCGCCTTAGATTACCCGGCGGTTTTCTAAAGCCAGAACAATGGGTGGCTACGCATCGTATAGCCGGAGAACATACAACTGGTGTAATCAAAATTACAAGCCGACAAACTGTACAATTACATGGTTTGATCAAATCGCATATTAAACCTACGATACAAGCTTTTAATAAAGCAGCTCTCGATTCGATTGCTACTTGTGGAGATATTAATAGGAATGTATTGTGCAGCTCGAATCCTGGCGAATCGCCTATTCACGAAAAAGTGTTTGCTTATGCAGATAAAATCAGTGAATTTTTGATGCCCAAAACAAAAGCCTATTATGAGATCTGGTTGGACGAAGAAAAAATAGCTGATAAAAAAGAGGAAGAGGATCTATTGTATCAGGATCGATACCTGCCAAGGAAATTCAAGATCGCAATTGCAATACCACCGAATAATGATGTAGATGTTTTTGCAAATGACCTTGGACTAATTGCAATTATTGAAAACAATGAATTAAAAGGTTTTAACATTGCGATAGGTGGAGGTTTATCTACCACACATGGTAACCCTGAAACTTATGCAAGACTGGGAACAGTTATTGGTTTTACAGATACGGAAGAGAAAACTATGTCGGCTATTTACGAAATTCTTACCATACAACGCGACTATGGAAATCGTGCGGATCGTAAACTTGCCCGTTTAAAATATACCGTTGATAAGGTTGGTGTGAAATGGTTTAAAGAGGAATTGGAAAAAAGAATCGGCTTCAGGCTGCAAGCCCCTAAGCCTTATACATTCAGTAGCAGGGTAGATCATTTTGGATGGAAACAAAATGCAGCAGGACTTTGGAACTACACTGTGTTTGTTGAAAACGGAAGGGTATTGGATACCGAAGAACTGGCACTGAAATCTGCTATGTTGGAAGTAGCTAAAACCGGGTACGCGAATTTTAGATTTACATGTACACAGAATTTGATTTTAAGTGATATAGTTCCGGCTAATAAAGATCAGGTTCAAAATATATTGGAGCAATTTGGTATCGTTAAGCATACTGAAAATGGTTCAGTAATACGAAAGAATAGTATGGCCTGTGTGGCATTACCTACCTGCCCACTGGCTCTCGCAGAAGCACAAAGATATTTCCCTGAATTAATTTCTAAAATAGAACCGCTTTTACAAAAATACCAACTTGAAAATGAAGGCATCATTATGCGTATGACGGGCTGCCCCAATGGATGCGCTCGTTCTTACCTTGCTGAGATCGGATTTGTTGGAACTGCGCCCGGCAAATATAATTTGCATATCGGGGGCGACCGTCAGGGCGAGCGCCTCAATACCGTTTACCGCGAAAATGCGGACGAGGCAACTATCTTGCAAACACTCGACTTATTGTTTAAAGACTTTAGTGCAGAAAAAACAGAACAGGAAAGTTTCGGAGATTTTGCCCTCAGAAAAAAGTGGGTATCTCTCTAATCTGATAAACTGTTTTCTATTGAATAAAATATTTTTTTAAAAGTCTACTATTTTAGTAGGAATAAGATATATTTGCATCTTATGTGAGTATCCTTAGCCGTAATTAGTCTACTAAATTTATAGAATAAATATTATACATGTTCCAAAATCAAAAACTTCGATGTTGAATTGGTAAGTGCAGCTTACAGTTCATTTTAATCAATCCTATTAAATTGATTACAAAACACATCTGAAACTTTTATCCAAAACTTATTAAAATGAAAAAAAATATTTCTCTATTTATATTTTTGCTACCAATATTATTGCATGCTCAGTTGAATGGTTCTTTGTTATTGAGTGGAAGAGTTGTGGGCGAGAATCATGAAGGCATTCCTGCCGCAAGTATTTCCATTAAGGGCACTTCACTGGGTACTTTTGCAGATTCAACAGGAAAATTTTCGCTGGTGATCAATCAAAAATTACCGTTTAAAATTGTAATATCCTCTATCGGATTTACCGATCAGGAAGTTGAAGTAAAATCAATCAACGATAAACTTGCGATCCAATTAACTACGCAAACTTATATAGCCAATGAAGTGGTGGTAACGGCCAGTAGAACTTCCGAGAAACTGATGCGTTCTCCAGTGAGTATAGAGAAATTGGACCTGCGCGCTTTAAAAGAAACACCTGCAGCTTCATTCTACGATGCACTCGGTAATGTAAAAGGGGTGCAGTTAACAACGTCTTCGTTAACTTTTAAAATCCCCAATACCAGAGGCTTCAATATCCCCAACAATTTTCGGTTTATGCAACTGGTTGATGGTGTGGATATGCAAGCTGCTACCCTAGGTGTGCCACTTGGCAATGCAATCGGGCCAACAGAATTAGACATTCAGAGCATCGAAATTACTCCGGGCGCTGCTTCTGCATTGTATGGTATGAATGCGATTAATGGTATGGCAAATCTGATATCGAAAAATCCATTTGCCAATCAGGGTTTAAGTGTTTTTCAAAGGGTTGGCGTAAACCATGTGGATGGAATTGATCACAGTCCGAGTGTGCTCACAGAAACCGCTTTGCGGTATGCGCAGGCATTTAATAAAAAGTTTGCGTTTAAATTAAATTTTGGGTACCTACGCGGTACCGACTGGGTTTCCAATACGCAGACAGATCAGAATCCCAATAATTTTAATACAGCAAATCCTGCTTATCCTGTTTTGTCGGGAGAGAATAATCCTGCGGCAGATCTCTGGAATAGGTATGGCGACGAAAGTAATAATGCTGTAACTATTAACGGTATAAATTATAATGGTGGAAACAAAACATTCATCATTAGGAGAACAGGGTATCTTGAAAAAGATCTAGTGAAACCGATCGTAGACAACCTGAAATTCGATATTGCATTACACTATAAAATTACGCCCAATGCAGAGTTGTCGTATAGCTATCGTGTAGGGAAGATGGATGGGGTGTTTCAGCGTGGTAATAAAGTGCAATTGGATGGAGTAACTGTTCAGAATCATAAACTGGAATTGAAGGGGAAAAATTATTTTATCAGGTCATATGTTTCATTTGAGAATACAGGAAATTCTTATAACATAAAACCGCTGGCAGATAATTTGCAGCTCACACAATCTTCGAATTCGGCATGGGGCTCTAAATTTAAATCAGTTCTTCAAAAAGAATTGGCTCAGGGAATTGATCTCCCTACTGCCATGAAAGACGCACGTGTTGCTGCAGACCTTGGCAGAGTTGAACCGGGAACTCCGGCTTTTGATGCTTTAAAAGACACCATCGTTAGAATTAATAACTGGGATCATATCAATGCGGGCATTGCTGGTGCTCCAAATACAGGTGGGGCTTGGCTTTTGCAAAAAAGCAGGATGTATCAAACAGAAGCACAATGGGATCTGACCAATGCAGTGAAATTTGCAAATGTTTTGGTTGGTGCCGATTATCGTTTGTATGAAATAATTCCGGATGGAAATAATTTTGTTGATTTCTCCAGACCTGTTACTGATCGAAATAAACCATTGCCCGACGGTAGTTTTGGTGATCTGGTAAAGTATCGTAAATACGGTGCGTTTGTTCAGTTGACAAAAACTTTTTTTGAAGATCGTTTAAAATTATTTGGGTCTGTACGTTATGATTATAATCCTGAATTCGAGCCCAAAATCAACCCCAGAATTGCAGCAGTATATACGATTGCAAAGAACCATAATATCAGAGTCTCTTTTCAAAACGGATTCCGCTTTCCTGCATTATTCGAAGCCCTTTCTTTCGTGAACAATGGAGGTGTTAGAAGGGTTGGCGGTTTGTCGTATATCAATCAGGGATTGGGCTATCTTGAAAATTCATATACACTAAGCTCAATCAACGTGTTTAATGCCGCTGTTAATGCAGATGTTACTGTAGGTTCAACAGCAAACAATGCTGCATTAAAGAACAGGGCATTGTTAGAAGTAACTAATTTGGGTACAACAAGACCAGAGCGCATCAATTCATTTGAAGCAGGTTACAAAGCTTCGGTTTTAAACAATCAACTCATCATCGACTTTGATACTTACTTCAATGTGTATGATGGATTTTTAGGACAGGTAGAAGTATCCGTACCAGAAAATAATACAGTACAAGTTGGAACAGATGCAGCCGTGATTGATATGTTGGCGTCAAACAAATCAAAACAAACGCGATATCGTGTTTTTACAAACGCCAAAAACGATTATACAAACTATGGTTCCGCTTTAGGATTGTCGTGGAAATTTTATAAAACTTTTAGCTTGTCTACCAATATCAACTATAATAATATCAAAAAAAATACCAGCAACGATGTTTTTGTAACCGGATTTAATACACCAAGATGGAATACAAACTTTGCTTTTGGTAATCGTGAAATTTTACGTAACCTCGGCTTCAATATTGTTTGGAAATGGCAGGATGGATTTGACTGGGAGAGTCCATTGGTGAATGGCGCAGTTCCTGCTTTTAATACGGTGGATGCGCAAGTAACACTGAGAGTTCCAAAATTAAAAGCATCCATCAAGGTGGGAGGTTCTAATATTTTTAATCTGCGATATATACAATATGCAGGTGGCCCAACAATCGGTGCTTTGTATTACACTGCAATTACTTTGGATGGTTTGTTGACTAAATAGTATTTATCTTTTAAGAACTCACTTCATCCATCAGATATAAAATGGATCGGTAGTTTGCTGAAACAGAAGCCGAGACCGACATCTCGCATGTTTTGCCGGTACTATAATAACCGTCATATATAGTTTGATTCACTTCCAATGCTTCCGCTCTGGTTGCAGCAGCGGTAAGTTCGGGGTAATAAAATCCTCTGTCGCCTGCCATGCCACAGCATCCGGCGGTTAGCGGAAAATGCACTTCTTTGGAACAAGCAACGCCAATTTTTTTCAGCTTGCCTAATAAGTTCATTTTATATGTGCTGCAAACTGGATGAAAAATGATTTTATTTTTTTGATTAGTAATAGTGAGATTAGGTATAACAGTATCAGCATAAAAATCGATGATATCTAAAATCTGCATTTTATCAAATCTTTGTTGATTGATCTTATTCAAATAAGGGCGACTACCCAAAAGCGAGTGAGTACAAGAAGTGGTATCCATTATAATAGGAAGCCTTCCTTCTTTTGTCCAACTCCACAATTTTTCGATGGTTTGATTTGCAGTAAACTGATAGGCCTCTTGAAATCCCTTTGATGAAAATGCCTGGCCACAGCAAGTTCCCGAAAGCCCTTCGGGAACCAATAATTCAATGCCTGTTTTTTTGGCTACACGCAAAGCGATATCAACAGTTGACTCATTTGATTCTTTATCAGCTCCCATCATTCGGCTGATACATGAATTAAAAAAAACGGCTGAAGCTTGCTCGCTTCCCGATACTGCAAATTTAATCGGGCCGGTTAGCTCGTTCGTCCAGATAGGAAAAGCCGGTACTATTTTTCGAATGGTTTTAGTAATATGGTGCATGGTTTGTTTGCCCAATAATCTATTCGTAAATCCTCCTGCTCTTAAAGCCATTTTCACAAGTAATTCTAATGCGCCAAAATGCTTTGCCACCGTTAATGCAATTGTATTTGCAATTCTTGTATGATTCTCACGACGTAATCTTTTTACCAGATCTCCAGTATTAATATCTACAGGGCATTCCAGTGCGCATAATCCGTCTACCGCACAAGTATCCAATCCATCAAACTGATATTCTTTCAGTAATTGATTGTAAGTAATAGTATCTTTTTCTTTTGCCAATCTTTGCAAAGCCCTGCGAACAACAATTCTTTTTCTTGGTGTTAGCGTGAATTCTTTACTGGGGCATCGGTGTTCGCAATAACCGCATTCGATACATTTATCCACTTCTGCTTCTATAATCGGAAGTGTTTTTAAATTTTTGATATGACAATCTTTATCTGCATTGATGATTACGCCGGGATTTAATAAATTATGCGGATCCACTAATGTTTTTAAAGCCTTCATCATTTCATATGCTTCTATTCCCCATTCATCAGCGATAAAGGGAGCAATCTGCCGGCCTGTTCCATGTTCAGCTTTCAACGATCCGTTGTATTTCTCTAGTACCAACACTGCAAGCTCTTTTGCAAAATTTTCGTAGGCAATAATATCTTTCGGTTCATTAAAAGAATGGGCAATTACAAAGTGTAAATTGCCTTCTTTGGCATGACCGAATATAATGCCATTTTCAAATCCGTATTGAAGCATCAATGCCTGTACATCTATTACTGCTGCACCAAGTACTTCTATGGGAAATGCAATGTCTTCTAACAAAACAGTGGAACCTTTTTCTCTTGCTGCTGCTACCGAAGGATACATGCCCTTACGAAGTTTCCAATACTTCGTCTGCTGTTCTGAATCTGTTGTAAAGTGGTATGGTAAAACGGTGGGTAAAGATTCAAGCATTGCCGAAGCCATATCTAATTGTTCGGCTAATTCTTCTGCAGTAACTGCCTGATATTCGCATAAAATGGCTGTTGTAGTAGCAGACAAATCTTTGATGGCTTCGGGTGCAGATGGATGGTTTTCGATGGAACGTAACGCTGCGCGATCCATTAGTTCCAATGCTGCTGCACCAGAAGCTTTTAATGCTGCAATGGCATTACATGCAATCAACGCCGTTTCAAAATATAAAATCGTAGTGGCTTTGAAAGCCATATCCGGCAAGGTTTTCAGCACAGCTTCCGAAATAAAAGCGAGCGTTCCTTCTGCGCCAATCAATAAATGACTTAGTATATCCAGTGGGTGTTCGTAATCAATAAAAGCGTTTAGTGCGTAGCCCACTGTATTTTTGAGCTCGTACTTTTTTCTAATTTTTGCAACCAGCGCATCGTTGTTTAATAGTCTTTTTTGAAGGGCCCGAATCTCTCCGCATAATTTGATTTGTTCCTTTTCAAAACGTGTATAATCGGTTTGAATAGACGTATCAAAATAACTTCCGTCGGGTAGCATAAATGCCATTGATTGCAAGGTATGATAAGCATTATCCACTACGCCGCAACACATGCCGCTACTATTATTTGACAGGATGCCACCCATCATGGCAGCGTTAATAGATGCCGGGTCGGGTCCGATTTTTCTTCCATACTTTTTTAGCAATTGGTTTACCTGACCACCAATGATTCCGGGCTGCACTTTTACTGCATTACCCTGATCTAATACCGTTGCATTTTGCCAATGCCTACTCAGGTCTATAAGTATGCCATCCGTAATTGACTGCCCCGATAAGCTGGTACCACCGGTTCTGAAAACGATTGGAATATTTTGTGTTTGTGAGAAACTAAAGAGGGCTTTTATTTCTTCTATGGAAGAAGGCTGCACTACAGCTTTTGGAATCAAATAATAAAAACTGGCATCACTTGCATAACTATATCGATCTGTAATTCTTGTTTTTACTTTTTCAGCAGGAAGTATTTGCAATAATGCTTCTTGAATATTCATAAGTAAAGTTATGAAGAGGAAAGCAAAGGCAAAATTCAAAAATCAAAATTCAAAAATCAAAAAAATGATGCTTTTTTTTAAAAATGATTGCAGCAATCATTGATTTTATTTCAGTAAGAACGAAATAGCAGAGGCGGCAATTTCTGAATTAGAAAATTTAGGAGTAGCCAGTAAAATGTCTGTAAAAAGATTTACTTTTTTCAATTCAACAAAACCCAGATCTGGATACTGATGACTTTTTAAAATATTGGTAGGTACTATCGATATACCCAACCCGTTTTTTATCAGTTGAATGATGGAAGAGATATTATTTGATTCGTGAACGATTTTTGGCGTAAACCCGTACTTGGCACAGATCTCAATTAAAGTATCGTAGTAAAATGGAGCATAATCTTTATTAAAGAAAACAAATGTTTCATCTTTTAGATCTGCAATATTTTTTTCTGATGAAATGCTAATCTTCTTTCTGTTATACACAAGCGAAAAACTATCTCTGAACCAAAGTTTGGTTTCTATTTCAGGCGAGTAAAGCGGGGCCCTGATAATCCCCAAATCGATTTTTCCCTGTTCCAAACCACTTACCTGCTCCACAGTAGGTACTTCATAAAGTCTGAAATTAACATAGGGATACTTGCCGGATAAGAATTGCACCAGCTCTGTAATATGACCCGAAAATGTAGAGCTGATATATGCTATCCTGAATTCGCCACTGATGTTCTGACCAATTTTTTGAGTTGTTAAATTAATTCTGTCGAGCGACTGTAATAGTTGCCTGATCTCCTTTTCGTAAAACTTTCCTGCTTCTGTAAGTTCAACCCTTTTGTTATTCCTTTTCAGCAGTTGTACGTTTAATTCCTGTTCTAATTCTTTGATTTGTCGGCTAAGCGGTGGTTGCGATATGAAAAGCTTCTCCGACGCTTTTGTAAAACTTAATTCCTTGGCAAGGGTTAGGAAATATTTTAAATGTCTTAATTCCATGTATACTTAATAGGTATTAATAATTGACAAAATAAGTATTAATATGTCATGTATTAAATTAATAATTTTGTTCAAGAATCAGATTAACTCCTATTCGGGGGGTATTAGCAGGAAATATTGACTAAATTGCAAATCCAGATTATAATTATTTCAACTTCTTTGGACAATTTTTAAATATTAGCCAACAAATAAGCCCGAACTGGTAGATAGTTTAGACAAATTCTGGCATTTTTTTAAAAACTTAATTAGAAACTAACAAATCATTGAATAATGAACAATAAGCCAAGTACCCTGTTCGACAAAGTGTGGGATGCACATGTAGTTCGTAAAATTGAAGATGGTCCGGATGTGTTTTTTATTGACCGCCATTTTATTCACGAAGTAACCAGCCCGGTGGCGTTTTTAGGATTAGAAAGCAGGGGTATTGATGTAATGTTCCCTGACTGCACATTTGCAACAGCCGATCATAATACTCCCACCATTAACCAGCACCTTCCGGTAACGGATCCTTTATCTGCAAACCAGTTACAGGCTTTGGAGCGTAACTCTGCTAAATATGGTATTTCGCACTGGGGTTTAGGTAATCCAAAAAATGGCATCGTGCATGTGGTGGGCCCAGAGAATGGAATTACTCTTCCGGGAATGACCATTGTTTGTGGCGATTCGCATACTTCTACGCATGGTGCATTTGGCGCCATTGCATTTGGTATCGGTACTTCTGAAGTGGAAATGGTTTTATCTTCTCAGTGTATCATGCAACCGAAGCCTAAAAAAATGCGCATCAATGTAAATGGTAAACTAGGCAAGGCAGTAACAGCAAAAGATGTAACACTTTATATTATTGCCAAATTAACTACTGCAGGTGCCACAGGATATTTTGTAGAATATGCAGGCGATGTGTTTGAGAATATGAGTATGGAGGGAAGGATGACTGTTTGTAATATGAGTATCGAAATGGGCGCTAGAGGTGGTATGATCGCTCCTGATGAAACTACTTTCAACTATATCAATGGCCGCGAGAAAGCACCGAAAGGAGCAGCATGGGATAAGGCATTGGCTTATTGGAAAACCTTACAAACCGATGCAGGAGCAAGCTTTGATAAAGAATACCACTTCGATGCCGCTGATATTGAACCCATGATTACTTATGGTACTAACCCCGGCATGGGCATGGGCATTTCTAAACATATTCCAAAAGCAACAGATTTGGAAGGTGGTGTAGCTACTTACGAAAAGTCGTTAAAGTATATGGGCTTTGAAGAAGATCAATTAATGCTTGGTAAGAAAGTAGATTATGTATTCATTGGAAGTTGTACAAACGGACGCATTGAAGATTTTCGTGCATTTGCATCCATTATTAAGGGTCGCAAAAAAGCAGATCATATTACCGCATGGATCGTACCGGGTTCACATATCGTGGAAGCACAAATTAAAGAAGAAGGTATCCTCGATATTTTAACGGATGCAGGATTTCAATTACGTCAGCCAGGATGTTCAGCTTGTCTGGCAATGAATGATGACAAGATCCCTGCAGGAAAATATGCGGTGAGTACCAGTAACAGAAACTTTGAAGGTCGTCAGGGTCCTGGAAGCAGAACGCTATTGGCCAGCCCTTATGTTGCAGCAGCAGCGGCTATTACAGGAGTAGTAACCGATCCGCGAGATTTATTAGCATAATCATCCCGAATTAATTTTTAGCAAAACTTATAATTTATAAAAATGGCTTACGATAAATTCACAGTGTTAACCAGTACTGCAGTTCCTTTGCCTATTGAGAATGTAGATACAGACCAGATTATACCCGCCCGCTTTTTAAAAGCAACTGAAAGAAAAGGGTTTGGCGATAACCTGTTTCGCGATTGGCGTTATAATAATGATGAAAGCCCAAGACAGGATTTTGTTTTAAACAATCCTCTTTACGGTGGTAAGATTTTGGTGGGCGGAAAAAATTTTGGAAGTGGAAGTAGCCGCGAGCATGCAGCATGGGCTATTTACGATTATGGATTTCGTTGTGTTGTATCCAGTTTTTTTGCCGACATCTTTAAAGGAAATGCGATCAATGTTGGCATCTTACCGGTGCAGGTTTCAGAAGCATTCTTAGATCAGATTTTCAAAGCTATTGAAGCCGATCCAAAAACAGTAATCACGGTGGATCTGGCAGCACAAACAATTACGTTGGATGCAACGGGCGCTCAAGAATCCTTTGCGATTAACGGGTATAAAAAACATAACATGATAAATGGCTTTGATGATATCGATTATCTGCAAGCAATGAAAGCAGAAATCAAAGCGTTTGCATCAACTCATAGCATCTAATTTTAAAGATCTGAATAATTATACTTTGAAACAGCAACAACGACACATCGAAATAATGGATACCACACTTCGCGATGGTGAACAAACCAGCGGAGTGAGTTTCTCGGCCTCAGAAAAGTTAACAATTGCAAAGTTATTATTGACCGATTTAAATGTAGATCGAATTGAAATTGCATCTGCACGTGTGTCGGAAGGGGAGTTTCAGGCTGTTAAGAAAATTACAGACTGGGCCAAAGCCAATGGATACATCGATCGGGTAGAAGTATTAACTTTTGTTGATGGGGAGGTTTCTGTAAACTGGATGTTGGAAGCGGGCGCCAAAGTAATGAACCTTTTAACAAAAGGATCTTTAAATCATTTGACACATCAGTTAAAGAAAACTGCAGAACAACATTTTGCTGAAATTGCCGCCGTACTGAAACTGGCTAAGGAAAAGGGTTTGAAGAGTAATGTGTATTTGGAAGACTGGAGCAACGGGATGCGTCATTCGAAAGACTATGTAATCAATTACCTTGATTTTATACAACACCAGCCAGTTGAAAGAATTCTTTTGCCTGACACGCTTGGTGTATTAACACCCTCAGAAACTTTTGAATACGTTTCTGAACTGGTTCAAAAATATCCTGCTATACACTTCGACTTCCATGCGCATAACGATTATGATCTTGGTACAGCCAACGTATTGGAAGCAGTTAAAGCTGGGGCGAAGGGATTACACCTTACCATCAACGGCATGGGCGAACGTGCAGGAAATGCCTCTCTGGCAAGTGCTGTAGCAGTATTACACGATAATATGAAGGAAGTGTCTACTCAGGTGAATGAAAAATCTTTGTATTCTGTTAGTAAAATTGTGGAAACATTTTCGGGATTCAGAATCCCTGCAAATAAACCTGTTGTTGGCGAAAACGTGTTTACTCAAACAGCAGGTATTCATGCCGATGGAGACAAGAAAAACAATTTGTATTACAACGACCTGATGCCAGAACGTTTTGGCAGGCAGCGTAAATATGCATTGGGAAAAACAAGTGGCAAAGCTAATATCGAGAACAATTTATTGGAGCTTGGTATTCAATTGTCGGATGAAGATTTAAAGAAAGTTACCCAAAGAATTATCGAATTGGGCGACCTGAAAGAAATGGTAACTCAGGCCGACCTGCCATATATTATTTCAGATGTTTTAGACAGCAGCACGATTGCTGAAAAAGTTCAGGTAGAAAATTATGTATTAACCCATTCAAAAAATCTGCGCCCTTCTGTTACACTTAAGATTATAATCAATGGTGAAAGTTTTGAAGAGAATGCGCAGGGCGATGGGCAGTATGATGCTTTCATGAATGCGCTCAAGAAGGTTTATGCAATCAAAAAAATTGCATTACCTCAACTTACAGATTATACAGTTCATATTCCTCCTGGAGGTAAATCAGATGCATTGTGCGAAACCATTATTACATGGATGCACAATTGCAAAGAATTTAAAACACGCGGACTGGATAGCGATCAGACCGTATCTGCAATCAAGGCTACGCAGAAGATGCTGAACACGATTGATTAATCCACTATTTAGTTTATTCAAATATTTGAGTTTTTATGGCAACCAAGAATATCTTAATTGTTCCGGGCGATGGAATCGGACAAGAAGTAACAGCAGTAGGCAAAAAAGTATTAGACGCCATTGCTGCAAAATTCGGACACAGTTTTCATTACGATGAAGCACTGATCGGTCACGTGGCAATTGAAGCAACAGGCGATCCATTGCCTGCAGAATCATTAGAAAAAATGCGTAAGTCCGATGCTGTATTATTTGGCGCGGTAGGTCACCCCAAATACGACAATGATCCATCTGCAAAAGTACGCCCCGAGCAGGGTTTGTTGAAGATGCGTAAAGAGTTGGGTTTATATGCCAACCTTCGCCCCATTAAATTATTCGATGAATTATTGAGTGCATCAAGTATCAAGCCCGAGATCTTAAAGGGTGCTGATATTCTTTTCTTCAGAGAGTTAACTGGAGATATTTATTTTGGTGAAAAAGGTAGAAAGAATAACGGCGATACTGCTTACGATGTGGCAGAATATAGTCGCTATGAAGTTGAACGCATTGGTAGAAAAGCATTTGATGCAGCCAGAACCCGAAAGAAAAAATTGTGTTCGGTAGACAAAGCAAATGTTTTGGAGACGAGCCGTTTGTGGAGAGAAGTTATTCAGAAGTTGGCACTGGAATATCCTGATGTTGAAGTAGAATATCAATTTGTTGATGCCACCGCGATGATGCTGATTAAAGACCCACGCAGGTTTGATGTAGTAGTTACTGCAAATTTATTCGGTGATATCTTAACCGATGAAGCATCGCAAATTGCAGGTTCAATGGGTATGCTGGCTTCTGCATCCATTGGAGATGGTACTGGTGTTTATGAGCCCATTCATGGTTCTGCACACGATATTACAGGTAAAGGAGTAGCCAATCCATTGGCATCTATTCTGTCTGCTGCACTTTTATTGGATATTTCATTTGGTATGAAAGCAGAATCTGAAGCAATCATTAATGCAGTAGATCAGGTACTGAAACAAGGTTTTAGAACCAGAGATATTGCAGACGCAACAACTGCCAAGGAAAATATATTGGGTACCGATGCAATGGGTGCTGCTGTATTGAAATTCCTATAGACTATAGATTTACTAAAAGAAGCCGTCTCAATTAAAACTGAGGCGGCTTTTTTGTGGAAATATTTGTAGCAGATTTAAAGAGGAGCATACTAATGGATTCGATACTTTT
Source organism: Chitinophagaceae bacterium (assembly GCA_019752295.1). GTDB lineage: Bacteria > Bacteroidota > Bacteroidia > Chitinophagales > Chitinophagaceae > Sediminibacterium. The sequence goes on along the minus strand of JAIEMK010000005.1, from coordinate 107,859 downwards.
GCTTTATTAATTAAGTGGCGTAAAAATTGTTAAAAACATGACTAGTATCAAACAACCCATCACAGACTTTGTAAATCTGCTCGACTATAATAACAATACCATATTCAACATGTCGCAAGACGAAGTTTCTGCTGCTATTATCTCTGGCGATGCGGAGAGGGTTCGTAAAATTGATGGGCAATTCGCAATTGTAGAAAAAGTTGGCCAACAAGTTTTCATGGCACGCTCCATTGGAAGACCCATGCGTTATTTTTTAGCTAAACAAACATCTGGTCCGATGCTTATTGTGGCGGAGCGAATTGATGAAATTTATAATTATCTAAAAACAAAAGGGCTTCATACGCAATTCCATCCTTCTTATACGAGAATGGTACCCGCACATTTTGTGGTGCGTTTGGAAGTAGTTGGTTGTCCAGACCCCAATCCTATTTACACGCGCTTCTTCGCGCCTAAGAGAAATATACTGACAGATAACTTGGATGAAATTGGAAAAACATACATGGAGGTATTGGCAAAGGAGTGCCAAAAATGGTTAATGTCTATTCCAGAGAAGGAACCGATTGGAGTATTGTTTTCTGGAGGTATTGATAGTGGGTCTGTATTCTTGGTGCTCTACCATTTGATGCTTAAATTGGGACTTTCTCCTCAGCGATTAAAAGCGTTTACTCTATCTGTAAACAATGGCTCTGACGCGCAACAAGCTCACCAGTTTTTGGATCAACTTGGATTGTCTATTTTTCTTGAAGTGATCGATGTGCCTCAATCGGCTATCAGCTATAAAGATGCTATTAAAGTAGTGGAAGATTATAAGCCATTGGATATCGAGTCTGCAACGATGGCTCTTGCATTGAGTAAACAAATAAGAAAACAATATCCTGAATGGAAATACTTAGCAGATGGAGACGGCGGCGACGAAAATCTAAAGGATTATCCTATCGCTGAAAATACAGAACTAACTATCAGAAGTGTTTTAAATAATACGATGCTTTACCAAGAGGGTTGGGGAGTTGACAAAATCAAACACTCATTGACTTATACAGGTGGCCAAAGTAGAGGACATGTACGTTCCTATGCTCCATCACAATTATTGGGATTCAGAGGCTTTAGTCCATATGCATTACCCAATGTAATAGAAATATCTGAGGGTATTCCCTTCATCGCATTAACCAACTGGAGTGAAGAAGAACTGTATGCTCTAAAAGGTGAAATTGTTAGTAGAGGGATAAAATCCCTTACAGGTTTTGATATGCCTGTGTTTGAAAAACGCAGATTCCAACGTGGTGCTGTTGGAGCAAATACATTTGGCGAAATGTTTTCAGATGATGAAACGGTTTATCGTACTTATTTTAATTCGTTGTATGCTCGACAGTAATGAAATCGAAAAACTTCGACCTGCAAGAAATATTGTAAATCCAGATATTCCATTTCATTTTCTACATGAACAAGAGCCGGATGTTGATGGTAATTTACAATCGATAAATACTATTTTTTTAACTAGTAAAGAATGTGCTTTCAAGTGCCTGATGTGCGATCTCTGGAAAAACACACTGGAAGGTCCTACACCTAAAGCTGCCATTTTAAAACAGATAAATTATGCTTTAAATCAACTTCCAGAAGCGAATGTAATTAAGCTGTATAATAGTGGTAATTTCTTCGATCAAAAATCCATTCCCCCATCAGATTATCCAGAAATCATAGAAAGACTTCGATCTTATAAAAAAGTAATCGTTGAGAATCATGCAAAACTTTGTGGACAGGCTTGTGTGGATTTTAATGATCAACTAAATGGTAATTTAGAAATAGCCATGGGCCTTGAAACAATTCACCCTGATGTTTTACCTAGATTGAATAAGCAACTGAGCCAGGAAGATTTTAAGTTAGCAGCTCAATTTTTAAGTAGCCATGGGATAGATATGCGTGCATTTATTCTTTTGAACCCTCCTTTCTTAACAGATGAAAAAGAAAGCATTGAATGGACAATTAAAACTGTTCAGTTTGCTTTTGATTGTGGAGTTGATTGTTGTTCTATTATTCCAACAAGGCCGGGTAATGGAATGATGGAAATACTTCAAGAGCAGGGGCATTATGTTCCGCCATCATTGAGCGCATTGGAAGAGGTTTTTGAAAAATCTCTTGAATTAAAGCAGGGTTTGGTGTTTGTTGATAGTTGGGATATAGGCTTTTTATCCAAATGCCCTCACTGTTTTGAAGCCAGAAAAAATCGGTTGAACCAAATGAACTTAGAACAAAAAAAATATCAGCCGATAGCCTGTAGCTGTCATTAAAGCATGAGCGAAAATCCAAATAAACAATACGACATTTTGATTGCAGGCGCAGGTTTTGCGGGCTCAATTACTGCACTTATTTTAAATAATTTAGGCTTTAAAGTTTGCCTAATTGAAAAGGGACAACATCCACGTTTTGCAATTGGAGAGTCTTCTACACCAGTAGCCGATTTGATATTACGTGATCTTGCAACAAAATACAATCTACCTTGGTTATATGATTTTTCTAGGTATGGTAGCTGGCAGCAATCACATCCCGAAATCGTTTGTGGTATTAAAAGAGGGTTCAGCTATTATAAGCACTATCCTGGAAAGGCTTTTGCTACTGATGAAAATCATAAAAATGAATTGCTTGTTGCAGCAAGCTCCGACGATATTCAATCAGATACAAATTGGCTTCGAGCTGATTTTGATGCCTTTTTGGTAAATAAAGTAAAAGATTACGGGATTAATTATTTTGATCAAACTGAAATAATAAAGGCCGAAAGAAATGCAGATTGGGAGTTCCAAATTGATCATTTTAATGAAAGCACCAATATTCATGCTTCATTCTTTATTGATGCAACTGGAAGCGGTAAGTTATTGAATAAGATTTTGGGAATTGAATCCTCATCTGAAGAATTTTTGACTAATTCGGTTTCAATATTTTCTCATTTCAATCAAGTGCCGAAATGGTTAGAGATGTTGCAAAAAGAGAATATCCCAACCGATGATTATCCTTACAATCCAGATAATTCTGCATTGCATCAAATTCTTGATGAAGGATGGATATGGATGCTTCGATTCAAGGATGATAGGTTGAGTTTTGGTTTTGTGCTAGATGACACGAATACATTTTACGAGAATTTACCAACAGATAAGATTTGGAATGACCTTTTAGAAAAGTATCCTTCCGTCAATTGTATATTAAAAGACAGTAAGCTTGCAACTGTGCCAGGGAAAATTCTACGATCTGAAAGGTTGCAAAGAAAGATGAAGCAATGTTTTGGAGCAGGATGGGTGGCACTTCCTCATACAGTTGGTTTTGTTGATCCCTTGTTTAGTTCTGGTATCGCCCATTCTCTTTCTGGGATTGAAAAAGTGATCTGTTGTATTAGAAAAAATTGGGGAAATGAAGCGTTACTTGAAAAAGATTTTAAAGCGTATGAAAATGCAGTTTTTGGGGAATTAAAAATAACCGATAATCTAGTGGCGGGATGTTATAAAACTATGCCTTATTTTGATCTATTCAACGCTTGGTCAATGCTGTATTTTGCGGCCACAATTGCTCATGAACAAAGAAGAATAAAACTTGAACCGCCAGGATATTTCTTGAATGCCGATGACCAAGAAATCTGTACAATGGTAGAAACATCTTATACTGACTTATTGAAACTTATTGAAAATAAACAACCTACTGAAGAAGATATAAAATGGTTTACAGGTCTAATTAAAGAAAGGATACAACCATACAATATCGCTGGTTTATTGGAGCCTTCCTCAAAAAATATGTATCTGCATACTGTAGCAAAAATATAATTGGCTTGGGGGGGGACTAATCCCCGAGCCAATTATTTATTTGCATTTCCGAAACTGCCAAGCCTGATGGCATTTACGAATTCTTGCGTAGTTACTTTGCGCGTATTGTACTCTTGTTGATATTTTAAATGTGCTTTATCTGTTGGGAAATTTACATTTTTACCATAAGGATAGTTAGGCATTGAATGAAAAGGTAATGGTTCAACCGTTTGTCCATAAGCAATGTTCAGATCACCATCTTTCACCCAACCTTCACTATAGATTAAGTAGTCTCGTTTCCAGCCCTTTGGTAATATAGCTAATTGTGTGGCATCGAAATGAATAGTGATTTCGTCTCCCCCATCTGCAATAATGTATTCGTCATCTGCATGCTGTAACAATGGTAAAACATTTCCGTAGCGTGTATAGTTGCCGGTTAAGTCTCTCCACTTTTGACCCTTTGTTATATTGTAATAATCAAACCATTGTGGACCATACGGTCCGCCTTTATTGTATGAAGCTGAATAGCCACGGTAATTTAATTCTGCTCCAACCATTTTCAAATCCTGCATTTTGATAGGGGCATTTACTTTCCCTGTTGAGAAAAATATATGGTCCCAATAAATTTGCATGTTTGTATTAATCCTTACCCTTCTGTCATTGGGTGTAAGAAATTTTCCGGTAAGATTTGCAATTACCATTTTATCTCGCCCCATAGGATAACCAATATCTTTAATTACGGTTTGCCATTTTCCTTCTTTGTTGATCACCTGCAATGAGGGAGATTTAAGTTGATATTTATTTGTTTGAGTAAGTTCTGTGTTAATACTAGCATCCCCAGGAAAAATCCATCCTCTTAAAAAGAGGAATAAACTATCGCCATTCGCTTCCTTACCAAGATCTAAAATTAAATCGTGATCTGTTGACATTCCTTGATATTTACCTAATGAAAAATTAGACACATAATTGAAATCATAGTTACTGATTTTTGGGAGCAAATTATTTCCATCACCATCTATTGCAGATACAGGCAGATGCTGATGTGATACCGTATACAATTTTTTGCCTGGGTATGGTGGGGCAACAAAACGTTCATCTACAAATGCATCCACCGAATCGGGATGATCAATAGCAATTAGTTCAGCTTTATCAAAATAAACAGCTTCCCATAATTCTTCGGTGATCTTTAAAGTATAAAGACCGTTTTGCGGCTTTAACATGTCGCCAGGAATCTTTAGGTATTCTTTTGAGGGATTGGAATACGCATAAATTGTATCCTTACCATGAATGGCTACATTCATACCGAGAGCACTTCGCCATAGCATGTCTTTGACGAATTCGTATTTCTTACCATTCCAAGTGAAAAGTAAGGGGCATGAACCTTTTAATTTTGCTTCTTCCAACAATCTTTCTTTACGGGTTGGATCAGTAATCGTTTGCGGATAACCATTTGGCCATATAATACGTAAGGCATCAACCTTTGTTCTTGCTCCAACACCAAATTCAGTTAAGGGCCCCTTAACTGTTTTGAGTTGATAAAGATCACCAGATTTCAACTCTATCTGAGCTCCAATCCCTAACCGGTTATTTTTACTATTGCCATAAGTAAGGCCAGTAAGTTGAACTTGTATATAGTTGTTGTTATTGCCTCCATCGTTTCTTGCTAATCGTACACCAGTTGGTCCGGCGAAAAAAATGTCTCTATCACCATCAAAATTAAAGTCAGCCGTGGCAACATGATAAGCTTGCATCAATTTTTCTGGAAGCAAAGAACTAACATCTCTATATTTCTTTAAACCATCATTGTGAAACAATCTTATGCCTCTTTTTGAGCTATCTTTATTAACACCTGCCACTACAATATCTTGGAATCCATCATTGTCATAATCTACAAACGAAACTTCATATACCTGTATCCCAATCAACATACTGCTTATTTGCTCTGACATTTTATCATCAAGTACAAATTTGCTTCCTTCATTTCTAAACAGTAAACATTTCCCTCCTAGCCCTCCTGCAATAAATATGTCCAGCCTTCCATCATTGTTATAATCTCCTAAGGTAATAGTAGTGCCCATATATTTTGGATTCTTAAGTCCTACAGCTTCACTTATATCATTGAAATTTGAATGCCTATTGTTATTAAATAATTCAATGCTGCCATCTTCCCCAAGGCCGATAATGTCAAGGTCTCCGTCATTATCCAAGTCGCCGAAATCCATTTTCATTGTTCCTTTTATAGACCCGGTGAGGCCCATAGCTGTGGCATTTTCAGAAAATGTTCCATCGCCATTATTTCTAAAAAATTTGTTTCCTCCTTTTCTTGCAGCAAACATGTCAAGATCTCCGTCTTGATCAAAATCCGCAAATAAAATTTGATTTATATTTTCGGCATTACGAAGGCCTATATCTTCAGTAACTTTTGAAAAACTACCATTCCCTTTATTTTTGTATAAGATTATCCCATTTGAGTTTGCTATGAAAAGGTCTTGATAACCATCATTGTCATAATCTGCAAAACTCGCATCAAAATCTTTCCCTTTATGTTCAATTCCTCCAGTAATTGTGCACTCTCTGAAGTTCCCCATCTGCATAACAGACAAATGAGATTGGTAGTCTGAACTACCTTGTATCAAATAACTTGAATACAAATACATATTTCCTGCAGCATCATAATCTGCAATTGCCAATACTGCATTTTCTGCTTTAGGACTATTTTCAATAATAGATCCTGGTATTTCTGAATAGTCTATAAACTTTAATGGCGTTGCAGATGCGGCATTGTCTTTTCCGCGGGTGACTGGTATATAACCATATGCTACAATTGGAATATTGGTGACAAAGTCAAAATAGCCAGCGATCATTTTTGGAATTTCTAATTCATCAATTCCTAATGCATATTCAGGAGTTGTTTTCATGATGTCATGAAATTTCTGAATGAATTCTAATGCCAATAGTGGTTTATTTCCTTGAAGTAAGAATATTGATTTTTGATAGAATTTCTCAGATGCATCTGAGAAACCTGGAGCAATTTTTTTTACACTTTGTAGAAAGTATTGGGCAGAATCAGTATTACTTTCACTTGCAAAAATTTCTGCTAATTGTAGACGCAAAATAATATTGGCAGGCAATAGATTATGCACTTTCTGCAAATAATATTTTCTTAAACCACCGTTTGCATTAGAGGAATCAAGCTCGGCTAGTTTATAGTATGCAATTGCGTTTTTAGGATCTTTTTCGAGTATTTCATTTAATACACGTATAGCGCTTTCTTTGGCATTTTTTAGGCTATATATTTGGGCTAGCAGCAATTTTAAATCTAAATTTTCAGGTAAATTTTTCAATCCTTGCTTAGCAATCTTTTCAGCATCGTCATAATTTTTTTGTAGTACATAGAGTCGGGTTAAACCAACATAACTAGAACTACCTCTAGGTTCGATTTTTATAGCTTGTTGAAATGCTGCTGCTGCTTCCTCTAAGTGGTTCTGCGAAAGATAAAGTAGTGCACGGTTTTTTGGGTCATCGATTATTGAATTGCCATTATCCTTTGTTTTTGTACTGCAACTTGAAAAAAATGTTAGCAGAAAAAGAATAACAATGGAGGGGGAAAAAAAGTTAAAATTATTCTTTCTGCTATGTATAGATACAGACATTTTAATCTATTGAAGTGAGGTAATTGGGAATAAAGGTATTGAAATTAAAAATTAATTTGAATTGTTAAAAGGATTAAGTATTTTACCTTCTATAATAAAAGACTATTTTATCTTTTATTATGTTTTCCTAGTTATTAATCGATTGCTTTGAAGAAAATAACTGCCTTATTTTTAATTGTTTCATTCTTATTCAACTTGTTTGGATATAGATTAGTAATCGAATATCTACAGTATAAAGCCAACACTCAATTAGAAGCTAGTTTAGACAAAAATTTGTACGAGGATTCGCAATTGATTGAACTCAAAGTTCCTTTAGAAATTCCTTATCAATCGAATTGGTCAACTTATCAAAGATATGATGGCGAGATTGAAATAGGAGGTAGATTGTTTAAATATGTAGAAAGAAAAGTGGCGAATGATACTCTTTATTTAAAATGTATCGTTAATGACAAAAAAATGCATTTGGAAACTATAAAGAATAATTATTTTAAAGCTACCAGTGATATTGTACAAAATGGGGATGCAAAAAAAACTGGCAATTCTAAAGATTTAACATTAAAAAACCTTCAAGGCGAGTATGAAAATTTTTCATTTGTATTGAATACAATAGCCCCGCATAAAAATGCTGGAAATTGTTGGTCTATTTTAGTAGTAAAAAACCTATTTTCTTCTCCTCGAATATCTCCAGAACAGCCTCCTGATTTTCTAGAAACTTCATTTCCTTTATTTATTATTTCTTGATTGTTTATAAACTGTTGCCTTTATGGATACTAGATTATCTAGGGATTCTCGAGGGTTAAAATAGTTCATATGCAATAAGGCAAGACAACAATGCTATCTAGGCTTCGAGTAAGTTTAGAGACGAACGTAATGAAAATAATATAAAACACTTTTTATGGATAAATCATCAAAAGAAAAATGGCATAGTCGACTAATGATTTGGGTAGTTGGTATTTTGTTTTTCGAACTCGTATCCGGATTGGTCATCTATCTCGGTAAATTTAGTTTAACCACGCAAGCCTTTGTAGTAATACATACTGCACTTGGATTAGTTGTATTGATACCCTATATTATTTATCAAATCCGACATTGGTTATCATACCGAAATAACAATCTTACCCAACATAAACTTTTAGGTTATATCGCAATGGTAACAGCTACAGTAACAGCTATAACAGGTATTGTTTTAACTTATGAAGCTGTTTTCTTAAGCCGTATAAACTATTTATTGGACAGGACTCATGTTGTTACAACATTTGCCTTTTTCTTATCCGTTGTGCCACATATTGGTTTATTGCTTATTCGAGATTATAAAGCAACTAAAGAGAAAAAAGACAGTTCATTGGTAAAAGAGGAAAAAGCATTTGGCTTTAGAGTGCTATTTGTAATTGGAATTCTTATTGCAATCGGAGCACTTTATATATATGCCTCAAACCCAATTGAGTATCATAATGACTTTCCAAAAGATTATCAATTTACCTATGGAAAGAACAAACCATTTGAACCAAGTCTTGCTACTACAAACGATGGCGGTGCCATTGATGCCAGGCTTATGGGAAATTCAAAATCCTGTACAACTAGCGGTTGCCATACTAATATAGGCCATGAATGGGAAGCTAATGCGCATAGGTATGCTGCAATGGATCCAGCTTTTCGTGTTGTTCAGCATGCAATGGCTGTTGAAAAAGGGCCAGTATCTACAAGGTATTGTGGAGGGTGCCACGATCCAATTTCTCTATTATCCGGTTCTAAAAATCTTGATGATACTAAACTCACGAATCCCATGGGGCTTGATGAGGGAGTATCATGCGTAAGTTGTCATTCAATGACAAAAGTTGATGTAAAAGGCAATGCACAATATCAAATTACTAAGCGAGTTCCTTATATGTACGAATTGAATGAAGGAAAAACTGCCAAATTTTTAAGTGATTTTATCATTCGTGCATATCCAAAAAACCACGTTTCTACTTTCAGCAAAACTATTTTAAAGACACCTGAATTCTGTGGTTCATGCCATAAACAATTTATCGATAAACAAGTAAATGGGGTTGGAACGGTACAGTTACAAAATCAATATGACAGTTGGAGAAAAAGCCACTGGAATCATCCTGGAGAGGCATTAAAAACAATTGAGTGTCGCGAATGCCATATGCCACTAGATTCTACTTTTGATCCTGCAAACGGGGACTTGAAAGATTATAACAGAACACTTGTTGATAATAAACATAGAAGCCATCGCTTCCTTGGTGGTAATCAGTTAATGCCAATTTTATTGAAACTGCCTGATGGGAAAAAACAAGTTGAATTAATTGAAAAATGGTTGAAAGGAGATATGGAGATTCCAGAAATTAAAAATAAATGGCATAGTGGTCCAGTTCTTCCGATTCAATTAGGAGTTCCTGAAACGATTTCAGTAGGACAAGAAGTAGTATTAGATGTAACTGTTACAAACAATAAATCAGGGCATCATTTTCCAACAGGCCCGCTTGATTTGATTCAGGCTTGGATTGAAATATCAGTAAAAGACGGAAGTGGTAATCTGGTTTACTCTTCAGGTGTATTAGATAAGAATCACTTTATACCTCCTGGATCAGTGATCTATCGTGCCCAGCCAGTTGATCAGTTTGGAAGTGATGTTGATAAACATAATTTGTGGAACCTAGTGGGTATAAAATTCAGCCGTGCATTGTATCCTGGATTTAGTGATCAGTTGAAATATAATTTCACGTATAAACCTGAGAAGCAAGGTCGAGATAATAAGAATGATACATTGTATGTTACTGCGAAATTGAATTATCGAAAATTCAATCAATTTGTACTGAACACTTTTTTCTCAGATAATGGCAAAATTGATATTACAGCACCCGTTACTGTTTTATCAAATGATACAAAGAAGATAATTGTTAAAAAATCAAATTCAACACACCCGTAAGAATTATGTCTATTTCAAAAAGAAAGCGATCCATAAAAGTTACAAGTTTGGTAGCAGTTGTTTCTGTAATTGCACTTTTATTAATTTTCTTAGTTATTATAAAGAGAAATGAAAAGCAGTATGATCCTGGTGAGCCAATTAATGGAATTACAGTTGAATTATATAAGCCTGTACCTAAAAACCATCCTGAGGTAGAATTTACTGACATAACGAAGATTGCAGGAATAGATTTTACACATTTTTCTGGGCAACGTACAGAGCAATTGCCTGAAGATATGGGATCGGGTGCCGCATGGATTGATTATGATCAGGATGGCAACGAAGATTTACTGATAGTTAATCAATCAGGGCCCTTAACAATGACAGTTGGTGAAATTAAAAAATCAACTGCTCATTGTGAGCTTTATCACAATAATGGAAATGGAACTTTTACGAATGTCACAAATGCATCTGGCCTAAATTTTCATGGATCTGGGATGGGTGTTGCTGTTGGAGATGTTGACAATGATGGGTTTCCTGATGTTTTTATTACTACTTATGGTAATAATATTTTTTATCATAATAATGGAAATGGTACATTTTCTGATCAGACTAAGAAAACGGGATTGGGTGGAAAGAAAGGTTTTTGGACTGGGGCAAGTTGGGCAGATTATGACAGAGATGGTTATTTAGATTTGTATGTTTGCGGTTATGTAAAATATAGTCGATTAAATAAACAAAAGGTAACTCAAAGAGAAAATAATGAAGAACCTGCTGGCATTAACCCTTTATCATTCCCCTCACAACGAAACTTATTATATCACAATAATAAAAACGGAACATTTACGGAGATAGCTGTTTCGGCGGGGGTAGCTGATCCTGCTGGAAAAAGTCTCTCAGCATCTTGGTGTGATTTTAATAATGATGGTTGGCCAGATTTGTATGTAGCAAATGATGTCTCAGATAATGTTATGTTCATAAACAATGGAAATGGAACTTTTAATGATGCAAGTCATCTTGCACACGTGGCTGATTACAGAGGCGCCATGGGGCTTGGAGTTGGCGACTGGGATAATGACGGTGATATGGACATATTTGTAACACATTGGCTTGCCGAAGAAAATGGGTTCTACATTAACAAGCTTATTTCTAGAGAAAAAATTGCTAATAATATGCAGTCGTTACAATTTCAAGATGAAGCAGAAAAATATGGTCTTGGTCAGGTTTCATTGGATGACGTTGCTTGGGGCACTTCATTTTTTGATTATGATAATGATACACGTCTTGATTTATTAGTAGTTAACGGTAGTACCAATCAACAAGAAGAACATCCTCAATTCTTAGTGCCTATGAAAAGTCGACTCTTTTGGAATGAGGGATCAGATAAAGGTTTTGCTGAAGTTACTTCGGTTAGTGGAGAAGCTTTGTCGTATGAAAATGTAGGTAGGGGAGCAGCTTTTGGTGATTATGATAATGATGGGGATATTGATGTATTTATTGTAAATAATGGGGGTAAGGGTGTGTTATTGCGGAACGATGGTGGTAATAAGAATAACTGGTTGGAATTAAAATTGGTTGGAACAAAAAGTAATCGATCTGCAATTGGTGCTAGAATAAAAATTGTAAGTGGTAATGTTTCTCAAATTCGAGAAGTAAATAATCAGAGTTCTTACTTATCTCAAAATAGTCTAACACAACATTTTGGTTTAGCAAAATATAATAAAATAGATTCTCTTGAAATTCGGTGGCCGAGTGGTCTAAATCAACGTTTCCAAAATATTCCAACAAATAAACGAATTGAAATAACCGAAGGGATAGATAATATTAAAAATTTAGAAAAGCATCCTAAATGATGGCATTTTATGATAGGTAAAAAAAATATTTTTATTGCATTAATCCTGTTACTAGCATTTGTAGGGATCACTATTTTTAAATATACAGGGCATTCAAATGATAGCAGCTCTTCAACGGATCTTGTAAAACCTGATTCTATACAAAAGTTCTGGGCTTATTATAATAGTGCCACCGATTTTAGGTTGCAAGGGAAAGTTGATTCGGCTATAAAAAATTATCAAGAAGCCCTCAATATTAATCAGAAACATGAAGACGCGCTGTATTATATTGGAAACATGTTTATGAATTTAGATAACTATAAACAGGCTCAAAGTTCATGGGAAAAATTGGTAGAAATAAACCCGCAAAGTGAACGAGCTTATATCCAATTAGGCAATCTTTATTTTTGTATAAACCATACAGACTATTTTCATCCAGAAAAGTCAAAGTCGTATTTTGAACGTGCAGCTAGTTTGAACAAAGAAACATTGAGTCCAAATTTAAAGCTTGGTGAAATCGCCTTATTTCAGAATAAATCAAAAGAGGCATTCAGTATTTTCAATAAGTTATCGATGATGGATCAAAAAAATGCGGAGATATTTTTTATAATCGGGTATCTCAATTGGAAATCGGGGAACGAGCAGGGTGCTATTAAAGGGTTAGAGCATACTTTTGAACTGGGGATAGTGACTAATTCAACTAATGAGCAAGGGGATAAGGCCGTTTCGGTAAAAAATGAATCAATGAATAAAAAAAAGGAGTGTGATATAATTAAGAATTGGTTAACCAGTAATCTAATAATACCTGAGAAATATGATATCAGAAAAGAAATGCCTAAAGCCTACAAAGAATTTGATCAATATTTAATTATGATTCGTAAGCAATTGAATCGTAATTGATTTATCGCGTATTTAATATGCCCTATCATTGTTGTCTGATTAAGGGTTTAAAAATGCTGTAACGCTTTTCATCAAAGAATTGGGTATTTTTTTCTATATTAAGCAACTACAATTTTGCCACTCGTCTTACCAGTTCTATAATTTCATCCTTTGTTTACGCTTTTTATGAATTCATTATGAATTCGCCGCTTTTGCCTGCTACTACTGCATTTCAACAGTTTTTTAACTTTAGTTAACGAGCTCATTAACACCGTTTATCCCTTCCTTCTTAAATGCGTTGTTCTTAGTCACATTGCTTCTGATACAGATGCTTGCCTGTTTAATTTTGATTTATTAAGTTTTAAAAAGCAAACAAACACTTTACCTCAAAAAAATAAACACATGAAAAAGTTAGCACTCATTGCCCTGATTACACTAGCAATCGGAACCAGCTCATTTGCTGCAACAGCAAATGGGGAGCTTAAATCAGTAACAACATTCAATAATTTTTATAAAGTAAAGTCGGGAGTTACCTGGAAATTTGCTGAAAATTTTCACAAAGCAAGCTTCGAAATTAACGGCACTAAAAACGAAGTATTTTTTACGCCCGAAGGCGAGTATCTGGGAATTACCCAACCCTTTGCCTATAACAAATTACCTAAAGCAGCATTAAATACGATTGCCGCGAGTTATGCTTATCCAAAATACGCATTGGAAGAGTGTATTGTCTTTAAAAATGCGGAGAACGAATTGAATTATTTTGTTTCGATGAAAAAAGGAAATAAAACAATCGTATTACAAATCAACGAATACGGAACTGTTTCCCAGGCACAATGGAAGATATAGACCAGTTTTCGATTTGTAAACCGGCAATCATTAATGAATTGCCGGTTTTTTTATGCTCAAAATGAACCGTTTTGAGAAACAAAATGTTTGAATAATCGGATCAACCGTTCGTCCTTTTTTATAAATTTTTAGCACGTAAAATGTTAATTTCATGGCGTATACCTTTCAAGTTTTAAATAACCTTTATGTTGCAACTAACAATTAATAACAAATCCTATCAAGTTGATGCAAGTCCTGATATGCCATTACTTTGGGCTATCAGGGATATCGTTGGTTTAACAGGCACCAAGTTTGGGTGCGGTATAGCGCAGTGCGGAGCCTGTACTGTGCATATTGATGGCAGCCCAGTACGTTCCTGCAGTTTTCCCGTTGCTGCCGCAGTGGGTAAGAAGATTACTACTATCGAAGGTTTAAACGAAAAAGTAGGTGCCGCTATTCAAAAGGCCTGGATAGAGTTACAAGTACCTCAATGCGGATATTGTCAATCGGGGCAAATTATGTCGGCTACGGCTTTACTAAGAAACAAGCCTAACCCAACCGATGCCGATATTGATGCAGCAATGCAAGGCAATCTTTGCCGTTGTGGAACCTATCAAAGAGTGCGCAGTGCAATTCATCGTGCAGCAGAAATGATCAAGTAAAACCCTCAAACATTTAACATGAGCAATCTTACAAATAATATCAACCGTCGCAATTTTATCCGCCTCACCGGTATCACCGGAGCAGGGCTGGTAATAGGTCTTTCCGCTAAAGCCGGTGGAATTGAAACGGTAGAAAATTTAACCGATGCAATCGACAGCTATGAGTTATCTCCTTTTGTAGTAATTGAGAAAGGAGGAAAGATCACCATCTTTAATCCAAAACCGGAAATGGGTCAGGGTACTTTTCAATCTATCCCTTCTTTAATCGCAGAGGAATTGGAATTATCGTTGAATCAAGTTACTATCCAACAAACGGGTGGTGAAAAAAAATTCGGCCCGGGCCAATCTGCTGGTGGTAGCGCCTCAGTTCGCACAAATTATATGAATCTTCGTAAAGTGGGTGCTTCTGCGCGCGAGATGTTGATCAAAGCTGCCAGTCAGCAATGGAATGTTCCCGAAGCGGATTGTTATGCAGAGCAGGGAACCATCATTCATAGGCCAACAGGGAAAAAAATTGGATATGGTGACCTTGCTGAAGCAGCATCAAAATTAGAAGTGCCTAAATCACCAAAACTAAAAGATCCTAAGGATTTTAAATTACTTGGTAAATCAACACCCCGACCCGACGTGCCACTGAAAGTGAATGGCACTGCACAATTCGGCATTGATGCTTCTGTTCCGGGAATGGTATATGCTTCCATAGAACGATGCCCTGTTTTGGGTAGCAAGCTGATTAGTTTTGATGATGCTGAAACAAAAAAAGTAAAAGGAGTGATTGCCGTAGAAACCTGTGAAAGAATTCACGGTGTTTACAGATCGGAAGGGGTAGCAGTAATTGCAGAAAATTATTGGGCGGCTCTACAGGGAAGAAAAAAATTGAAAGTGAAATGGGATAATCAGGGAAACGAAAATTTTAATTCTAAAACCTATGAACAAGGATTGCGTGATGCAGCAAAAGAGGAAGGCGCAGTAGAACACAAACAGGGCGACTTTGATAAAGCATTTGCAGAAGCTCCTGTAAAGTTGGAAGCCTTGTACGAAACACCCATTGTATCTCATTCTCCGATCGAACCGATGAATTGTTTGGCTAACTGGCATGATGGAGATAAGCTTGAAATATGGACTTCCACTCAAGTGCCTGGAAATATTGTAAATGAATTTTCAAAGGTTTACAATGTAGCTCCTGAGAATTTAAAAGTAAATACCCTTTTTAATGGTGGCGGATTTGGAAGAAGATTGTATCCCGATTATGTACACGAAGCTGTGCAACTGACAAAGAAGATAGGTAAGCCGGTAAAAACAATTTGGACCAGAGAAGACGATACGCAGCAGGGCCCTTTCCGACCGATGACTTATTCTGCAATGAAAGGCGCTTTGGATGCGAATGGAAAAGCAATTGCATTTCAGCACAAAGTAATTGCCCCGACATTGGACATGAAAAAAGATTACGACAAAACAAAGTCGAATGGTACAATGACTGAAGGCATCAGTGAACAGCAATACGAGATCGAGAACATGAAGAACTTGTACGTGCATCATTATCTACATTTACCTTTGGCCGCATGGCGGGCTGTAACCAGTACCACGCTTGCCTTTTCGCACGAATGCTTTATTGATGAGATGGCAGTTGCTGCAAAGAAGGATCCCATGGCATTCAGATTGGGTATGCTTGCAAAAGAATCGGATACAAAAAACGTATTGAATAAATTAAAAGAGGTTTCGAATTGGGATAAGCCCTTGCCCGCAGGCTGGGGAAGAGGTGTTGCGCAGTACGAGTTTTTTGCTGGATTAGGCGGGTATGTTATTGAAGTGTCGAAAAAAGCTGCCGGCATAAAGATCGAAAAAGTATTTGCTGTAATTGATCTTGGCACCGTTGTAAATCCAGATACAACACGCGGACAAGTAGAAGGCGCTGCAGTAATGGCCTTAACTGCGGCAATTAAAAGTGGAATTACTTTCGATAAAGGGCAAGCAGTACAAACTAATTTCCATACGAACCAATTAGTGCGAATCAATGAAATGCCTAAAGTGGAAGTGCATATTCTAACAAATGGAGGAACAAGAATAAAAGGAGTTGGTGAACCGGGATTACCACCTTTTGCCCCAGCTTTATGTAACGCCATTTTTGCTGCAACAGGTAAAAGAATCAGAAGACTGCCATTTGATATCAACAAAATTGTATAGTCGGCTAAATCAAGTTTAAAATGAAAAGGGTTTTATTACTATCTGGTATTGTTTTGATGTTTTTATTTGGAGCGAGCGCTTTTGTTCAGGCATACGATCTTCCAAAAAGTATTGAAAGGGGTAAAGAACTATATACCACACACTGCATGAACTGCCATATGGAAGATGGTAAGGGAATGGAAAATGTGTATCCACCCGTAGCAAAATCCGATTTCCTGAAAAGGCCTGCAAAGGATCTGATTGATAATATCATGAATGGACAGTCGGGCGAAACCAAGGTAAACGGAATTAACTATAATGCGATTATGCCCGCAATGAATTACCTCACTGACGAACAGATTGCAGACCTGATAAATTATGTAAACAATAGTTGGGGCAATAAAAATAAAATAGCTGTTACTCCCGGACAGGTTAAGAAAATCAGGCCAAATTGAGCCATTCATGCAATGAGCACAACATAAACTTGTCAGCAACCAAAATATTTGTTAGCGAATTTCATGCGGCAAAATCAATATAAAAAATGAATGAAATCAAAAACATTGTTCTGGCATTTGATGAGGCTACCAAATCAGGAAAGAAAACAGCTCTGGCAACTGTGGTGCATGTTGAGGGGTCGTCGTACAGAAGACCTGGTGCAAGGATGTTGGTTGATGAAGATGGAAAATTAACCGGGGCAATTAGTGGGGGCTGTTTAGAAGGCGATGCTTTGCGAAAAGCGCTGCTGGCAATAAATCAGGATAAAAAAAAACTGGTTACTTACGATACAACAGACGATGACGATGCTAAATTGGGAATTCAGTTAGGTTGCAATGGAATTGTAAGTATTTTGTTTGAGCCTATTGATGAATTTATTGGAAACAATCCAATTGATTGTTTGAGGCTGGCAGTTAATGAAAGAAAACCAACAGTAATACATACAGGTTATTCTCTGGTTGATGAATCGCATTATGGAACATTTCATCCTGATGATTTACCGGAATTTATTAAAGAAAAATTGTGTGCAATTTCTCTGAGGGTTTTAAATTCGGGTACTTCTTCACACTTTGAAATGGTTTTAGAAGAAAGGAGCCAACAATTGTTTTTCGATTTCTGCAACCCCTCTATTTCGTTGATTATTGTAGGTGCAGGTAATGATGCAATGCCTTTATTGGGTATTGCCGCCACAATGGGCTGGGAGTGTACAATTGTGGATGGTAGGGCAACACATGCAAATAAGAAAAGATTTCAGATGGCCGACCGGATACTGGTAGGTAAGCCAACAGAATTGATCAACCAATTGGTTATCGATCATAGAACTGCCTTGGTATTGATGACACACAATTATCAATACGACATTGAAATGCTTGCCTGCTTACAAAAACAGAATTTTGGATACTTAGGATTGCTTGGTCCTTCCGCAAAAAGAGAAAGGCAGTTACATGAATTGGCCGATAGGGGTGTCTTTTATTCAGATGAAACTTTTAAAAAAATTTATGGACCAACCGGCCTATCACTTGGGGCAGAAACTGCCGCTGAAATTGCTCTTTCCATTAGCGCAGAAATTCTAGCTGTAATGGAGCAATCAGATCCCATTCATTTAAAATTCAAAATCGATCCCATTCATCAGCCGGCATGAAATAAGCAATAAGAAAAATTTGTTAGCAACTGAAATGTTTAAAAGCGAATCCCGAGCACTCGGGACCAAAATCAATAACAGACACATGACACTGGGTGCAATCGTATTAGCTGGCGGGGCTGCAAAAAGAATGGGGCGGGCAAAAATGTTATTGCCTTTTAAGCAAACAACAATTCTTGCACAGATACTCAAAGAACTGCAAGCGGTTAAACCCGTGGCAATTACTGTGGTTACTGGATATTATCACGAAGAGATCAGCGCTGCTGAATCAATTGATCAATCATTATTATGTTTTAATGAAAAATGGGAGGAAGGAATGTCTTCCTCAATTAGAACCGGGTTGCTAAACCTTCTTGAAAAACAGCATGATATTGATTCGATTTTAATTATTATGAGCGACCAGCCTTTTTTAAACAAAAATTTGTTGCAGGAGATGATTGATCAACAAAACCTGACTGGCAAAGGAATTGTAGCGGCTCAGTATGATGGAATTGTAGGAAGTCCCGTACTTTTTAATAAAAAATATTTCAAGGAGCTAACTAAACTTAATGGCGATAAAGGGGCAAAAATAATTTTGCAACAAAATCCTGTAGATTTGATTACCATCGATTTTGAATTGGGGGCCTTGGATATTGATGAGGCTTCTGACTATGAATTGTTGCAAAAATTTTTAAAAGAAAAGAATGCTGATAGATAAATACAATAGAGTTCATAGTTATTTGAGGATTTCGATTACAGATCATTGTAATCTGCGCTGCTTTTATTGCATGCCGGAAGAGGATTATCAGTTTATGCCCAATCAGCATTTGATGCAGGCAAATGAAATTGTAGAACTAGCTAAAATATTTGTTGCCAATGGCGTTAATAAAATCAGGCTAACTGGTGGGGAGCCCTTAGTGCGCAAGGATGCTGCAGAAATTATTCGGGAGCTGGGGAAACTGGGCGTGGAGTTAACCATTACTTCTAATGCCACAAGAGTGCAGCATTTTATTGATGATTTTGAGAATGCAGGAATTCGCTCCGTTAATATTAGCCTAGATACGCTTCAAAAAGAAAAATTTCAATTAATCACGCGCCGCGATCAGTTCGAAATTGTGAAAAACAATATTCAATTATTGTTGGATCGGAATTTTGAGGTGAAAGTGAATGTGGTGGTGGTAAAAGGTTTGAACGACCTTGAAATAATAGACTTTATTGAATGGACTAAACACAACCCAATTCAGGTTCGTTTTATTGAATTCATGCCTTTCGATGGCAATCAATGGAAGAGCGACAAATTGGTAACTTGGCATGAGATGCTGGATATCATTAGTTCTAAGTACCTTATTGAAGCAAGTGATAATGAGCCACATGAAACCGGGAAACACTATCGCGTCAAAGGCCATGAAGGTAGCTTTGCTGTAATCAGCACCATGAGTGCACCATTCTGCAGTGGGTGCAACCGGATTAGGTTAACTGCTGATGGTAAAATAAAAAACTGTTTATTTTCACAGGAAGAAACCGACCTTTTGAAGGCATTAAGAAATGGAGAAGACCTGATGCCGCTGATCAATCAATCAATTGAATCAAAACATAAGGAACTGGGAGGTCAGTTTACCAAAGAGTTTAATAAAATTGATACAGATCATTTGCATAATAGAAGTATGATTGCAATAGGGGGATAATAATATTAGAACTATGATAACTGTTGATGAGGCAAGAAATATCGTTGCGGCAAATTGTAATACTTTAAATAGTATCAAAATGCCAATTGAAGATGCTGCAGGTTATGCCTTGGTAAGCGATATTGAAAGTGCCATTAATATACCATCCTTTTTGCAGTCTTCAATGGATGGATATGCCATTCGCATGGAAGATAAAAATGAGCTATTGCCCATTCAGGACGAACTTCCGGCGGGTACTTCAAAAAAGATTTTTTTATTGGAGCATCACGCTGTTAAAGTATTTACGGGTGGGCCGGTTCCTGATGGGGCCGATATGGTAGTTCAAAAAGAATGGGTGACAGAAGAAGCATCGGGAATTCGTATTGTTGATAAGAGATTAGCGAAAGGAGATAATATAAGGCATATCGGATCGGAAATCAGCAAGGGGAAAATAGCAATTCCGAAAGGAACAATCATGAACGCTATGCAGATCGGATATTTGGCTAGTTTGGGAATCACAAATATTCAAGTTTATCGCAAACCTTCGATTGCATTAATCATTACCGGTAACGAATTAATTCAGCCGGGAAATGAATTGAAAGATGGACAGGTTTATGAATCTAATTCATATGGATTAAGGGCTTGCCTAAAAAATAACGGAATAAATCTGGTATATATCAGTTTTGCAAAGGATAACTTGGAGGAAACCGAAGAGAAGATTAAACAAGCGATCAGCAATTTTGATATGGTATTGTTAACGGGCGGAGTAAGTGTTGGTGATTACGATTTTGTTTCAAAGGCTTGCGTCAATCAGGGCATTGAGTTGTTATTTCATGGTGTTCAACAAAAGCCTGGGAAACCTTTGTTTTTTGGAAAGAAAGATAACAAACTGGTGTTTGGTTTACCCGGGAATCCCGCTTCTGTACTGAGTTGCTACCAGCAGTATGTGTTGCCCGCCATTTTAAAAATGTCTGGTTGTGCAGAAGTCAAACCAATTTTTGCTAAATTGAAACAGTCATATCAAAAAAATGCAGCACTTCGTTTTTTCTTAAAAGGATACTTTGAAAATGGAGTTGTCTCTGTTTTATCTGCCCAGGCTTCTTTTCAATTATCGGCTTTTACGGAAGCTAATTGTTGGGTGGAATTGGATGAAGAAACAATGAGTTTTGAACAATTTCAGAAAGTGCGGATTCATATGCTGCAATAAAAAAAGAAATATGCAGGAAATTATTTTATACGGGATCTGTTTTTTTACAGTGGCATTTTTATATGCTTCAGTTGGTCATGGTGGAGCAAGTGGGTATCTGGCACTGATGGCTTTATTTGGATTTAGTGCATCTGTGATGAAGCCTACTGCCTTATTACTGAATGTGATGGTTTCTCTGATTGCTTTTATTTCGTTTTATAAAGCAAAACATTTTAGACATCAATTGCTATGGCCATTAATAGCAGCGTCAATCCCTTTCGCTTATCTGGGTAGTGTGATTCCTGTATCGGATTTGTTGTATAAGAAAGTTTTGGGAATTGTGTTGCTATTATCTATTATTCGGTTGCTGATGAATCGTTCCGACAAGCCCCTGAAGCCCGCACCCAAATGGTATGTACTGAGTATTATTGGTGCATTAATCGGCTTGGTATCGGGAATGATCGGCATGGGTGGGGGCATATTATTATCGCCGATCCTGCTCTTGATGTGCTGGTCAAATCAAAAACAAACAGCCGCCATCAGTGCCATTTTTATTTTCCTGAATTCTGTGGCGGGCATCATCGGACAGTTGAAAACTGGCTTACACCCAAGCCCGCAAATCCTTGCCATCATTGGCTTTGTATTGGCAGGGGGCTGGTTGGGTGCCTATATTGGAGCCGAGAAGTTGCAATCAAAAAACATGAAATTTATACTGGCAACTGTATTAATATTGGCTGCAGGTAAATTGTTTTTTGTAAAATAACAAAATAATGGAAGTACTTTTTTTTGGGTCCCTGATTGATGAAACATCCATTTCCAATATTCAAGTGGATACGGTTTCTGATACGAATGAACTGATACAAATTTTGTGTAAACGTTACCCTGGTTTGGGGAGCGTAAAATATTTTATTGCTGTGAACGAAAAAATGGTTCAGGGAAATACTGCTTTGAATTTAAACGATACAGTAGCACTCATGCCCCCTTTTTCGGGAGGATAATATGGAACAAACAGACAGATATATACGACAATTGATACTACCCGGATTTGGTGTACTTGCGCAGAACAAATTGTTCGATGCCAAAATTTTGATTGTTGGTATTGGCGGATTAGGTTGCCCCGCATTACAATATCTTGTTGCTGCAGGTGTGGGAACTATTGGAATTGTTGATCCTGATATAGTTAGCGTGAGCAATTTACATAGGCAAATACTTTTTGCAACTAATGATGTTGGACAGCAAAAAGTAATAGTAGCTGCAAAAAAAATGAAGCAATTAAATGAATCGGTTTTGATTGAACCTTATCCTTTTGCGATCAATAAAAACAACGCGATTGAAATAATTTCAAAATACAATTTGGTGATTGATGGTACCGATAATTTCGCTGCTAAATACTTGCTCAACGATGCATGTGTTTTATTGAAAAGACCATTGATTTATGGTGCGGTTTCAAGTTACGAAGGACAACTTGCTGTTTTTAATGTTCTGGAAGAAGCTTCTAAGTCAATCAATTATCGCGATCTTTTTCCTGATGCACCAAAACCCGGAGAGATTCAAAACTGCGAACAGACTGGCGTTTTAGGTATATTACCCGGAATCATAGGAACGATGCAGGCTGCAGAAGCAATTAAGCTTATTACTGGCTTGGGAAAATCCTTATACGGTCGTTTACTCAATTACAATTTATTGCAGGCGAAAACTTATGAAATTGCGATTACAAAAAACGCAAAAGCTGTTGCAATTGATCAATCCTTCTTCGATGCAACTGAGTATGATTTTATTTGCGATGATGCGTATGTGGATATAGAAGAAATAAATGTTTCAGCATTTAATGTGATGAAGGCAAAGCCCAATACTTTTGTACTGGATGTTCGAGAGAGAAATGAGTATCCCGATATTGACTTTGCTGATGCGCGTATCCCGATGTCGGAATTAAAGGGGGCTATATCAGGATTGCCCGAAAAAGACATTTGTATTATTTGCCATCAGGGCATTAGGAGTGTGTATGCTGCGCAATTGATCAAAATGCAACGAAATTTAAATGTGTATAGTGTAAAGGGTGGACTTACAGCTTGGTTTAAAGAAATGCAATTATGAAGGAAAAAAAAATTAGAAATATTTTTGTGAATGGAGCGATACCATCTCAAAAAGTTAGCGACGATATTCTAAAACATGCTGATAATACTGCTATTGGTGCACATAGTATTTTCTTGGGACAGGTGCGAGCCGACGAAAAAGAGGGATCTGTTGTGACCGCTATTGAATACACTGCTTATGAAACAATGGCGATAGAAAAGATGGCAGTGATCAGAGAAGCATTGTTTCAGAAATATAGTTTAAACTGCTTGCACGTATATCACAGTTTGGGAACCGTTTCTGTTGGCGAAATCTGTTTGTTTGTTTTTGTTTCATCGCCACACAGAAAAGCCGCAATTGAAGCCTGCGAAGAACTTGTAGAGCTCATTAAAAAAGATTTGCCGATTTGGGGGAAAGAAATATATCAGAATCAAACAACCGTTTGGAAAGAAAATAAATAATATGGTAAACATTACACATAAATCAAATTCACTCCGTATAGCCGTTGCAGGTGTTAGCGTACAAATGTCTTCCGAATTAACCATTCAGGCAATTGTAAATAAACAAGTACCCAAAGGTGATGTATTTGCTTTTGCTAAAGTAGCAGCTTTGTTTGCGATTAAGAAAACAAGCGATATGATACCCGACTGCCATCCATTGCCTATTGAATTTTCGGATGTGTATTTTAAGATTAATGGATTAACTATAGAAATAACCGTTGAAGTGCATACAGTGTATAAAACTGGTGTGGAGGTTGAAGCCATGCATGGTGCTTCTGTAGCGGCACTTACTTTATACGATATGTTGAAGCCCATAGATAAACAGATCGAAATCCAGCATCTAAGATTATTGCACAAGGAAGGTGGGAAAACAAGTTATCAACTTAAAAGAACAGAAATTATTAAAGCTGCTGTAATAGTTTGTTCCGACACAGTGTACCAGAAAATGGCTGATGATATGGCCGGCTTAGCTGTTATAGAAAAATTGAAATCATTTAATATTGAAGTGCCTGACTACAGAATTATTCCTGATGAAGCATTAGCGATCCGTGAGCAGGTTTCTGCTCATGCAAACAATCAAGTACAATTATTATTTTTTATAGGAGGAACTGGCGCATCTCCGAGAGACATTACTCCTGATATTATTAAACCCTTACTCGATAAAGAACTAACAGGTATTATGGAACAGGCTAGAAGGTATGGACAAGACAGAATGCCTTATGCCATGCTTTCGAGAAGCGTTGCCGGCTTAATTGGAAATACACTGGTAATGACATTACCCGGTTCCACAAAAGCTGCTACTGAATATATCGACGCTTTATTCCCCCAGTCATTGCATGTTTTGGATATGGTAAAAGGAAGCAAACACTAGCAAGCTAATCGTCTATTTTTTCTTTCTGTTTGTATGATATCCTCCCAGCCATAAAAAACTTAGTCCGTAAAATTGGAGTGCTTTATACCATCTGATATCTTCTCCTGAAATCCATACCAACGTAAAAATAATCAGGGCCAGATACAATAGTATGGTAAATAATTTTGCCCAAATTGAGTCGTAAATACTTCCCTGTTGAATGGTGTGGGTAGTATCTGCAATCCCTTTGTGAGCTTCTTTTGTGAAGGTTGATTCATTAAATTCGTTAACCTTTGTATTGATGGAATCAGAAAATTCTGCTAAGTCATCTTTTGACATGCCGACTGGTTCTTGTAGCCTGATTTTTTTTGAACCTTTTAAAAGCGAGATTGTAAAATATCGGCTTTGATCTCCTCCAAAATTTTTATCCGCTGCTATTTTTTTTACACCCGACATATGGATGATAATTTCCTTTTCTTTATAGAGAAAATTACTTTTACTTAACTCAATTAATAATCCTCCACCAGTTTTTGTTACCAAACAATCTACTGAACCCATTTTAGAAATATACCATAAGCTGCCTAGATAAGCTGGGAAAAATAGAACCATGACTAACCAAACAGGAATTAATTCGAAAATTTTGAAGCCAATTAAAAGGACTAATAATGCGCCCAAAAAAATTGCTGAACTGAGTAATACAAATTTGTTCTTTCTGTCTGGTTCGGAATAAATAAAAGAATATGTTTTCATTAGAGTGGTTATAATTCAAATAAAATTTTACTTAAGATTATTTCGCTTGTATTTTTTGTACAATATAAAAGCCAATACCGATATCAAAATAATCGCCCATAGTCGAATGATTAATAAGAAAAGAGCTTCCACAAGTTCCCAACCAGATTTGAACGACTCAAGAATTTTGCTACCAAGCCCAGGAGTATAAGCATCGATAGCTCTATTATTTGCAATAGTAGCGCTTTTAGAACTTGTTCTTTGAGAAATAGTAATTTGAATGGTGCTATATTTTAACTGATCATTCAGGTAGAGATTCGACAGTTTTGAAACATCTTCATCCGACTGTAATTCAGATGGGGAATTCCTATTCTGCGATCTTGTTTTGCCTTGGTGCTCCGATCTCTTTGCAGAAAGATTGTTTGACAATAGCTGAAGAGATACATCATCTGCTCTGATGATCTGGTAGTCCAGAAAATCAACCAATTTCGAAATTTCTGTCAAAGCAGTATCTAATCTGGCATTTGGAATCCTGATGGTGATGCTGTTACTTAGTTTGTATTCAATCGTTTCTAAGGAAGAATCTCTGCTAATGCTAGTTAAATTCGTATTGTCTATATCGCTTGTTAGATTTGTATAAATTATAAATCCATTTTCTTTTGTTACAATTCCTTCAATTTGTTTGCTGGCATCGAACACGTCCTTTACCCTGAATTTCATTTCTGCAGTTCTCACAAACATACGGGTACTATCTCTTTTTTTACCTGATGCGTCTATTGAATAGTTGACTGCGTCTTTTCCAACTATTTTTTCTGCAGCGTTTTTTTTGTACTCCTTATTATTTTGACCGCAACTAAAAAGTACAATGCATAACACAAGTAGGTAAACTGTTCTGCTCATATAAGCGAATTGATTTTATATCTTTTTGATTCCTATTCAAATCTATTTTATTAAGCAGATTGTGCCATACCCGCAGGAGGGTATTTTGGAGCCAGAGAGTGTTGGCTATTTTTTTGCCGAAGATAAACCCTTTGATGGGTTGGTTTAGGAAATAAAGGACAAAAATGTCCTTAGAAGTGACAATTGTTACATTTTTTGCTATTCCATTGACTTTCCTTTGTGTAATCATTTAAAAAAGAAACCGATATGAGATATATTATTGTAGGTGGAGTAGCAGGAGGAGCGAGTACAGCAGCCCGTTTGAGAAGGTTAGATGAACATGCTGAGATTGTTTTGTTTGAGAAAGGAACTTATATTTCTTATGCAAACTGTGGCTTGCCATATTATATAGGCGATGTAATTACCGATAGGGATCAGTTATTTGTTCAAACAGCAGCTTCATTTAAAGATCGTTTCAATATCGATGCGCGGGTAATGCAGGAGGTTACAGAAATTTTTCCTGATACAAAAAAGGTGCAGATTAAGAATCTTAAAACTGGTGAGCTGTATGATATGAGCTACGATAAATTGGTTTTATCACCCGGTGCAGAACCCATTCGTCCACCGCTAGATGGTATCGATAGTGAAGGCATTTTTACATTGAGGAATGTTCCTGATACAGATCGCATCAAAGCCTATACAAACCGGTTTCCCAATGGAAAAGCTGTTGTAATCGGCGCGGGTTTTATTGGCTTGGAGATGGCCGAAAATTTACATCATTTAGGTATGCAGGTAACGATTATCGAAATGGGTAATCAAATCCTTGCTCCGGTTGATTTTCCAATTGCTGCCATTGCGCAACAGCATATTCGTTCAAAAGGAATTGACCTTCGACTTAAAACCACGGTTACCGGATTTGAACGCAATGAACAAGGATTAAAAGTATTTATGAAAGACCAACTTCCTGTAGCTGCCGACATGGTGATACTTTCCATTGGAGTGAAGTCGGATACTAGGCTGGCGGCCAAGGCAGGATTGCAACTAGGTTCTGCAAGAGGCATATTGGTGAATGATTATTTGCAAACTTCTAATCCAGATATTTATGCAGTAGGAGATGCAATTGAATTCATTAATCCGATTACACATCTTTCTATGCCAACTTATCTTGCCGGACCGGCTAATAAACAGGGCAGGATTTGTGCTAACAATATGGTATTGGGAAATAAGAATAAGTACAACGGTTCGATTAATACTGCGATCGTTAAAATATTCGACCTCACTGTAGCCGTGGCTGGTGTTGCCAGCAAACATTTAGCAGTTGCCAAAATGGAGCATTTAACTTCTACCACACATAGCGGTTCGCACGCGGGTTATTATCCCGGATCGGAGCAGATGACTATACAAATAAATTTTTCTCCTGCTGACGGAAAATTGTTAGGTGCTCAGATTATCGGAACAGAAGGAGTAGATAAAAGAATTGATACACTTTCCTCTGTAATACAGCGTGGAAGCACCATTGATGAGTTAACAGAATTTGAACATGCGTATGCGCCGCCTTATTCTTCTGCAAAAGACCCCGTTAATATGGCAGGGTTTGTAGCAGAAAATATCATGCAAAACAGATTGAAAGTTATTCCATGGAATGCAGTGAAAAGCATAAAAGAGGATGATCTTTTAATTGATGTACGTACGCAGTTAGAGTTTATAAATGGCAATATTCCCGGGGCTATAAATATTCCGATAGATGAATTAAGAGGAAGGCTTGAAGAACTGGATAAAGAAAAAAATATTTATATCTATTGCCAAATCGGATTAAGAGGATATCTGGCGCAACGAATTCTTTTGCAGAATGGCTTTGAAAATGTAATGAATGTTTCGGGTGGATATAAACTTTGGTCTGCCTGTGAAGCAGAATCAAATGTTTTTGAAATGGCTTAACTTTTTTTTATTCCCAAATTCAAGAATAATAATCCGGTAAATAAAATGCATGCAGTTGCAAAAAGCAACTCGTTTGCAAATGGGGTTACTGTTTGAAAGATGGCCGCAATGCCCTGAACCATTAAAATAAACTCATTAATAAATATGCCTGAGGTAAAAATAATTACTCCAAGTATTACTTGCCGGTTGATGGGAATCAGGTTTTCAGAAACAATAAATCCCAATACAAAAAGCGATATCACTCCCAATAATATCAAATGCAGGTAAGCAATTACAATCGGCCTGAATCCAAAAGCAAGTGTACTTAATTCGGGTAATGTAGACCCCAGTTGAAGTGCCAGCTTAATAGTTAGTGCAAAGCCGGCGAGTAGCAGTAACCATTTCGAAAAATTTGCAAGATAGCCTTCTATTTCCTTCCTTTTTTTCCAAATCATAACGAGTAGTAAATACCATCCGAACAACTGTGCCATTGCCGATAATACAATCAACAGGTAAGCAAAATTTGGCAGCGCTAACCAAAGGGCCGACAAAAAATATGCAGGAACGCATGCAACTGCAAAAAGCCAAAAAATCTGTTTGAGTTTTTTTTGCGGAACCACAGCATGAATTATTTTCTGCATGAGTAAACCCATACACGCAAAGAAAAACCATCCATTGTATTGGAAGTGCAGAAAAAAATAAACTGATAAGAGATACCAGTTCTGATGAACAATTTTATTGGCCATCATATAAGCCAGTGTAAATGCACCTATGGAGGATAATGCGTTAAAAATTAAAGCTGCTTTGAACCAATGTGATACGATTGTTTGCTTATCAAGGCGATTAAGGTCTTTCCAGTACATCCATGCAAATAACCAGGATAGTATAATTGATACAGTAGAAAAAAATATGGACAAAAATGCATAGCCCTGAAATGCAAAACTAATAAGCATTCCATAAGCTGTAATAAGGTTGAAGAGCAAGATCAGCTTGTATTTTGCAAATTTGCTTTCAGAGGTTTTACTGCTTAAGTAAGCGATCATCAAGCTCATCAATATTTGTCCGATCCAGCCCGAAAAAGCAAAATGAGAATGTGCATGAAGCAAATGTTTCTGATCAATAAATGGAAGAGAAAAAGCTATTTTATAGCGGAGAACAACACCAATAGTAGCTATAATAAAAAGATTGAAAATTGAAATTCTGATCCATGGGAAAACTTTAGATGACATTGGTCCTTTTGCAGCAAAATAATTGAAACAAACACCTGAAAATTATGATCTGAATCATAACTAGCAATAAACCTTACCCTTTTCTACAAGCACTTCTCCTTTTTTGTGCATATTCCGGATAGCTCGAATTACCGTTTCAACTCGCAGTCCAGTCATGTCGGCTATTTGTTGCCTTGTAAGTTTAACGCGATTGCATTTGGTGCAGATATTTTTTTCTGATTCTTTAAAATACGAGAACAAACTGCTGATGCTATGTTCTGGATCGTGATTCGCTAATTCTTTTACGATCATAAATTTAAAACGCAAGCGTTGAGAAAGAAGCCTGCTGAATTCAAAATGGATGTCGGGATTTTCTCTTAATAATTTGTGGAAAGTAGTTTTATTTAATCGAATGATAATAGAATCTTCCTGAGCAATGCTGGTAGCAGCAAATACACCATCATCAAACAGTGGCATTTCGCCGAAACATTCCCCAGGTTCTAACATCACCTGCAATATTTCTTTTCCTTCGTCATTGATATTTGCCCAGCGAACACTTCCACTTACCAACTGGTGATAGAACTGACAAGTTGATCCTTCTTTAAAGATAATATCTCCTGCAGGCACTTTTTTAAAACTCGCACCCCAGGCTAATAATGTGTTGGTGTCTATTATCATGTGTTACTGTTCAAATTAAATGCATCGTGAAACTAGAAGAAAACTAGGGGGCTGGAAATGATTAAAGTCATTTTTAGTAGTACAATCTAAAAAAAAGTTTAATCAATTCCAATTTTATGATTCTACGCATATTTAAAGGTTTTCGCTATTGATAGGTTTGCAGGGTCATTTAAAACTAAAAATAGTGATACCAACAGAAATGATTAAAGGCGAATTCCATTTGGCAATTAAAAACAATAAAAATAAGCAAATGAAAAAATTGATGATTATCGGACTACTGGCCTTATTTGCGGCCGCTTGTGGTGGAGGAAATTCAGGTGAAAAGACCGCCAACCACGAAAAATCTGAAGCTGAATCTGCTGGCGGAAATCCGTCGTACGACCCAAACAGGGGGGAAGGTAAATTCAAATCTGTAGAAGTAGGGGCTACGCTCAATGCTCCGATGGCCGAAGCAGGTGGAAAAATTTATGCGGTTAAATGCAGTAGTTGCCACAAAACCACCGAGGAGAAACTTGTTGGACCGGGTTGGAAAGGTGTTACATCACGACATCAGGCGCCCTGGATTATGAACTTTATCACCAATACTGACGAGATGATCAACAAGGACCCCAAGGCGCAGGCTCAACTCGAAATTTGTTTGGTGCGTATGCCCAATCAGAATCTGGCAGATAACGATGCAAGGTCATTGCTTGAGTTCATGAGAAGGAATGATGGTATAAAATAATTATTTGGAGCGCTATGCTAATCATTTTAAAACAATATAAAATGAAATGAGCATAACAAAAATTTGAACCAACCGAAATGTTAATTAGCTAATCCCGAGCACTCGGGACCAAAATCAATAAAAATGAAACATAATCAAATCAAGTTAATCGCTGCAGTAGCCCTAGGTGTTAGCCTTGGCTTTATTGCCTGCAAACCTAAAAATGTAGGAGATGCTATTAGTTCGGATGCCGCTGCAAAAGCCTATGTGGCACCCGGTAAATACGATCAGTTTTACAATTTTGTTTCCGGTGGATTTAGTGGACAAATGAGTGTTTATGGATTGCCATCAGGCAGATTATTGCGAGTGATTCCTGTATTTTCAGTAGATCCGGAAAAGGGATGGGGATATAGCGAAGAAACCAAGCCGATGCTAAATACATCACATGGAATTGTTCCTTGGGATGATTTACACCATACTGAATTATCACAGACCAATGGAGAAATCGATGGCAGGTGGGTATTTGGCAATGCCAATAATACGCCTCGTGTTGCAAGGATTGATTTAAAAACTTTTAGAACAGCCGAAATCATTGAATTGCCCAATAGTTCGGGTAACCACTCTTCACCATTTATTACAGAGAATACAGAATACGTAGTGGCGGGTACACGTTTTAGTGTTCCTCCCGATAATGTGAATGGGGATGTGCCGATTAATTCTTATAAAAAGAATTTTAAAGGAACTATCAGTTTTATTAGCGTAAGTAAAGAAGACGGGAATATGGATATTGCTTTCCAGATTCAATGTCCCGGGGTTAATTTCGATCTGAGTCATTCAGGCAAAGGAAAATCTACCGGATGGTTCTTCTTCTCATGTTATAATACAGAGCAGGCAAACACTTTGCTTGAAGTGAATGCTTCTCAACGTGATAAAGATTTTATCATGGCGGTTAACTGGAAGAAAGCAGAAGAATATATTAAAGCAGGTAAAGGAAGAAAACAATCGGTTAAATATGCGCACAATACTTATAGCGACAAAACACATAGCGCAACTTCTACTATTAAAACAGAAGTAACCGTATTGGATGCAAAAGATTTTAAAGACTTGTGTTATTTTATTCCTTGCCCAAAATCTCCGCACGGTTGTGATGTAGACCCAACAGGAGAATATATTGTGGGAAGTGGAAAACTTGCAGCGTTAATTCCGGTGTTTAGTTTTGATAAAATTCAGAAAGCTATAACTGCAAAAGACTATGCAGGTGAGTATGATGGAATTCCTGTAATCAAATATGAATCTGCGCTCTATGGTGAAGTAAAAAAACCAGGACTCGGACCTTTGCATACAGAATTCGATGGCAAAGGATTTGCTTATACTACATTCTTTGTTTCTTCAGAAGTAGTAAAATGGAATATTCAGGATCTGAAAGTAGTTGATCGTGTGCCTACTTATTACTCAGTTGGACACTTGTGTATTCCCGGTGGCGATACAAAGAAACCAAATGCAAAATATTTGATTGCATATAACAAAATTACAAAAGACAGATACTTGCCAACTGGCCCTGAACTTGCACAAAGCGCACAACTTTTCGATATCAGTGGCGATAAAATGCAGTTGATACTCGACTTCCCAACTATTGGAGAGCCACACTATGCACAGGCAGTTAGTGCAGATTTAATTAAGGGTAATTCTGTGAAATTCTTTAAAATAGAAGACAATGCAAACCCATATGTATCGAAAGGAGAGGGTACCACAAAAGTTGTTCGAAGTGGTAATAAAGTAGATATCTACATGACATGTATTCGCTCTCACTTTTCTCCTGATAATATTGAAGGAATCAGAGCGGGTGACGAAGTTTACTTCCACGTAACAAATCTGGAGCAGGATTGGGATGTGCCGCATGGGTTTGCTATTAAAGGAGCAAACAATGCAGAATTACTAATCATGCCTGGTGAAACACAGACACTGAAATGGGTGGCTGAAAAACCAGGGATGTTCCCATTCTATTGTACCGATTTCTGTAGTGCTTTACATCAGGAAATGCAGGGCTATCTGAGGGTTTCTCCAGTAGGTAGTACTGTGCCTTTGTTGTTTAGTACCGGAAAAAATCTTCCTCCTGCAGAAGCTGCCACAGCACCGGCAACAGGAGATAAAAAATAAGGACTGGTGTTTTTACCGGAGCAGGAGTAAAATCCTGTTCCGGTTTTATTCTTCTGAAATTGAAAAGATATATTATGAAATGAGCATAACGAAAATTTGATACCAACCGAAATGTTTTTTAGCGAATCCCGAGCACTCGGGACCAAAATCAAATAATAAACACATGAATAAGAATCGCCTGACTGGCTTTGTAAGAATAATAATGATTCTTTGTTCTGCTGCTTTAGTTGCAGTAATATTTGTTCCGATGTGGCGTATTGAATTGGCTGCCCCACAATATCCAGAAGGGCTTATCATGCTCATCTACGCAAATAAAATTGGCGGAAACGTTGATATCATCAACGGATTGAATCATTATATTGGCATGAAAACGATTCACGCAGTTGATTTTATAGAGTTTACCATCTTGCCTTATATCATTCTCTTTTATGCCACTTTTGCAATTTTAGTTGCAATCATAAATAAACGAAAACTGTTGTATGCTTTTTGTATTTTCTTTATCAGCTTCGGTATTGTAGCGATGGTAGATTTTTGGAAATGGGAGTATAACTATGGACACGATCTGAATCCGGATGCAGCAATTATTGTTCCCGGTATGAGTTATCAACCTCCTTTGATAGGGTTTAAGCAATTATTGAATTTTGGGGCCTACTCCATTCCAGATATTGGTGGCTGGATATTTATTGCGGTAGGTTTATTTACGCTTGTTGCTGTTTGGCTAACAATTAGGCGGAGTAGAAAAATGCGGGTGTACAGCATTACAACCGGCTTATTAGTGGGGATCTGTACGGCTTTTTCATCTTGCAATAGTGCACCTGAATCCATTAAATATGGAACGGATAATTGTTATTCCTGTAAGATGACAATCAGCGATTTGCGGTTCGGCGCAGAAATTACAACCAGAAAGGGAAGGGTATACAAATTTGATGATAGCTATTGCTTACTTGCCTATCTTAAAACAAAGGACCTGAACGAATCTGAAATTAGCAATATCTACATCACCAATTTTACGGGGAATCATGAATTATTGAACGTGAAGAAAGCGTTGATCTGGCAGAGTAATCATTTGCATGGGCCAATGGGCGGAGATTTAGCTGCATCAAACGGAATCGACAGTATTAAAAAAATTAAGGAACAGTTTCCCGGAAATGAGATTCGCTGGACTGAAATTGTAAAATAAATGAACAAATTGTTTTGCATATTAATTCAACTTTTTCTTTTGAGTTCATTGCAGGCAAGGGTATTGCCAGTGGGAAAAGGAAAACAATTTATCACCATCAAAACAGCAATTACCCAGGCAAGAAAAGGCGATACCGTCATGGTATATAGCGGTATTTATCGAGAAAAAAATATTGTGCTCGATAAACCAATTACGCTTATCGGAATTGATTACCCTGTTTTGGATGGCGAATATCGGTACGAGGTAATTTCGATCAAATCTTCGGGAGTTACTGTTAAAGGTTGTAAGATTATACAGTCAGGCATCTCCAGTATGGAGGACTTTGCAGGGATTAAAATATATAATTGCCGCGATGTGGTGATTAGAGAGAATATACTTGAAAATACTTTTTTTGGAATTTATTCGCAATACGGCACAAATTGTACCATCGAAAAAAACAAACTAACCGCTTCCCAAAAAGAAGAGCAACAGAGCGGAAATGGTATTCACTGCTGGAAGAGCGATAGTATGCGGATCATCGCAAATGAAATTACCGGGCACCGTGACGGGATTTATTTTGAATTTGTTACGAACTCGATTATCTGGAGAAACGACTCTGAAAAAAACTTGCGTTACGGATTGCATTTTATGTTCTCCAGTAACGATTCCTATATCGCAAATATTTTTAAAAATAATGGGGCGGGAGTTTCTGTAATGTTCTCGCACGACGTAAAAATGATTCACAATTATTTCGAGGAAAACTGGGGAGATGGTTCTTATGGGATTCTTCTAAAAGAAATTTCTGATGGATATATTGAACACAATCGTTTTGTAAAAAATACGGTTGGAATTTATATGGAGGGCACCAGTAGAATACAAATGAATGGAAACGTTTTTGAACGCAATGGCTGGGCAATGAAAATTCAGGCGAGCTGTATGGACATAACTGTTACTGGAAATAATTTTATCAACAATACTTTCGATATGGCTACCAATGGAAGCCTGGTGCTGAATACTTTTAATGGTAATTATTGGGACAAATATGAGGGGTACGATCTAAACAGGGATCATATTGGAGATGTTCCCTACCGGCCAGTTAGCATGTATTCGGTGATTGTAGAAAAAAATCCACCGGTGATGATTTTGTTCAGAAGCTTTATCACTTCGCTACTCGATAAAACCGAAAAAGTTCTTCCTTCTCTGACTCCCGAAAATTTCAAAGACGCTTTTCCTCTCATGAAACCCTTAAGGCTATGATTATTGCTACAAATGTTTCTAAAAAATTCGGCAGCCTAACTGCATTGAATGATTTCTCAGTAACCTGCAATAAAGGCGAATGCATTGCGCTTATCGGACCTAATGGAAGTGGCAAAACTACTTTTATCAAAACCATTTTAGGAATGGTAGTATGCGATAGCGGTTTTATAACGGTGAATGGTTGTAATATCAAAAATCACTGGGAGTATCGATCAAGAATTGGATATATGCCGCAGATCGGAAGGTATCCCGATAATATGACGATTGGCCAGGTATTGGATATGATGAAAGATATTAGAGGAAAACAAAATAAAAATCTGCTGGACGAAGACCTGATTATTTCTTTTGGCCTTCAACCACTGATGAATAAGAGAATGCGCACGCTGTCGGGAGGTACCAGACAAAAAGTGAGTGCAGCACTGGCATTTCTGTTTAATCCAGAATTGCTGATACTGGATGAGCCAACCGCAGGGTTGGACCCGGTTTCGTCTGAAATCCTAAAAGAAAAAATCATTTCCGAAAAACAGAAAGGCAAACTGATTTTAATTACTTCACACGTTTTGAGCGAGTTGGATGATCTTGTAACGCAAGTAATTTATATGCAGGATGGCTGCTTGTGTTTTCATAAAACGATTGAGCAACTTTCAATTGATACCGGACAAGTTAAATTGGCTAAGGCAATTGCTCAGGTAATGCAAAACAAATAGAAAATGAAGAAAGTTATTAAATATGTAGTTATCGATATTCTCCGCAACAGAATTATGATGGCATATACTTTATTTCTGATGGTATTGTCGTTCAGTATCTTTGGTTTAGAAGACAACTCAGCCAAAGGGTTACTCGGACTTTTGAATATCATTTTGATTATTGTACCACTTGTGAGCATTGTATTCTCAACTATTTATGTGTATAATAGTGCAGAATTTATTGAACTCTTGGTTAGTCAACCGCTAAAACGAAAAACAATCTGGATGAGCTTATTTTTTGGACTTAGCATATCCATGGTACTGGCATTTTTAATTGGAGCAGGCATACCAGTTTTTATTTATCAGGCAGATATTACCGGAATGATGATGATACTGATTGGTGTTTTGTTGTCTGTGATTTTTGTTGCCGTAGCAATGCTAGCCGCAGTAAAAACAAGAGATAAGGCAAAAGGTATTGGTGTAGCAATTTTGTTATGGCTTTATTTCGCTTTACTCTTCGATGGCTTTGTACTGTTTATCCTGTTTCAGTTTGCTGACTATCCGGTAGAAAAAGCAATGATCGCAATCAGTATGTTTAACCCTTTAGATCTTGCTCGTATCATGATCTTACTTAAAATGGACGTTTCTGCATTGATGGGTTATACGGGAGCAGTCTTTAAAGATTTTTTTGGAACAGAATTGGGAATGGGTTTATCATTTGTCGTTCTGTTGATTTGGATTTTTCTTCCTCTCGGAATTTCTACTAAAAGATTTAAAAGTAAAGACCTGTGAAAAAGAATACCATTTTATTAAAAGATATTACCTGTCGCACAGATATTGAAACCTTAGTGAAAGCCTTTTACGATAAAGTAAAAGCAGATGAAACGCTTGGATATATTTTTAATGAAATTGCCCAAACCAACTGGGAACGACACCTCCCCGTGATGAGCGACTTTTGGGAGAACACAATATTATTTACCGGACATTATGAAGGTAGCCCGATGGACTTACATAAACACCTGCACAAAGTAATGCCACTCGAAAAAGAGCATTTTAAAAAGTGGAACAATCTGTTTATCGAAACCGTAGATCAGTTTTTTATTGGCGAAAATGCAATGACAGCAAAGCAAAGAGCTCTAAAAATTTCAGCGGTGCTTGAAGCAGAAATACTAAAACTAAAAGCCTAAACAAACATCAATCAGATCAAAAAAAGCAGGACATTTCATCCTGCTTTTTTGTACAACATGCTACCCTTATTTTTTAGCCGGGGGAGTTAATACTTTATCAATTACATACACAATTCCATTCGATGCCGGAACAGTTGCAACAATCGAAGCTGTTCCATTCACCAATATTTTTCCATCCTTCTTGCTGATTGTAATATTATCACCATTTACCTGCCCAATTACCTGCCCGTCGGTCATATTTTCTGTTTTAAATACCCCTACCGAAACATGGTATTGAAGAATATCTGTTAATGCTTCTTTCTTTTCAGGTTTCAATAACCCTTCTACTGTTCCTGCAGGTAACTGTGCGAAGGCAGCGTTTGTTGGTGCAAAAACAGTGAACGGACCTGCATTGCTCAACACATTTACAAGATCGGCAGCTTGCACTGCAGTAACCAATGTTGAATGATCTTTACTTGCTATTGCAATCTGAACAACATTCCTTTGCGACAGGTCGTCTTGTACGCCCGATTGGCCTTTTGATTCAGATACTGCAGGAGTAGAAGACTCTGTAGCGGCTTGTTTTTGCACACTGTCGTTACAGCTCGAAACACTTATGCCGAGCGCAATGCTGAGCAAAATGGCTAGTGAATTTTTCATATAATGAGGGTTGGTTTTATTTACCCGATTATTAAAATTAATTCAAGCAATTTTTTTCAATTATGACTCAAATCATAAATCAACTTCTTGATTCATTAAATTAATTTTTTACCTTCAAAACAATATTTGCCATATGCCAGAGAAAGATTCAATTGCTCCGATGATCAACCATACGGGCAAAATTAAAAATACTTATGATGCTATTGTAATTGGATCGGGAATCAGCGGAGGCTGGGCTGCTAAAGAATTATGCGAAAAGGGTTTGAAAACTTTAGTGTTAGAGCGGGGCAGAGATGTGCAGCATATTAAAGATTATCCAACAGCCACCAACGACCCATGGGAACTTCCACATCGTGGAAATATTTCTGAAGAGCGAAGAAAAAATAATCCACTCATTACCAAAGCAGCGGGATACGGGGAAGACAATCAGCAATTTTTTGTAGAAGATAAAGATCATCCCTATATACAAGAAAAACCCTTCGATTGGATAAGGGGTTATCAGGTGGGTGGAAAATCTTTAACATGGGGTAGGGCTTGTCAGCGTTGGAGCGATTTTGAATTTACAGGACCTCAAAGATTTGACTATGGCTGGGATTGGCCCATTCGGTATAAAGATGTTGCTCCATGGTATTCGCATGTAGAAAAATTTATTGGAGTGTGTGGAAATAAAGATGGGATCGAGTCGATGCCTGATGGAGAGTTTCTACCCCCATTCGATTTGAATTGTGTTGAACAGCATCTCAAAGAAAGTTTCCTAAAAAATTATGGCAATCGATATCTGGTTCACGCCAGATGGGCACATCTTACACAACCAAACGATATTCATTTACAACAAGGCCGAGCCAAATGTCAGGCAAGAAATCTTTGCATGAGAGGTTGTCCGTTTGGTGGTTACTTCAGTTCCAATTCTTCTACACTTCCTTGGGCAATGAAAACCGGGAACCTTACTGTTCGCCCACACTCGGTAGTACATAGCATTATCTACGATCCTAAAACCAATAAAGCCAGTGGGGTACGAGTAGTTGATGCCATTACGAAAGAGAGTACAGAATATTTTTCTAAAATTATTTTCCTGAATGCTGCAGCATTAAACAGTAATCTAATACTATTGAATTCTACTTCAAACCGTTTTGCAAATGGATTGGGAAATGATAGTGGATTGTTGGGCAAATATGTTTGCTTTCATAATTACAGAGGTTGGATCAATGGAGCAATCGATGGATTTGAAGATGGATATATTTATGGAAGAAATCCAACCGATACGATCATTGCAAATTATCGGAACCTGCATAAAATGGATGCTGATTTTTTAGGAGGCTTTACCACATTCGCAGGCGCATATAGAGAAAGAGGCGACGGTAACCGTTGCCCAGAACAGATTGGAGCCAAATTTAAAGAAGCTATGACCGAAGCTGGTCCTTGGCATGTATATGCTTATGTGCAGGGAGAAACCATTCCTAAAAAAGAAAACCATGTGCGACTAAGTGCTGAGCACAAAGATCAATGGGGTATTCCACTACTGATTACTTCAGTAGGATATGATGATAATGATGATCGTTTATTAAAAGATTTTTTTACTCAAACTTCTGAGATGTTGGAGAAAGCAGGGGTTAAAAATATTAGCCATGCCGACACCAAACAGGCGCCTGGATTAGATATACACGAAATGGGTGGATGCAGAATGGGGCTTGATCCTAAAACATCTATACTCAACGAATGGAATCAATTGCATGCGTGCAAAAATGTTTTTGTAACTGATGGTGCTTGCATGACCAGTACAGGCAACCAAAGTCCTTCTATCTTGTATATGACTTTAACTGCACGTGCAGTGAATCATGCTGTTGAAGAGTTGAAGAAAGGCAACTTGTAAAATTTATAATTTAGAGCACTATTACTATCCCCATTTTTACTTACTCAAAAGGGTACGGGAAAAACACGGTATACTATTGGGTATTTTCCCGTAATCATTACTATCACTTATCTCTAGGTTTGTTCTGTTAATCTTACTGTATCCCCCCGCGCTGTGAGATTCATTTTGTAACCCCACTTAATGATAACAAAGTGAACCATTTAAACGAGGATATTCAATTATCTAAAAGGGAGCAGGAAGTGATCTTTCATTTATCTGCCGGCATGCTCAATAAAGAAATTGCAGCAGAACTGAATATCAGTATCGACACGGTTAAGAAACATATCAAAGCAATTTTTCGAAAACTAAATGTACGCAACCGCGCGAGTGCTGTTCATTGGTTTTGTAATAAAAATGTAATTGAGAATTCATCTTAAACGATCCTAAGTAAATCAGCTACTGATCCCTACACTATAAATCAACCAAATCTAAATCAAGCATTATGAAAGTAAAATTTATTTTACTCCAATGGGCCATGCTATTGCTATTACTTAACGCAAATGCTCAACAAAAAAAATTGAGCAAGCACTGGTCTTTTCAAATCACCACTGGAGCACAGTTTAATTATTTCACTGACGAACAACCCCATCGTTCAATCAGTGCTGGAACCAACGCGCAATTCAGAATCAATTATGCGTTAAAAAAAGGGTGGGGGCTATTTGCAGAAGGCGGCTATGCAGGCACAGGCGGCAATCTGGT
This sequence comes from Chitinophagaceae bacterium, assembly GCA_019752295.1. Lineage (GTDB taxonomy): Bacteria > Bacteroidota > Bacteroidia > Chitinophagales > Chitinophagaceae > Sediminibacterium. The sequence goes on along the minus strand of JAIEMK010000005.1, from coordinate 67,457 downwards.
ATCATTTACCGATAATACTTTTCTCGGTTTTGATCCCACAATACAGTTTAAAAATGGCAAGCAAAGCGATTTCGTAATCCACACACTGGAATCATCTCTGGGACTTTCTTACACAATTCCCACAAAGTTAAGCTGGAAGCTAAAAGTATATGCGGCACCGCAATGGAATGTAAATCTGGGTGAGTGGGAACGCTACGAAAAAACCGGCGCCATGCTTACACTAAAGCCAACAGATCCAACCGTAATTGGCACTATTCAGGGGCAACAATTTACTGACCTCTTTGAGCCTTACTGGTTCAGCGCTTTGGGTGGATTGCAATTTGAGCTACCTATAAAGCGGAATGCATTTCTGGTAGATTTTAGATTTGTAAACGGCCTGAGTCCTGCTCGATACGATTATTCCTATATCAATAAATCAGGGATACAGGGAAATATCAGAACCAATTCATTCAGAGTAGCAGTGGGCTATTTAATACCCGGTCATGCCGCACACAAAAAAACTTCATCCCCAAAATAAAACTACATCAAACTTAAAAACCAAAAACCATGTTACACAAATTCAACTCAAAACTAACATTCGCAATTGCGATTTTATTGATCACATTTTCGGCCTGCAAAAAGGATCCGTTTACAGAAAAAGACGCACTAACAGCACAAGGAAATCTTCTGCAGTTAAAGTCTTCTTTCGATTTACAGATCGCGCAGGTAAACGCCTCGGCATCCAGAAGTCATGATAGCGCTTTGATCGTTATCCAAAATCTGGTAAACTCAGGCGCTAGTTCTTTGGCAATATTACAAGCCACTCAGAACATGGCTTATTTAATGCAGCAGTATCAAAACAGCCTTGCGCAGTATAAGTATCAGGATAGCGTAAACAGGGCTACCAGTAAATTTAACGATAGCCTTACTGCGGCAAGATCCAATACAAATGCTGTAAACGCTTTAAAGAAAAACTACAATATTAAAGTGTCAGATGCCGCAACCAATAGCCCTGTATTAGGAGCAACCGCTAGCGTTTATTCTTATACCACCAATAGTATTTTAACTGCTACAACCGATGCAAACGGACAGGCCACTTTTACTCAGATTATAGTTGATCCAAGTGCTCCGATTTATATCAACAAAGCAGGATACTCCTTTAGTTCTATTCCTGCCTCTTGGGTTTCTATTGGAACAACAATTACACTCTGGAATAATAGCGGCTCTAACAATACTATTAAAGGACAGGTAGTTGCCGATCAGGACTTCACAAACGGAGATAGTGTAGAAGGCGTTGCCGGACAGCTCATTAGTTTCTCATTGATGTATAACAATCAAACCAGCGTATTCCCGGCAGTATCAGATGCAAGTGGAAATTATTCTGTAAAAGTTCCGGATGCTCCAAGTGGATTATATTATTCGGCTAAAATTAATAACCAAATTTCTGTTTCGCAAAAAATGTATGTACACTACGAAATAGGTATCGATAATCCACAAACAACTACTCCATATATCGACACCATTAGTACTACACTTCAACTTAATGGATGGCCGTATGGTAGTAATGCTTATAATCCTGTAACTGATTCCTGGGTTTATACACCGAATTATAAATTGCCTTCTGCTGGAGCTTTCTACTATAGTTTACCTGCTGATAAAAATGCTAATAAAGTAATTTCTTACCCTACCCCATGGTCTTTTGGAAGCGTAAACTTTTTGAATACTACAGCAACAGGTTATCTGAGTGCAAGCACTACTTCTGCTCTGAGTTTTCCTAGTTTTTACATACCAACAGGAGCTTATGCATATACTCCTAATACTACAGTTTCTGATTCCTTGATCGATTTGAGCGGCATGTTTATTACAACAGCGCCAAGAATAGTTGCCAATGTGGGAGCTGGTGTGAACAATAATTTAACAGGCATTAGTTTTGTGAACGACCCAACTACCAACAAACCACTTACCGGAGCTTTCGTAAATTTGTACACTGCTACCGGAAGATTAGCGTTCACTAATTTATTTGGCTTAAGGTCATATGATTTTATAAATAATTCTTCCAATCAATTATCAAATAATACTCAGGGAGGCGTAACAATCTTAACTGGTATTAATAATATTCAGGGAGGCGCAACAAAAACTTTAAATTTCGATTACAATAGCTTTGTATCGAGAGCTAAAAATCCGAATTAAAAATTAGGTTAAATCCGGGGGGATATAACCGAGGCCACTCTTTAGGGTGGCCTTTTTTAATTCATTATCAGTTGTAAAGAAGCTGCTTCCAAAGCAGATGAACTTGCTTCGAAATGCACAGCACCAGCGGTTTTGCCCGATTGAATAATTACCTGACATTTTCCATTAAAGCTCGAACGTTGCCAGAATCCATCTTTGCAAATATCGGGTTCGTGACAACTGGGGTCACCATTACCTACACCAATTATTTTTGCATTATCTGTAATTGAAAACCGAATTAATCTGTTTGCGTCCGGCACTTCACGCCCCTGCCGATCCACAATACTAATATTGATTACAGTGGCATCTGCTCCATCCGATTTTAAAATAGTTTTATAGGGAGTCAAAATAATTTTATAGGCTTCAGTAGTTGTTTCTACAAAGCTGCTGATTTGTTTTCCTTTTTTAAAACCAATGGCTTCGAGCTTCCCTGCTTCGTAATTTACCTGCCATTGTAAATGACTATTTCTGGGCATTTCTTTTTTACCCAAACTTTTTCCATTCAAAAATAATTCAACCTTGTCTGCATTACTATTTACCCAAACATCAATGGGCTGCCCTTCTTTGCCCTTCCAATTCCAGTGTGGAGAAATATGCAACACATCTTTATCGGTCCACCAGCTTTGGTAATAATAATACAGATTCTTTGGAAAGCCGCATACATCCATGATGCCGAAGTGCGAACTGATATTGGGCCATTTAAAAGGTGTGGGCTCTCCGCGATAGTCAAAGCCTGTCCACACAAACCCTCCCAACCAATATTTATTTTCTGCGGCCAGTTTCCACCACTCTTCCGCTCTGCTGGCCCACCATGGAGCTGTAATATCCTGATCAGGTAAATAGGCATTGATGCTATCCTTTGTATAAATGCCACGAGTAGTAACCGTGCTACCCATTTCAGTACCTAACACCGGCTGGTTAGGATGGTCGCGATGATAATCGGCCACTGCAAATTGCCTGTAATTAAATCCTCTTATCGGAATCACTTCGTTTACTCCTTTAAAATAATTTGGAAGATCGGCTGCATAGGTACTGGTTCTTGTGGGATCCAATTCTTTTTGCTTTGCCAATAAAGTTTGCGCAATCCGTTTACCAATAGTAGTTGTTTGCACCCATCCCTCTTCATTTCCAATCGACCAGAGTATTACTGAGGGATGATTTCTATCGCGTTTTATTAAACGTTCAAACTGATCCATATATTCATTACTACTATTTAATAAACGTTGTTCATCCAATACCAACATGCCTAAACTATCACAAGCATCCAGCAATTCGGGAGTTGGGGCGTGGTGACTGGTTCGATATGCATTTGAGCCCAATTGTTTTAAAAGGGATATTCGGTAATATTGAATAGCATCGGGTATTGCAGCGCCAATTCCTGCATGATCCTGATGATTATTGGTTCCGAGAATTTTAACGGACTGATTATTCAGAAAGAATCCTTCTTTTGCATCAAACCTAATACTGCGTACACCAAACCTTTGTACATGCTGATCTACGATTTTTCCACCCGACTTGATAACAGTAACCACCCGATATAAATAGGGGTCTTCGAGATTCCATAAATGTGGATGATTAACTATAAGTTTTTGTTTAATCAGCTCTTTTCCGTTTGATACAATACTAAGAGGTTGCTCGGTATTTTGTGTTATTCTTTTACCGTTGCGTTCGGTAATGTAGTAATAGATCGTACACTTTGAAGCATCCAGATTTTTATTCTCAATAACAGTTTCAATACCAATTTCGGCAGTAGTTTCTTTGATGCTTGAGTAAATAAATATTCCGTCGTTTGCGATATGCAGGTTATTTAATTTATTTAACCACGCATGCCTGTAAATACCTGCGCCTTCATAAAACCATCCTTCGTATTGCGATGCGTCAACTCGCACTGTAATTACATTTTCTTTCTCATAATTTATCATGTCGGTGATATCGTAATTCACTCCCAGATATCCACTTAAATTATTGCCCGTGTAAATGCCATTTATCCAAATTGTTGCGTTCCTGAAAATGCCGTCAAACTGAATCTGGAAGCGGGTTCCTGAGTCGGCCCTCGATATGTTGAAATGTTTCCGATACCATCCGATACTGGTTGCAGGGAATAGTCCGCCCACCGTTTTAAAGCCATGCGACTCTACATCAAAGTTTGTGTTATTTGCGAAAGGAAGCGCAACTGCCCAATCATTCGGAAGGTTCACGGTATTCCAACTGCTGTCTTTGAAAGCCGGGTCGATGGCTGTTTCATATGCTCCTCCCGATTTGGAGAAACTATTGGCAATGCCATAATTAAAATCTTTTAAAGGATCGGATGCGTTTCCGAAATGAAATTTCCAGTTCTCATCGAAATTGATTTTCTGTTGAGCAGCAGATTCGTTACTGACAACCATTGTAAAAAAGCATAAAATAAATAACCTGAGATGAATAAGTTGAAACATGGCGCAGAAGTTAAAAAGTATTTGGTAGAAGTTTTACCCGGATGCTTTGTAATTAAAATATATTAATTAAATTATACTCTATAAATGTCGGCTTATTTTGGGTAGATTCTTTATACTTTAAATAATATGAAAAAAAAAATTTCCATTTTTTGCAGTGCAACCCTTTTTCTGATGCTGATTAATACAAATGGATTAGCACAGGAATTGCATCCGAAGCCAAAACCTGTTAGCAGCGAAAAAAGCATTGTTACAGAAGTATTGTCAAGTCATACTTTACAATTCAACCAGCTTGCAGCCAACTGGGATGAAGCAATACCGCTGGGTAATGGAATGTTGGGTGCGTTGATCTGGCAAAGAGACGGACAAATAAGATTTTCTTTGGATAGAGCAGATCTATGGGATATGCGCCCTATGAAAGGCTTGCATCGCACTGAATTTAGCTACCAATGGGTAAATGAGCAGGTTCAGAAAAAAAAATACGATAGTGTTCAAAAATATTTCGACGCTCCCTACGAAAACGAACCTGCACCTTCTAAAATTCCCGGCGCGGCAATTGAGTTTAATTCAAAAGAATGGGGTAATGTTGAATTGGTTTATTTAAGTCTTGATGACGCCTATTGTGAAATTAATTGGGCGAATGGAGTTTTGCTAAGAACATTTGTAGCTGCCAATGAGATGGTTGGTTGCTTTCGTTTTGAAAACCTTGAAACAGACCTTGCACCAGCTTTAATTGCACCAAAATATCAGGCAGAAGTAAAAGATTCTGGAGATTCAGAAGTAGGCGATGATTTATCAAGACTTGGGTATCAGCCGGGAACGATTAAAAAAGAAAGAAATAGTATAACTTATTATCAACCGGGATGGGGAGGCTTTAATTATACTGTTCATGTAAGCTGGCATAGGGTAGGCTCTAAATCGATAGAGGGAGTATGGACAATTACATCGCAATATCCCGGTAAGAAACAGAACTTGCCTGCAATAGAGGTTTCTAAAAAAGCTTTATCAAATACATTTCGCTCTCAATTTGAAAATCATAAACTCTGGTGGAATAATTTTTGGAATAAATCTTCTGTAAAAATTCCCAACCTCTTGATCGAAAATCAATGGTATTTGGAGCAATATAAATTTGGTGCTGCATCGCGACTGGGTGCTCCTCCCATTTCGTTGCAAGCAATCTGGACTGCCGACAACGGAAAACTTCCGCCATGGAAGGGCGATTTTCATCATGACCTGAATACACAATTAAGCTATTGGCCTGCATATAGTGCAAACCATTTGGAAGAAGCAATGCCTTATCTTGATCATCTGGATGCTAACAAGAATAATTATAAAAGGTATACCAAAACTTATTTTGCTAAAGAAGGACTTGCTGTACCGGGCGTTACAACTTTAGATGGAACTGAGATGGGAGGTTGGATTCAGTATTCATTGTCGCCAACTGTTTCGGCTTGGTTAGCACATCACTATTACCTGCAATGGAGATACGGGATGGATCGAGAATTCTTGAGAAAACGTGCCTATCCCTGGATCAACGAAACCGCGCAGTTCCTGGAGAATATTACTTATCAGGATGAATCCGGGCATCGAAAATTGCCGATCAGTTCCAGTCCGGAAATAAATGATAATAGCATTGACGCATGGTTTCAGCAAAATACAAATTATGATCTCGCTTTGATGAAGTTTGTATTTAAAGCTGCGGCGGAAATGGCAGAAGAGCTGGGATTAAAAACTGAAGCAGAACATTGGCAAAAAATAAATAGCGAATTTTCGGGGTTTGCTATTTCTCCAAAAAAGGAATTGATGATTGCTCCAGGATTTCCTTACAAGCAATCGCATCGTCATTTTTCGAACCTGATGGCAATACATCCACTGGGATTAATTAAATGGGAAGATGGAACTGCTTCACAATCGATCATTAAAAATTCAATTCATTTACTCGATAGTATTGGACCGGCGCATTGGTGTGGCTATTCTTATGCCTGGCTTGCCAATTTAAAAGCCAGAGCAAAAGACGGCGAAGGTGCTGCAAATGCACTTCAAATATTTGCCAAAGCATTCTGTTCAATCAATAGTTTTCATGTGAATGGTGATCAAACAAAAAAAGGCTATTCGGAATCTACAGACCGGCCATTTACGCTGGAAGGAAATTTTGCTTTCGCAGCGGGATTACAGGAAATGCTGTTACAGAGTTATGCAGGATCAATTGAAGTATTTCCTGCAATACCTGCTTCATGGCAGGATATTAGTTTTAAATCGCTCAGAGCAGAAGGCGCATTCCTTGTTTCTGCCAAAAAAGAAAATGGAGTAATTTCGGAAGTGCTAATCGTTTCTGAAAAAGGGGGACAAACTAAATTAAAAATGCCTTTTAAAACATGGGTGGTTAGTGCAAAGAAAGAGGTTGTTTATTCGTTTAAAGATGGATACCTTTTGTTAAATACCCGACCCGGAAGCAGTATTCAAATTACGAATGGGTATGAATAATTTTTTTAAACCTTTTTTAATGGACGAAGTCTTTAATTATTAAGTATTTTATTAGATATGGTTCCTCCCTCAATTGACAAGATTACTGTTTGGATATTAGCCCCTTACTTGGTTTCAGAAGATTCTAATATTGACTATTACTACGATTTTACTCAAAGCATAGCAGAGTATCAGAAAGTATTTGAAACACTAAACATACCATGGCACTGGCAACCTGTTACTATGCAAACCTATCGATCTGTTATTGATAAGATTGCTTCCTGTAACCAGAACCAGGATCAAATTGTGTTTAATTTATGCGATGGAGATGAAATTAATCAAACGCCGGGCATTTCTGTGATACAGTATTTAGAAGAAAAAGGCTTGTGTTACACGGGAGCTGACGAATATTTTTATCGGATTACCACATCAAAGATCCCGATGAAAAAGGCTTTTGATGCCAATGAGGTTGCTACGGCTCTCTGGGTAGCGGTTACAGAAGAAAAAGATCTTAACGAAAATATATTTAAGCAAATAGGAAGCCCAATTATTCTTAAACCCGCGGTGAGTGGAGGAAGCATGGGGATTGGGATTAGAAATGTGGTGAACAATCTTAAAGAGTGTAAAGAACAATTGCAGAAAATGAATAGTGGCTACAGGGGATGGCAACTAAATGTAGATGGAATTATTGCAGAATCTTTTATAAAGGGCCCAGAATTTACTGTTTTTATTTTGGGGAGTTATGATAGGGAGAATAGTGCTATCATCTATACTCCTGTTGAACGTGTATTTCATGCGTCTCTCCCGGAGAACGAAAGATTTTTATCATTCGATCGACTCTGGGAAATATATGAAGAAGAATCACCCATGCCTGAAAATGATTTTTTTTATCAGTATCAACAGCCCGATATTGCTTTGCATGAACCAATCAAAAAAATTGCTTGGGATGCATTTGTATCTTGTAAGGGTAGGGGCTATGCAAGAGTAGATATTAGAATGGATGAACTGACTAAGAAAATGTATACACTTGAAGTGAATGCACAGTGCGGCATTAGTGAGGATGAAGATTATACTTCTATTGGTGCGATTCTTCGTGTAAGCAACTCCAATTTTACAGATTTGGTATCCGCAATTTTGCAGGAAACTATTTTTAGAAAAAATAATTAGAGAGTATATGAACATATGTGTTTTATTGCCTGATTATACTACTTCAAATGTCGACTATCAGAATTATGATCCTCCAAGAAACCTATCTGGTTTGCTTCCAGATGACAAAGTTGATACGGTATTCCTGAATAAGCTAACTACTTATAAACAACTTAAAGCATTAAGCCATCAGCAGTATGATGTATTTGTGAATTTATGTGAAGCTTATCTGGAGTGGGAAGTGCCGGGCATTGATGTGATTTATTCTTTGGAATTATTGAATTTACCTTTTACCGGGCCTAATTCTATTTTGTACGACCCCAGTAAAGAAATTATGAAGCTGGTAGCTTTTTATGAATCGGTTAAAACGCCAGCCTATTGTTTAGTTAATGCAGATTCCTCTTTGAATGAAGTAACTGCCGGCCTACAATTTCCTCTTTTTGTAAAACCTGCTAAAGCGGGCGATAGCTTGGGGATAGATGCAAATTCTCTGGTGTATGATATGCATTCATTGCAACAAAAAGTAACAGCCATTATTGCTGAATACGATGAACTACTTGTGGAAGAATATATTGAAGGAAGGGAGTTTACTGTACTGGTTGCTGCAAATGCAGATGGTAAAACGGTAACGGCTTTTCAGCCTGTTGAATTTGTATTTCCCAAAGGCAATGCTTTTAAAACCTATGCACTAAAAACTTCAGAGCTGCATACAGATGCCAATATTCTGGTAGAAGATCCGGTGTTAAGTGAGCAATTAAAAAATGCTTCAAAGAAAATATTCCATTCATTTGGGGGAGTAGGATATGCCCGACTCGATTTCCGTGCAAATAATAAAGGGGAATTATATTTTTTGGAAATTAACTTTACCTGCTCTGTATTTTATAATAATGGATATGAAGGAAGTGCAGACTATATTTTAAAATACGATGGGATTGGACAAGCAGGTTTCTTAAAACATATTATTCAGGAAGCAATTGCGCGTTATTCCAAAAACAGAAAATGCTATCAGGTTAGAAACAATGCCATTTCGGGATTTGGAATTTATGCCATTAAAAAGTTAATGCCTTTTGAACTCATCTTTAAGGGAGAAGAAATGTCTCAGCGAATAGTAACAAAAAAATGGGTTGAAGAAAACTGGAACGAAGCCGAAAAACTGAATTTCAGAAAGTATGCATATCCCTTGGGCAAAGAAGTATTTCTACTTTGGAGTAAGCTTCCACAGGATTGGGCGCCACAAAATCATAGTTGTAATGCCAATACGGCATTTGTAGGATTGAATGTAGTGGCTACCAGAGCAATTGAGGTAAATGAGGAGTTAACGCTTGACTATGCACAGTTTCTGGACGAAAATGCAGAACCCTTTGAATGCTTATGCGGCGCGGCAAATTGCAGAGGCACAATTAGAGGGCTAAAAGGAAATTCGTTCGAATAGTTTTACAGGTCTGAATAGGATTTAACAAATTGATTTCTTTACAAAATCCATCTGGTTTTTATCCGGCACAGGGTTTGATCATGACTTTTGAACATTTTTTCCTAATTGTTTTATAAGATTGCTATGCGCTTGTCCAAGACGATCAAGATTTTGTTGTTTGCTTCCAGCTTATGGTATTTCGGCGAAGGCCTTTTTGGACCGCTGTTTGCAATATTTACCGAAAAAGTGGGAGGCGACTTATTAGATATTACCTGGGCTTGGTCGGCTTATTTAGTAGTTACCGGATTGATGTATTTTCTGGTAGGGAGAACGCTCAAAAATTCAGCATATAAAAAGGAAGTAATGATATTTGGCTATGCGCTAAATACAGTATTTACTTTTTCCTATCTTTTGGTGGATAGTGTAACAACCTTATTTATTGTGCAAGTAGGGTTGGGTATTGCCGAATCATTGAGCACGCCTATTTGGGAATCGCTTTTTGCAAATGATTTGGAAGACAGCAGCGACACTTTTCATTGGGGTCTTGCAACTGGTCATACCCATTTTGTAACAGGTATTGCCGTGGCAATTGGTGGGTTAATTACATACTATATTTCTTTCCATGTATTATTTATCGTGATGGGAGTGATACAGGCTACAGCAACAATTATACAATCAAGATTGCTTTTTATAAAGAACAAAGATCTGTAAAGCAAAAAAATGTGATGCTGTCTGCTACAATTATTGTAGGTGTTAATTCTGATTCAGTCTTCCTTTAAATTTATGTTTTCGGGGATGCGCCGAAAATGATCTTTTCTGAAAATCACTACTGATAATGCTGATATTGCCATCCACTTCCAACATAGCAAGATCTACTGCCTGAATATCTTTTGATCCGTGCTCTCTTGCAGCGGCTTCCAATTCTTCGATCGTAATTTCTGCTTTCTTGCAGTTGGTCATGTTGGGCATACCTTTATAAATCAACAATATCGATTCACCCTGTATCCAGCCACTGATTTTTTTGTTTTTATAGAGCAGCCTCTTCAATGTATAATTGGCCAGAAACAATGATCCGGCTGCTACTAAACCCCCATCCAGAGAAGTGTCGGGGCCAATCATGGCATTCTGTACGGCATTACTTATCAATAAAATAAATACCAGATCAATCACCGACAACTGAGCCAATTCTTTTTTACCAAATACCCTGATCGCAACAATCATAAACAGGTATACGGAAACCGCACGTAGAATGATGTTGGGATAGCCTTCCTGAAAAAAATGCATATCAATTTTAAGTAAGTCTATATAGAACATGGGCAGATTTTTTACTAATATAATTATTGTTTGCTTAATAGTTTCATTCCATCACTGAAACTAAAAGGATGACAAGTTGTTTATAACCATTGATTGAATTTTTTAATAAACCAACCTTTAATGAGCTGGGTTAACACGCAATATAAGGTTAGCATTAAAATCAGGAATGGGAAATAGATCAACGGCAAAGCTTGCATTTTTAAAGCAGGCGCCACCGGCGAAAATGGAAGGAATATTCCTATTGCCATAATCAAAGATGTTAATGCAACAACAGGCGCAGTAGCCCAGCTTTGAATAAATGGAATTTTCTTTGTTCGTATCATATGTACGATCAGGGTTTGCGATAACAAACCTTCAATAAACCATCCACTCTGGAATAAAGATTGATGTTCGGGCGAATTGGCTTTAAAGAAGTAAAACATCAAAAAGAATGTTGCATAATCAAATAGCGAACTAATAGGCCCAATAAACACCATGAATTTGGCTATGCCACCGGCACTCCATTTTTTTGGCTCTTCCAGATACTCTGCATCCATCCTATCCCAGGGGATTGCAATTTGTGAAATGTCGTACAATAGATTTTGAACTAACAACTGTATGGGCAGCATGGGAAGGAATGGCAGAAAAGCGCTTGCCCCAAGCATGCTGAACATATTGCCAAAATTACTGCTGGCGGTCATCTTGATGTATTTGATGATATTGCCGAAAGTTCTTCTTCCATAAACAACACCTTTGCGTAAAACGGTTAGGTCTTTTTCTAAAAGAATGATGTCGGCACTTTCTTTGGCAATATCCGTTGCAGTGTCTACAGAAATACCTACATCAGCATCTCTTAATGCACCTGCATCATTAATACCATCGCCCATAAAACCTACGGTATGCCCCTTTGCCTGCAATACTTTTACTACTCTACTTTTTTGCTCAGGACTTAGTTTGGCAAAAATGCTGATCTTATCGATTTGCTCTGTGAGCGCTTCATCCGTTAGGTTGTCTAATTCGGGTCCTAGAAGAATATTGTTAATAGGTATACCTACATCTTTGCAAATCTTCTTAGTTACAATTTCATTATCACCCGTTAATACTTTTAGTTCAATACCCAATTTGTGTAAAGCTTCGATAGATGGTTTTGCCGATGGTTTTGCGGGGTCAAGAAAACCAATAAAGCCGGTTAAGATTAAATCAGATTCGTCTGCTACTGAGTATGTCAAGGCCCTGTTACTAAATTCTTTAATGGCCACCAACAAAACCCTTAATCCCTCTTCATTGAGTCGCTTGGAAGTATTCAAAATGGTTTGACGCATTTTGCTATCCATAGAAATAACTTTGTCATTTTCTATATGCAGTTGTTTATCATCACCCGGATCAAATGCATAATTACATAAGTCGAGCATTTCTTCCACAGCCCCTTTACAAATGAGCAAGTGGTTTCCATTGCGCTGTTTGAGTATCACCGACATTCTTCTTCTTTGAAAGTCGAATGGAATTTCGTCAACTTTTAAAAAGTATTCCTCCGCTTTCAAATACTCATGCACTTCAATATGCTCTAATACTGCAACGTCTAATAAATTTTTTAAACCTGTTTGGTGATAGCTGTTTAAGTAAGCCCATTTCAATACCTCATCGTCATCATCGCCATACACATTCAAATGCCTTTCTAAAACAATTTTATCCATTGTTAAAGTGCCGGTTTTATCTGTGCAAAGAATATCCATGGCACCAATATTCTGTATCGCATTCAACCTTTTTACAATTACTTGTCTCTTACTCATTGTTAACGCACCTTTTGCAAGGTTAGCGGTAACAATCATCGGAAGCATCTCGGGTGTTAATCCAACTGCTACGGCGATAGCAAATAAAAGCGCTTCCACCCAGTCGTGTTTTGCAAATCCGTTGATCAGAAAAACCATGGGAACCATTACCAGCATAAAACGAATCAAAAGCCAACTCACACTGTTCACTCCTTTATCGAAACTGGTTTCTGCTCTTTTTCCGGTGAGCGATTTACTGATCGATCCAAAATAAGTTTGGTTGCCCGTGGTAACCACAATGGCTGTGGCCGACCCACTCACCACATTGGTTCCCATAAAACAAATATTATCTAACTCCAAAGGCGATTTGGTATCTGCATCCAAAATGTTCAACTCCCTTTTCTCAACCGGAAGCGCTTCTCCTGTGAGCATGGCCTGACTCACGAATAAATCTTTAGATTGTATAATTCTGCAATCCGCTGGTATCATGTCTCCCGCTGAGAAAAAAACAATATCACCGGGTACAATTTCTTTGATGTCGATTTCTTTTTTACCCGTCTCATTACGCATCACTAAAGCAGTAGTCTTTACCATACTCTTTAGTTGCTCTGCCGCTTTATTACTTCTGAACTCTTGCCAGAACCTCAGAAAAGCGCTCAGAAAAACCATAATGGATACCACTATGATTGTTTTGTAATCATGATTTTCGGGAGAAGCCACCAACACATCTGTCACTAAAGAGATAATCGCAATGATGATTAATACAACGATGAAGGGGTTTACAAAAGCCTGAAGGAATTGCACATACCAGGAAGGTGATTTCTCATGACTAACCTCATTGAACCCCAGCGCAATTTGTTTTTCTTCTACCTGCTCTTCGGTTAATCCCGTTTCCTTACTTTCCAATACCGAAAAATAAAAGTACTTATCGCCTTTTGAAACATTTTTAAGCTTTGTCGCCGCAGTCAAATTAAAACCATTGGAATTGTTTTCACCATGACTTGGGAGTCGTTTTTTTATTTTTGCTACGGTTAATTTGAACATAGTAAAGCTTTTTCCGGTTCTTAATTTTTTTTCTTCACGAGCCCGGCAAAGGTAAAATGGGGATGCAAGAACTGCTATTAGAGAACACTTAGAATAGTATTAGAAACTTATTAGAATTGTAATGTTACAGATGGGGGAGTTGGATGCTGAAAGTGGTGCCAAAGAATTCTTTTGAACTTACACTGATATTACCCTGATGCAGCCCCACAATTTTTTGTGTTAAAGATAAACCGATACCGTTTCCTTCTGCATGTGTTTTATTGCTCCCCCTGTAAAAAGGAAGAAAAATGTTTAGTAAGTCTACTTCTTTGATGCCGATTCCTTCATCAGAAAATTGCACTATCACATTTAGAACGTCGTGCGAAATTGAAATGGAACAGGAATGATTATTCGAAAATTTGCAGCCGTTCTCCATCAAATTCAAAAAAGCAACTTTCAGTAAATATTCGTTCCCGTTAACAGAAATATGATTGGCATTTTCAGAGTCGGTATCCACAAATTCTATTTGCACTTTATAATCAGGATTAGATTTCAAAACCTGTTGCCGTGCATCCAGTAATACTTCATCGAGTCTGATTTCTTTAAATACTATTTCAGACTGATCGTAATTAGCTTTTGCAAAGTCGAGGATGCCATTGGCTAACTTTGCTAATTTCTTCGCGTCAATTAATGCAAGCTGTATTACTTCTTTGTACTCCTGAATACTTCGCTCTTTGTTGGTTGCTAATTCTAATTCCGAAATAATCACCGATAGGGGAGTTCTTAATTCGTGCGAAATGTTTGAAACAAATTGTTTTTGAGCTTCAAAAGAACTCTCCAGCCTGTTCAACATCTCATTAAAAGTTATTGCCAGTGCCGCAATTTCATCTTTACGATTGCCTTCATTTACCCTCAGATCTAAATTGGTTGCTGTAATTTTTTTTACTTTTTCAACAAGCTCCAACACGGGATTGAGCGATTGTTGTGCAAAGAACCTACCGGCTATAAAAATGATGATCACGCTCAGTAAAAATAATACGATCAAAGAATTTCGGAGTAAAGCCAGTTTGGTTAAACCATATTCATCTCTTGCGGCGGCAGTAATTACGTATTGCTTTTTTTCGTGCTCATAAAGAAACCCTACCACCTGTAAGTTTCCCTGATAGAACCTGATTTCTTTTAGCGCCGAAATACTATCAATCATACCCTTGGTTTCTTTAACCTTATCGACATCACCTGCATCATGATAGAGCAAATGAAAAGCGGTATCATAAACTGCTACTTCTTCCTGAAATAAAGTATTGGGCGCTTTATTATAAATGAGTTGTAAAATACTCGGACCTACTTTTGAGTCAAATAATAAATTGGCTTTGGTGGAAGCTTGCTGTTTTAAGCGTTTATAGTATTCTTCTTCGCGGGTTAAAGAAGAAGCAAAATAGATAGTCAAGGCAAATGCCAGTAGCAGCGTTGCAATCAAGGCAGTAAATAGTGCTGTTAGCCGGGTTCTTATTTGCATGCTATTCTTGTTTTAGAATAAAACCCAGTCCCTGTTTAGTGTGGATTAGTTTTATCGGAAATTCCTTATCAATTTTCTTGCGCAAATAGTTAATATATACGTCAATAAAATTTGTTCCCGTATCGAAAGTAGTATCCCAAACATTTTCTGCAATTTCAGCTCTCGATAAAACCCTTTCCGGATTTTTAAGCATATACTCCAATAACTTTAATTCTTTAGGAGTAAGCGCTATCTCCAGCTCATTTCTTGTAACAACTTTTGTATTCAGATTTAGTTCGATATCTGCATATTTCAGAATAAATCCCTGAGAAATAAAAGCATTGTTCCTTTTTAACAAGGCACGAATACGTACTTGTAATTCTCTCAGATCAAAAGGTTTAACAAGATAGTCGTCTGCACCTGCATCAAAGCCTTGCACTTTATCGTCGGTAGTACCTAGAGCGGTGAGCATAATAATTGGAATGTCGGGATTGGTGCTTCTGATTGCTTTGCAAAGATCAATACCATTAATTTTTGGCAAAATAATATCCGTAATAATCAGATCGTATTGATGCTCATTCACCAATTCTTGGCCCTGCAAACCATCATTAGCAACAGTAACAACAAAATTTTGTTCTTCCAATCCTCTCTTGATAATATCTGCAATCCGCAATTCATCCTCAATTAATAGAATACTTGCCATTAATTTTCATTTACCCTGTAAATGTATGAAAGTAGTATTTAACAGCTCTGCAATGGGTGCAATTCAAATTTTCGCGGGTTGTCTCCGTATGAAATTCTACTTTTGAGAACACTAAAAAAGAAGACCTGCAACAAAAAAGCCTGATCCTATTAAGGCTAAAACCATTGTTGCATGCCATAAAAGTTTTTTTCTGGTGAGTATGGCAATGGCAGAACCAGCAATCGCGATCTGAAACAAAGTAACTGCCCTAGCCAGCAACACGTGTTGGCTTAAATTTTTTTCAGATTCTTTTTCGGCTTCTTCAGCTTTTAATTTTATTTCTTCCTGCTCTTTTCTGTATTTGGCTACCGCCTCCTTGTCTGGTTGAATGGTAGTTGTTGAGAGACTCTTTATTTCGGCTTTAATTCCCTTGGCCTGATAATATGCCCATTGATCAGAGGCTTTTATTTGTTGAATAAGCGCTTCATTCGAATGATGGCCTGCCATGAGGCCTGAAATAGCTGCAAGCACTGCAATTAAAGCGGTTGAGATCGCTACATACATAAACCATCCACTTTCTTTTTCTTTTTTTGCTTCTTCTGCCTTCTCATGAATTGTTTCGTGTAAGTGTTCTGTAGGGATTTCAATTTCTTCCATTATCGGTTGCTTTTAAATTGGGCGAAAACTACTTCCATTTTCGATGGAAGAAAATTAAATAATGTTTAAAGAACAATTCAGCCATTCAAAAGTGAAATAAAGAGCCCTTTAAGGTGGTTTTAATTTTTTAAATGAATATTTATTCATTTATTTGCCCCGTGAAACCTCGCGATCAACATAAAACAGCGCAAATATTTGCCGCCACATTGTTACTTGTAAGGGAAAACGGACTTTCGGGTATCACCATGAGTGAAATTGCAAAAGCCGCTAAAATTGCAACGGGTACATTATATATCTACTTCGAAAATAAAGAAACCCTAATCAATGAACTGTTTACCGAATGCCGGAAATCATCGGTAGCTATTTATTTTGAAGGATACCATGCTGAGATGCCTTTCAAGGAAGGGTTTAGAATCGTCTGGAATAATTTGTTACAATTCAGAATCGATCATTTCGAAAAGGCGGTGTTTATGGACCAATGCTATCATTCTCCATTTATTACTGAAACAACAAAGGAATTGACAAAGAAAATGATTCATCCTTTATTCAAATTGGTTGAAACCGGTAAAGCTATCAAGGCCTTGAAAGAGCTGGATAATCTGATGTTGCTCACTTATATGGTGGGAGGAATAAATGAATATGTAAAACGCAGCAAATACAGCGCTAAAAAAATAACTAAGCAGGATGCAATGCATTTGTTTAACCTATGCTGGGATGGTATTAAGGCATGATTTATAAAAAGGAATGGAATGATTCATCGTTCTATAATTAATTAAAGAGGATGGCAAAATTTTCGGGGGATAAGATAATCGTAATTTTTACAGTAATTTCTGCAGCACTGCTTCAGTTGATCGATACCTCAATAGTAAACGTTTCGCTTACCCAAATGATGGGTAATCTGGGTGCTACTTTTGAAGAAATTGGTTGGGTAATTACAGGCTATGCGGTGTCGAACGTAATTATGATTACTTTATCGGGTTGGATGAGTAATCGTTTTGGGCGCAAATATTATTTTGCCGGATCCATCATCCTCTTCACTATCGCTTCTGTGCTTTGCGGAATGTCAACCAATGTATGGGAATTAGTGGCATTCAGAATCATACAGGGCATTGGGGGTGGCGGTTTATTATCTACTGCTCAGGCCATCCTGATTGAAACTTTTCCAAAAGAGGAAATTGGTTTAGCCAATGCTATTTATGGAATGGGTGTGATTATCGGGCCCGCACTGGGACCCACGCTGGGAGGATATATTACCGATAATATGTCGTGGCAATGGGTATTCTATATCAACGTTCCTTTTGGTATTCTCGCAACCGTATTAACACTCATGTATGTGAAGGAGCCGCTAGCCAAAGCCAGGTCGTCGAAGATGGATTGGTTTGCGCTGGCAATGCTGATTGCTGCGATAGGATCTTTGCAAATTGTACTCGAAAAAGGGCAAAGCGAAGACTGGTTCGAAGCCAGATATATTACCATTCTTGCGGTTGTAGCAGTGGTTGCAGGAATCGTATTTGTGGTAAGAGAACTGATGAAAGAAACACCCATCGTAAACCTTCGCCTTTTTAATAACAGGTCGTTCGCAACAGGTACCCTATTTAATTTTGTGCTGGGATTTGGATTGTACGGAACAACTTTAGTAATACCCGTTTTTTGTCAGGGCTTATTGGGATTCACTGCCATGCAAACTGGATTGATCATGCTGCCGGGAAGTATCGCTACTGCCATCATGATGCCCATTATTGGCGGTTTACTGAAAAAAAAATATGTACACCCCGCAATTTATGCCGGATTTGGATTGATTCTTTTTTTTGTTTTTAGCTTTCAGATGGGACAACTGAATACACAAATAGGGGCAGATGATTTCTTTTGGCCTTTAATTGTTCGGGGACTGGCAATGGGACTCATCTTCATCCCCCTTACCACTATTTCGCTGGCCAATTTAAAAGGTACCGAAATTCCACAGGGTACTGCACTCAGCAATATGGTTCGCCAGCTTGGCGGATCAATTGGAATTGCCATGATCACAACTTATATTAGTACGGATACATACAGGCACTATGCCGATTTAAATAATAGTGTAAACGCCATACAACCCGAAACGCTGGATCGGGTAAAAATGCTGTCGAATGCTTTTGTGAGCAAAGGGTACGATGCAGTTTCCGCAACAAAAGGGGCTTATAGTATTATTGCAAGAAGCATCTACAATCAGGCTACCTTTCTTACTTACCGCGACCTCTTTATTTATCTGGGAGTTTTCTTCCTGATCTTAATTCCTTTGCTGGTAATGTTTAAGGAGAAAAAGAAAAAATTACAGCAGCACGATCAGGTAATGGAATGGGATGTTGAGTAAAGTGTATTTATAAAGAAACAATTTTTTTTCTAATCGATTCCAAGCACAAGCCCACCCTGCTTTGTACTTTTAATTTTTGGAAAAGTGTTTCTCTGTAGCCGTCGATTGTGCGCTCCGATAAATTCATTTCGGAAGCAATTTGTTTGTAAGTAAGATCGGAGCAGGCTAATTTTAAAAATATTTTTTCTTTATCGGTAATACTCAGTAATTCTTTTTCCTCTTCGTATTTCATCAACCTCCGGTAGTTAATATTGCTTGCGTCGCCATTATAATAGCCCTTCACACTAATTTCGTTCAAAGCTTTTTCCAATTCGTTTGGATGCGTGTCTTTCATCAAATAAGCACAGCAACCGGCTTTAATCATGTCGATAATAGTACTGTCGCCATCATTCATCGACAGCGCCACCAATTTCATAGCCGGATAGTTTTTTGCCAGCCAGCTAGAAGTTTCAAAACCGTTCATTTGGGGCATGTTTACATCAATCAGCATAATATCGGGTATCATATTATTTTGCTTCAACTTTTGTTGTAGGTCTTTTCCATTCGATGCTTCAACAACTACTTTGTAATTAGCAAAAGTATCGAGCATTAAGCCCAAAGATTTTACAAAAAGCTGATGATCATCAATGATACCAATGCTAATCATATTGTTTCATTTAATAAGGGTAAACGAAGTGTAACCGAAGTGCCGCTGTTTGTTGATGCCCATTCAATGCTGCCACCTAATAGTTTTGTACGATGCTGCATATTAAGTAAGCCGAGACTATTTTTCTTGCTATCGTTAAAATCAAAGCCAGTTCCGTTATCGGTAATAAGCAGCAATAAACTATTTTGGTCTTCTGTTATAGTAATGTCGATATGGCTTGCCCTTGCATGTTTAATGGCATTTTGCAAAGCTTCCTGCACAATGCGGAAAAGGATAATTTGGGCATCGCTCGGAAAAGGAATTTTAGAGGAGTTGCTACAATTAATTTGTAAAATTTCAGAAGCATTGATGCGCTTTATTTCGGTTTGTAAATTTTCGATGAAATTAAATTGTTGCAGCCATTCTTTGTTTAAAGATTTTGACAATGACCGAAGTTCGCTAATGGCAGTTGCCAATGTTTCATCGGCAATTGTAAGTGTATCGGGAGCGTCGATTAGTTTTCGTTGCGTAACGCCAATTAATAATTTGGTACTATTCAATAACTGTCCAATATTATCGTGTAATTCTTTTCCAAGAACCGCTAAAGTTTCTTCCTGTGTTTCAATGCGTGATTGCAATAATTGGTTTTCAAAATTATTTTTAGTTATTATCATCTCAGTATTGTGTAATTCTTGCTTTCTTTTATACGCTAAAACAAAATATACTATTAATGCTCCTAAAAGCATAAATAAAACGATTGCAGATATCATACCCGTTATTATGTATTGGGTTGTTTCTGCGGATAAAAAAACGAAATAGAGATACATGAGTATAAGATAGCATTTAAAACCGGCGACAGGAAATGAAATACCGGCCTGAAACCCGTAAAATCTTTTATGGTTAAAAAATATTGAAAAAATGACCAAAGTATAAATTCCCCGCTATAAAAAAATAACAACCCAACGCTTATCCAAAAGAAAGGAGTTTTGGTAATGGAACTAGTGCTAACGGATTTTATACTTTGATCAAAATACAGGTATGTAAAATAAATCATCAATAAACATCCCAATAAGAAAGTGTATGAATTAAAGAAAACCATGCCCTGTATAAATAGCATATTCAATATGTATGCAACTACTAGTATAATACAGGTGTATAAAATTATTTTTCTTTTTACACTATTGGTAATATAGTTATAATAGAACCATCCGTAGAAGCAGAATTCTATGGGGTTAAAAATATTATAAATCCAGTTGTTGCTATGGTGATATGTAAACAATTTAAAAAAGTTCCCCCACTCAACAATATTGGTTAATACTATGAGTGGGAGAAACCATTTAAGATAGCTTGGATTTAGTTTCTTGTATCGAATAATACAAAAAAACAAAGATAATATTTCAATTAGGACTGTAAGGTTCATTGGCTTAATCTAAACATCAATTTGATACATATTTTTACTTGCGTTTCAGGTAGTTTGTGCAACTTGGATCTGGCGGACATAACACTCCATTGTCGTATACCATTACTGTATTTTTGTTATTAAAAGCTGCGCCTGCGTTTCGTTTTAGAACCGTTCTGGTCAAAGTGTCAACAAAGTTATCACAGTCATCGATATAGTCATCATCTCCATCTGCGTCCAAAAAAATAAAGTCTATATACATCATATTCTCGTAGTCGGTTTTTGGTGATTTTCCCGGTATGAATGCAGAGATTGCTGCTCTTATGCCATCTGGTTGTACACATGTCATATAATTATAGAACTCTACTATTTTATCTTTATCATATCTTATTGCTCTGGTTTGGCCATATCTGGTTGGATAAAATTTTTCTAATATTTCTTTTTTTCCGCCCTGTTTTTGATACTCATCAACTAAAAGCCGCATCTCATCCTTCGATCGCCTAGCATAACTCGATTGGTTAATTATAAAATAAATTTCTTCATTGGCGTTAGCAGGATTATTTGTGGCATATATTAAACTGAGGTGGTCATTATAAACGGAAAAATATATTCGCAAATATGTTACGTCTTGTTTGTTGACAACCTCAGTCAACAAGAAGTCACAGAAATTTGCATACCCATAATAAAAGGAAATGGATTCCTGCATTCCGGAGTCCATTGCTTCAGTTAGTCTTTTGTGATGATTATCTAAAAAGTATCTTGTGTTTGTTTGTGTCTGAATTTTACTAACAAACATAAGAGGTAGGGTGTCTGGGCAATTACAATTTAATGACATAAAATAGTTTTTGGGGTTATGTTATTGTTTCTTTCATACAATATTGCAATTCTTTTTCATATCTGCAAACCGTATTTTCCCCAATTGGAATACGGGAAAAATACCCCCTTACTACTATGAATAATAAGAGTACTAATCAGCTTCTCATCTTGATCTAAGTAGATTATACGAGTTTATTTGTATCTTACTGCCCACTCAACTAGCCATATGAAATCATCTAAAAAAGATAGCCGGAGGCGGTTTATTAAAAATTCCGCTGCAATTGTTGCTGGATTTACCATTGTACCAAGACATGTATTAGGAAGAGGATTTTTAGCCCCCAGCGATCAACTAACCAAAGGCATTATTGGAGTGGGTGGTATGGGCCGCGGACATATTCCTTATGCCGGTACGCGCGTAGTTGCCATTTGTGATGTTGATAAAAATCACCTCAACGAAGTGGCTGGTTCAATAGGGTCTGGCGTTAAAACTTTTCACGACCACCGTGAATTGATTGCGCTACCTGAAGTTGATATTGTGCATATCGCCACACCACCGCATTGGCATGCCATCATGGCTATTGATGCAGCAAAAGCAGGAAAAGATATTTGGTGCGAGAAACCCATGACACGCACCATCGGCGAGGGTAAAAAAGTAGTTGAAGCAGTTCAACAATATCAGAAAATGTTTCGCCTGAATACTTGGTTTCGTTTTGAAGATAATTTTTACGGCATGAACACTACCGTAAGACCGATTAAGAAATTGGTTGAGTCTGGTTTATTAGGATGGCCCTTAACTGTAACGGTTAGTAAAACAACCGGCTTCGATTGGAAATTTTATTGGGTAGGAAAAACCAAATTAGAAACCATGCCCGTGCCTCCTGAATTAGATTACGACAGATGGCTGGGACCCGCTCCATATAAGCCTTATAACCCACACAGGGTTCATCAAACCTTTAGAGGATACTGGGATTATGATGGAGGCGGATTGGGCGATATGGGTCAGCATTATATCGACCCGATACAGTATTTTTTAGGAAAAGATCATACCAGTCCCGTGCTTGTTGAAGTAGATGCAGAGCAGCAGCATCCTGATGCCTGTGGTACTTTCCGAAGACTTACTTTCACTTACGAAGATGGCTGCAAGATTATCTTAGACGGAGAAGCAAAAGATCCTAATGCTGCTTATATAGAAGGCCCTAAGGGAAAATTATATGCAGGCTTTAAATCCGATATACCCAATCTGAAAGAAAAACTGGCAATGATGCCAGATCCTGCACCGCAGGTGACCAATTTCTTGGACTCTGTAAAATACAGAACGCCATTTGCACTGAATGAGCAAAATGGTTTTAGATCCTGCACCATCATCAATATGGGTAAGATTGCCCTTCAACTTGGGCGCTCTTTGAAATTTGATCCCGATCGTCAGGAGTTTATCGATGATGTGGAAGCAAATTACATGATCAATCCACCAATGAGGGGGCCCTGGCATATTTAGTTTTAGCGAACGCTCTGTCCAAAATCAATAAAAATTCAAACATGAAAAAATTGTGCGCTTATATATTCCTTGTATTACTTGCTTTTCAATTGCCTGCGCAAGATGCTAAGATGAAGCTAATTGAAACCATTCAACCATTTCCTTACCAGCATCATACAGAAGTGGTGGCCGCATTATCCACTATGAAAAACTGGTCGGCCAGAGATTGGAAACTATTCTATAAAATGCTGGATGATGATTCACTAAAGTTGAAGGCAACTTATGCATTGAATAGTTTTGTAAACATGGCTTCTCTGGAATCAAAACTAAAAAGACAAACTCAGGAATCTCTTAAAAAAGCATTGTCGTCTTCCAAATCAGAGTATGCAAAAATTTTTATTCAGAGTCAATTGAATTTATTGACAGACCATACAATTGTACAACAGGCAAATAATTCTTTGCCCAAATTACCATCCTATAAAGTAGAACCTATTTCGAAAGCCAATGATGTTCAGAAATTATTGGATCTGGAAGATCGAATGATGCTTGCTGGAAATCCGATTCAGAAAAAAAACATTTTGTCCGAAGTCGCTCATATCAATGGTTTTAGCAGCTTTGTGTTTGTGAGTAAATTTTTAGCGGATCCATCTGTAAATAAAGATGCGGCGAGCATTCTGGCAAGGTTAGCGTTGAATGACGAATCTATTAAGGGTCCTGTAGTTCGGGAAGCAATTGAAAATGCTTTGACACTGATCAAGGGAGAGGACAGTAGCATTTTGGTAAACAAGTTGAATAAGTTGCTAAAGAAAATGCCTTACGATTTTGGTTTTGTAAGCCTTTTTAATGGTAAGGATTTGAGCGGATGGAAAGCATTGGTTGGTAATCCAATTTCCAGAGCTAAACTAAGTGACTCAGCGTTAAAAGCAGCGCAACAAATTGCGAATGAAAAAACAAAGGGCGACTGGATTGTGAAAGACGGGCTATTAATTTTTACGGGACACGGAGATAATCTGGCAACTGAAAAACAATATGCCGACATGGAAATGTATGTAGACTGGAAAATTACGGAGAAAGGAGATGCAGGTATTTATTTAAGAGGTTCTCCTCAGGTGCAGATTTGGGATACCAGCCGAAGAGATGCAGGAGCACAGGTTGGCTCGGGGGGATTGTATAATAATCAGCAAAACGAAAGTAAACCACTGGTTGTTGCGGATAACAAAGTTGGTGAGTGGAACCGTTTCCATATCATTATGCGAGGCGAAAAAGTAACGGTGTATTTGAATGGAATTTTGGTAACGGATAATATTAGATTAGAAAATTATTGGGATCGAAAAATTCCAATTTTTTCAAAAGAGCAAATCGAACTACAAGCACATGGAACTTATGTAGCATATAGAAATATTTATTTAAGGGAGCTTCCATCTGAAGAACCCTCATCCATTTCGGACACTGAAAAAAAACAAGGATTCATTTCTTTATTTGATGGCCTGAGTTTGAACCAGTGGACCGGGAATACTACCGGCTATATTGTGAAGGATGGGGTTGTGGAAGTGAACCCTGAAGATGGCGGTGGTGGAAACCTGTACACAAAAGATGAGTATGCTGATTTTGAATATCGTTTTGAGTTTCAGTTAACACCCGGGGCTAATAATGGAATTGGAATTCGCGCCCCTTTATATGGCGATGCTGCTTATGTTGGGATGGAGATACAGGTCTTGGATAGCGAACACCCGATGTATAAAGGCCTGCAGCCTTATCAATATCATGGATCGGTATATGGAGTAATACCCGCCAAAAGAGGCTTTTTATTGCCCATTGGAGAATGGAATAAAGAGGAGATAGTTGCAAAGGGTAACAAAATAAAAGTTACTTTAAATGGTACGGTAATCGTTGATGCTGATATAATGGAAGCTTCCAAAAATGGCACAATGGATCACAAAGAACATCCGGGTTTGCTAAGAGCCAATGGGCATATCGGATTTCTGGGACATGGCGATACAGTGCGGTTTAGAAATATGCGCGTGAGGAAATTAATTACCCCCTAACCAGGTATGCACTTTTTCAATGGCATTAATATTAGCGAGCAGTACAAAACCGGGGAAGTACTAAATGATGAATCGTAGAAAAAAGGGAATGAACTGTAGCTATTAGCTTACAAAGATTTTCGGAGTGTTAAAGAGAATGGTACTTCGATATGCGCTTTCTCGTTGTGTAATATCATTTGGGCTGTAAGTTCCCCCATTTTCTTAAAATCCGTAGAAATAGTAGTGATGCCGTTTAAAATAAACGCTTTCCAAGGTGTTTCGTTATAAGAAATGATACCAATGTTTTTTCCAACTTCAAAATTTGAGTGCTGAATTTTCCCCAATAAAATTACCAAGTCGTCTTCTACTAAATTAATAAACACATCTCCTTCTTCTATCATTTCAGAACCAATATCATTAACCACTTTGAATTCAAAAACATACTCCTTACAAAATGCTTTGAATCCTTTCAATATCTCATCAGGAAAATAATTAAATGCTGGAAAAACAATTTTTAATGTGCGATATTTTTGCAGTTTTGGAATTGCTTCTTTCAAAGCTCCAAAAATATCCTGTTCAAAATTTTCATAAACGGCCGAATAATTTCTTTGTATACCCGGAATTAATTTATCCAAAAGAATCAACTGCCCACCTACAATTTCATTAATAATATCATTTGCCAGGTCACTTCCTTCCACAAAATGTGGTATGATAACATAGTGTGTGTATTCGTCTTTTCTACCCTGAATTAATTTTTTAAAAAGATTGAAATCGTTGTTGTAAATATAGAAATCAATGGCAGCTTTTTCACCTAGTATCCTAACAATACTGTCGTAAATAATTTTCTTGTGGGCACTCAGTTTATTAAAAATCAGAAAAACTTTGATGGGCTGCTTGAAATCGGTTTTAGAAATAAAGTAACCTCGCCCGGGAATGGAACCAACTACACCTAAGCTTTTTAATTTGCGATATGCTTTTTCAACCGTGTCACGAGATATGCCTAATTCATAGCTCATTTCATTAATCGATGGTAAGAGATAGTCTTTCTCTATTTTTTCATGTTCAACTGCCTGAACGATCGCGTTTGTAAGCTGAATATACTTGGCGGTAATGGAATGTTCATCGATATTGATAATTCTATATATGTTTTCTGAAGCCATTCTAATCGTTGGAGATTAAAGATAGAAATTATATTCTGTCCTCAGCAGAACAGGATGGAACAGGATAGTAGCTTTATAAGAAACAGTTATTTTTATTTCTCAATTGCCATATACATGAATGCATTACTCGGAGTTATTTTTCACTTTATAGGAGGCTTCGCTTCGGGAAGTTTCTATATGCCTTATAAAAAAGTAAAGGGCTGGAACTGGGAAAGCTTTTGGATTGTAGGTGGAATGTTTTCCTGGTTGATTGTACCACCCATTGCTGCCTGGTTAACCATTCCGGGTTTTGTTGAAATCATTAAAGGAACTGGTTCCGGCACTCTTGGTATCACTTATTTGTTTGGGGTACTTTGGGGAATTGGAGGGTTAACTTACGGACTAGGCGTTCGTTATTTGGGAGTTTCATTAGGGAGCAGTATTATCCTCGGACTATGTATGGTTTTCGGTGCCATCATTCCTTCTATTTATTACAATTTTTTTCCGCAAGAAGGCAAAGATAGTTTTAGCACTATTGCAAATAGCCATTGGGGTTTAACCGTGTTAACCGGATTATTGGTTTGTATTGTTGGTATCATTATTTCAGGTAAAGCCGGAGTAATGAAAGAAAAAGAGTTAAATGCGGCCAAGACTTCCGATCCGCATGGTATGGAACTCAAAACAGAATACAAATTTGCATTGGGCATGTTTGTATCAATTGTATCAGGGGTATTGAGTGCCTGTTTTAATTTTGGGTTAGAAGCTGGAAAGCCGATGGCAGATTTAGCAAACGGAGTTTGGAAAGTAGCCAATCCTAATCAGGGCAATTTCTTGTATCAGAATAATGTAATCTATGTGGTGCTGCTTTGGGGGGGATTAACTACCAACTTTATTTGGTGCATGATTTTGAATGCACGCAACAAAACATTTGGAGACTATACCAATAAACAAACACCTTTATTATCCAACTATATTTTCTCTGCATTAGCTGGTACCACTTGGTTTCTACAGTTCTTCTTTTATGGAATGGGCGAAAGCAAATTAGGTAATGGTCCGAGTTCTTGGATCTTACACATGGCGTTTATTATTTTAACGGCTAATTTATGGGGACTTGTCTTGAAAGAGTGGAAGGGTGTTAATAAGAAAACAGCTACCACCATTATTATTGGTATCCTCATCATCGTAGTATCTGTATTGATAGTGGGATATGGTAATTCATTAAAGCAATAATTTTTAAAATAAGTAAGAAGATGTTGAGCAATCAAGAAAATTTTAAACACGTAAGTTATTTATGGGATGAGGTTGTGGCTGCGAAAATGGCGGG
Organism: Chitinophagaceae bacterium; assembly: GCA_019752295.1. Taxonomy (GTDB): domain Bacteria; phylum Bacteroidota; class Bacteroidia; order Chitinophagales; family Chitinophagaceae; genus Sediminibacterium. Next base: position 39,727 of record JAIEMK010000005.1, on the reverse strand, counting down.
AGATGAAGTAGCTTTATTGGTATATCGTTCTAATTTATTAGGTGCAGATTTAAGACTAACTAATTATGGGGGTGGCAATACTTCTTGCAAAGCAATGGCGAAAGACCCATTAACTGGTGAATTAGTAGAAGTGATGTGGGTAAAAGGAAGTGGTGGTGATCTTGGAACCATGAAGCGGAATGGATTAGCGGCTCTATATGTAGATCGTTTAAGAAGTTTAAAAAATGTATATCGTGGATTAGAGTTTGAGGATGAAATGGTGGATTTATTCAATCACTGCATTTATGATTTGGCATCAAAAGCACCATCCATTGATACACCACTGCATGGATTCTTGCCATTCAAACATATCGATCACTTGCACCCGGATGCAGCTATTGCAATTGCTGCAGCTAAAGATGGTAAGCAAATCACAAAAGATTTATTTAAAGGAACCATTGGTTGGGTAGAATGGCAGAAACCAGGGTTCGATCTGGGCTTACAATTGAAAGCTTGCTTAGATGAAAATCCGGGAATTCGCGGTATCATGTTAGGCTCGCATGGTTTATTCACTTGGGGCGATACTGCTTACCAAAGCTATATGAATACCTTGGAAGTGATTGAAATTTGTGCGCAATATTTGGAAGATAATGAGGGCAAAAAAGGGCCCGTCTTTGGCGGTGCAAAATTAGGATCACTTGAAAAAGCTGTACGATTAAATAAAGCTGCTGCTTTAGCACCCATTCTCCGTGGATTCTGTTCCTCTAAAACAAAAATGATTGGCCATTTTACAGATGATGATCGTGTGTTACAATTCATTAATTCAAACGACCTTTCTCGATTAGCTCCAATGGGTACTAGTTGCCCAGACCATTTTTTGCGCACTAAAATTTCTCCCTTGGTTTTGAATTTAACAGTAGAGGAATCTTTAGATGATGTGCATGCCATTCAGGAAAAAATTGCGCCATTATTTGACGCGTATCGTAAAATGTATACCGACTATTACAATACTTGTAAACACGCAAATAGCCCGGCTATTCGTGATGCGAATCCTGTGATTATTTTGTATCCTGGTGTGGGTATGTTTAGTTTTGCCAAAGACAAACAGACCGCACGAGTAGCAGCAGAATTTTATACCAATGCCATCAATGTAATGCGTGGTGCAGAAGCCATTTCTACTTATATTTCCTTACCACATCAAGAAGCTTTTAATATTGAATATTGGTTATTAGAGGAGGCAAAATTGCAACGTATGCCCAAACCAAAAACTTTGAGTGGACGCATTGCTTTGGTAACTGGTAGTGCGGGGGGAATTGGTAAAGCAATTGCCAAGAAATTTGCAGAGGAAGGCGCTTGTGTGATATTAAATGATATTAATCAAGAAAGATTGGACGCTGCAGTTGCAGAATTTAAAAACCTTTTCGGCAATGATGTAGTGGCTTCCACTTTATTGAATGTAACGGATGCACAAACTATTGAAACCGCATTTAAAGAAACTGCTTTGGTATTTGGCGGCGTTGATTTGATTGTAAATAATGCTGGAATTAGTATTTCTAAAACCATTGCAGACCATACTGTGGAAGAGTGGGACAGGTTGTACGATATTTTGGTAAGAGGTCAATTTATAGTTTCTAAAAAAGCAGTGGAATTAATGCGCAAGCAAGGATTCGGTGGAGATATTGTAAATATTGTATCTAAGAATTCTGTAGTGGCCGGACCAAATAACGCCGGCTACGGGTCAGCAAAAGCGGCACAAGCACATTTAACAAGATTACTAGCGGCAGAATTGGGACCCGATAGAATTAGAGTGAATACGGTTAATCCGGATGCTGTTATCTCTGATAGTAATATTTGGGCAGGTGGATGGGCCGAAGGTAGAGCTAAAGCCTATGGAATTACAGTAGAAGAATTACCAGCCTTTTATGCAAAAAGAACTTTATTGGGTGAAACAATTCTGCCCGATGATATTGCCAATGCATGTTATGCTTTAGTGGGCGGACTACTTAATAAGTCAACTGGAAATAGTATTAATGTAGATGGTGGAGTTGCTGCAGGATTTTTACGCTAGCCCGAAATGGTTGGTCATGAATTCCAATTCCAATTATTCTCTGGTTAGCATACCTTTAACCGAGTCTTTGTATTTGGCCGAAAAAGAACATGTTTAGAACAATAAAACGATTGTAATGCTTATAGAAAAGAGTAGGATTGCCGAACATAATAACTCATTGTTAGCTGCTCATAAAAGAAGATTTGATTTTGTTGCAGAAAATGTTTCTAACATTGAACAGCTAATTAAAAAACTCATAGAATTTAATGTGGCAATCCCAAGCTGGGCCTTGGGTACAGGTGGAACAAGGTTTGGCCGTTTTCCCGGTGGTGGTGAGCCTGCAACGTTAGAACAGAAAATGGAAGACGTTGGTTTATTACATGCTTTGAATCAATCGAGTGGTGCTATCTCTTTGCATATTCCTTGGGATATCCCAGAAAACTATCAAGAAATTAAAAGTTTAGCGAAAAGTTTTGATTTAAAATTTGATGCTGTTAACTCCAATACTTTTCAAGATCAAAAAGATCAAGCATTGAGCTACAAGTTTGGTTCTTTACAACATACCGATAAAGCAGTTCGCAAGCAAGCAATTCAACACAATATTGAGGTAATTAAACATGGTGTGGCATTAGGCTCAAAAGCATTAACAGTTTGGTTGAGCGATGGTAGCTGCTTTCCGGGTCAGTTGAATTTTAGAAAAGCTTTTCAGAATACACTAGAAAGTTTGGAAGAAATTTACTCAGCATTGCCTGAAGATTGGAAACTATTTATCGAATACAAATGCTCGGAGCCCAATTTTTATTCTATGACAGTAGGTGATTGGGGACAGTCATTATTATTCGCCAATAAACTCGGAACAAAAGCAAAAACATTGGTAGATCTTGGACATCATTTACCCAATGCCAATATTGAACAAATTGTAGCCTTATTATTAATGGAAGGAAAATTGGCAGGGTTCCATTTCAACGATAGTAAATATGGTGATGACGATTTAACCGTGGGAGCAATGAAGCCTTATCAATTGTTCCTCATCTTTAATGAATTGGTAGAAGGAATGGATGCAAAAGGAATGAACCACGCCACTGATTTAGGATGGATGATTGATGCGAGTCATAATGTGAAAGATCCGTTAGAAGATCTATTGCAATCAGTAGAAGCCATTATGATTTCGTACACACAAGCATTATTGGTAGATCGAAAAAAATTAAATGCAGCACAGGAATCAAACGATACAGTGGTAGCGCAGGAAGTTTTGCAAAATACTTTTAGAACTGATGTTCGTGCCATTGTTGCAGAAGCGAGGTTACGATCAGGTGGTTCACTAAACCCGTTGGGATTTTTTAGAGAACAGAAAATTAGAGAGCAGTTAATTGCTCAAAGAGGAAAATCTTCAACTGCTACAGGACTATAATGGAAGCGATTTCTGTCATAGCTATTTTTGATATTGGCAAAACCAATAAGAAGTTGCTTTTATTTGATGAGCAGTACAAATTAGTATGGGAAAGAGCAGGCAGTTTTGCAGAGCAAATAGATGAGGATGGATTCCCTTGTGAAGATATTGAAGCATTAACTGCTTGGATTTACTCCTCTGTTGAAAACCTTTTAGCAGATAGCAGGTTTTACATTAAAGCAATAAACTTCTCGGCTTACGGAGCTAGCTTTGTATATATAGGTAAGGAAGGGAAAACGATTCCTCCATTGTATAATTATCTGAAGCCCTATCCTACAGAATTGGGTAAGAAATTTTATCTGGATTATGGTGGTGAGCAAAAAATATCTAAAGAAACAGCATCTCCTATATTGGGGAATTTGAATTCTGGCATGCAATTATATCGGATCAAATATCAATTGCCTCAAAAATATCAAAATGTGGAAACGGCTTTGCATTTACCACAATTCCTCAGTTATTTATTAACGCGTAATAAGTATAGTGAATATACCAGTATTGGCTGTCATACGCAGTTATGGGATTTTAATAAAGAAGCTTATCACGATTGGGTGAGCAGAGAAGGAATAGATGCTAAACTTGCACCCATCAGGCAATGCGATAGTCTTGGTGGTTATCTGAACCAATCTATTCCTGTTGGAGTAGGAATTCATGATAGTTCAGCGGCATTGATTCCTTATTTGATCTCATTTAAAGAATCCTTTATTTTGTTGTCAACGGGTACCTGGTGTATCAGTTTAAATCCTTTTAATCAGATTGAATTAACGGAAGATGAATTGAAGCAAGATTGTTTGTGTTATATTTCTTTCAAGGGAAATCCGGTGAAAGCATCAAGGTTGTTTGCAGGATATGAGCATGAAGAAGCAATCAAAAAAATTGCTTTACAATTCAATAAGCCAATCGACTATTATACAACGGTTGCTTATGATGCAAGTCTTTTGGCGAACAAAGCAATTGAAACTTACGAATCAGCTTATCATCGATTGATGGCAAAAATTATTCAACAACAAGTAATTAGCACCAACTTGGTGTTAGCCGGAACAAATGTTCGAAAAATATTTGTGGATGGTGGATTTAGTAAGAATCCAATTTATATGCAACTATTAGCCGATAGTTTTTTTGGAATTGAGTTATACGCAGCTTCCATGCCACAAGCATCTGCTTTAGGTGCCGCATTATCGATTCATCAGCATTGGAATGAAAGGAATATAGCTACCGATATTATGGAGTTAGAATATTATGTTGCTTCAATGGCTTGAATATGTTTGAGGCGTAACTTGCAAACAATTCAAGATTAGTAAGATGATTATTGAGCGCAAAAATTATGAACTCTTTGGGAAAATGCTAATTGAAAAGTTGGTTATTTCCTCGCCTTTTAAAGTGCCAAGCCCAATGCCCAATGAAGCTTGCTTTCTCTATGTAATTCAGGGCGAAATTGATTATCAGCTAGATCAAAATTTAATTAGCATCCCGGCTAAAGATGCTGTTTTGCTTAAATGCGGCAACTATTTCGGGCAAATGCTAAGTACCAAATCTTCGAAGCTCCAAAAAATAATTATTGTTCATTTTCATCCGGATATTTTAAAAAAGGTTTATGATAAGGAACTTCCTGAGATACTGCGCCCACCTAAAAAGATTGACACCACTATTAATTTGGAGCAAATAAACAATGATTTATTAATTCAAAAATATATCGAAGGGCTCTTGTTCTATTTTGATAACCCCTCACTAGTATCTGAAGAAATACTGATTCTTAAATTGAAAGAAATTATTTTATTATTGACTCAGACAAAAAATGTGATCGTTATTCAGCAGTTACTATCACAACTTTTTTCTCCTTCTACTTATTCGTTTAAACAGATAATTGAGGATAATTTGTATTCCAACATTTCTTCAGAGGCTCTTGCGCAATTAACTAATTTAAGTATTTCATCGTTTAAAAGAGAATTCAAAAAAATATTTGACGACACTCCATCGAATTATTTGAAAAACAAAAAACTTGAGAAAGCTGCGGAATTACTAACCCTTTCAGATGAGCGGATTTCAACTATTTCTTTCAGTTGTGGATTTAACGATCTCGCCCATTTTTCTAAATGCTTTCATAAGAAATACAATACAACCCCCTCTGCTTTCAGGCAAGATCAAAAGAATTAGTTTTTGTTTTGACAAGTCACTTGACGTTTAATTTGAGCTATTTGAACAATTATTTGAGCTAAAAGACAAATTTTTCTTTCGAAACAATCGAAATCTTTGTGCTGTTCAATAACCATTAAAAAAAAGCAAAATGACAATCGAAAGAGAAATCGTCGTAAACAAAAATATTAACGATGCATGGAAAGTACTCGGTACTGAATTTGCAGAAGTTCATAGATGGGCTTCTGCCGTAAATCATTCTTCAGGTACCGGCAATAGTTTTCATGGTGCCAGTTGTTCCGAAAGAGGGTGTGATATTCAGGGGATGGGCAGAACCAAAGAACAATTAATTAGATTTTCGAATGAGGAGTATGTATTGTCTTATACTGTTCCGGAAGGAATGCCTTCAATAGTAAAGCATGCTACTAACACATGGCAATTGATTTCGCTAGGAGCCAATCAGTCTAAACTTAAAATGAAAATTGATATTACCCTAGGTGGTTTTATGGGCGTAATTATGCAACCCATGATGAAAATGATGATGGGCAAGATGAGTATTACTATGACAGAAGATTTTAAATATTATGTAGAGACCGGATTCCCATCTGCGAAAAAAGTGAAAGCCATGCGGAAGCATAAAAACTAAATTGCGTTGAGATCAAAAATACCCTCCCGGGGGTATTTTTATGATTTTGTTCATGAATAAATTTGAAAGGTTGTGCATTGTACAACTTTCTTATAAAGGATTGAATAAAAATATGAAGAAAATACTTTTATTTGCTGCTATTATACTTTACAGTTATGCAATTCATGCACAAACAAGTCAAGAAATAGTCGACAATTTCAAAGCATTGCTGGAGGAAGCAAAGATTGATTTTAAAAATGTAAAAGGCGATATTATTGAGAAAAGAGAAAAAAATATTTATTATGAATCTAGGAAAACTTTAGGAGCTTCAACTGAGGCAATAGGTGTTGACTTTAATGATCATGATTTTACTTATTTTTTTTCAAAATTTGATTATAGCGAATCTGGCCAATTACAAAAGGCAAAGGAATTACTCCCAAATGTGTATGCTGTTGTAGAAGCGATGTTACAATCGAAAAAATACAATCGGAAAATATATTTTGATAAGGATGGCGTGAATGGGATGGAGGTAAAAGATTTTAAGGGAAGTTCAATTCTTAAAATTGATATCGTTTCAAAATCACCAGATGGGAATAACTACTGTTTAATTATCATCAACGGCAAAAATTAGTCTTAAAAAAATGAAATATTTAATATAAATCATTTAATGCTTTAACAAGTTTTCCAATACTGCAATATTGATAATCTTAAAATTTTTTCCCTTCATACCGATTGTCTTGTCTTCCTCCAACTCATTCAGAATGCGGAAAACGGTTTCGTAAGTAGTTCCGGCGTATGAGGCGATGTCCTGCTTTGTAATGGTGATGTCAACAAAACCTTCATTGTTTATGCCATACTTTTCTTTTAATTTCAATAAAGCCTGTACAACCCTTCCTTTAACGGGCATATGGGCCATATTACGCATCTTCCTTTCGGATTCTTGTAATTCTTCAGCAAAGAACATCATCAATTGAAAAGTAAAATCGTGATTCACTTTTAGGGATGAAATAAAAAAATCGAGATCAATGAAGCAAACAGTTACAGGCTCAAGAGCAGTTGCTGATACGGGATAATAAATATCCTTACCAAGTCCCCGGTGACCAACAATGTCGCCCTTACCTGCAAACCTTACGATCAGTTCTTTTTCATCATCCCACTTTTTATGCACTTTTACTTTTCCCGTATTTATAAAATACATTCCTTCCACTTTGTCGCCTTCGGTAAAAAGTTTTTCTCCCTTTGCAAAATGATAATTTTTCCTATTTGCATCAATAGCCGGCAACCATTCTTTTAAACAGGATCTGCAAAACGAACAGCTCTTAAGATCGCAGTTATGCTTGTTTTTCTTCATGTACAATTTGATATGGAGCAAGATACGTTTTTATCAAAGATGGATGTAGCGAAACCACTTCGCCCACAACGATAATGGCAGGATTTGTAATACCTGCGTTTTGTGACCTGAATGAAATATCGTTTACGGTGCCTATGATTATTTTCTCTTTTTTAGTGGTGCCATTCTCGATAATTGCAACCGGTGTTTCTTTTTTACCGTATTGCTTAAATATATCCATGATGGATGCTAGTTTGCTCATCGCCATTAGAATAATTACGGTGGCAGAAGACTGGGCAGCCAATTTAATGTCTGCAGAGATGTCACCACTTTGTGTAGTACCGGTTGTTACCCAAAAACTTTCGTTGATACCCCGGCAGGTGAGGGGAATCATTTGTGTTGCAGGCACCGCAAGGGCACTGGAGATGCCAGGAATAATTTCAATCTCTATTCCATGCTTCCTAGCTGTTTCTATTTCTTCCTGAGCACGGCCAAATACAAATGGGTCGCCGCCTTTTAATCGAACCACTCTTCCGTGTGAGAATGTATACTCAATGATGAGCTGATTGATTTCGGATTGGGATAATGCATGACATCCATAACGTTTACCCACAAAACGAGTAATTGCTTCTGGTGCTGCATAGCTCAATAATTCTTCATTTGCTAGTGCATCATATAATATAACATCTGCCCGGCGAATTGCTTTAATAGCTTTCAGGGTAATTAATTCCGGATCTCCCGGTCCGGCCCCTACTAATGACAAAATAGGTCTTTGCATCGATTTTATTTATATTATTAAAAATAAAATGTTAATTAATTTTGATAAAGTTATTTGATTTATTAAATAAAATGACTAATTTCATGACATAGATAATATTATTATTTGTTTTTTATAGAAAAATGCATAAATAATATTAAATGTAATTTATTGTAATACGATTGTTTGCCATTCCGGACTTTTATTTTGAACCCTAAATCACTAAAGATGAAAATCGTGATTATTGGAAACGGAATGGTTGGATACAAATTTTGTGAGAAATTAATCGCCAAATCATCTCCGCTCAGTTTTAATATAACCATTTTTGGCGAAGAGATCCGCCCAGCTTACGATAGGGTGCACCTAACTGAGTTTTTTGCCGGCAAAACTGCCGAAGACCTCTCCCTCGCTCCAGCAGATTGGTATGCTGAACACCATATCCAACTCTTTCTGGGAGACCCTATCAAGGAAATAGACAGGGAAAAGAAACTTGTGCATTCTGTAAGAGGACTGTCACTGGAATACGATATTTTGATTCTGGCCACAGGTTCCGCAGCTTTTGTTCCCCCGATTCCCGGTGTTGAAAAGAATGGGGTATTTATCTATCGTACCATTGAAGATCTGGAATTGATGAAACAATGGGCTCGAAAATCTAAACGAGGTGCTGTGATTGGGGGTGGATTATTAGGACTGGAAGCCGCAAAAGCCATGCTCGATCTGGGTATTACGGATACACATGTAATTGAGTTCGCTCCTCGATTAATGCCAAGACAAATTGATGAAGCAGGATCAGCCATTTTAAAAAACAAACTAGAAGCACTTGGCCTGAAAATTTTAACCAACACTAATACAACAGAGATACAGGGCGATGAGTCGATCAGGGCTATGCAGTTCGCCGATCAGTCACATATCGAAGTGGATATGCTCGTAATTTCTGCCGGCATCAAGCCAAGAGATGAGTTGGCGAAATTAGCCGGACTGGAAACAGGTCAGCGCGGAGGCATCGTTGTAAATGAACGGATGCAAACTAGTGACCCCAACATTTATGCAATTGGTGAATGTGCTTTATATAAAAACATGATTTATGGTTTGGTGGCCCCCGGTTATGAAATGGCTGAAGTAGTGGCTGATCATTTGGTAGGCGGGCAAAAATCATTTAGTGGTTTTGATATGAGTACCAAGCTTAAACTGATTGGTGTTGATGTGGCTAGTTTTGGCGATCCATTTGTGCAAGCATGTGATGGCAGAACTGTTGTTTTGGAAGACAACATGAAAGGTGTTTACAAGCGTATCAATATTTCAACAGATGGAAAATATTTATTAGGAGGTATTTTAATTGGTGATGCAGATGCTTATAATATGTTATTGCAGACTGCAAAAAATAAAGTAATACTACCGCCCAACCCTGAAGATATTATTCTGGGGTCAAGGGCTGGTGAAACTAGTGGCGATAGTGTATCAGCATTGCCCGATGATGCCATTATCTGCAGTTGCGAAACGGTTACTAAAGAAAATATTTGTAAAGCAGTTTCATTGTATAACTGTGAGTCGGTAGATGAAATAAAAAAATGCACCAAAGCAGGTACTGGTTGCGGAGGATGTGTGCCCATGGTGAAAGACCTTATGCTGCACACAATGGCAGCAAATGGAAAATATGTACGCAATACAATCTGCGAACATTTCCATTATTCACGTCAGGAATTATTTGATCTTATAAAAATCAACCAGCTAAAGTCTTATGATGATGTACTGGATATGTTTGGTAAGAATGATGGTTGTGAAATATGTAAACCTGCCGTAGCATCCATATTAGCAAGCCTTTGGAATGAATTGATTTTGGATAAGGGCAATGCCACTGCGCAGGATTCGAACGACCGGTTTCTTGCGAATATTCAAAAAGGAGGAACTTATTCGGTTGTTCCGCGTATTCCGGGAGGTGAGATTACTCCTGATAAATTAATCGTCATCGGCGAAGTTGCAAAAGAATATCATCTCTACACAAAAATTACTGGCGGACAAAGGATCGATTTATTTGGCGCACACCTGTCTGATCTTCCCGCCATCTGGAAAAAATTAATTGAAGCCGGTTTTGAAAGCGGACACGCTTATGGTAAAGCCTTGCGTACCGTAAAAAGTTGTGTGGGCAGTACCTGGTGTCGTTTTGGTTTGCATGATAGCGTAAGTTTTGCCATTCAGATCGAAGAACGTTACAGAGGCCTAAGAGCACCACATAAAATTAAATCGGGTGTGTCGGGTTGTATTCGTGAATGTGCTGAAGCGCGCGCCAAAGATTTTGGCATCATTGCAACAGAAAAGGGATGGAATTTATATGTGTGTGGTAATGGCGGATCCAAACCGCAACATGCTTTATTATTTGCAACAGATCTGGATAGTGAAACATGCATTAAATATATCGATCGTTTTTTGATGTTCTACATTAAAACAGCCGACCCCCTGATGCGAACAGCACCCTGGCTCAATAAAATGGAAGGCGGTATTACTTATTTGCAAAATGTAATTATTAATGATAGTCTGGGTATCGCAACAGAACTGGAAAAAGAAATGCAGCTATTGGTAGACAATTATAAATGTGAGTGGAAAGAAGTAGTAGATAACCCTGAGCTCCAAAAAAAATTCAACCACTTTGTGAATGCGCCGAACGAAAAAGATCCTTCTGTACAATTTGAACCAATGCGCGAACAGAAGAAAGTGGCTGATTGGAGATAAAGAATAAACAAAATCGTAACTGACCCTTACGAAAAAATTTGACCATAAAACCAAAACCATGACTATTACAGAAACCGAAGGCAGAACCAGTTGGTTCATTGCTTGTAAAGCCGAAGACGTTCCGGTAAATGGCGGCGTATGTGTAAAATACCATGACCGCCAGATCGCCCTATTTCATTTTGCAAGAAGAGGGGCATGGTATGCTACACAAAATGAATGCCCACACAGAAATCAAATGGCGCTTAGCCGTGGAATGATTGGTAGCAGGGATACTGAACCAAAAGTGGCATGCCCCTTTCATAAAAAAACATTTTCGCTCGAAACAGGCGAATGTTTAAATGGTGATGATTACCAGATTAAAACATATCCTGTTAAAATAATCAGTGGCCTTGTTTATATAGGCATCGATCAGGATGAAAATTAAACTGATTGCCGTACCAGATACCCAACAATAATGCTAACCAAACTAATCATTATGCAATAAAACAAAAAAACACCCGGCAGAGTGCAGTCTGGCCGGGCTAAGAAATTCAAGATGGCTAAAAATTATTCACCTTAAAAATCAAGCAAAATTAGTATGAAAAAAACGACAACGATCATATTATGTTCAACTATTTTAGGTTCGGTATGGAACCCCGCTAAAAGTCAGTTCTCTTTAACGGGTCAATTAAGAACCAGAACAGAAGTGCGCGATGGTTTGGGGAACCTGGTAGTACAAGGTTCGTCAAAAGCGGCATTTACTTCTCAACGTACAAGGCTGGTATTTGGTTATAAATGGGATAGATTAACTTTTGGTGCTTCTTTACAGGACGTCAGAGTATGGGGGCAGGACGCTTCATCAATCACGAATAATGATGGTAACCGTTTGATGCTTCATGAAGCATGGGCCGATCTTACTCTTGCAAATATAGCAGACACTACTATCCGGTTCAAGATGTTCGATCAGATGTCAATCAAAATAGGCCGGCAGGAATTGATTTATGATGATAGCCGTTTGATTGGAAATCTCGATTGGCTGCAACAGGCACGCAGACATGATATGGTACTTTTAAAAACCGTACATCATGGTTGGCAGGTTGATCTGGGTTATGCTTTTAATCAGAATGCAGATGCATTCGGAACTACGAATACATCTTACGTTCCCGGAAATCTTCCTGCTTATACAAAAAATTCTTTGGGTGTATTGGTGCCTGTTCCGTCCGGAATAATTCCGCTTGCAGCGGGGGGCAATGCCGCCAATAACAGTTCGCCAAATGGCACATCTGTTTTTGCGAATCCTGTAAGTACCAATGGGGCAACGCAACAATATAAATCGTTTACCAGTTTGTATGTCAGCAAAAAATTTAATCAAACAAAATTTTCGTTTTTATTCTTCAACGACAATTTTGGAAAATATAAACTGGATAGTATAGGTAATGCTGCAACTGGGTATGTGTATGGACGACGTTTTGTTTCTTCCGGCGCATCAGATAATTATGATTATTCCGGTGCACAACACAGATACACTTATGGTTTGATGATCAATCATGTATTGGGTAATGCATCTGGTTTTGGAAAGATCGCTATTCAAGCCGCTTATTATAAACAATCTGGTACGAATCGCGATGGTTTGGATCTGGATGCCTATCACTATACAGTTGCTGCTACTTATCAAAAGGGGAAATTTAGTTTTACACCCGGCTATGATGTGCTATCGGGTAATGATGCTGTTGCTCCGTCTGGAAAAGATAATCGCTTCGATCCTTTATACGGAACGCCGCATAAATTCTGGGGCTATATGGATTATTTCTATGCAGGTACGGGCTCACCAACGGGTGGATTAAACAATGCCTATTTCAAAATCAAGTACACGTCGAACCAGTTTACGATTGGAGCCGACTTTCACAATTTTTCTCTGAGTAAGAATATGAAGAAGGCGGACGGAACTATAATAGATAAGCAGTTAGGGCATGAAGTAGATCTGCAGTTGAACTATAGCATGAATAAGTTTACCAATATCGAACTGGGGTATTCCATTATGTCGGCAACAGCGAGTATGCCTTTTGCAAAAGCACAAGCTACAAGCGATGCAGTTGCAGCCAGCTATCGTAAAACGGGAAATTGGTTTTATGCTATGCTGAAGTTTACACCCGATTTTTTATATACCAAACCTGTTGCCATACGGTAATAAGTTACTGTTGATTGTTTGTTTAACCCTTCGATTGCTGCCATATATTTTTTGTGAATATTTTTTCACTTTTAAATTAATATAAATGAAACCAAATATAAAAAAACTAAGCTTTTTATTTTCATTGCTTCTTGTATTTAGCGGAGCGATGGCTTTCAAAATGACACCCCCCGGAAAAAAGATCCGCCTGGGATTTATACCGCTTACAGATTGTGCCCCGTTGGTAGCAGCAAAAGAATTGGGATTGTTTGCTAAGTATGGTGTTGATGTGGAACTTTCGAAAGAGGCTTCATGGGCCAATATCAGAGATAAAATTCTGAATGGAGAACTGGATGGTGCACACTGTTTGTTTTCAATGCCAATGTCGGTATACACTGGTGTTGGCGGAAAACCCGGATCCGAAATGAAGATAGCAATGATGCTGAGTAACAATGGACAGGCCATTACATTATCGAAAGATTTTTGCGGTTTAGTAGGGTACAAAGAAATTAATAAAGTTGCTGCTGCAATAAAAAATGTACAGTCTAGAAAGGAGGTCACGTTTGCTATGACCTTCCCCGGTGGAACACACGATATCTGGCTTCGTAACTGGATGGCTGCAGCAGGGATTAACCAAAAATCAGTTGGTATTATTACAATCCCTCCTCCACAAATGGTAGCGAATATGAAAGTGGATAATATGGAAGGGTTTTGTGTGGGTGAACCTTGGAATGGCGTTGCCGTAGCGCAGGGTATTGGATTTACACATATTTCAACACAGGATATTTGGAAACATCATCCCGAGAAAGCATTGGTTGTAAATGCACAGTTTGCTGCAAAAGACAAAGAGGATTTGAAAAAAGTGATGAAAGCCATTATAGAAGCCAGTATATGGTTGGATGATATGGGTAACCGTAAAAAGGCTGCTGTCTGGTTATCTAAACCTTATTATGTAAATGCACCCATACAAGTAATTGAAGCCAGATTGATGGGCACCAGTGAAATTGGTTGTGATCTGGGCGTGCAAAAGTATAAGGATGATTATATGACATTTTATAACAAAGGACTTGTAGCTACACCACTCAAAGCAAATGTAATTTGGTTTCTGGCACAGTATGTTCGTTTCGGCTATTTAAAAACAGAACCGAATTATAAAGAGATAGCACAAAAATTAATACTGGATGATCTTTTTGCTGAAGTAGCAAAAGAAATGAAAATACCTGTTCAGCCAGATATGAAACCCTTTAAAACAACATATGATGTTGCATTTGATCCCAATAATGTAAGTGCTTATTTGAGAACAACTAAACGTTAAAACAAAACCCAATCCCAATTGTATGAAATAAGCTATAACAAAAATTTGACACCAACTTAAATGTTTGTTAGCGAATTACATGTAACCAAAATCAATTAATAAACACATGAAATAAGCATAACGAAAATTTGACACCAACTTAAATGTTTGTTAGCGAATTACATGTAACCAAAATCAATAAAAAACACATGAAATCATTTTCCATTAAAAAAAGCGGCACAGACTTTCTGTATTTTATGCTCAGCATGTGTATTCTTTTGGGAATATGGGCATTGATCTCGAAAATAACCAAGGCCGAGATCCCCGGCCCAAAATCAACATGGCTGGTGTTTAAAGAATTAATGGCAGAACCATTTTACGATCGTGGCCCAAACGATAAAGGTATCGGCAATCAATTAATGAGTTCTTTATTAAGAGTGTTCTACGGGTTTGGTTTGGGAAGCCTTATTGCCATACCAACAGGATTAATAATGGGTGCTTCAAAAACCGGAATGAAACTGTTGAATCCATTGGTACAAATACTAAGACCCGTATCTCCGTTGGCATGGTTTCCTTTGGGTTTACTTGCTTTCAAATCCGCCGGCGGTGCAACCATTTTTATTATTGCCATTACCTCGCTTTGGCCTACACTAATTAATACCGCTTTTGGAGTTGCAAGTATTCCCGCAGATCATAAAAATGTAGGGAAGGTGTTTGGTTTTTCTGCCTGGAAATATTTAACAAAGATCATGCTCCCTTATTCACTTCCGCATATCATTACGGGCTTGCGCTTATCCATAGGTGTTGCCTGGATGGTAATCGTTGCAGGTGAAATGTTATCGGGTGGCGTCGGGATCGGATTTTTTGTTTGGGACAGTTGGAACGGACTGTCGCTTGAAAAAATATTGATCGCTATTCTCATAATCGGTGCTGTTGGATTGTTATTGGATAAATTTTTTAACTCCCTTCAAAATGCTTTTGCATGGGACAAAAACTAAGATCATGATTAACACAAATTGTACAGAAGATATTCTTGATGAGGTGAATGAATTGATACATGCTCCCGCAATGGAAACAGCAGTAGATATCCGTAATGTGACTGTTTCTTTTAAAGGGAAAAAGGGAGTATATACTGCTATTAAGGATATTAACCTAGCCATTTATAAAGGCGAGATCATTTCATTTATCGGCCACTCTGGCTGTGGTAAATCTACTTTAATGAATACTATTTCCGGCATGGTTAAACCCAGCAAAGGAGAAGTGTTTGCAAATGGAAACCTGATAAAGGGTCCGGGGCCTGATCGAGGGGTAGTATTTCAGAATTACTCTTTGCTACCTTGGTTAAGTGTATACAAAAATATCAAGGTAGCTGTTGATTCTGTCTTTAAACAAAAAACACATGAGCAGAAAGCATCACTGATAGAAAGAAACCTGAAGATGGTTAACCTCTGGGAACATCGCGACAAATTACCCGGTCATTTATCGGGAGGCATGAAGCAACGAGTAGCTATTGCAAGAGCATTTGCTATCGATCCTAAAGTATTGTTATTGGATGAACCTTTTGGAGCATTGGATGCATTAACTAAGAGCAGCATGCATGTTGAATTATTAAAAATGTGGAACCTCGATCATCGCGAGAAAACGGTTGTAATGGTGACCCATGATATTGAAGAAGCGATCTTCTTATCAGATCGTATCGTGGTGATGAATAATGGCCCGGAAGCAACCATTAAAGAAATTGTGGAACTGCATTTGCCCAGGCCAAGAAACAAAAAAAATATTGTTCACGATCCGGCGTATATGGAGATACATGATAGGTTGTTGAATTTGTTGATCGATAAATTTTCTATCAATGATTAAATACAATGCATTTATCTCTTTCTAATTCATCATTTTATTAATTATGCTAACAGTACAACAACCTTTATCAAAACTGAAAATCCTCTCTTTCAAAGGAGTTCAGATGCGTACTTTTCATATTACCTGGCTCACTTTCTTTTTTTGTTTCTTCGCCTGGTTTGGCATAGCACCATTAATGCCGCTTGTATCCGAACAATTGCATTTGACCAAGGCACAGAAAGGCAATATCGGAATCGCTTCGGTATCTGCCACAATTATTGCAAGACTAATCATTGGTCGATTAGTAGATAGATGGGGTCCCAGAAAAACCTATACTTTATTGTTATTACTCTCGGCAATACCTGTTTTGTTGATCGGACTTAGTAACAGCTATATTAGTTTTTTATTGTTCCGATTAAGTATTGGTATTATTGGTGCTTCTTTTGTGATCACACAATATCATACTTCAGTAATGTTTGCGCCCAATGTTAAAGGCTCAGCAAATGCTGTGGCAGGCGGTTGGGGTAATACAGGCGGAGGTGCTACACAAATACTCATGCCCCTGATTGCTGCGGGTTTTGTTGGATTGGGTTGGGTAAGTACGGCAAATAGTTGGCGTTTAGCGATGATGGTTCCAGGCACTATTTTATTTATTATGGCTTTTGTTTACTACCGTTATACAAAAGATACACCAGCCGGAAATTTCGATGAAATAACGGTGCCTGTTAAAACAAAAAAACAAAACACTCTTTTACTTGCTGCCAAAGATTACCGCACATGGATTTTAACGATTGCGTATGCGGCCTGTTTTGGGGTGGAAATTACGGTTGATAATTATGCGGCTACTTTTTTCCATGAAGAATATAAAGCAACTCTAATCATGGCGGGTTTGCTCGCAAGCATCTTCGGATGGCTAAATTTATTTGCAAGGGCATTGGGCGGAATATTCTCTGACAAAATTGGCTCCCGTTTTGGGTTTGACGGAAAAGTATCTTTTCTGGCAATACTGTTACTACTGGAAGGATTAAGTATTATCTGGTTTGCCAAATCGGGCGGATTAGTATTGGCCATTGTGCTCATGTTTGTATTTGGACTTTGTTTGAAAATGGCTAACGGAGCCACTTATAGCATTGTGCCCTTTATAAATCCTGAAGCTGTGGGCGGCGTGGCAGGTATTGTAGGTGCAGGTGGAAATATTGGTGCGATGCTGATTGGCTTTTTATTCAAAAGCATGCCTTATACAGATGCATTTTATTATCTAGGTTTTGTAGTATTATTTGTAGGCCTATTAATAGTGTTGAGTAAATTAAAATTCAGGATTTCAGGCAAAAATTATTCGTATCAGTCTAATACGGCTAAAGCTATTTAAATGTATGGCAGATTCTTCTAAAACAACTTGTTGCTATTGTGGTGTTGGTTGTGGTATTGTAATCTCAAAAGATCGCAATGGAAAGTTATTGGTAGAAGGCGATAAGAGTCATCCGGTAAATAAAGGCATGCTTTGCAGCAAAGGCATGAACCTTCATTATACGGTAATGGATACAAGCGACCGACTGCTGTATCCTGAAATTCGATATAATAAAAATCAACCTAGGCAAAGGGTTTCATGGGAAAAAGCGATGGAACGCACAGCGGCTGTTTTCAAAACATTGATCAATAAATATGGCCCTGATTCTGTTGCCATTTATGCATCGGGACAATGTTTAACAGAAGAATATTATGTGTTAAATAAACTTATAAAAGGATTTATCGGAAGCAATAACATTGATACGAATAGCCGTCTTTGTATGAGTAGTGCTGTGATGGGCTATAAACTTTCTCTAGGTGAAGATGCAGTGCCTGTAAGTTATGATGATATAGAACTGGCTGACTGCATTTTTGTTGCAGGTGCTAATCCAGCTTGGTGTCATCCTATTTTATGGAGGAGGGTAGAAGCTGCACGTGAAGCCAATCCCAACCTTAAAATTATTGTGAGCGATCCACGTAGAACACAAACCTGTTCAATGGCCGATGTGCATTTGCAATTGAATCCCGGAACAGATATTGTACTGCATCATGCTATTGGCAGATGTTTGATTGAACAAGGCGATATCGACGCAGATTTTATTACCGATCACGCAGAGGGCTTTGAAAAATATGCACTGCTGGTCATGCAGCGCTCTATTACAGAAGCAGCGATCATTTGTGGAGTAGATGAAAACGATATCAGAACTGCTGCAGGTTTTATCGGAAATAGCAAAGCCTTTATTACTATGTGGACAATGGGATTAAATCAGAGTGTAATCGGTGTAAACAAAAATCTCAGTTTAATCAACCTTAACCTCATCACAGGGAATATCGGAAAACCTGGAGCTGGCCCATTCTCACTGACAGGGCAACCGAATGCTATGGGAGGAAGAGAAGTGGGAGGTCTATCTAATTTATTACCTGCACACAGAAATCTGTTGTTGGCGGAAGACAGAGAATATGTAGAAAGATTTTGGGGAGGAGGAAAAATTGCTCCGAAGCCGGGTCTTACTGCAACAGAAATGTTTGATGCATTGAATGATGAAAAACTAAAAGCAATCTGGATTATTTGCACCAACCCACTAATCAGTTTGCCTGATGTTAGAATTGCAGAAGCGGGTTTAAAAAAAGCAAAATTTGTGGTTGTTCAGGATATTACTAATAAACTGGAAACACTTCCTTTTGCGGATGTGGTTTTCCCTGCGGCAGCGTGGGCCGAGAAAGAAGGTACAATGACCAACTCAGAACGCCGCATCAGTTATTTGCAAAAAGCTGTTGATGCACCGGGCGAGGCTTTACCCGATACAGAAATTGTTTGCCGTTTTGCTAAAGCGATGGGCTATCATGGGTTTGATTATGCTAATGCGTCTGAGATATATGCAGAGCATTGTGCTTTAACGGAAGGAACGAATATTGATATTAGTGGATTGAGCTATGAGATATTGAAAGAAAAAAGATCGGTACAATGGCCTTATCCAAAAGGAGCAACGGGCTTAGGTACTGCACGTTTATTTGAAGACAAAAAATTTTATACCCCATCCGAAAAAGCAATCATCCATGCAGTTCCTGATCAAAATGAATCAGAAGAACTAACACCCGATTTTCCATTGGTACTAACAACTGGCAGAATACGAGATCAATGGCATACGCGTAGTAAAACCGGGAAAGTAAATAAACTCAACCAACATATCGCTGAGGCTTTTTTGGAAATAAATCCTGAAGATGCTTTAGTCAGGAAAATCAGTGAGGGACAATTGGTTGAAATATCCAATCGGCGTGGTAATGTTCGGGTAAAAGCAAAGTTTACTGATGAGATCAAACAGGGTGTTGTATTTCTTCCCATGCACTGGGGTAAGATTTTGGATAACGATCTCAATCGTGCCAACAATCTCACCAATAAACTAATCGACCCACTTTCAAAAGAACCCGATTTTAAATTCAGTGCTGTGCAGGTTATCCCCTACAAGAAACAAAAACAAAAGATAATTCTCATTGGTGCCGGTGCAGGATCATTTGGGTTTATTAAAAGTTATCGGGCTATCAATATTGAGGATGAAATCATAGTGTTCAGTAAAGAAAACTTTCCATTTTATAATCGGGTTATGTTA
Source organism: Chitinophagaceae bacterium (assembly GCA_019752295.1). Lineage (GTDB taxonomy): Bacteria > Bacteroidota > Bacteroidia > Chitinophagales > Chitinophagaceae > Sediminibacterium. The sequence continues at coordinate 19,789 of JAIEMK010000005.1, read as the reverse complement.
CCCGATTATATTAGTGGAGCTCAGGAATGGGAACAACTTATTAAGATGCGCACAGAAGAAGAATTTATTTTAAACATTCAATTACACCGGGGTGTTAGCATCGAACAGATCGACAGAGAAAAGAAAACCGTATTGGATAGTAAAGGTAAAACACATGCTTATGACGTTTTGATCATGGCAACCGGAAGCCGTGCTACCATGCTGCGCGACCTGCCTCCATTAAAAGGTATATTCAGTATGCGAAGCCGCATGGATGCAGACAATTTTAAAAATCATATTGATCCTTCAAAGGGAAAAGTAGTGATTGTTGGAGGAGGGCTTTTAGGGATAGAACTTGCAGCATCGCTACGTGAAGTAAATGTGGAAGTGGTGATTATTCAGCGAATCTCTCGTTTGATGGACAAACAGCTTGACCTTTTGGGGAGTCAGTTATTAGATGAAATACTCCGAGATAAAGGCGTTGAAATTTATTATAATGATGAGATCGAACGATTTCTTGGATCTGTAAATGTGGAAGGAGTTTGTTTGAAAAGTGGCTTGATTATTCATGGTCAGGCCATTGTGATTGCAATAGGAACCACACCAAATATTGAACTGGCTAAGGCATGCAGAATAGAAGTTAAACGGGGTGTAGTGGTTGATGAATACCTGCAGACCAATGATCCATCAATCTATGCGATTGGGGAGATAGCTGAGTTTAAAGGATTCCTCTATGGCATTACAGCAGCGGCCGAACAACAGGCCGACATTGTTGCCCGATATTTGAGTGGCGACATTTCGCTATATTATAAAGGCTCTTTACTGATGAACATATTAAAGATGCATGGTACTACTTTGTGTTCAATGGGTATGGCGGAAACGCCTAATGATCCTGCTTATGAGGAGGTACTGTTTATTGATAAGGCAAAACAGTATTATAAAAAATGTATTATTTATAATGATAGATTGGTGGGTGCAATCTTGATTGGGGATAAGACAGAATTTATAGAATTTAAAGCACTCATCGAAAATAAAATTGAGTTAAGCGAAAAGCGCCTGGCACTGTTAAGAAGTGGTGATAAGGCAGAGCCGGTAATTGGGAAACTGGTTTGCACTTGTGGTAATGTGGGGGAAGGAAATATTTTGGCAAAAATAAAAGAAGGTTGCACAGAATTAAAAGAACTGTGTAAAGTATCGGGCGCCGGGCAAGGCTGCGGTAGTTGCAAACCCGAAGTACAGCAGATCATCAATAACTACCTGATAAGAACTGAAGAACCCGAACTGATAAAATAAAAAATTATGATTCAGTATTTCAAGTTTGAAGAAGATTTTGTAGAGGAAAACATACGCTGTATTCCCATGATTGCCCGGTTTAAACTGGATGCATGCGGTATTAAGCTAAAGCTAAAAGAATGGAGTTGCATGAATGAAGAAGAAAGAAAAAATATATCTGAATATCCTTGTGAAAATGAAGATGAAATAAAAACTTACCGTAAATATGTTAAAACGGTCATCTTATTTCGGACAAGTCATGAAGCACAGGATATGGAAGTAGACAAAGAGCCTTCCTGGGCTAATTTAAATGTGATTCCAGAATCAGTTCAACAAAAAATGGTTGCTCTTAATTTTCAGTTGGAGCGGGTAAAGTGGAAACAATTAAACGACCTGCAGCGTTTTGTGCTGGTGAAACTTAGCAGGCCTAGTCATGAGAATAGAAATTTCCCTATTGCAATAAAAGAATTTGGGTTGTTATGAGACATGCTTTTCAGTTTAAAGTAAATTTTACAGGTGGTATCATTTCACCAGGCTATCTCTTGCATATTATGAAGGCAGTTGAAGAAGCAGGTATTGAGGAAGTTAAATTTGGTTTGCGTCAGCAATTATTGATTGACGCAGGTAATAAGCACCACGACAGATTAGTGAATTCTTTGGAGCGAAATGATATTGCATATGAAGTAAACACAAATAATTATCCCAATATAGTCAGCTCTTATGCGGCTGAAGGAATTTTTGCCCCTGACTCATGGTTGCGCGAGGGTGTTTATAAAGACATTTTTGATTTGTTTGATTACACTCCTCGTTTGAAGATCAATATTTCCGATGCAAACCAATCATTTACGCCATTCTTTACAGGACATATCAACTGGATCGCTTCTTCTGCCGGCCATTTCTGGTATTTATTTATTCGCTTTCCAAAAACGAAAGATTTGTATCAATGGCCTGACCTGATATATACAAATGATATTCCCCGCTTATCAAAATATATAGAGGATTTGATCCTGTTATATCAAATTGCTGATGGTGCTTCTCTTCACCTGCGGGTAAAAGAAGCCATCACACTTATTGCTAAACCCGTAGAGCATCCTTTGCAGTTGCCAAAATTTCAGTTGCCTTATTATGAAGGCTTTAATAATTACGGTAATAAATTCTGGTTAGGCATTTATCGTCGCGATGAATTATTTCCGGTAAAATTTCTAAAAGATATTGCCAACACTTGCCTTCAAACAAAAGTGGGTCAGTTGTATACCACACCGTGGAAATCAATAGTGGTAAAGGGAATTGAACAAGCAGACAGAGTTTTTTGGGATTGGGTTTTGGGTAAATATCGAATTAACGTAAGGCATGCTTCGAATGAATTAGGCTGGCAGGTAGAAGATAATAATGACGATGGACTAGCTATCAAGCGGCATATTATCCGACTCTTTGATAAAGAAGATACTCGCACATACGGTCTTTGCTTTGCTGTTAAAACCCAACAGAAAGCCATGCTATTCGGGTCGGTGCTCATCGAACGTAGGTATGGAATTGTGAGGAGTAAAACAGTGCCATTGGATAGTTATGATATTTCATATACTCAAAATTTCAATCCTAATTCTTCGAAATATATTGTTTTCAGAGAAGCCGTAAAGAAAGAACACCTTGATACCTACCTCATTTCTGTTTGTAAATATTATTACGAGATGCAGCGCGAAGAGGTGAATAATGCGGAGATAGATTCTAAAGCTATGGCAGAGGAACCCGCCACAGAAATACACGGAATCGTTTATCAATGCCCTCATTGCTTAACCATATACGATGAAGTGCTGGGTGATAAAACCGCGCAAATCCCTGCTGGCACTTTATTTGCCGACCTGCCAGACTCATACTCCTGTTCATTGTGCGAAGCACCTAAAAAAGAACTAAAGCCTTTAGCGCTTATTGCTTTAATGGTTTAGTTTTTTAATTCCTGACGACTGTTTATATTCTTGAAATAATTTTGCCATTCATCAGGAAGCTCAGTTCTGTATGTGTTTATCATTTCCAGTACGTGTTTCATACTTTGCTTCCCCAAATTGCCTTCACGATATGACGCTAATATAAGTTTCAATGCATTGGCAGTATATATACCACAAAGAGGTTCCGCTTCTTTTTCCTTTATAAATACATAAGCTTCATTATTAGGGAATTCTTTTTTCAACACCAACAGCTTCTCGAATACAATTGACTCCATCAATAAAAGATCACAGGCAAAAAGAAATAGATCTTCTTCAGGCTTCAATAAATGAGCACTTAGGAGTCCGCATAAAGGACCGCCAATATTTAATTCTGTATTGTCGATAATCAATTGATCTTCCCGGAAATAATTTTTATAAGATGGTATTTGTTCAGAGTTCACTGAAATTGCAATTGACGATACAAATGAGGCCAGCTTTTGACAGGCTGTTTCAGCCCAGGTAATTCCTGAGGTTGATAATAAACCTTTATCACTCCCCATTCTACTGCTCTTGCCTCCACAAAGTATGATGCCGGTCATTTACTGTATTTAATGTTTATCTGAATGTCCTAAGTCTTTACCCGGATGCACAATGTCGCGTATTTTTTGTTTCAATTCTTTGATCTCAGGAAATCCACCATACTCTTTTCGGTCAAATACAATGGCATTCTCAATACTAATGCTAAAATGGCCACCTGTAGCACTGGGAACCAATGTTACACTGTGTACATCGTCCACAAAAGTAGTCAGGAGTTCCTGAGCTATATAGGCAGCACGTAAAAGCCAATTACATTTTGGGCAGTATTCTATCGTTATACGTGGATTCATGGTAGCGATTTATAATGTTCTAAGTTAAGGAATGTTTTAGTTGTATCGCGGCAGTTCAGAATAGTATCTCTATTTATTTCGCTTCGGATTATACTTTAGATATTTCAACACTTGCGGGTATCTGGAGAGGCGTATTTCAGATTAAAGAAAATGTAGAAGTTCCTTTCCTGTTCCAATTTAAAAAGAATGGTATTGACTGAATTGCCGAATTATTAAACGGGGAGGAGGAATTTCAAACAGGAGCGATTATTAGCAAACAGTGCACTTTAGGAATGCGAAAACGGAACAGGATGTGCAGTCTGTAGGGTTGTTTAAACAAGTACGGGCAAGTTATAATCCGCACGGATCTGCATGTGAACCTTTATTCCGCACTACTCTCAGGCTTTCGTCCAACGTACTTTAAAAGGTCTAAAAACAAGAAAATAGAAGTGCTTTCAATAATGAACAGATCTTTGCCAATTGCATTTGTTGGGTAGTCTTTTTTACAATTTGGACTGCTATCAAAGAAATCAACTGTCCGAAAACGGAATTACCGTAAAAATTTGTACTATTGTTCACATAGTTTAGTTGTGCAAAAGCCAAACTATATCTTTTTGGTCATATCTTAAAAATATGGCAAAACTTTTGGTTTTATCGGACAGCATTGATAGTATAGATATAGTTCCTCCCTGCTGCGTGCGGGGGAGGATAAATTTTAAAAACATGATTTTAGTTTTTAGAGTAATGAGAAAATATAGTATAATATTAGTAATGCTTTTTATTGTCTTGAAAGGCTTTAGCCAATCAGTACCGATTGGCCAGATAGGCACCGACGATATGTTAAGGGTTTTGCAACTCACCGGGAAAATGGATGAAAGCAATTCTTTTACTGCTAGACCTTTTTTTTATCATAAAGGGATCGAAAGAAAAAATCTATTAAATCTGATTGATAGCAGTAATGGGTTTGAATTAGCGGAACATTCATTGTCAAAGGGTAAAATACAATTTGCCATTTTACCTACAGGCTTTACCACAAAATATAATAGCCATCATCCCTATGGCTGGAACGATCAGGGGATGATTATGGCGAAGGGTATACAAACTTCTTTAACCGCTGGAGCCTATGCGAAAATTGGCCCGCTGAGCATTCAATTGCAACCGGAGTTTGTTTATGCTGCTAATAATGCTTATGATATTACACAGGGATATGGTTCTAATTCAGGAAAAAGTTTTTCGAAGTTTTTTCCGGGGCAGTCTTCTATCAGATTAAACCTTGGCGCAGTTTCTATTGCTGCTTCTACCGAAAACCTATGGTGGGGGCCCGGGCAGTTTAGCTCCTTGTTAATGAGCAATAATGCACCAGGATTTCAGCACCTGTCATTTCATACCAATCGGCCATTAAAAACGCCAATCGGTTCTTTTGAATGGCAGTTGGTGGTGGGTAAGTTTGATGAAGATACGACTGCAGCGAATGAGAATAATTTTATGAAACCGCTGAATCCTAGAAATGAATCTAGGTATTTTAATGGAATTGTTTTAACCTACCAACCAAAATGGATGGAAGGATTTTTTCTTGGGTTAACAAGAATGGATCATTTGTATAGTAGTGATCAACAAAGGACAAAGGGTTCATTTATTCAAAAATATTTACCTGTTTTAGCATGGGCAAGTTCGGATTCAAATGCACTGGCCTCCTCAATCCCAAATGATGGTGCAATTAGTTTGTTTACTCGTTGGATTCTACCAAAACACAAGATTGAATTTTATTTGGAATATGGATATAACGATTTCAAAGCAAACTTTCGCGACTTTAGCAGCAATCCAAATCACTCATCGGCTTTTATTGCCGGCTTCAAAAAAATAATTGAATTAAAAAATAACCAGTTACTAGATATTTCTGGAGAGATTACTCATATGGCACAAACTACAAGCTATATTGTTAGAAATTCAGGAAATTGGTATGAACATGGTCAGGTTACGCAAGGGTTGACTTATCAAAACCAAATAGTTGGAGCAGGTAGCGGAAAGGGAAATAATGTACAAACCATTCAGGTTAAAAAAATAAAGGGCTTTGATTACCTGGGAATTAAATTTCAAAGAATTCAACAAGATCCAAAAGCCTTGGTGGGTTCGCAAAACTTAATCGGTATGCGGGAAAATCAATGGAATGATCTTTCATTAGGGTTATTGGCTCAGAAGCGATGGAATAAATTTTTGCTGAATGGGGAAACACAATTTGTAAGGTCGCATAATTATGGATGGGAGAAGGGAAATGTGTTTAATGTATATGCGCTGGTTAATTGTATCTACTTTTTTTAGATAAAAGATAAAAGTGAAGAGTGGAAGAAAAAACATAGTAAAATGAAAAGATTAGTTTTAGCACTTCCATTTTTATTTCTGACATTTTTAGTGTCGGGGCAGGATGTGGTGAGCGATATTTATTTGATGGATTACCAACGGTTATCGCAATTGAATGATACTTTGAATTTGCAGGGCAGGTCTTTTGTGGTGAGGAGTACTGACCAATTTTGGAATCAATTATTGGATGAAAGCGATAAGAAAAGAAAATGGCCAAAGGTTCAATTAACACAGGCGGTTTATAATTGGCAAACAAATTCTAATTTGCCCATTGGTTCAAACGATGGAACGATGTACCCTTCTGTTGGATTACAACAAAGAATCTCTCTGGGGGTTCATGCTCAGTGGAATGGATTTAGTTTGATGCTGCAACCCGAATTTGTAACTGCGGCAAACACCGATCCTATAGGGTTTCAAAGCGATACGGCAGATCCAAATTATTGGGCCAGATATTATTTATACAATGTAAACAAAATCGACAATTTTAGCAGGTTTGGGAAAGAACCTCTTCAGAAAATTTTTCTCGGACAGTCGAGTTTCCGTTACAATGGCAAGTCTGTTTCAATTGGCATATCAACAGAGAATTTGTGGTGGGGGCCCGGAATTAAAAATAGTCTGATAATGACCAATAACGCCCCCGGCTTTTTGCATACAACTTTTAATAGCAGGAAACCCATCGCAACAGCAGTTGGGAAAATAGAATTTCAGGTAGTTTTTGGCATTTTAAAAAACACTAGTACAGAAGCGCCCGACAACGAAATAATGCGTACCATCTGGGCAGGTGGAATTGCAAAAAAACAAAAAGCGGGTAGGGCATTGGCCGGATATATTTTTAGCTGGAACCCTAAATGGATGCCTAACCTGCATATAGGAACTGCAGGGGCAACTTATTTTTATAAAGATTCTACTGGGGTAACCCCTTCGGATTTGGTATTAGATTCGGAGAATAAGAAGGGGTCGGCCTCGCTCGGATCTTTGTTTTTCAGGTATGTCATGCCCAAAGAGCATGCTGAAATTTATTTTGAATATGGCAGGGCCAATAAACTCGCCAATCCCTTTAATATCATTGGTGATACCATTCCAACCGGATATATAGCCGGCTTTAGAAAATTATTCAGAAATCGTTCTAATAAATCTGCCATTTTGTTTGGGATTGAAATTACCCAGTTACAATTGCCTGATGCTCGTTTAATCTTTAACAAAGATGCCGTTTTTGGGATTCCTCGCACTAATAGTTGGTACACCCATCCCTATATTACGCAGGGCTATACCAACCAAGGTAAATTGCTCGGTGCATCTATTGGGCCGGGAAGTAATAGCGAAATGGCCAGCGTTAGTTGGATAAAAGGTTTAAAAAAAATTGGAATTTCGGCCGAACGACTGGTGCATAATAACGATTTTTATTACTATAACTATTTATCCCGTAATCTAGGTATTGGATTTGAAAACAAGTACTGGGTTGATTGGAATATTGCGTTTCAAGTGCAATGGGATTATAAAGAATTTTTGTTTTCCGGATTTATTAACCGTACAAGCACCATAGATTATAGATGGATAAAATTGGATGGAGGATTTTACGGGCCATCTACCTTGTCTGATAAAATGAATACACAAGTTGGAATTTCGATTAGTTATTTCTTTAAAAGAAATCACTACTAACCGAGTAAAGTAAAGGGTATACAAAAGTAGGCCACAATAGAGGAACCTATAGATTGTTGTAGATTTGTTTTGTGAGAACCAATAAACAGCATGAGCAAAATTACTGAACTTAAATTAGTCGATCAGCCGATTGAAAAGATTCAGCATAAAGGAATCGATATTGTATTTTAATCTAAATGTTTTAAGTTTAACGCCATGCAGAGTTATTTCTGCATGGCGTTTTTATATTGTAAACTTTTTCCATGGCTAAAAGATACCAGGTACTATTCGTATTGTCCTTATTGTCGATGATAACATTTCTCGATCGAATTGCATTGTCGTCTGCAAGTGTATCCATCATGGGGGATCTGCATATCAATACGATGCAATGGGGATGGATACTGGGTATGTTTACATTGGCATATGGAATTTTTGAAATGCCCACCGGCTGGTTGGGCGATAAAATTGGAGGTAAGAAAGTTCTTTTCAGGGTTGTAATATGGTGGTCTTTATTTACAGTGCTAACCGGATTTTCTTCTGGATTTTTGATGCTGTTAATTGTGAGATTCCTTTTTGGTATTGGCGAAGCAGGCGCTTATCCAAATACATCAATCGTATTAAGTAAATGGTTTCCGGTTTTAGAAAGAGGAAGAGCCCAAGCAACCATTTGGGGCGCTTCCAGAATAGGCGCTGCTTTAACTCCTTTTTTAGTAATACCCTTACAGCACCGATACGGATGGCATATGCCTTTTTATCTGCTGGGGATTGTTGGTATAATTTGGGCGATTTTTTGGTTTAAATGGCATAAAGAAGATCCGTCTGAGTGCAAGAATATAGAGGCTCGCGAATTGGCTTATATACAGGCTGAAAGAGGTTTGCCAGTAGAGCAAGAAGCGTCCAAAGCATTTCACTGGAGTATTTTTAAATCAAAGAATTTGTGGTTGCTAATGGCCATGTATTTGTGTTATGCAATTGGCGCCTATTTTTTTCAAAGTTGGTTTCATACTTATCTTGAGAAAGGAAGATTGATTGCAAAAGATCAATTGATCTGGGCTTCATCGCTACCATATTTGTTGGCTGCAATAGGATGTTTTACCGGAGGATGGTTGAGCGATAAAGCCTGCCTGAAGTTTGGTAAAAAATGGGGACGCAGAATTGTTCCGCTTGTAGGCTTGTTTGTTTCGGGCATTTGCATTATTGCAGCTTCACTCACCAGCGATAACTTTTCTGCAATCATTGCGCTGGGCATTGGAATGGCTTGCATGGATGTTACCGCTCCAGTGGCTTGGGCAGTTGCCATGGATATTGGTGGATTAAGAAGTGGAACAGTATCCGGAGCAATGAATACAACAGGATTAACCGGTGCATATATCAGCACAGTATCATTCGGCTATCTTGCCTCAGCATATGGATATTATTTTCCTCTATTATTAATTGGCATCATTGTTTTAATTGGTTCCTTTGTGTGGTTTAAAATTGATGCAACTGAAATACTTATTAACGAATCCCGAGCACTCGGGACCAAAATCAATAAAAAAATATGAAATCTTCTGTGCTTAAAATAGATTCGAAAGACAATGTCTTGGTAGCACTATCTGACCTTAAAAAGGGGGATAAAGTACAATGGATGAATGAACAAACTGTGTTAGTGGAAGACATTCCTTCAAAGCACAAAATATTTATGCATGCGGGTGATATAGGAGATAAGATCGTGATGTATGGTGTAACAGTTGGTGAATTAACCTGTTCTGTAAAAGCGGGCTCACTCATGACAACACAAAATACCAAACACGCAGCAGATGAATTTGGTTATAGGGGCTTTAGCTATAAATGGAATGGTCCCGATATTAGTCAATTCAGTAACAGAACTTTTTTGGGATATCATCGTAACGATGGTCGTGTTGGTACTGCCAACTATTGGTTATTTATCCCAACCGTTTTTTGTGAGAACCGGAATTTGGATACCATTAAAGAGGCATTGCATGAATCACTTGGATATGCTGTAACTGAAAAGTATACAACTTATGCAAAGCAACTTAGAGATGCAATTAATAAGGGTGAAGATATACGATCCATAAATTTTGCACCTGCAAACGCTATCCAAAATCGGTTATTTAAAAATGTTGATGGTATCAAATTTTTGAATCATTCCGGCGGATGCGGGGGCACCCGACATGATGCGGAAACGCTGGGGAGATTATTGGCAGCTTATGCAGATCACCCGAATGTAGCGGGCATTACTTTATTAAGTTTGGGATGCCAGCATTTGCAGGTAAACGACTTTCGACAATATCTTCAGGAACGCAGCCCTGAATTTGATAAACCACTGTTGGTCTTTGAACAACAACAACATGCCAGTGAATCTGATTTAATTGCCGACGCAATTAAACAAACATTTCTTCAACTGATGAAAGTAAATCAGCAGGAACGTACTGCTGCAACTTTAAACAAATTGTGTGTGGGTGTGAAGTGCGGCGGTAGCGATGGCTTTAGCGGTATTTCTGCGAATCCTGCCGTTGGCTTTTGCGCTGATTTGATCGTTGGCTTAGGTGGACAGGTTCTTTTGGCCGAGTTCCCTGAATTATGCGGTGCAGAACAGAATTTAATTGATCGATCGGTAGATGAAAAAACCGCCAACAAGTTTATTCGTTTAATGAAAGAATATAGTGATCAGGCAAAGGCAGTTGGGTCGGGCTTTCATATGAATCCTTCTCCTGGGAATATTAAAGATGGCTTGATCACCGACGCAATTAAGAGCACAGGTGCTTGTAAAAAAGGAGGAACATCGCCTGTAACAGATGTGTTGGATTATACAGAGCCTGCAATTAAAGCCGGACTTAATTTGGTTTGTACTCCTGGTAATGATGTGGAAGCTACTACCGGAAAAGCGGCCAGCGGCGCAACCCTGATTCTCTTTACAACCGGCTTGGGTACACCTACTGGTAATCCGGTTTGCCCAGTAATAAAAATCGCTACCAATTCAAAATTGGCAGAAAAAATGAAAAATATCATTGATATCAATACAGGAGATATTATTGAGGGCACAAAATCTATTGAAGAAAAAGGAAGAGAAATTCTTGAGTACCTCATCGCTGTAGCAAGTGGTGCGATAACACCGAAAGCTGTTGCACTCAATCAGGATGATTTTATTCCATGGAAAAGAGGGGTCTCGTTATAAGCCTGGACCAATAAACAGATTGTCAGGGAACTGTAATTTTATCTTAGTAAAAGTATTTAATTACTTTTATTAAGATAAACCTGTTAACTTTGATTTGTCAAATCATTTTAAAACAAATCATATGTACACAGTTATTGAAGAAAATATTCTTAATGTAACCTTGCTGGAACCAAAACAAAAACACCCAACCATATTTGTTCGTTTTGATGAACTGGCAGAAGGAGAAAGTTTAACGATTCATAACGATCACGATCCGAAACCTTTATACTATCAATTATTAGGCGAAAGAGGCAATATATTCAACTGGGAATATTTGGAGCAGGGTCCTGAATGGTGGAAAGTAAAAATCAGTAAGCGCATAAAGGGCGAAACTGATGAAACCCTTGGCCAAATAGCTGCAAAGGACTTGCGAAAAGCACAAGTGTTTAAAAAATATGGATTAGATTTTTGTTGTGGGGGAAAGAAAACGGTGAAACAAGCCTGTGCCGAAAAAGGATTGGATGTTACAAAAGTTGAACAGGAACTGCAGCAGGCAGACCGACTGCCTGCATCACGCCCGCTGCCTTATGATGAATGGAGCCTAGATTTTCTGGCAGACTATATTGTGAATACACACCACAGTTATATAAGGAAAACACTGCCCGATATAAAAGCTTATGCAGAGAAAGTAAGGAAAGTACATGGCAATCATCATACTGAATTGATAAGCATTCATAAATTGGTGGAGGAGATTTATGCTGAACTAATGGCACATATGGTTAAAGAAGAAAAAGTGTTGTTCCCTTACATTAAAGAATTAGTGGCGGCTAAATCTGGTGAGCAGCCATTGCATGTGGCACATTTTGGAACCGTAAAAAACCCGATTAATATGATGGAGATGGAACACGAAATTGTAGGAAAAAACCTCGATGAGATCAGGGTGCTTTCCACAAATTATTTTTTACCAGAAGATGCTTGCGCCAGTTATAGTTTATTGTACAGAATGCTTGATGAGTTTGAACAAGACTTGCATTTGCATATCCATCTCGAAAACAATATTTTGTTTCCTAAGGCGCTTGAAATTGAAAAACAACTAACTAAATGAAAACCCTTATTTTGAGCACTTGAAATTGCGAAATAATTTTGGGTGAAAAGCAAGAATCCTTAAAAAAAAAATGAATGCTTAGTCTTACCTGTAAAACGGCAATCAAAGCCGTTATTTATCTGGCATCAGGATTTGAGCGGGGGCAAAAATCCAGTATCAAAGAGATTGCTACAGATATTAATGCCAGCGAGCATACCGTTGGAAAAATGTTGCAGACGCTAGTAAAAGAAGGGGTTATTAATAGTTCAAAAGGCCCTACTGGTGGTTTTTTTATAACAACAAAACAAAAGAACCAGCCGATCATTCATATTGTTCATGCCATTGATGGAAAAGAAATATTTAATGAATGCGGACTTGGCTTAAGCAAATGTTCTGCCACGCATCCCTGTCCAATGCATAACGATTACAAAGAAATAAGAGATGCCTTTAAACTAATGTGTCAACAAAAAAAGGTAAGCGATTTGTGCGAAACTATCAATGGGGGATTTACCTATCTAATGGGATAGGAAGATGCTGCAAAAGAATTTTATTTCAGGCTCATTCAATTTCTTTTCTTAATACTATATTTTAAAATAGACAACTGTTAGGTCTTAACAGTTTTGTTGGAGATTAGTTTATACTTTTGTCCATCGTACATATAAAATATATTTTAAATGATAAGAAACGATTGGACAAAAGAAGAAATATTAGAAATTTATAATCGTCCAATGCTCGACTTGATTTATCAGGCAGCAACCATTCACAGAAATAATAATAATTATAGTGAAGTTCAAATAAGTAGTTTACTCTCGATTAAAACTGGTGGGTGTTCTGAAGATTGTTCTTATTGCCCTCAAGCGGCAAGATATCAAACCGGAGTAGCCGTTCAGGCCTTAATACAACTTGATGAAGTAGTAGAAGCTGCGAAAAAAGCAAAAGAGGCTGGTGCTTCCAGATTGTGTATGGGCGCTGCATGGCGCGAAGTGCGGGATAATCGGGATTTTGATAGAGTATTAGAAATGGTGAAATCGGTTAATGCAATGGATATGGAAGTTTGTTGCACGCTTGGAATGCTTACTTATGAACAAGCTCAGAAATTAAAAAATGCAGGCTTATATGCTTACAATCATAATGTAGATACTTCTGAGGAAAATTATTCCAGTATTATCACAACTCGCACTTACGACGATCGCCTGAAGACCCTGCATAATGTACGGAAAGCAAAATTGACACTCTGTTCTGGTGGCATTATTGGCCTTGGTGAATCTGTTGATGATAGAGTAGGAATGCTCTTCACCCTCTCTAATTTGGCACAGCATCCCGAATCTGTACCAATCAATTTTCTTGTGCCAATCAAGGGCACTCCTTTGGAAAATCAAAAACATATTTCAGTTTGGGAAATGGTGAGAATGATCGCAACTGCAAGAATCATCATGCCAAAAACGGTAGTTCGCTTATCGGCAGGCAGAATGGAAATGAGTATTGCCGAACAAGCAATTTGTTTTATGGCAGGTGCTAACTCAATTTTCGCAGGAGATAAACTATTAACTACTCCTAATCCTGCTTTTAGTGAAGACATGGCAATGTTTGAACTTCTGGGTTTGAAAGCGCGCAAAGCTTTTAAAAAAGGAGTAACTGTTTCAGCCGATACAATTGCGTAGTGCTGGATTTTGTAAAGTATTAAAATAGTTTCTTTGGAAGATTGCTTTTTAACAACTGATAAGCGAATGCTAGATATGCTCCAAAAACGAGAAGCATTGCATTTGTACAGATCCCTGCAACTAAATGAAGGGCTAGTAGATTTTTGTTCAAACGATTATTTGAGCTTTTCCCGTTCACAGATAATTCGTAAAAATGTAGATACACATTTTGCCAATCAAACCTATTTATCAGGTGCAACTGGCTCTCGTTCAATTTCGGGTAATACGAAATATGCCGAAGAACTAGAGAAATTTATAGCAACATTCCATAAGTCAGAAGCAGGCCTTTTATTTAACTCTGGATACGATGCCAACCTCGGACTATTTTCCTGCATAGCCCAAAAAGAAGATGTATTAATTTGTGATGAATTAATACACGCCAGTATTATTGATGGTTGCAGATTAAGTTATGCTAAACGATTTCGATTTGAGCACAATAATGTATTAGATCTGAAAAAGAAATTAGAACTAGCAAAAACAAGAACTTTTGTAGCAGTTGAATCTGTTTACTCAATGGATGGAGATATCGCCCCGCTGAAAGAAATAATTGCCCTTTGCAAACAATATAATGCTAGTTTAATTGTTGATGAAGCCCATGCTACAGGCGTATTTGGTGAAAGGGGAAGAGGAATGGTATCTGCATTAGGAGCAGAGAAAGATGTTTTTGCAAGAGTTCATACTTTCGGAAAAGCAATTGGCTGCCATGGAGCAGTAGTGCTAGGAACTGAAACACTAAGAAATTATCTGATCAACTTTGCCCGATCTTTCATTTTTACAACAGCACTACCAATACACTCTTTAGTAAATATTAGAACTGCCTATGAACATCTCATGTCTGAAAATTTTGAAAACGGATTCTTGCATAAATTGATTCAACATTTTAAAAATAACATGTCGTTTTCGAACAACGTTTATTTGATCGAGAGCCTAAGCCCAATTCAAAGTATTGTGATACCGGGAAATGAAAGAGTGAAAAAAGTGTCCAAGCATTTGCAGGAAAAAGGATTTGATGTTCGCGCAATTGTAAGCCCTTCAGTGCCGGTTGGAAAAGAACGCTTGAGAATTAGCTTGCATATGCACAATACCATGGAACAAATTGATCAGTTAAAGTTACTTCTTCAGACAATTATTTAAAAATGAAATGAGCATAACAAAAATTTGACACCAACTGAAATGTTTGTTAGCGAATTACATGTAGCCAAAATCAATAAAAAACACATGAAATGTTTTTTAACGAAACATAAGTAACCAACACCAATAAAAAACACATGAAATAAGCATAACAAAAATTTGTCACCAACCGGGATGTTTGTTAGCGAATTACATGTAACCAAAATAAAATAATAAACACATGAAACAAATTGTGATAGCGGGAATTGGAACAGGTATTGGCAAAACTTTTATTGCATCAATTCTCACCGAAGCGCTTGAAGCTGATTATTGGAAACCTATTCAAGCCGGGAATCTCCATTTTACAGATACCGACTTTGTAAAAAAACATGTTTCAAATAAAAGATCTTTTTTTCACTCCGAGGCTTACCGCTTGTCGCAACCCATGTCGCCTCATGCTGCAGCCGAAATAGATGGTATTAGCATTGAGTTAAGTAAACTTGATATACCTGAAACAACAAACAATCTGATAATTGAATTAGCAGGTGGTTTAATGGTGCCGCTAAATAGAAATGAACTGAATATTCATTTATTAGAACAGTGGAAATTACCGGTAATTCTGGTTATTCAAAATTATTTGGGCAGCATCAATCATAGTTTGTTATCGGTAGAATTATTACTTAATCGGGGCATCCCCATTTTGGGGATAATATTTAATGGTGAAAGAAATAAAATGACAGAATCTTTCATAGAAAATTATACAAAATTAAATTGTATCGCTAAAATAGAGATGCTGGATAAAGTGGATGAGCATACTGTTGCTTATTACGCAAATCAATTTAAAGAGATTTTTAAAATACATTAGTATGAGCCTTTCTGAAAGAGATCAAAAAGTTATTTGGCATCCCTATACACAAGCAGAGTTAAACGAACCACCGATCGCAATTGTAAAAGGAGAGGGCGTTTGGCTCTATGATAATTTTGGCACAAAATATATTGATGCTGTTTCTTCTTGGTGGGTAAATATACATGGTCACGCACACCCCTATATTGCTGAAAAAGTTGCAAATCAACTTGGTACACTTGAACACGTAATTTTTGCAGGCTTTACACATGAGCCTGCGATTGTTCTTGCTGAACGATTAATTGAATTGTTGCCTGATAATCACTCCAGAATATTTTATTCCGACAACGGATCTACCGCAACAGAAGTAGCGATTAAAATGGCCATTCAATTTTGGGGAAATCAAGGCATTCAAAAAAATAAAATTATTGCTTTTGAACACGCGTATCATGGAGATACATTTGGAGCAATGTCTATCAGCGCCAGAGGCGCATTTACACATTCATTCAGCTCTCTGTTATTTGATGTGATTCATATTCCATTACCTGAGGCGGGACAACAGGAAAGAACGATTGAGGCGTTAAAGAAAATTCTAAAAGAGAATGAAAATGAAATAGCGGCATTTATTTTTGAACCTTTAATATTAGGTGCCGGCGGTATGCTGATGTATGAAGCATCAGTACTTGATGCTCTCATCGAATTATGTCAATTAAATGATATTCTTACAATTGCTGATGAAGTAATGACTGGATTTGGAAGAACCGGAAAATATTTTGCCACCGACTACTTAAAAAATAAACCCGACATCATCTGCTTGTCAAAAGGAATAACCGGAGGTACGATGCCTTTAGGAGTAACCTCCTGTTCTGAGAAAATTTATAATGGATTTCTTTCTCTAAATCGGAATAAGACTTTTTTTCACGGACATTCCTATACTGCTAACCCGCTTGCCTGTACTGCTGCAATTGCAAGTCTTGACCTGTTAACAGAACAGCAATGTTTGGATGATATAAAAAGAATAACTCACTCACATCAGTCATTTTTGTTAAAGCATCAAAAAACACCCTTCTTAAAAAATTTAAGATGTTTTGGAACTATTCTTGCTTTAGATTTAATGAGCACAGATCCTGATTCTTATTTTAATCCATTACGCGACAAACTATATCATTACTTTTTGGCGAAAAATATTCTTCTTCGACCTCTTGGTAATACAATATATCTCATGCCTCCCTATTGTATTAGTGAAAAAGAACTAAACACTATTTATAAGGCAATTGAGGGTGTGGAAACCATTCTGTAATTTTCTTCTTTGGTATTCCACATAGAATATTTGCTCAAATCACCCTTTTAATAATAAAGAATAGAAATACTCCCTTAAATTTATTATGCGTTATTGGTAAAGGTTTCCTTTTTTATGGCAGGGATGTACCGCGAGATAGAGCCATGTTTTTAATATTTAATTGTATGAACTTGTACACTAAAAGAGTTTTCATTCCATTTTCATTTCTGGTATTCTTTTTGGGATTCCTGCAACCTGCTTATTCCCAAAAGAAACGCCATAAGCTTTCAGATTCCTTATTAATCAAAACAAATACAGATACTGCCGTTTCAGGGTTGATTAACAAAATTGAGTCCTATACTTATACGATCGATCATACCAATTTTCTTATAAAAAATCAGATCGACCTTACGCCTATAGCGGTTGACTTGCTTTCGATAGATAAAAGATTAGAGTTGATTAAAACGCGGCTTGAAAAGAAGGGCAATCAAATGAACCTAAGGAGTCTTAACAGTGCCACGATTTTAGTAAAAGAAATTGCCAATAAATTATCTGAGTACCAACTTAATCTTACTAATTACAGCAAAGAATTATTGCAAAGTAATAGAGAAGTTAAGAAAATAATTCACGACCCCATTTTAACGGAAGAGATATCAGATTCAGTTCTAAAAGAACAAATGGATGATATACTAACCGAAGGAAGAAATTTAGATTCTGTTCAGGTTCATACACTAAGCCGGGTAAACCTCATACTAAATCATGTATCTATTAGCTTGCTGCAAGCCGACGATATCGTTTCTGATATGGGATATCTCTCTATTTCAAAGAAATCAGCAATATGGGGTTTAGAGGAAAAGCCTTTGTTAACTGCCTCTCCGTCCGACTATCATCAAACGCTGCTCGATATTGGCTGGCAAACACTACAAAGGTCCGAAAAAATTATTTCAATTTATATAAGCGGCAAGTGGAGCGTATTTGCGATAAGCTTACTAGTATTTATTTTTATAACTACTTGGTGTTTATCAAATTTTTATCGGATTAAAAACAACGATTCTGCTGTTGATGTTCTTGCGCCCGTTCATCTATTAAAACGAAGTGTTTTAGTGGGATGCTTGATGGCATATTTTACTTATACACCTTTCTTTTTTGCCAATCCACCAATGTCGTTTCTTCATTTTGCAGAGATGTTTCGATTGATATTTCTTTCCATTTTAATTTTCCCATTCTTAACAAGATCTGCAAAGAAAGTTTGGAGTTTATTATTGATCATATGGCTTTATTATGCTCTCGATGATCTTCTTTTAGAATCGGCATTTGCTGAGCGTTGGACTTTATTAATTGCCGGAATCGGTTTGCTGCTATTATGCTTGAAACTGATTACGAACAGCAAAGCCTATTTCAAAGAATTATCCGCATCTTCTGCCGCAAAAGCGGTTCTTATTTTCAGTTTGGCTCAGGTAATATTGTCGATCGGTCTTAACCTGACTGGTCGTTTAACACTTGCCAAAATTTTGGGTGTTAGTGCAATTCAATGCCTAATGTTAAGTATTGCACTTCAGATATTTTGTACGATGGTGTTGGAAGCAATTTATCTGCAATCTGAAGCTGTTTCGAAAAGCAGGTTTTCTGACTTTATTAATTTCAAAGAACTGCAAATAAAATTAAAAACAGTTTTATGGATTATTGCTTCTGTTATTTGGCTAATATCCTTGTTGCGTAATTATACCATGTATGATGCATTATTAAAAGAAGCAGCTTTGTTTTTTAATGAGCAAAGAAGCATTGGTAATATGATTTTTACCTTTAAAAGTGTAGCAGTATTTATTTGTATCATTTGGTTATCGTCTGTCATCTCCACGGTGATCAACTTTTTCTTTGGAAATATTACCCAACAAGTAGGCCACAGAAAACGTATTGGCTCAATGATGCTATTAATAAGGTTGACCATTTGGACAATGGGCTTCCTGATTGCAGTTGCAGCAGCAGGCATTCCTCTTGATCGGCTTTCTTTTATGCTTGGTGCACTTGGTATTGGTATTGGTTTTGGTTTGCAGAATATTGTAAATAACCTGGTATCGGGTATTATTATTGCTTTTGAGCGACCTATTCAAGTTGGTGATATCATTGAAGTGGGAAATAAAAAAGGTACTGTAAAAGAAATTGGGGTACGCTCCAGTAAAATGAAAAACGCCGATGGGGCAGATATCATTATTCCAAATGGCGATTTATTATCACAGCACCTTATTAACTGGACAATGCAGGATAATCTGAGGCGTATTGAATTTTCAATCGCCATGCCGTACACATCAGATTTAAATAAGGCGAAGGCAATTATTCAAACTCAACTCAGCGAAAGTAAACTGATTTTGCAATCACCAGATCCCGCCGTCATCATTCAATCATTTGCAGAAAAAGGAATCGAAGTAAAAGTAATGTGCTGGGTACCCGATCTAACAAAAGCCGGATCCGTGCGAAGTGCAGTGATGTTAGATATTTACAATTCTTTGCTGGCCGATGGCATTGAAATTAAAACTTAGAATATACCCGAGTACAGAAATAAGTCTCTCGTCTCTCGTTGAA
>JAIEMK010000007.1 GCA_019752295.1 Chitinophagaceae bacterium | reverse complement strand
GGGTTGAAATTCCAACGAAATGTTTACTTTTAGAAAATTTTGTAACAGATAAAGCTAGTTTTCCAGTTTATGAAGCAGTTAAAAACAATTCTTTGGTATGGCAGATGCTCCATCTTCATCATCTATTTCTGGTTCGGAATTTTAAAAGTGCTTAAACTATCGCCAGCCGAAGAGTTAGTAAAACACTTATACTCAAAAACACTGTTTTCATTGATTGAGTTCAACAATTTTATCGGGCTTTTTGGTTTATTCGAATGCCTGATCGGCATCTGCTGGTTGGTACCCAAATTAACCAGACTAGCATTCATCTTAATTTGTTTACATCTTTTTACAACAGTGCTACCTATATTTCTATTACCCAACGAAACATGGGTTTCCTTGATGACACCTACCTTAATTGGCCAATATATCATTAAAAATCTGGTACTGCTGGCTACAGCAATCCTGATTCTGAAACTTCAATCAGAAAACAACAAAGAATTCTCATTCTAGCATCCATCAAAAAATCCGCTGAGTTATTTAAAATGGGCCATCATTTTTTTTGAATAATCGGGCAATGCTATTTCCGGTTCTCCTATTTCGGGATGCCACATTTTTTCCCATTCAAAACTATAATACCCTTTATAATTGTGTTTTGCCAGAATATCAATCGCCTCAAAGATGGGCGATTCTCCTTCTGCGAAAAGCACGTGTTGCATATTTGCGCCCACAAAGCGTATATCCTTAATATGCGTATGGTAAATATATTTTTGCAACGCATTATAAACTTGTAATGGAGGCTCTTTTGTAATCGACCACATATTTACGATATCCCATATCAAACCCACTTCCGAATGATTAGTCAATTCCATTAGTTTCCGAATATCGGCAGTATGCACAAGGTCGCCATGTGTTTCCATCAAAACCTTAACACCCTTAGTTTTTGCATAGTCGCCTAATTCTTTCAACCCATTACTGATTAATATAAATGTATCGGATGGGTCCTGATCTTTTGGTAAATTATTGGGATACACCCTGATATAGGGACATTTTAGTTGTGACGCAAGATCAATAAAGCGCCGCCCTTCATCCATTGTTTTTTTCCGTTCTATCGGATCTTTTATATGCATTGTTGCAGAAGATCCCAGATCAACAATTTTCAACCCCTTCTCTTGGAGCAAGCTCATGGTTATCTGAATATTTTCAGGGCTATTGAATGGCTTGCATTTGGTAAGATCTAACTCACGCATCAGGCAGCGAAATTCTATTCCGGCATACTGATTGGCCGAGGCGAAATTTATAATTTTTTCGAAGCTCCAATCGGGGCAACCCAAAGTGGAGAATGAAAGCTTGGGTTGGTATTTTTTAAAACCTTTAAACGATAAACCACCAAAAGCAATTCCGGTCAATGCCAATGAGTTGGTTCGAATAAAAGCTCTGCGATTAAAACGCGGCATTTTATTTTTTATAAAAGTTACAGAAAATAATTTAACTACATATCGTGTTTATCCATTGGATTCACGCCATTCTTAAAAATGTATTCGCTGTTTAACAAATAAACCCCCTGAGTAACAACAATATCTCCAGCCATTAATCCAGATTTTATTTCTATCAGATCATCTGTTTCTAATCCAAGTTCCACCATTCTGGTCTTAAAAGTATTAGTGGATGTTTGTACCCAAACCATTGCTATATTGGTGTTTCTTAACACCGCATCAATAGGCAGCGTTAATGCCGACTTTTTAGCATTGTTTACAAAAACGTATGCCGGCATACCCGGCCTCAACTGACCATTTGTATTCGGAATACTAATTCTGATCAGATTAATTCTTGTATCCGGATTGATTTCGGGGTTAACAAATGAGATAGTTCCTTTGTACTCTTTTCCAGGTAGGTCGGGGATCTGAATAGTAGCAGTAGCATGTTTATCAATATGAGCAAACTGCGATGTATATACCTGTGCTTCTACCCAGAGTGTTGAAAGGTTTGAAATTCTAAATAAAGACCCACCTTCCATAATATATTCACCTTCTTTTACATTAATTGAAGTAATAAAACCGCTGGTATTACTATAAAAAGAGGTTAATGGGTCTGACTTATTATTTGCTAATTGTTTTATTTGCTCTTCTGATAAGCCCCAAAGAAGCAATTTATTTTTTGCACTTTTTACAAGCTCATTAAAGTCAATTACTGCATTATCAATTCTTTTTTGTTTTTCCAATAACATCAAATATTCCTGCTTTGCATTGTTTAAATCCTCACTATAGATATCGTATAATTTTTCATCTTTGCTGATATAGTCTCCCACATTTTTGCGATACAGATGTTCAATTCGGCCCATTACTTTTGCATTGAGTGATACTTCGTTCATTTGATCAAAGTTCAAAGTGGCGGTCAGTACCGTTTTTTCTCCTATTGCTGATTTTGAAATAGTATCGCTGTGAATATTTCCCAATTGAATCTGCTGATCACTTAACTTAATTTCATCTGGAGCTGTTGCGATTTGTTTCGTTATAGCAATTAGTTCCATTCCACAGATGGGACATTTTCCAGGTTTATTTTGCATGATTTGCGGATGCATTGAACAAGTATAATAAATGCTTGAATCAACTGCTTTTGTTGGCTCGGTTTGTTTCGACTTACATGCAATTGTAAACAATAATACTGCAATTAGTATTTTATAAAGGTTCATGATCAATTTTTTAGTTTAATAAAACTTTCACTGTCCATTAAATATTGAGCATTCGCAGCAATCGAATCCTGTAGGGTTAATCCCTCAATAATTTCAATTTTATTATTACTTATACTACCGGTTTTTACTTTATGTGCTTTAAATCCCCCACCTTGTTTCAGAAAAACAATTTTTTCTAACCCCAACGAAAGCACCGATTCATTTTGCAGCCAATAAGCTTCTTTGGCTTTACCTGTAATTAAAGCTTTAACCTGTGAGCCGATGGGAATATGAAGCGTTGAATTATCAAAATAAACACGCGCAATCAGTGTCTTCGAGTCTTTTCTGAAAAAGGGTTCAATGAAATTGATCTTCGCTGTAAAGCCCTTGTCTGGAGCGGTTTCTGGCTCAACAACAACTTCGTTTCCGGTTTTTACAAAAAGCTGATCTCCAGCGAAAATGTTTAACAAAATCCAAGCTTTTGAGGGATTATAGACCGAAAAAACCGTTTCTCCTTTCTTTACATACATCCCTTCCTTTAGCGGCAGTTCTTCTGTAATCGTTGCAATGTCTTTCATACCTGTTTGAAAGACATTCATGCTACTACTACCCGCTTCATGAATATGTCCGCTATACCTACTAAAAATTGAAATAGTTAACGATGGCTGTTTCGATTTAATGATTTGGTTTATCTGCAACTCATCCATTCCCAGAAGAATTAGTCTTTGCTTTGCTGCATCAATCAAAGAATTATTCGTATCGTCATTTTTTAAAAGAAATAATAAATTTTGTTGTGCTGTTAAGATCTCAGGGCTATATATGTCCATAATTTTTTGACCCTTTTCTACTTGCTGATATCGATATCGTACGTATAACTTTTCTATACGCCCGCTAACTTTTGAGGCGATAGTGGATTCCTCCCTTGTATCATATGCAACAGAACCAAATGAATTAATTACAGAAGCTTCGCTTTTTAATACGATGGTAGTTAATGGTATTGCAGATACAACAAAGTTGTTTGTTGGCTGTAGTAATACGTTCAAATCCACACCAGCAACAGAAGCGGCTTCGGTAACTTTTTTAATTAAATGCATACCACAGATTGGGCAATCACCTGGCGCCTCTCTAATTATTTCCGGGTGCATCGAGCAGGTATATAATTCTTTAACCGTCTGTGTTTCTGCCGGCTTTATTTTTTTCTGTTGCCTACATCCCAATAGCGGTACGATAAGCAAAGTGCTGAGTAAAAAAACGACATGTAAATTATGTTTTGAATGCATAGATTTATTTTTTTTCCAGAATCTTTTCCAATTCGGTCTGCATGGTTAACAGTTGTCCTAATTGGTCTGTGTATTCTAATTGTGTCATATTTAGTGTTTCCCATGCATCGTACAACATGAATAATTCTTCCGTATTCTGTTGATAGGCCAGTTGAATAGTTTGAAAGTTTTTTTGAAGTGCCGGTATGATATTGTTTTCATACAGTTTAAGTTGTTTTTTCTTTAGTTCTATTTCTTTCAAAACGACGTAAGTCATGCCTGTAGCCTCATTTACGATCATTTGCTTTTGCTGAGAAAGTGATACGGCCTTCCATTTTAAACTTTCTATATTGGCTTTATACATTCTTTGAGAAGCATTGGTGAGCGGTATTTTAATCATTCCCATAAGTGAGAACTGCCAGGGTTGTTGTGCCCATGCAAACATGTGATCGTAGCGAATACCAAACTCTGGTTTTAGTTTCGTTTTTTCAGCATTCTGTTTAAGATAAACCAGTTGTATATCTTTTTCTATTGCCCTCAGGTCGCTTCGATTATTGGTAAAGACTGAGCTATCCACAACCAAGCCCGCATAATCCTTAATAGTATAATCAGAAGAATCTATTTCAAAAAAGGTTTCTTTCTCTCTGTTCATTAGTGTGTTCAGGGCAAGTTTTTTTTGAACAGCTTCGTTCTCTAACATTAGTTTCATATTTTGCAGTGTTCCTAATGCCGCTTTTACCTTATAATAAGCACTTAACTTCTCCATCCCATTCTTATACCTTATTTCAGCGTTTTCCTGCATCATGTTCAGTATCTTTTGATTCTGCAGGAGTATCGAAATTTTCTTTTCAACGATAATCCATTCATAATAATTCTTTTTTGCCTGAGCAAAAAGATCATTGAGGGTAGCTTTCTTTTTTTCTTTTTCAACCGAAGACATCGCATTCATATACTTTGCTTCTGCTTGCTGCTTCTGTTTATTTGGGAGCATTTGTTGCGCAGATACCATAAACATTCCCATACCGGGCTGTCCCATATCGGCTTTCCATTTATTAACATTATAAGGTGTTTGATAAAAGCCGGAAGAAAATTCTGTGGGCATCCAATTTTTGGCGCCTTTTGCAGCTTCATCCATCGACATAATATCAGCATCATACATCTTCATTGCAGGATGCTGTTGCTGTATTTCTGAAAAAATATTTTCAAGATTTAATTTTTGCGCATTAACATTAAAAGCAATTAATGATACAAAAAAATTAAGAATAGTTCTTTTTTTCATGTTGATTTTAATTAATGTTTAGTTTCCATCACATCTATTTTACCGAGCTTCCTTAATTCGTACTCTTTTGTCATTAAAAAAATGAGCGGTGTAACGAGTAAGATATGTGTTGCTGATGTAAGCACTCCTCCAATCATGGGTAAAACGATGGGTTTCATTACATCACTTCCTACCCCATGACTCCATAAAATGGGGATTAACGAAAACATCGAAACACAAACCGTCATTAGTTTTGGACGTAACCTTTTTGCAGCGCCAACAATTACAAACTCTTTTAAATCCTTTGTTGTAATAGTTTCTCTGGAGTTACCTTTTAAATCAACCAATTGTTGCATGGCATCATTCAAATAAATAACCATAACAATTCCAGTTTCTACGGCCAGGCCAAACAATGCAATAAATCCCACGGCTACCGCTACCGACAAATTAACATGCCAGAAATAGATCATGTAAGCGCCTCCGATTAAAGCAAAGGGTAAAGAGATTAAACTAAAAAAAGCTTCTCGCACTGAATGAAATGCGAAATACATGCACATGAAGATGATCACTAATACAATTGGTATAACCAGCTTTAATGTTTTTTCGCTACGTATTAAGTTTTCGTATTGACCACTCCATTCAACAAAATATCCTTTTGGCATCTTGCCCATCATCTTGTTTAATTTATCCTGAGCTTCTTGAACGGTGCTACCCAGATCTCTTTCCCGCACATTAAACAAAACGGTACCTCGAAGCAATGCATTCTCGGAATTGATCATTGGTGGGCCCTCCGAAATTTTTACATCCGCAATGGATTCCAATGGTATCGGCCCGAAGTTCATGGTAGATACCTGCAACCTTTTTAAAGCAGAAATATTGTTTCTGAAGTCCTGACCAAATCTTGCATTTACCGAAAACCTTTGTCTTCCTTCAATGGTAGTAGTGAGTTTCATTCCACCCAATGCGCTTTCAACAACAGTATTTACATCGTCGATACTCAAACCATATCTTCCAATTTCCTCGCGTTTAATTGCAATGTCGATATATTTTCCTCCGGTGATGGGCTCTACATACAAATCTTTAACACCCTTAATTCCCTGCAAATATTTTCTTACCTGCTCAGAGAAATAATAAATCGAATCCAAATTTTGGCCATACACTTTCACGCCCACATCTGTACGAATACCAGTTGACAGCATATTAATTCGATTGATAATTGGTTGTGTCCAGCCATTTGTAACCCCGGGTATTTGTAATTTATTATTCAGCTCATTAATAATATCCTCTTTGGTTTTACCCTCGCGCCACTGCGATTTTGGTTTTAAAGTGATGATCGTTTCAATCATGCTGATGGGCGAGTTATCTGTTGCAGTATTTGCCCTGCCTGCTTTTCCGAGCACATTATCCACTTCAGGAATTGACTTGATTAATTTATCCTGCACCTGCAAAATTCTTTTGATCTCAGAGTTAGATGCATCGGGCAGTGTAAGCGGCATAAATAAAATAGATCCTTCATCTAATGGGGGCATAAACTCTCTTCCCAGGCTCATTATTAAAGGAATGCTTACTGCTAAAGCCAGAATATTAATACCAATTGTTGTTTTCCGCCATTTAATACATCCTCTGATAATGGGCTCATAGATTTTTTCTAATGCACGATTAATCGGATTGGAAGACTCTGGCCTGAATCTTCCGCGCATAAATAGAGAGATTAATACCGGGGCCAGTGTAATTACCAAAATGGCATCCACTGCCATAATAAAAGTTTTGGTATATGCTAAGGGTCCAAATAATTTTCCTTCCTGTCCAGTTAAAAGAAATACTGGCAAAAAAGAAGAGATGATTATGATAGTTGAAAAGAACACGCCTCTTGATACCTGTTTACAGGCTTTCTCAATAATGGAAAGCCTTTCTGCTTCGGGTATTTTATAATATGGTTTTGATAGTTTCATCTAAAGGTTTTGAATAGTTATGCAATCAGTATCATCAGTTGTTGGGCTTATGTTTGTTTTGCCATTCCGATAAATTACGATAGGCATTCTCCGACATAATAATGCCGTTATCTACAATTACCCCAATTGCCAATGCGATACCTGTTAGCGACATAATATTTGAGGATAATCCAAATGCATTTAATAGGATGAAACTGATAGCTATGGTGATCGGTATTTGAATGATGATACTCAAAGCACTTCGCCAATGAAATAAAAAGATGACAACAATTATGCAGACAACTCCGATTTCTTCGAATAGTTTTTCTTTAATGGTTTCAATGGCGGCCTCAATTAGTGTACTGCGGTCGTAAGCAATTTTAAAACTAACCCCATCGGGTAGTCCCTTTTGAACTTCTTTCATTTTAACTTTTAGTGCATTGATCACTTTGTCTGCATTCTCGCCATTGCGCATTACTACAATTCCACCAACCGACTCTCCTTCGCCATTATTATCGAATATGCCCAAACGCAGGTCACCACCCATTTGTACCGTGCCAATATCTTTTACCCTAACAGGGATACCGTTATAATTTCCGATCGCAATGGTTTCGATATTTTCTTTGTTTTTGATATACCCTAATCCACGAATAATATATGCCATACCACTCATTTCAAATTTTCTTCCACCCACATCATTATTATTGGCTTTTACTTTATTCATTACATCCATCAGCGAAAAATTATAGAACTGGAGTTTTACGGGATCAACCACTAATTGATATTGTTTTTCAAATCCTCCAAATGATGCAACTTCAGCTACACCCGGTACTGTTTGTAAAGCGAATTTGATATACCAGTCTTGCAATGCACGTTGTTCGCCCAGATCCATATGTTTTGCATCTAAAGTGTACCAGAATACGTGACCCACGCCAGTTCCATCCGGCCCAAGTGTGGGAGTAATTCCCTGAGGCAATAAACGTTGTGCATAATTCAACCTCTCCAGAACTCTTGTTCTTGCCCAGTACACATCCACATTATCGTCAAAAATCACATACACAAAACTCATCCCAAACATGGATGCACCTCTCACGTTTTTAACTTTAGGAATGCCTTCGAGGTTTGATACCAATGGATAGGTTATTTGATCTTCAATTACCTGCGGACTGCGTCCCATCCATTCAGTAAAAACAATCACCTGATTTTCAGATAGGTCTGGAATTGCATCAATTGGGTTTTGCCTTACTGAATAAATACCCCAAGCAAACAAACCAATTGCACAAATAATCACAACCAGTTTGTTGTTCAGGGCCAGTTCTATAATTTTTTGAACCATAAGAAATAAATTGTTTTACCTATTTAGTTTTCTTCACAACCAGGTTCATACCACAATTGGGACATTTACCTGATTTGTCGCTGTTTACATTCGGATGCATGGGGCATGTAAAACCTAATTTAGCTTTTTCTTTTGGGGAAAGATTTAAATTCATTCCACATTTAGAGCATACACCGGGTTTATCGCTAACAACTTCCGGATGAGTTGGGCATATATAGTTTTTTGTAACTGCCATTTTCATTTCCTCTTTCTTGGAAAGGTTCAATTTCATTCCACAGATTGGGCAATTACCGGGTTGCTTCATTGCAACTTTATCGTGCATGGGACAAGTGTACCATACTGTGTGTTTTGTGGTGTCTTTGCGGCCGGCTTTTGTTTGAGAAAATAATGTAATAGACAAGATGGTTAAAACTGCCATCATCAGTATTTTAACTGTTTTCATTTTTTAAGTTTTTTATATAAAATTCAAGATGATCTATTGTGCTTGATCACTAGGAACGAACAAGCTATCAGCAGCTAATTAAACAGCTCTGATTCGGCACAATTCTAAGAGTATTGTACGCGCAAAAAAAAGAGGGGTATTAAATACGAAAAACGCAATTGCGAATATAAATGGGAACCTGATAGTCTAGCGGGGGGGCATTAGAATTAGGATTTTCTTCAATTGAGGAAGAAACAAATATTTGAGGGATACTAAAATGATTCAGCAGAATTTCAACAGGGATTAACTGAACTGCATGATACGCAGCATCTGCTACTTTTTGATCCTGTACAATTTTTACAACTTTGTGTTCGTCTTTGCAGCATTTGTTTTTGGAATTCGTTTTTTCCATTCCACATTTACCGCATACACCAGATTGCTCACTGTGCCATAAATCGCTTCCTACCAATTTTCCCATGCAAAAATGCATATGAACAGTAGCCCCGGTTGATAAACCGAGATACAAAATAGCAAATATGGATACAATGAACTTCTTCATTTTCAAGGATAAAGTTAGTACTAGTTTTTAATAAAATGTATAAAATTGTGGGCTAACTGTACTGGCAATCCCTATCTGGAGAAAGATTTAACTAGAATTTAGAGCTATCAATAGTACAGAATATTAAAAAAAGGGGATACTCTTTTTTTTCTGAATTATATTTAACAGGCAAGCGATTTTAAACGATTAAACAAAAAAGAACAACAAATGGCAACCGAAACAATTGAAAAAAACAATCGCATTCAAAATGTAGCCGTTTTGCTTTTTGACGACTTTGAAACGCTTGATGTATTTGGGCCTGTGGAGATTTTTGGTGTGCTCAAAAATGATTACCGGGTTTCATTTTATTCTGAAGCTGGAGGGTTGGTAAAAAATAATCATGGAGTAAGCATTCTCTCATCGCCACTTGAAACCATCATCGGAGGTGTAGATATTTTCTTAATACCCGGTGGCTGGGGTACGCGCATCGAAATAAATAATCTTCCCTTTATTCAAAAAATAAAACAAATATCTGAGGCAAGTAAATTTGTTCTCACTGTTTGTACTGGTAGTGGCTTACTGGCAAAGACAGGGCTCTTAGAGAACAGATTCGCAACATCCAACAAAAGGGCATTTGATTGGGCTGCAAGCAACGGAAAGAACATTAAATGGATTAAAAAAGCACGTTGGACAGTCGACGAAAAGTATTATACTTCCGGAGGAGTAAGTGCAGGCATGGACATGGTTTTGGGCTTTTTAAAAGACCGACATGATCAAGCTTTTGCAACCAATTTAGCAAAGCAAATAGAGTACAATTGGCAAGATGACAAAGACATTGATAATTTTTCTGAACAATAGAATTGAGAATAAACAAAGAATCTGTTTCAAAAGTTTTACCGCCATTGATTTTTGATTTTAGTTTTGGCTTCATTGTTTAATCGGGTGTTTCTATATTACTTGAGTTTCGATATGAATACCCATTTCTTGCATATCGTTTATAAGTCGCTTGGGATCCACAATATGCCCCATCATCCACAATCCGGCTTTGATACTACCATCCATATATTGGCGGATTAAAGCAATGATTGGTATGGCTGTAAATTCATAAGCATCATCGTAGCTGGCAACAATGCGTATTTTTACGGGCAACTTATTTTTGGCAATGCATACATTTCTTCCATCTGAATGGGATAACAGATTTTAGATCCGAGCACAATTCATTTGCTTTCTGAATGCTGCGGCCAGCAATAACAATTGAAATACCAAACTCTTTAAGCAGCTTGCGGCAAATCAGTTTTCCGGTTCCTCCATATCCGCCCAATATTAAAAATGTAATTTTTCCCATAACCGCTAAACCTTAAATTACTAAATGTGAAATTGAAAGATTGCTTGGAGGGGGTGCGCTAACTAGGCAGTAGTTCCGTTTTTTTTGATTTTTTTCGAAAATTCTCTTCTTACCCTGCTCAATTATGTGGGTGTGATGCCTAAAAAATTTGGATATAATAATTGGGCATTCTATTAATAAGCATAGGGTATTTAAAATCTATTTTATTAACACTATGATCTATCAGGTTAGGAACAAAGTCGAATAAATCATTCATAGAAATATTTATTTTTCGAAGTCCTTCAAGTTTAAACTAGTACTTACCTATTTATCATTCAGATTCAGCAAGTTGTTTTAATAATTTCAGCACCGGATTTTCTTCGCCTTGTGGCGCTTCCTGAACTGCGTTTGGGCGATTGTCCTCTTGAATAATTTCAAGTTTTGTTAGACCACTTTCTTCCGTTAAAACATAACTCATTATGAAATAATTTTCGGGTTTATCATCAAGGCCCGGCCTAGGCGCAAACAAACTATATTTTACTATTTCAGTTGGCCTAAATTCTAAAACTTTGCCCCATTGCTCAAAAACTTTGTCTTCCCATGCTGTTCTAAATCTTATGTTACTGCCCATTTCCCAACTCGTCAACAAGTCGCTTCCATATTGCCAAAGTTTTACAAGTTCAGGTTTTGTAATGGTGTCCCAAACTCTTTGCCTGGATGCATTGATTTTAATGGTTGAAATATTTGTCGCCATACATTTCTATTTTAAAATATTTTTCCTTTGTATTATGTGTCCAATATACTGAGTTTGATTAAATAGAAGCTGAAAATTATGATAGATTCAATAAAACGACTACTATTTGAGGAAAAAGAAAAGGGTAGTTCTTTAATTAAGAAGGCGAACAATAAACATCGGCCTAATAAGTTCTATAAAATGCTACCACTTTGGGTTTAAATAATCTCAATTTTTATTTATCCCTCATCATAAACCAACATCACATCAAAATCAAATCTTTCCTTTGCACCAATCAGCTCAATGGTAACTTGTATAGGATATTCTTTTTTGTAAGGTACTTTGTCCCACATATCTGCTGGAATATTTATAGGTTGACTCAATATAATTGTTGGTCTGAAATGATACAGGCTTGGATTTATGAGAATTGGTGGTGCTTGCACTTTTAAAGCGGTTCCGCTTGTGCAAGTAACCTGTATATACAAACCATTTTTGGTAAGTTGGCTGCCCCATTCATTAGGATCAGACCATTCAAATAAAGGGGTTAATAAAATACTTTTGATTTCGATTGATGAGCTTTGGTTCGTCAATACAAATTCTTTTCTTCTTTCATCATTAGTTAACCGGATAATCAAGTCTTTCTTTATTGTAGCTGTACCTTCTATACCATAATTGGTGGCGGCGCCGGCACCATGAATTGCCAGTAATTTATTTTTAACCATATCAGCAAGTATTCTTTTTACTGTTGGCAATGGAATATTAAGTTTTCCGGCAATTTCTCCAGATTTTGATCCGGGATGATTCTCGATGAATGAATATATTTTCTTCTCTCTCACTGTTAACTTTCCACTTTTTGTTTGTACTTCAAGCTTTGCCATTAATTGCCTTTGTATATTTTTCAGGCAATCTAAAAAAAATATCACCCACGGGTGAACATCTTCACCTGGCCTTTGCCGTTGACATTGCATTAAAATTTTATAGTATTCTGATTTCCGGCTTTCAATTTCGTTTTCAAAACTTACATATTGTACCCATGAGTATCCATGTTTAAGTAATAATAATGTTCCCAATAAACGGCTTACACGGCCATTGCCATCCTGAAATGGGTGAATGCTCAGAAAATCATAAACAAATACAGCAGCTTTTATCAAAGGCAATGTTTCTGTATCTTTTTTATACCATGCTATCAATTTTGCCATTGCATCTTCAGTGGCAAATCCAGGATCAGTAGTTTTAAAAATTACATATTTTGAACCATCAGGATTTTCTGCTTCCACTACATTGCTATGTTGTTTATAATTGCCTTTATGCCAGGCATCTTTTTCACTATGCTTCATTAAGGTATTATGCAAGTGTTTCAGGTTATTCTCAGTAATATCTATATCCCTGAAAGACTCCGCTATCAATTCCAGCGTTTCAAAATAACCGGCCACTTCCTGCTGATCCCTTTCTTCCAATTTTGATACGCCAAGATTATTTATCAGCACTTCTACTTCATCATCAGTCATCTGTGAACCTTCTATTCGGGTTGACGCCCCAACACTACGGACAGTGGCAATCGATTTCAACTGTTTCAGCGTTTGCCCCTCTCTTTTCTCTATTGTTGCCCATGCGGCATCAAACCGGTCTATTTGACTTATTTCATTAGTCAATAGCATCCAGTTTGGGCTAAATTTGAAAGTGTAGATTGAATTTGACATTTAAATAATACGATTTGATACGCTAATATACGATTACAATTCGAATTAAAAAAATAAACCTGATTCGATTTGATATGAAAATACACGACAATGATTCGCTAAAGCTTCGGCGGACGGGCACAGTCACTTGAAGCTATGGCGGGCGATGTCGACATTACTACCCTCAGTTCGAACCAGATATGGGGTGATTTGAATAAAATTAATCAGGTATTTTTGGGTAATTATTTGGATACAATGAAATACTCAGGCATTACAATTACCAACGGGATACTTTCTTTTATTGGAATAGTTAAACTTTAAACATTCTATAGCAGGTTTTGGAACAGAAACACTTCGTTTCTCATTATTATATTTACTGCTTATCACGTACTCCAAGGTACTTTTAAAACGCCAGTACCACCCCGCTTTTCAAACCTTCATCATACTTTTCTTTATCAAATTTATAAAGGAAGGGAGACCGGTGAGCTCCAATTTGTTTTTTTTCATTCAGTTTAACAAGAATTCCTGCTGAAATCAAACGTTTGGAAAAATTTCTGTCATCCAGCGATCTTCCAAGAATAGTTTCATAAAGGTTATGTATTTCCGGCAAGGTAAATTTTTCAGGAAGCAGCTCATACCCGATTGGGTAGTGAGCAATATGCAGCCGCAATGCTTTCAGAGCTTCGGCAATTATCAGTTTATGATCAAACATCATCTTAGGTAGTTCATTCACCGGCCACCACCGGCAATCAGTTTCCAATTCTCCTTTCTTTATTTCCACTTTAGAAAACTCTGTGAGCGTATAAAACCCCACGGATACAAAATAGTCAAATATCCATAAATCAACGGGAACCTTGATTCCCGTTAATTTGCTTAGGTGCTCGGCGTTAAACCCGGCATCGGTGTTTCTTGCTGGCGTACCAAAGGAACGAAATTGCTCGAAAAAAAGTTTCTTCAATCCCGTTCGTTCATATGCTATCCTTTTAGCCGCCGCTTCTATTGTTTCTGTTCTTTTTATATAACCGCCAGTTACTGTCCATTTATCTAACGAAAAAGGTTGTTGCACCAAAACCTTCAGTTCCTTGTTACTATAGCCAAAAATGACATTGTCCACAGCCACATTGCGGAGATACAGATCTGAATTTAAAATAGTTTCATCCCTTATTATTTGCTTCATAATAAAATTTTTTATCCTTCCATTGAAAATGGATTCCCATCACACAAAGCTACAGAAAATACAATTCTGTAAAAAATACGGAATAAAATTTGGTTATTCAAAACTTACGCTATACTTTTATTCCGTCAAATTTACGGATTAAGTATTTTTAATCAGCAAATGAATTCTCGAAACTCATTTAAGGTCAATCAAATTTTTAAAAAAAAACATAAAAAACAATTATGAACATGAAAAAAATCAATGTATTAATTGCTGGCGTTTTGTTACTTATTTTATCAATTGGTGCAAAAGCACAAACTAAAACAGGTGCAGATTATTTTACCGGTACCTGGAGCGTACTGGTGAAAGGCACACCAAATGGTGATAGTAAGATGATATTTGTTCTGGAAAAGAAAGACAGCTCAATGACAGGTGTACTTCAGGATTCAACCGGCAAAGAAATTGCCAAAATCACCAACGCAGAATTAAAGGCCACACAATTGACAGTATATTTTACTACTCAGGGTTATGACCTTAATTTGGTGATGGACAAAAAAGACGAAGACCATATAACGGGCAGCCTGATGGGTATGTTTGATGCGGATGGCGACCGCATTAAAAAAGCAATCAAGTAATTGAACAGGTGGTTGTAGTAGCCTCCCAGCTTCATTTTTCACCTGGTTTCTAACTATTATCATTCAAAACATTTTTATTGACTATATGAAAAGAGATTTATTGATTTGGTTCTTACTATTGTGCATCACAGGATTTTCGCTTCCGGTTAAGGGCCAACAAACAAACGCATTACCGCAGTTAGGTAAATCCCCTGTAAAAGAAGTGATTGCCGCTATGACACTGGAAGAAAAAGCCAGTATTGTAGCAGGCTGTGGATTTAACATTCCTCCCGGCCTGTTAAAGACGTTGGGCGAGGACATGAAAAAGATGGTTCCCCAACCGGGCAGTATGGCAAGCAAAACAAAAAATCCAATAGCCCCTGCAGCGGGGTATACGCTGGAGATTCCACGGCTTGGCATACCTGCTATTGTGGTGAATGATGGCCCCGCAGGCCTGCGTATGATAGGAGGCTTTGGGGGGCCTTCGTATAAATGCACAGCGTTTCCTATCGGCACATTGTTGGCTTCAACCTGGAATAAGGATTTGGTATTTAAAACAGGCAAAGCTATGGGGAATGATGTATTGGAATATGGCTTGGATGTGTTGCTGGCTCCGGGAATGAATATTCAACGAAACCCATTGTGCGGACGAAATTTTGAATATTATTCTGAAGACCCATTGGTATCCGGCAACATTGCTGCTGCAATGGTAAATGGTATCCAGTCGAGGGGCGTGGGTGTTTCTGTTAAACATTTTGTTGCTAACAATCAGGAAACCAACAGGGAATCTGTCAACACAATTGTAAGTGAAAGAGCACTTCGTGAAATTTATTTAAAAGGATTTGAGATAGCGATAGAGAAATCTAATCCCTGGACAGTAATGTCTTCTTACAACCTTGTAAACGGGCTCTATACATCTGAAAATCCTGATCTACTTACAAAGGTGTTGAGAAATGATTGGCACTACAAAGGACTTGTAATGAGTGACTGGAATGCAGGTCATGATTATGTTGCACAAATGAAGGCAGGCAATGCTTTGTTGATGCCGGGACCTTATCAGGTAAATACCATAATGCAGGCAGTTAAAGATGGAAGGTTAGATGAAAAAGTGCTTGACAAAAACATTCAAGATATATTAAATCTCATTGTTAAAACTCCCCGCTTTAAAAAATATCAATATTCTAATAAACCGGATACAGAAGAAAATGCGCAGGCATCCCGTATGGCTGCAACAGAGGGAATGGTTTTATTGAAAAATGAAAATGGAACACTGCCTCTTGCAGGCAATAATAAAAATATTGCATTGTTTGGAAATGCATCGTATGATACATACATCGGCGGATCGGGAAGTGGCTATGTGCTTACTGCTTATAAAATACAAATTACAGATGGTTTGACTGGTGCTGGGTTTGCGATAGATTCATCACTAAAGATCTTGTACCAAAATTATACAAAGACAAATGAACCCAAACAAACGGATATGTTAGCCGCGATGATGGGGGCTAAAAAAAAGGCCCCGGAAATGCCTGTAGACGCTTTGTTGGCGGAAAAGATGGCCAAACAAAGTAATATCGCCTTTATTACAATTGGCAGGAATTCCGGCGAAGGCAGTGACAGGAAGATTGACAATGATTTTAATCTCACGGATACAGAAATAAAAAATATCAAACTAATTTCAGAAGCCTTTCATGCGAAAGCAAAAAAAGTTGTTGTGTTGTTGAATATTGGAGGTGTGATAGAAACAGCAAGTTGGAGAAATTACCCCGATGCCATATTGCTTACCTGGCAACCTGGTCTTGAAGCAGGCAACGCTATTGCAGATTTAATTTCAGGAAAAAACAATCCCTCTGGTAAATTGGCAGTTACTTTTCCTGTTGCTTATGCAGATGTTCCTTCTTCAAAAAACTTTCCCGGCGAAGAAGTGATAAATGACTCTATTATTAAAAGAAAAGTAGTTTATGAAGAAGGCATTTATGTGGGCTATCGTTATTACAAGGCATTCAATATAAAGCCTGCTTATGAATTTGGTTACGGCTTGTCTTATTCCCAATTTACTTACAGCAATTTGAAACTAAGTTCTTCCACATTCAATAACAAGATTACGACAACAATTACCATCACCAACCAGGGGAAATATGCAGGTAAAGAAGTAATGCAATTGTATGTAAGTGCACCATCAAAAAATATCGATAAACCCGTTAACGAATTAAGAGCTTTTGCCAAAACAAAACTGCTAAAAAAGGGTGAATCACAAACTTTGGTATTTACACTTACAGTAAATGACCTTGCTTCTTTTTATACCGATAAAGAAGCATGGATCGCAGATGCAGGAAATTACACAATAAAAATTGGGGCTTCAAGTGAAGATATTAAACTGACAAAAACATTTTCTTTAGCAAAAGATATTGTTGTTAAAAAAGTAAATAAGGCCCTGGCTCCCCAAATAACAATTAATGAGTTGAAAAAATGATTGTGTAAAAAATTATCAGATGTTGACTACTTGCATTTTTTTAATAATTATTGCCTTTTTCTCACTAGGGAAAAGAAGACCAGGTGTTGTACGTCATTCAAAATCACCCTATATGAAAAGTAAATGTTTTATCTTGACAGTTCTTGTCCTTCTAATCGCTCTTGCACAGTTGCAAGCACAACAAGTTATACCCCTGTATCCTGGCAAAGCTCCCGGCTCTGAAAACTGGACTTGGAAAGAACAAAATTTAGGAGGAGGTTATCTAAGAGATATAATAGATCCGACTTTAACAGCTTTTGTTCCCTCAAACCCAAATGGCATTGCTGTTATTATTGCACCAGGAGGTGCTTTTCATTACCTCGTTTATGATCTTGAAGGTACTGCCGTAGCAAAAAAATTAAACGAAAAAGGAATAACCGCCTTCGTTTTAAAATATCGGTTGGTGCACGAAGACCCTGCTCATCCGTACTATAACAAAATGATGGAAACAAAGAATTTTAAACTGCTGGATTCGGTGAGTGCACCTGTAATAAAACTTGCACTTCAGGATGCATTAACGGCTATGAAGTATGTGCGCCAACATGCTGCAGAATACAAAATTAATTCAAACAAGATAGGCTTCATGGGCTCTTCTGCCGGAGGAACTATTGCGATGTCGGTCGCTTACAATGCTTTGGAAGAGAGCCGCCCAAATTTTGTGTCAGTACTTTATTGTGCCAATGATATAATCGGTTCCAAAGTCCCATCTGTGAGGACACCCATCTTTATTGCTTGTGCCAGTGATGACGAATACGGTTTTGCCTCCAACAGTGTTAAAATCTATTCCAAATGGTTAGAGGCTAATCAACCTGTTGAATTGCACATATATGATAGAGGAGGGCACGGGTTTATAATGAAGAAACAAAATCTTCCGTGTGATGCATGGTTAGAAAGATTTACAGATTGGCTTTCAATACAATATCCCTAAAGGCAACAAAATCAGTAATTGATAAAACAATAAATAGGCATTCAACTCATGTTGATGGTTTTCAACCAATCTTGAGTGGGAGACAATTTATTTTCTAAGCTTGAAGATTTAAAAGAACGAACGCACAACAATGCAAGCCTGGTTAGCCCGGCTGTTATAAGACAAAATGCATCCACAGGAACAATAATTTCATATTGGCAGTCATAAAAATCAAATATAAAAGATGAAGAAAATAATTCCTGGCATTTGCCTTCTGGTTTGCTTTTCAGCAGTGAATGCACAAAACAACGCAGGCAAAAGAAGCATACCATTTGATGCAGGTTGGCATTTTATAAAAGACAGCACCGTACCTGCAGATGCAGCAGGCTATGATGATTCCAAATGGAAAATAGTAAATCTTCCACACGACTGGAGCATAGAAGACCTGCCCAATCAAACATCAGACAGCATTATTGGTCCATTCAGCAGAAGTAGTATCGGGCAATCCGCAACAGGATTTACTGTAGGAGGAACAGGTTGGTACAGAAAGAAATTTACTACTGTAAAAGCAGATGAGAAAAAACTTTTCACTATCCATTTTGATGGTGTATATATGAACTCGGATGTTTGGTTGAATGGTCATTTGCTGGGCAATCACCCTTATGGCTATACAGCTTTTTACTATAATCTTACACCGTATCTGAATCCTCCAGGCCATGAAAATGTATTAGCCGTTAAGGTTCAAAATCAAGGAAAAAATTCCCGCTGGTACAGTGGTTCCGGTATTTACCGGCATGTATGGTTAACCGTTACAGCGCCTGTACATGTGGCTGTATGGGGGGTGTATGTTACAACGGCGGAGGTATCAAAAAAAAGTGCAACGATACAAGTAAAATCAACTATCAGTAATGAACAAAATGCTGC
This sequence comes from Chitinophagaceae bacterium, assembly GCA_019752295.1. GTDB lineage: Bacteria > Bacteroidota > Bacteroidia > Chitinophagales > Chitinophagaceae > Sediminibacterium. The sequence goes on along the minus strand of JAIEMK010000007.1, from coordinate 182,950 downwards.
CGGTAATTTCAGTCTTGTGACAACTATTCTTTCTCCTTCCGGCAAAACAGTTGCCCAAAAACAAAAGGCGTTGGTGCTTGAAACAAATGCGTCGAAAACAGATTCACAAAACATCACTGTGCCCAACCCGCTTTTGTGGTCGCTTGAAACACCTGAATTATATAAAGTAGTTACAGAAATAAAATCAGGAAGTAAAACTATTGACCGTGTAGAAACAAGTGTTGGTATCAGAAGTATTCGCTTTGATGCCGACAAAGGATTTCTGTTAAATGGCAAAAGGGTGATATTGAAAGGAGGATGCATTCATCATGACAATGGACCATTGGGTGCTTCAGCCATAGAGCGGGCAGAAGAACGTAAAATTGAACTCTTAAAAAAAGTAGGGTATAATGCTATACGGCTTAGTCACAATCCGCCATCGCAACAATTACTGGATGCCTGTGACCGGCTCGGTATGCTGGTGTTGGATGAAGCATTTGATATGTGGGAGCTTGCCAAAAATCCGCAGGATTATCATTTGTATTTTAAAGACTGGTGGCAAAAAGATTTGGATGCCATTATATTGAGAGACCGGAATCATCCTTCCATTATTATGTGGAGCATCGGCAATGAAATTTTCGAAGCGCCAGATACTGCTGGTTACCGCATTGCGAAAATGTTGGCGAACGAAGTGCGGAAATTAGACGTTACAAGGGCTGTAACAGCAGGCATTGCTTATTTGCCTGGTTATACAAAGAAGCCATTCGAAGACTATGCACCCTACCTGTTGAATCTTGATGTGGATGGTTACAATTACTTTTTAGAAAGCCAGTCCAAATTTTTTGTTCGTGACAGCATCACTGCACACCGCTTTGAATCGGAGCATGCAAACCATCCTCAAAAGACTTTTATAGTTACCGAATACACACCGGGCAGCGCATTGGAAAACCAGGAGTATGCAGAAAAATATCCTTACTTATTGGGAAGCTTTAAGTGGACAGCAATGGATTACATTGGCGAAGCTGGTATTGGTAGATCGATGCAGGTTCCTGCTTCAAGAAAACTACCAAGTGGATTAATGCGTATGGGGCTTTTTTACTTACCAAAGTGGTCTGTATTTAATGCATATTGCGGCGATTTGGATTTGATTGGAAATAAAAAAGCTGCATCTTATTATCAGAGTGTTGTTTGGGGAAATAGCAAAATTGAAATGCTGGTACAACGTCCCGTTGCTGATATTATGCAGGAAGTAATTGCACCCTGGGGATTTCCTGATGAATTAAAATCATGGACATGGCCGGGTCTGGAAGGCAAGAAAATACTCGTGCACGTATACACAAGAAGCAAGCGGGTTAAGCTTGAATTAAATGGTAAGGTGATCGCAGAACAAACGGTTCCTGATAATTCCATTACAGCCAGTTTTGAAATACCATATCAGCCAGGAAAGCTTGTGGCAAAAAGTTATGATAATGGAAAGAAAATAGGTTCATCATCACTAATAACTGCTGGTAAACCTGTTGCCATTCGTTTGATTGCCGACAGAAGTGCAATTAAATCTAGTTCGAATGATTTGTGTTACATCAATGCGGAGATCGTTGATGAAAAGGGAAACGTTGTGCCCTACATTGATGATATAGAAATTACTTATCAGCTTAACGGCAATGCAACAATTGCTGGGGTTGGCAATGGAAGCTTTGATGATGCATCCAGCTTTCAGCAAAATCATAAAAAAGTTTACCAGGGAAGAGGATTGGCGATTGTAAGACCTGATGGAAAAACGGGAGCAGCAACACTTAGGGCAAGTGCAAAAGGTCTTAAAGATGGTTTAATAAAGATTGTGATAAAATAATGTATAAATGGTATTACAAAGGGAAAAAATATAATGAATGTGCATTTGTAATCCTATCCTTTAGATTATCCCGGAGGAAATTAAAGTTAATTCCTTTTGAGCTATCTATATAGGATAGCAGTAAAGCCTTCAAAATACAGATGAGCCAATTACTAACTTATTTCTTCAATACTCTTATTAATCTTACTAAAAGGAATAATGATACTGATACAAACAAGAGTAATGTTAGTAAAGTTTCTCCCGAACTATATTTAATAATGTCTTTAATAAAATATAATAAGAAGCCCCAAAATATCAGTATTGCACTAATAGAAAAAATCTTTTCTGACTTCGTATTCGGTGAGTCAATACCAGAAATAATTAAGTACAATATGGCTATAATAGGAGGTATTGCCATTGCAAGGTCTGAAGGAGGTGTTATGCCAGATAATGAAAGTAAAAGTAATAAACCGACTGGAATAGCAAGTTTATCACCTGGTATAAAAACAGTTAGAAAAAAAAGAACCACTAAATATTTGTGTAACCGATAATGCTTCATTGAAGTTTAGTTTGCTATTCTTATTACAGTAACTTATTGAATTGAAGCTACAAAAGATTAATTAAGTAATACTTCAATGTTTCGCAGTATTTGTTATCTGATTTAGAATAAATCACGCCACCAAAACAGCCATGAGTAATTCTGGGACATGGGGTAAAGCTGTGGAACAGCGAACCATGCACAGAGAATCATTCCTGTAGAGCATAGCAAGGCTACAAGCATATGTTTTGTGAAAAGAATAATGAAAGTATAATAAGCAGATACCCATTTTAAGCCTCCATTCCTTGAAAAGCCTCATGCAGTATGATATAGTACTAAAACAAAAAGCCCACCGTCGCTTGAAGCTATGGTGGGCGATGTCGGGAAGACAGGATTCGAACCTGCGACCCCCTGGTCCCAAACCAGGTGCGCTACCGGCCTGCGCTACTTCCCGATTTTATTCATCGAAGCCTTGGCGAAGATGAATTGATTCACATAAGCCTTGGCGTAGGTGATTTGATCACCTTTATCTTGGCATTTGTGATTTGATCATCTCAGCTTTCACTTTAATGATTGGGATTTTTCTCTCTCAAATTCAATCCGCCTTCGCTAAAGCTTCGGCGGATAAAGCGGTGAGGGCGGGATTCGAACCCGCGGTACAGAGTAACCCGTACGGCAGTTTAGCAAACTACTGATTTCAGCCGCTCATCCACCTCACCGTCCTCGCTCTTTTCAGAGAGGGCTGCAAAAATAGGTAGCTGAGTGCTAATTGCCAAAAAAGGATGCAATAATTATAAAAATAAAAATCCCGAACACGCTTAAAACGGTTCGGGATCAATTATTTAAGAGGCTAACTCTTTACATTGCCGCTAATTGCACTTTCTGCGTCAACTCCATTACATTCTCACGGAAAATGCTATCTGTATCCATCAAATCTTTTACTGTTTGACAGGAATGTATCACCGTAGTATGATCGCGTCCTCCAAAATGCTCCCCAATGGTTTTTAAAGAGTTTTTAGTGAATGCCTTGGCCAAATACATAGTAATCTGTCGCGCCTGCACAATCTCTCGCTTTCTGGTCTTATGCAATAATCTATCATAGGGCACATCGAAATATTCGCAAACCATTTTCTGAATGGCATCGATGGTAATTTCTTTGCTGCTGGTCTTTACAAAATTGCGCAATACTTTTTTAGCAAGCTCCACATCAATTTCTTTTTTATTCAAAGAAGATTGTGCCAATAATGAAATTAATGCACCTTCCAATTCTCGTACATTGGTATTAATATTATATGCCACATATTTCACCACTTCCTTCGGCATATCTAAACCATCGTTCTTCATTTTCTTCTCCAGAATTTCAATCCTGGTTTCATAATCCGGAATCTGTAAATCAGCACTCAAACCCCATCTAAAACGACTCAACAAACGCTCCTGCATACCATCCAAATCTTTCGGCGGCTTGTCGGACGTTAAAACCAACTGCTTACCACTCTGATGCAGGTGATTGAAGATGGCAAAAAATGCATCCTGACTTTTCTCGGCCCGGCTAAAAAATTGAACATCATCGATGATCAAAACATCAATCAATTGATAAAAATGTATAAAATCATTAATGGCATTATTACGACTATGATCCTGAAACTGATTGATGAATTTTTCGCTGCTTACATACAAAACCACTTTTCCGGGATGTATACGCTTTACTTCGTTACCGATTGACTGCGCCAAATGAGTTTTACCCAAGCCTACTCCTCCATAAATCACCAAAGGATTAAAAGAATTGCCACCAGGCTTCTCTGCTACCGTTTTTCCGGCCCTCCTCGCCACCCTATTACAATCGCCCTCAATAAAAGAATCGAAAGTGTACATATGATTCAACTGGGGATCGATTTGCATTTTTTTCAAACCCGGAATTACAAATGGATTTTTTACCGGATTATCAATCACCAACGGAAAATTCATTTCGTTGTTATTATAAGTTTTCATGTTGCTTGCAGGAATATCCATTGATCCATTGCGGCCATTTGTGTTTCCACTATCTACCATAATGCGATATTCTAAACGCGCTTCTTTTCCAAGCTCGCGCTTCAGAGTTTTTGCAAGCAGATTTACATAGTGCTCTTCGAGATACTCGTAAAAGAATTGACTCGGCACTTGAATCAATAAAATATTTGCTTTTAATTCTACCGGCGTTATAGGCTCGAACCAAGTTTTGAAATGCTGCCATTCAACAATGTCCTTGATAATTTTTAAGCAGTTGCTCCAGATTAATTCAGCGTTCTTGGTCATACAAAAATGAACTATTTATAATGAGTTATAATATTCTGTTCTCAACTTCCGTGCTACACTATTTCTTTTCAACAAGTTATCCATTTTATTTCATAAGTCGAAATGTTAAAAAAAATAAAATAGGGGCTGCAATATGTACACTTTATGTTGAAAAAAAAATTTTTTATTTCGCCATATTATTCACTATTAATATGCATAAAATGACTTAAAGAATTCATAATTATATGACGATTTTATATCATTTATGCGTCACCATTGAATTACAGCCCAAGCATACTAAAATATGAATGCCGATTTTTTTTTTCGGTTCCGCCAAATTCAGGAAAATGAGTTGAAAAAAAATCATATTCGCCCGAAAAAAAACTGTTCGCAAAAGCTTTTTGCCAGAATTTTTGTTCAAATATTTCCAGCTCTAAATAAACTTAGCAAAAATGAAATCCCAAAAAATGCTTTTATATTTTTTCTCTATCCAGAAAAAATTGCCTACATTCTTTTGCAACTTATCCGAACAATTAGTTATCTGCATGCTTTCAGAAAGGAGGCTTCTATTTTTAAGCAGATAATAACCTTAGTTTTGCTTTTTAAAATACTTAATCATGTCTTACGAAATAACAGGAAAATTAGTAGCCCGATTTGATATCGTGCAAAGAACAGAAACATTTAAAACAAGAGAATTTGTTATTGAAAAGTCGGAAGACATTAATGGCAGAACTATTACCAATTATGTAAAATTTCAGTGTGTGCAGGATAAGACAGCCATGGTGGATCGCTTTAATATCGGTGATGAAGTGAAAGTGCAGTTTAATATTAAAGGAACCAAGTGGGTAAAAGAAGGCAAAGAAAATTACATTACCAACCTAGATGCATGGAGAATGGAAACAGTTAAAATTGGTCAGGATTCTACTGCAACCGATACAACTAATTACAACGATATGCCTCCAACAATGGATGCAGTAGATGATTTACCTTTCTAATCCCTACTCCAATACTTTTTTAGGATAAACACCTAACAGTAACAGTATGCAAAAAGATATTACTTTAAAACTAAAGCCTTCAGAAGCTTTAGAAGATAGCATTATCAAAACTTATATTGCCCAAAGCATCGGCGCACCTGCAGATTCGATCAGCGGTTTTTATAAAACCCGCCAATCAATTGACGCCAGAAGCAGTAAACAAGTCTGGATTAACCTGAGTGTTACTGCTTTTATAGACGAGCCTTTTCACCATCGCCCCTTACAGCAAATTTCATTACCCGATGTTTCAAAATCGGCTAAAAAAGTAATCATTATTGGCGCAGGACCGGCCGGACTTTTTGCAGCACTGCAATTAATTGAGTTAGGAGTGCAACCCATTATTCTCGAAAGAGGAAAAGATGTACGCGCCCGCAGAAGAGACCTTGCAATACTGAATAAAGAAGGCATTGTAAACCCGGAAAGCAATTATTGTTTTGGAGAAGGAGGTGCCGGAACTTACAGCGATGGAAAATTATACACACGCAGTTCAAAAAGAGGCGATATCAACCGCATCTTATCGATATTACACCAATTTGGTGCAGAAGAAAATGTACTCTACGAAGCGCATCCCCATATTGGCACTAATAAATTACCCCATATCATTACTGCTATCCGCCATCAAATTTTGGATTGCGGCGGACAGTTTTTATTTGAGAAAAAACTTACCGACTTTGTTTTAGAAAATAATAAAATTCGTTCTGTTATTACTGCAGACGGAAACCGCTTCGATGCAGAGGCAGTAATACTGGCAACAGGTCATTCTGCCCGCGACATATTTGAATTGTTGCACAAGAAAAATATATTGATCGAAGCAAAACCTTTTGCACTGGGAGTTCGGATAGAACATCCTCAATCACTGATCGACAGCATTCAATACCATTGCAATACGCGCGATGCCAATCTGCCACCAGCCAGTTATGGATTGGTGGAACAGGTAAATGAACGCGGGGTATTTAGTTTTTGTATGTGTCCCGGCGGCATTATTGCTCCCGCATCTACCAGCCCCGGAGAATTGGTTGTAAATGGCTGGAGCCCCAGCAAACGCAATAATCCATTTGCCAATAGCGGTATGGTTGTACAGGTAACAATAAAAGATGCAATCACCTATTTTAATAAAACCAATAAACCAGAAATCCGAAAAATTGAACCTGAAAATCCATTGTTACTAATGCATTTTCAATCGGTAATTGAGCAAGCCTGTTTTAAAGCAGGTGGGGGAAAATTTGTTGCGCCTGCACAAAGGATGAATGATTTTATAAATAATAAAATCTCTTCTAACCTGCCACAGAATAGTTATTTACCGGGTATTCTTTCTACTAATCTAAGCGATTTGCTTCCGGGATTTATTCATCAAAGTTTACAGGGAGGGTTCAAAGCCTTTGGAAAAAAAATGCATGGCTATCTCACTAATGAAGCGGTAGTAGTTGCTACCGAAAGCAGAACTTCTTCGCCAGTACGTATACCAAGAGATAATAACAGTTTAGCACATCCGCAAATCAAAAACCTCTATCCCTGTGGCGAAGGAGCAGGTTATGCAGGAGGTATTGTGAGTGCCGCAATGGATGGAGAGAAAGTTGCTCTGAGTTGTTTCAGGCAACTTGATTAGAAGATTTTATTCTTCTTTTAAAACAGTTTTCTTCGCCATCAATTTTTGTGTGGGTAATAATTGATTCTGTTTATAACTCTGCAAGTCTTCTTTTAATTGCGATTTATCGGCCTCGCTATATTCGCGATTGATATCAGATAAATCAGGTTTACCTGCATCTACCCAGGCGGTATAGTAAAAATCAGCAATCAGGTTAGCAGAAAAAATTAATTGTTGATTGATGCTATTCTTCAACGAAGCGGCATATGCTTTTGCGAACTCACTCGTATAGGATTTATATTCTTTTCCCCTACGCATTTGTATGCGGTATTTTTGAGCATCGCTGAAAGATGCACTGGTTTCCTTCTCTTTTGCAAATAGCTCAGGAAGCAATGCTGCTGCCCTTCTTACGGCTTTCCAAATAGCTTCATCCGGTTTCCTTAAGTAAGTAGCATGATGCTTTGAATACAAATCGTAATTCGCTATTTCTATTTCCGGGATCATCGATTCCCATAAACCGTGTAATCCAACTTGTGCCGTTAACTGACCATCGTAGTTAATAGTAGTATGTAAAGGCACATTTGCGTCGGCGATGTAATGGCCCAGATCTGCGGCATAAAATAAAATACTGTCTTTATTTTGCAAACGAAAAGCTTCGGTCAACTTTCCTTTCATATATATCACATGATAAGGCACATAACCATATTTTAAAAGGGAGTCCTTAGAATATTTTTTAACAGCATCCTTCCAATGGATGGGCATTTCATTTACCGAATTATTTCCGTAAGCTTCTAAATCAATAAAATGCTTGGTGGCTTCTGTGCTATCGGTATTTCTGCGGATATCGGGCCTTGGGGCATCGTAAACCAACTTACCCATATTCTTATAAAAAAATGGTTGAATGGATTTGGGCAGCTCATATACTGCCAGTTGGTGAACCGTTTTGTGTACCAAAAATCCCCAGCTACTAATTAAAAGCCAGAAAGCAATAAAACAAAGCGTAAAACAGCATTTTCGAATAGAAACCATGGGGGTTAAATTTTGCAGACGCCAAAACTAAATATTTCAGAAATGAAATTGTAATATTTATTCAAACGGTACTACTAACAGCTCAGATTTACTTAATTTAACTGCAAATCCTAATTGGCAAAGCCGATTTGAAAACAACTAATTTATGAGCAAAATCTTAGAGCTAAGAAATCTAAAAAAATATTATGCTACCCAAAAAGCGGTGGATGATATAAGCTTCTCTATCGAAAAAGGCAGTATTTTCGGGCTTTTGGGCCCCAATGGTGCCGGAAAAACAACCCTACTCAGAATGATTACCGGTATCTTTTATCCTGATAGTGGTGAGATAGATCTGGACGGCAAAAAGTTTGATCCCATCAACGATATTATCAACATCGGCTACATGCCCGAAGAACGAGGCCTGTATAAAAAAATGAAGATTGGCGAGCAAGCCCTGTACCTAGCACAGTTAAAGGGTTTGAGTAAAGCCGATGCCCTCGAAAAAATTAAGTTCTGGTTTAAACGCCTTGAGATGGAAAGTTGGTGGAACAAAAAAGTGGAAGACCTGAGCAAGGGTATGAGCCAGAAATTACAATTTGTAACAACTGTTTTACACGAGCCTAAGTTGATCATTTTGGATGAACCGTTTAGCGGACTAGATCCACTGAATGCCAACCTGATTAAAGATGAAATTTATGGTTTGGCGCAACGTGGATGCACTGTTATCTTCAGTACGCACCGAATGGAGCAGGTTGAAGAGATCTGTGATCATATTGTTTTAGTTAATCTCGGTCAAAAAATTCTGGATGGAACCGTTGCCGGCGTCAAACAACAATTCAAAGAAAATAAATATTGCATCAAGCTGCATCAATTGCCTTCATTGATTAACAGCGATGCATTTGAACTGGTAGAGCAGGAAGCAAATTTGCTTACCGTTAAGATCAAAGAAGGAAAAAACAGTAATGATGTTTTGAAATATTTTATTGAGCAACAACTAACCATAGAATCCTTCAACGAGTTATTGCCATCGCTAAATGAAATCTTCATTAATCTGGTTGAGGGAACAAGAGCTACAACCAGGGCATTTCAACCCATCAACGCATAATAATCAACTAACATGAACAAAATATTCTTAGTAGCCCAAAGAGAATTTCTTACAAGGGTTCAAAAAAAGACTTTTCTTTTATCAACCATCGGATTGCCTCTGATCATCTTCCTATTCTATGGCATGATAATTTATTTTTCTGTTAAAACAACCGATAATTTTAGGATTGCAGTTGCTGATAAGGCGAATATTTTTAATGGAAAAATCGCATCAAAGGATAATGAAGTACTATTTGAATTTGTAAAATCCGATACAGCAGCTCTGCAAAATGCAATTGATCAAAAAACTTATGAAGCCTATCTTTATGTTCCAGCAACATTTACACTGGATGGTAAAGATTCGCTGCGATTCCGTTCTGGAAAGGCAGTAGGATTGATGACAAGAGAAAAGATTCAATCAAGTATCAACAAAGCACTTGAGGAGAAACGGCTTGCAAACTTCAACATTACTCGGGCACAATTAGACAGCTTACAACAAGAAAAAGAATACATCCAATATTCATCTGCCGGTGGAAAAACAGAAAATGATGCCAAGGTAGGTGTCAGCTATGCTGTTGGTATGATCTCTGGTTTTATGATCTATATTATTTTGTTCATTTATGGCACCATGGTAATGCGCGGCGTAATGGAAGAAAAAGTTAGTCGCATTGCAGAAGTAATTATTAGCAGCGTGAAACCTTTTCAACTGATGATGGGAAAAATATTTGGAATCGGAGCAGTAGGTTTGGTTCAATTTATTATTTGGATAATATTGGTATTTGGGTTGCAGTTTGCCATCGCCATGCTATTTCCTTCGGTAGTGGAATCCATGCAGGGGCAACCCATTCAACCTGCAGGAATGCAGGCAGCACAAGCAGTTAAAAGTAGTGGCGCTTTAGCAGGTGTTATGAGTGGATTGAACTCTATTAATTTTCCATTTATCATCGGTTGTTTTATTTTTTATTTTATCGGGGGCTACCTTCTGTATTCATCTTTGTTTGCGGCTGTTGGAAGTGCAGTGAATGAAGATCCGCAAGATGCTCAAAGTTTATTATTGCCAATCACCATGCCGATCATTTTCGCAATTGTTATCATGATGAAAGCCGTGAATGATCCCAATAGTACTTTAGCCATTTTCGGAAGCTTATTCCCGCTTACCTCCCCCATTGTAATGATGGCAAGAGTTGCGCACGGAGTACCTGAGGGGGTAACTTATTTTCAACTAATTCTAAGCGTCGTATTTCTCATCCTCGGCTTCCTCGGTACCACCTGGGTAGCTGCAAAAATTTATAGAACGGGGATCTTGATGTACGGTAAAAAAATTACCTGGAAAGAAATGTGGAAGTGGGCTTGGAAGAAGAATTAAGTGCAGGGATATTTTGAGCATTCAAATTTTGAATTTTTCTATCTCAAGGCTACTTTTATGGCACACAGATGACGCCGATAAAACTGATTTGCGCAGATTTTGTGCTTCATTTATTTTTGAATTTTGAATTTTGACTTTTGACTTTTGAATTTTGACTTTTGAATTTTATTGCGCCAACGATATCCTTACATTCACCCCCGCCCTTGTATTGGTAATGGGTGCTGATGTAGAAATATAAGGTATCACCCTGCGCTGATCGAAGAAGAACTTAATATTAATGCGGTTATTGATTACATAGTCAATTGCCGGCTGTATCATAATTTCTTTTTGTCCGCCTGTTCCATATGCATTGCTTTGATCGAGCCTGCTATTGCTTGTTGCAACATCCCGAACAGAAAGATCGAGCTTCAAATTCAGATCATTACTCAATTTTTTTGCTTTCATTCCAGGAAGTTTGAAAGGAAGGTTTACTCCCCTCTTACGCCAGGCGCCACCAAAAGTCCATTCAGTACTTCTGCTTTCGCTCAACTGATAATCGATCAAGCTCATACTCAGTGTTCTGCTTTTCTTGTATTCGAATTTCAGGCTTAGTTTTTTATTGGTCGTAATTTCTACACCAATTAATGGCACAAACTGCTCCTGCATTGTAATATTTGGAACCAGAAAATAAGGAATATAATTACCGCTAACCGTATCAATAAACGAAGGCGCCCCCAGCCTAAAAGGATCGCGATATAATAAGGCACTGGTATAACTATTCATACTCAGTGTTCCATTATATCCGTGCGATATGGTAATTGCGCTAAAGATAGATGCCAGTGCAGGTATTTTTGTTAAACCCGTATAAGTCATGCGCCAGTTAGGTTTGGGTAAGATACCACTAAACGGATTGGACCTGATATTGGCATTTGATTGTTTCAATAGTGCAATACTCAATGGATCTTTACCCGTATAGGCCGCAAAGAATGCAGGTAAAATTACATCTTGCGAATACCTGTTATATCCTCTTGCATATCCATCGGGTAAAAACTTTTGTCCCGCAGGTAATGATTGCCAGTAAGGATTTTCGCTTGCTACCCTATTTGAAATAATAAGACGATTTGCTTCGAAAGTTTTGAAAGTTTGTGAAACTTCATTGGGATTTTGTTTTCCAAATAAAGTATTGAAAGCAATATAGGAAACGCTGAAGCCTCCTGAAGACAATGGATTGAGGTGCTCTGCCCTGCCAAAGCCAGCCGTATCCTTGTACAGTTCTGAATACTCTTTTGTAAATGATTTATCGAGATTGATATCGATCAATAATTCTCTGATCGGTTCAATCTGCGCCGTAATACCCAATTTTTGTTCGAAGTTCTGACGATATAGATAGTTGAATGTGCTGTCTTTGGTAATCAAACCCTGACTATATTTTTTATTCAACCAACTGGTATCAGGCTGCCTTCCAAAAATATAATCTAAGCCCGGTTGCATACTGCCCCAATTCTGTCCCAATATTTTTGAACTATCCATATATCCCGGAACCCGACTTCTGAAATTTGCAGAATAACTGAGTTGAATGGTTTTTACCATTGTAATAAATTTTCCTAAACCACGCTGAAAGCCGTTTAACTCAATTGGTTCATTGGCTTTTGCAATTCTTAGGGCCGTGCGCTCATCCCTTTTTTGTTGGCGCCATTTGAGCAATGCTTCGTATCGAAGTTTTCCAGTTAATCCCTTCAATGCTTCTTCTTTTGTTGGAACTGTAAAGCCAAGTGCGTTTGGTTGTTGCGAATTTTGAACATTGGTTCCATTCAACATATTGCCCTTATTTTTACCCTTCTTGTTTTTTGCGTCAACAGAAGTTGCAGGAGCTTTTGGTTTAGGCATTGGAATATTATCTATTGCACGGTACCACTTGGATTTGGCATATAGGTTTCCAAAATTAAATTGCGTATTCAAATTATTTTCCTGCGAGTTTTCGAGCGTATTACCCAAATTGATCGCAACCCTGCTTGCTCCTATCCAATTATAAGAAGTACTATAACTATATCTTGCACTGATCCAATCGGTGATCGGTAATTTCGAAAGCGGAATATCCCAATTTAATGATGCGCGTTGTTGGTATAAAGTATTTCTTCCACCATTAATAAAATTAGACCTTACACTATCTCTTTTTTCTTTGGTATCAAGCCTTCCTGAAGGCTCATCTACTCTGGCATTATTTGTTGCCGTAAAATTAAAATTCAATTTTCTGGAAAGATCCCACTGCATATTATAGAATCGATCGTAGGTAAAATATTTATCGTAAGTAGTATCTACCCGCTCTATTTTGCTATCGTAAGTATTTACAATTCTTGGTACGTATTCTCCAAACTGCCGGTTCACATCAGCTCTAAAACTTAATAAAGACGGGTGCAGGTTAAAGTTAAAATCGCGTAGCCATGCTAACCAAGCCGACTTGCTACGAATCAGTCGTTTCAAGGGTTCTACGTATTTACTCTGGCCAATATAAGTGTACCCCAATCCACCCCGGTGTCGGGTAACTTTATTCTCCTGAATAACCGGACTCGATTGCGAGGTTTGTGTATAAGAATAACTGAAATCAAAATTACTCAACTTAAATAAGCCCGTTTTCACTCCTGCAGGAGCCACTCTTACATTTGTAAAATTGATGGTTTTAATAGTGGTTTGATCTACTGCAGCATTACGAATCGAATCGCGTTTACCCGGCATGCTCAGCAATTTTTCGGAATACAGTATGTCTTTATCGTAAGGGTCGTATTGCGGAGTTCGAATGGTTCTGCTAATGCTGGCATAAATAGGCATACTCAACCTTGCTTCTTTGGGAACCAGTTTACCCGCATTGATATTGGCAGCAGCGTCAAACTGAAAAAGATTTTCGCGGGCTCTCTCATTTACCCTTTGCTCGATTGTTCCAAAACCCTGCGTATGCGTATTTGCAGAAACCGACACAGAACCCAAATCGGCCAGCGTAAAATCAACCCTTCCTAACGCAGCCCAACCTCCATGCTCATCAATTTCTGATAAGCGCAATTCGTTTACCCATACTTCGGTATTTGCAATTGGCCCATCTACTTTATAAGGATTTTCAATTGCAATTAAAAACCCGCGCACTTCACCCAAATTGGGATTACCCATCACCGAAAAAGTTTTATTTCCGATTACTTCTCTGAAAATATTATTTAGTGGCGCTGCAGCAGCATTTCTTTTTAACTTCAGATCTATCAAATCTCTCAAACTAAAATCGAGGTTATTTTCTGCCGGCCACACTTTTAATTCCTGCCCTTTTGCATAAGTACCGGGTGCGGTGATATTCAGCGGAATTTTAATTTCGTAATAATTATTCAGAAAGTCCTGACCGATCCTAATTACTGCATTGATATCACCATCTCTCAGTGCCCTTTGTCCGGTAACAGATTCTGCGTGAATAAACATAGATAATTTTCCATATTGCCGCATATCCAGGTTCATTGTTTTAAAGATCGCCCTTGAATCGCCCGAAAATAAATTGTGCAATTGCAAACTAATGCTCTGCTCGTTTTGTAAAAGGTTGATGCCATTATTGCTCAACTGCTGAACCCGCTCAATCCCAGGAGGAATCAAATAGTTTACCGGCTGGCGACTGCTATTCTCCTCCAGATTTACTGATAGTGTGTTGAAGCTGGTTCCAGTTGAAGTATTAATAGGTGTATAGCTTCCTGTAGTGTCGAGGTTATAAGTAAACTGTCTCCATTGATTGCGCACCAGATCCATTCTTGCAAAACGCAGTACTACAGAGTCTTCGAAATCGCTCAAATACATCCGCATAAAACGGATCGATTTAAAATCAGGAATGCCGCCCACTCGCTTGCTATACCCTTTAATCGGAACACGAAACAAGAACCAATTTTCCTGCCGCACAATTCCGTCTGCCGAATTCACAGTGACCCTTTTTTTATCGGTGATATATTTTGTGAGGCCCACGTCCATTCCGGGTTTTAATTCAATCTCATATTCGTAATATGCTTCTGTTTCGTTCAGTGTATTATCTCTATTCAAATCTTCGTTGTCGGGATATAAGGTTGCAGCCGAAGTAAAAATTCCATTTGTAGTGGCGATAGGTGAATTACCCTGAGGATTATTAAAATTTTTATAGCGTCCTAAAATACCCGTACCTGCTGCATCAAAGCTTTGATCGCGGTACCATTTATAGTTATCGCTTGAAGGATCTTTCAGTGTGTTTTGATACACCGGCGAACTGGTTCCGAAATTAGCAGCAAGCCTGTCGAGTACATATCCTTTTTTTGCTTTTTCGCCCGCATCATCTAAACCATCTAAACCTACGTCCTGATAAGCTCTGTCGTTCGGATCATTACTAAATGCCTGTGTTATCTGAATGGGATTAACTGGAGTTCTGCCCCATGTGCTGCTGCTATCCACCGCGGCATTAATAGTAGGCGTGTTCATTCCATTTTCATAGAAACGTTTTCCGTCTTTCAAAATGTCTTCACTTACATTACCAAAGTTCAGATACATTTTACCGCCCTTGCTTCCGGGGCTTTTTATAAAAGGGTCTTGAATCCAGAACTCAATAAATTCAACATTACCCGTTTCAAAATCTGTTTGATCAATGGCGCGCATTAAACCACCCCATCGGTTTGCAGGATTTTTTAATTTTCCATTTGCGTCAATTTGTGTTGCCCTACTTTCAAAATTATAAGGCCCTCTTTCTGTAGGATAATATGCCAAATCGAAAGTAGATGCCTGCACATCGGTTATATTGGTTGTACGTTGAGGGAATAATTCGTTGGTATAGATTTGTCGAACACGGGGATCGCTCAACTCTGCAACATTTTTTCGGAGTGGATTACCCGGACTATTCTTATCCTGTAAATTTGGTTCAATATTATACCATGCAAGTTTTGCACGATTAAAATTATAATCAATCGAATCGCTTAACACCGCTTCTGGAAATTTTGGATTGCCTTGTGGTGTAGAAGCCAACGCCCATGATACAAATGGAAAGCGCAAATCGATACTGGTTTTTGAAGCTTCAAAATCATCAATATAAATCAACCCCTGATTTCCTTTTCCAATTTGTGGAGGATGCCCCGGTTTTAAGATAGCAGCTTCACCATAAGCAGTAACAAAAGATTTTGCTTTGGTATTATAATAAGGTAAGCGATTTAAGAATCTTGTTAATCCGGGCAATTCCGATTTATAACTAAAATCAAGTCCGTACATAGTATTCCTGATGGGGTCTTCACCGTATCCCATTTTTGTAAAGAACGGACGTTCTCCCAATCGCATCATCGATGTTCCGATACTTAATTTTTTACTCGCTATATAATCCAATCGTAGTGCAGCAAATCCTCTCTGTTGCATTCCAAAGCCCGCATTATTTTCAAAGTTTACTTTTACAGGAACATTCGAACTAAGGATAGCCTGATTCAGTATTTTTACAGTTCCCAAATTATAGTCTACCACATAATCCATTCCTTCACGCAGTATCTGTCCGCCTGCAGTTACAGAAACAGATCCCTGAGGAATATTAAAAGTGTTCAGTGAAATTTCAGAGCCCCCCGAACTTTTTACCGTTCCCTGCATCACAAAGCGATTTAGGTTGGCATAAGTTTGAGCAATGGCTTTAATAGAATCGTACAGTTGATAGAACACATATTTCTTTTTGATAGCCGCAGGCATGCCATTAAAAGCAAGTGCTTCCAGATCGCGGCCAAAGGGTTCCAACACAGGAAATACTACTCTACCCAATTGTGGTAATATGGTAAATCCTTCCACATAGTCGAACACCCCATCGGGTTGCGGATCGTTGCGGCTATTGAGCCTGTCGAGATTTAAAATTCTCAGCAGCGGCTGACCACCAACAGCAGGTGATGTTTCAGGTAAATATCTTTTTAGTCCTCCACTTGGTTCTTCGTACAAAACATTCAGCTTAAAATCTTCACGTTGTATGCCACCAAACATATCCAGCGAGTACACATTCTTCATCATCAAACCCCAGAGTGGTAATTCAATTCTCTGCGATGTTGCTTTCAATAATTTCAACATCAATACTTTTTGTACACCCTTGGTAGAATCCAAAGCTACATCCTGCGAAAATTCTCCTACCTGATACACTTTACCATTGTACGTATATTGGTAGGCAACTGCCAATACTTCGTCGGATTGCAACTGGCTATTTACCGAAACGAATCCGGCCTGCGGATTAAAATAATATTCATTGGGACTAAGCTTGCGCGCAAATGTTTTTTCGTAATCATCAACCGGCCTCAAACCCTTTGCAAATAAGATGCTATTAATCCTCGAAGGATTTCTTGCAGTGGGGTCGTTCACCAGCGAACTGTATAAATTATTGGCTCCGTTAAAAGGCAGTGGATTAGATGTGAGTGAAGTGATAACAGGATTGTAAGGACTCGGTTCGGCCAAATCCATAAAACCTACGATATCGCGTGCATCGGTTGTTGCACCGTTACGGTTGGTAACCCAAACTTCAATTCTTTGAACCTGCACTTGTGTATTTACAACCGGCAGGTTCGACATGGTTTTGTTGAAGTTGTTTTTAAAATACTGAGCAACTAAAAAGTGACGGTTCTCTTCGTAATCATCCAATCGTTTTTGAAACGATTGTGTTGCTGCACCACCCTGTAGTCCGAGTGATTGTTTTTGAGATCGCTGATTGGCCAAAGCTCCTGTAATAAATACTTTACCAAACTGTAACTGTGTTTTGATACCGAATAAATTCTGCGTACTCGGAATAAGCGTACCGCGAGATTGATAAGAGATGTTACCCGCTTCGATGCTTTTAATTATTTCATCATCCTTTCCTTTATAATCGAGTTTAATTTGATTATCGAAACCCAGATTCGATTGAGTATTATAGTTCAACGGAAATTTCAGCTTCTCACCAATATTGGCATTCACGGCGAGATTTGCATTCATGTCGAAATCAAATCCTCCATTTTTCCTTGCACGTTCTGGTAAAGTAGGATTCTTAATATTCTGACCTTGGTATCCGGCCATCACATTTACTTCGCCACTTGGCCGGATATCTACTTTCATTCCCTTATCAGATACACCAAATATTCTATCGAATAAACTGGTGTGTACTTTCATGGGGGGGCGTTTTGTTTTTTCGTTCAAAGCCGCCAAAGCATCTGCTCTTTTTTTAAAATAGTTATTCTCTGATTGTTTTGATTGAATGCGCCAAAACTCTTCAAAACTAAGTGTGGTAGGAGTTCTATAAATTTTGTTTCCGATCTTTTCAACAATCACATATTGCTGCAACTTAGGATCGTATTCGATTTGTTGTTTTATCAGGCTCGTATCCCTGATAGAGAAGGGGTTCTTGTTAACAGTTGAAAATCCGTCTGCTCTTCTGTCCGATATGGGGTAATGTAAACTATCCCGTTGTTGTGCCATACTGTGCAGGTCACAAAACAGGAATATTAAAACACCCATTACAGAGGCAGTAAGCTTCAAGACAGTTACATTGGTTAGGTAGAGCTAAGTGTAATAGGCTATAGATTTTTTAAAGCTTGTTTGATGATATCTTCGAGACTTGCGTCTGAAGCTAAATTACTGATTGTTTTTTTAACTGCCTGTTCTGCCATTGGTCGGCCGATACCCAGTGCCACCAGTGCATGAACTGCATCCGAATCGGTTGAAGCGATCATCGAATTTCCGATAGTACCCGCTTCCAAAGATTGTTTACCCAATTTATCTCTGAGCTCCACAATCAATCTTTCGGCCGATTTTTTTCCGATACCCTTGATACTCTCTAGTTGACGCGTATTACCCTGCACAATGGCTCTGGTAATTTCATCGGGGCGCATACCCGACAACATCATTCTAGCAGTAGATGCACCAACCCCCGACACACTGATCAATTGCATGAACAACTCTTTTTCGGCCAACTCAGCAAAGCCAAAAAGCGTGTGTGCATTTTCAGTAATCTGTAAATGAGTAAATAATAAGCCGCTGTCTTTTGTACTGATAGCAGAATAAGTATTCAAACTAATTTGCAGGTCATATCCTACCCCATTTACATCAACAACTACTCTCGTAGTTGTTTTCACCGCAAAATTTCCTCTTACAAATGCAATCATAATGCTCTCAAAAATAGGTTAAAATTGGCTTTCTATTGCATATTTAAAGAACAGTTTAACAGTTGATTCAGTCGTTGAACTCAGCTTTATCATGTTTTAAACAAATCTTTCTGGATATTTGCGCCAGATTATTAAGACTTATGACGAAAATTACAGCAGCAATTACCGCAGTAGGCGGTTATGTTCCCGAGACAAAACTCACCAATTTCGACCTGGAAAAGATGGTAGACACCAACGATGAATGGATCAGAAGTCGTACCGGTATTTCGGAAAGGCGCATTTTAAAAGAAGCAGGTAAGGGCAGCAGCGATATGGCTGTGCCGGCAATCGAAGAGATTCTGAAAAAGAAAAATCTCGATCCAAAAGATATTGATTGCATCATTTGCGCTACCGTAACCCCCGACATGGTATTCCCTGCAACGGCTAATATTATTGCAGATAAAATTGGAGCCACCAATGCTTGGGGTTATGATATGAGTGCCGCATGCAGCGGATTTCTGTTTGCACTGAGCACGGGAGCCATGTATATTGAGAGTGGCAGGTTCAAAAAAATAATTGTAGTGGGCGTTGATAAGATGAGCGCAATTGTAGATTATACGGATCGTGCAACCTGCATCATTTTTGGTGATGGCGCCGGGGCCGTATTGTTGGAACCAAGTACCGATGGTTTGGGTGTACAAGATAGTATTCTCAGAAGCGATGGTAGTGGCCGACATTATTTGCACATGAAAGCAGGTGGATCTGTAAAACCAGCAACTGCCGAAACCGTTGCTGCCAAAGAACACTTTGCCTATCAGGAAGGGCAGGCCGTTTTTAAATTTGCAGTAAAGGGAATGGCTGATGTTAGCGCTGAATTACTTGAGCGCAATCATCTTACAGGCGACGACATTGCATGGCTGGTTCCACATCAGGCAAACCTGAGAATTATTGATGCTACTGCCAACCGCATGGGTTTGTCGAAAGAAAAAGTAATGATCAATATTCAGAAATACGGCAATACAACTGCAGCCACATTACCACTTTGTTTGTGGGATTGGGAAAACCAACTGAAGAAGGGCGACAAAATTGTATTAGCTGCTTTTGGCGGAGGATTTACTTGGGGCGCTACGCTTGTAACTTGGGCATATTAAGTGAAAAGTCAAAAGTCAAAAGTCAAAATTGAAGAAGAACAAAAAATAAAAGTAAAATCTGTTTCATCTCGTCATCTGTGTGCCATAAAAACAGCCTCAGTAAGCGCAAGGATGAAACTAAAAGATAGCATCTTTTTTTAAGTAGATCTATCATTCATCTCAATTATTAAATCCTATTTTTGAAGCAGGCAATACAGAATAACTTATACCCATGAATAAAAAACCAACACTAACCGGCATTAGTTCAGTTGCAATACATACCAGTGGACACAACAATGCAGAGTATGCACATATCACACCCATTTTTGCTACTTCTACTTTTACTTTCGATACTGCCGAATCGGGAATGGAACGTTATTCGGGGAAAGATAAAACGCGCATCTACAGCCGTTGGGGCAACCCAACATTTACTGCCGCAGAAGAAACTATTGCAGCACTCGAAGCATTTGGTATTTTAAATGAAGATGGAACCCCTTTACAATTAAAAGCACTATTGCATTCCAGCGGGCAAGCTGCAATGACCACCATGTTCTTGAGCAATCTAAAAGCAGGCGATGAACTGCTTTCTCATTTTGCATTATATGGCGGAACCAACGAATTATTTAAATCGGTACTAACACAATCTGGCATTCAGTCCACGATTATCGATATGCGCGATTTGAATGTGGTAGAAACTGTTCTCCAGAACAATAAAAAAATTAAGCTCATTCACGTTGAAACGCCCGCCAATCCTACACTACAATGCATTGATCTGGCCGGTATATCTTTGCTTGCAAAAAAATATAACTGCATCTTAACGGTCGACAATACTTTTGCAACACCCTATTTGCAGCAACCATTTAAACAGGGCGCTGATTTTGTTTTTCACTCTACTACTAAATTTCTAAACGGACACGGTTCTGCCATTGGTGGTGTTTTGTTGGGAAAGGATTTGGAAAAAATGAACAGCACCGTTTGGAAATGGCACACACTGATGGGCGGCAATAGCAATCCATTCGATGCATTTTTATTATCGCAGGGTATGAAAACGCTGGAGATCAGAATGGACAGACATTGCAGTAACGCCATGCAAGTAGCTCAATTTTTAGAACAGCATCAGGCTATTAAAAAAGTAAATTATAACGGATTAAGTTCGCATCCCGATTTTGCCATCTCAAAAAAACAAATGCGGATGCCCGGAGCTTTGATGAGTTATGAATTAAAAGGTGGCTTACAGGCAGGTATTCAATTCATCAACAAGCTCAATATGTGTACCCGTGCTGTTTCGCTGGGAACGGTTGACACACTGATCTCGCACCCGGCGAGCATGACGCATTCGGGACTGAGCTCTGAAGAACGCCATAAATATGGTATTACAGACGGATTGATTCGTATGAGTGTAGGCATCGAAAATATTGCAGACATCTTAAACGATCTGGATCAGGCTTTGCAATTTTAATCGGAACTTAATTTTCGCTTATCACAATTCATCCATTCAAAAAGCATTTTATCATTATATTGTATTGGCTTTTTTACGCCCTTTACTATGATAAAAAAAACATCTTTAGCAGTGCTGCTGCTTGCGGTTTGCTTTTTTACAAACGCACAAAAGAAAACAAAATCCCCTAACGAAGCTGATCGATTTGCCGGACTCGATACCACATTTGAACGAATACTGAAAGACTGGCATGCTGCGGGTTTTGCTGTGGCAGTAGTTGAAAAAGACAAACTGATTTATGCAAAAGGTTTTGGGTACCGTGACATTGAAAATAAAATTCCTGTAACCCCCAATACACTTTTCGCAATCGGAAGTTGCACCAAAGCATTTACTGCTTCTGTTTTGGGCATTTTACAAAAAGACGGTAAGCTGGAATTGAATAAACCAGTTCGAAATTATTTACCCGAACTGAAATTCTTTAACGATAATATGAATAATCAAATCCTGCTGAGCGACTTAATGAGTCACAGAACAGGATTACCCCGACACGATTATTCATGGTATGCTTTTCCTTCAACTTCGAGAGATAGTTTGATGAAAAGAATACAGTTTATGGAACCTAGTTTCGGAGTGCGTGAAAGATGGCAGTACAATAATTTTATGTTCCTGCTGCAAGGTTTGGTAGCCGAAAAAATTACGGGTACCAGTTGGGAAAATAATGTACGTGAAAAAATATTCAAACCACTAGGAATGAATAGCTCTAATTTTTCTGTACTCGACCTTCAAAAAAACAAGGACGCCGCAATTGGATATGGATTAAAAAAAGACAGCATCATTAAAAAACTGGACTATTACAATATCAATGCCATGGGACCTGCAGGAAGTATTAATAGTAATGTTCTGGAAATGGCCAATTGGGTTAATACCTGGATCAATGGAGGCAAATTCAATGGCAAAGAAATTATACCTGCATCTTATTTGAATGAAGCGATGGGTTCGCAAATGGTGATTGGAAATGGAGCCCCTACAAAAGAAAGAACAGACGTTTTCTTTTCGAACTACGGCTTCGGTTGGATGCTTGCATCGTATAAAGGCCATTATCGTGTAGAACATGGCGGCAATATCGATGGGTTCTCTGCCAGTACCTGCTTCTTCCCTACAGATAGCATCGGTATTGTAGTGCTGAGTAATCAAAACGGTTCTGCCCTGCCTTCTATCATAAGAAATACAATCGCAGACAGGTTATTAAAGCTTCCTTATTTCGACTGGAGTGCCGATCAGAAAAAAGCAATTGCAAAAGCAAAAGCGATAGAGAAAGAAGCAGAGAAAAATAAATCAACTAACCAAAAGCAGAATACACATACCTCTCACCCTTTAAAAGATTATGAGGGTTTATATAATCATCCCGGATATGGAACTTTTGAAGTGAGTCTCATCAATGATTCGCTGTTCTGCAAATTGGGTAAAGATGTTTTGTGGCTTAGAAATTATCACTACGATATTTTTGAACCCTTTGGTAAAGATCCCGTTGATGGTATTGACACAACAGATAAAAGCCCACTGCGTGTTCAGTTTCAAATGAATGAAGCAGGCGATATCAGTCATATTCAAATGGCCATTGAACCAACTTTACCTCCTTTAAAATTCACTAAAACACCAAAGCCCAAAGAAATCACCGCCGACGAATTAAAGAAATATGTTGGCGACTATGATATTGCCGGCGCTGCAATTGCTAAAGTATATATCAAAGACAACAAAACGCTTTATGTTTTGGTACCGGGTCAACCCGACTACGAATTAATTCCAGTGGATAAAGATAAATTCTCCATAAAAGTTGCGAGCGGATATTTTGTACAATTCGATATCAACGATAAGGGAGAATCGAGTGGATTAACTTTTATTCAACCCAATGGAAATTTCAAAGCAAAGAAAAAATAATCATACCCATCCCTACACTTAAAATAATGCATATGCGCAACCTCATTTGTATTTTGGTTTCATGCGGAGTTTTGGTATCCTGTACTTCAAAAAAATACGATACCATTATTCGGAATGGTGCTATTTATGATGGAAATGGGGGCGAAACATACAAAGCTGATATAGCCATACAAAACGATACGATAGCTTTCATCGGCGACCTATCGAATGCAAAAGCAACTAATGAAGTAGATGCAAAAGGTATGGCCGTAACACCCGGATTCATTAATATGATGGGGCATTCGGAAGAATCATTATTTCAGGATGGGCGCGCACAAAGCGATATCAGACAAGGGGTAACCACCGAAATTTTTGGCGAAAGCACCATGGGGCCTTTGAATGCAAAAATGAAATTGCTGGTGCAGGGAGGGCAATCTGATATTAAGTATGATGTAAGTTGGAACACATTGGGCGAATACATGCAAGTACTAGAAAAGAAAGGCATTGCAGTGAACATTGCTTCGTTTGTAGGAACAGGTGCAGTTCGCCAATACATTTTGGGCGAGGCAAATATTGCTCCTACACCCACTCAGCTTGATAGCATGAAATTGTTGGTGCGTCAAGCAATGGAAGAAGGCGCATTAGGCGTTACCAATGCATTGATATATCCGGTTGATTTTTTTGCAAAAACAGATGAGCTCATTGCACTGTCGAAAGAAGCATCAAAATATGGAGGTACTTACTCAAGCCATATGCGTAGCGAAGGAAATAAATTGCTGGAAGCTGTTGAAGAATTGATCACAATCTCGAAAGAAGCGAATATTCCTGCTGAGATATTTCATCTGAAGGCGGCCGGAAAAAATAATTGGAGCAAAATGGATTCTGTTATTAAGCGCGTTGAAAGAGCCAGAAAAGAAGGACAGGATATTACTGCAGATATGTACACTTATCTGGCGGGAGCAACCGGACTTACTTCTTCTTTCCCTCCAACACTGCAAGACGGTGGTTTTGGAAAACTTAGAGAAAGGTTACAAAACCCTGCTATCAGAAAAGAAATGACAAAAGCGATGAATTCAAATCCAGTAGATTGGGAGAATCTATACAGTGGTGCGGGTGGCGCAGAACACGTATTATTACTGGGTTTCAAGCAAGACTCTTTAAAAAAGTACACCGGAAAAACACTCGCTGAAGTGGCGAAGTTGCGCAACAAATCGCCCGAAGAAACTGCGATGGATTTGATTGTACAGGATAGCACTCGTGTTGGTGTTGCTTATTTTTTAATGAATGAAGACAATGTAAAAAAGCAAGTTGCTTTGCCTTGGGTAAGTTTTGGAAGTGATGAAGCTTCTTATACAAATGAAGGTGTATTCTTAAAATCAAATGCCCACCCCAGAGCATATGGAAATTTTGCCCGCGTACTCGGACATTATTCCAGAGATGAAAAAGTATTATCGTTACCCGCGGCCATTCAAAAACTGGCCAATGTTCCTGCAAAACATTTAAAACTTCAAAAACGCGGTGAACTAAAAACGGGTTACTTTGCAGACATTCTGGTTTTCGATCCTTCAAAAATAAAAGACAATGCCACTTACGAAAAACCACATCGATACGCCGATGGTATGATTGATGTTTTTGTGAACGGCATCTCTGTTTTTAAAGACGGCACCCCAACAGGTGCTGCTGCAGGAAGATTTGTAAAAGGCCCGGGATATAAAAAATAGATTATCGTTTTTATGGAAATAAATATTAGAAGAGCGGAGAGAAAAGATTGTGCAAGAATTCTGGAACTGGTAGTGGAACTGGCAGTTTTTGAGAAAGCTCCCAATGAAGTTACTGTTACACTTGCACATTTTGAGGAAAGCGGATTCGGCCCAAACCCAGTGTGGTGGGCATTTGTAGCAGAAGTAGATGGAATTGTTCAGGGCTTTGCTTTGTATTATATCCGATATAGCACCTGGAAGGGTCAGAGAATGTATCTCGAAGATATTCTTGTTACCGAAAAAATGAGGGGTAATAAATTAGGTCAGTTATTATTCGACAAACTGGTAGTGGAAGCCAAAGAAAGAAACCTGCATGGTATTGTATGGCAGGTTCTTGAATGGAACGAACCCGCTATTAGTTTTTACAAAAAATACAATGCACATTTTGATGGGGAATGGATCAACTGCAGTATTAGCTAATCCCGTTCACTATCGCCTCACGGAAAACTTTCTGAACAAGTCCCTGTAACACTTTACCCGGACCTACTTCTGTAAAATGTGTAGCGCCATCTGCTACCATTGCCTGAACAGATTGGGTCCATTTTACTGCACCCGTTAACTGATCAATCAGGTTTTGTTTAATTTCTCCGGGGTCGGTAACGGCACATGCAACTACGTTTTGATAAACAGGGCAGATGGGTGTACTAAACTTGGTAGCTTCGATAGCCGCCGCCAATTCTTCTTTAGCAGGCGCCATTAAAGGCGAATGAAAAGCGCCTCCAACAGGTAGTACCAACGCTCTTTTAGCACCTGCTGCTTTCATTCTTTCACAGGCAATATCAATTCCTTTGATCGATCCGCTAATCACTAACTGACCGGGGCAATTATAGTTTGCTGCAACTACGATTTCGCCTGTCTCTGCTTGAATAGCTGCGCAGATTTCTTCCACTTTTTCATCGGCCAATGCCAGTACGGCTGCCATTGTGGAAGGGGTAATTTCACAGGCTTTCTGCATGGCTTTTGCGCGAATGCTCACCAGCTTTAAAGCGTCTTCAAAATGCAAAACATGATTCGCTACCAATGCAGAAAATTCACCTAAAGAATGCCCTGCCACCAGATTTGGTTGAGGGTCCTCTAAAGTTTGATAGGCAATTACAGAATGCAGAAATATGGCAGGTTGTGTAATATTGGTTTGTTTCAATGCCTCATCAGTTCCTCCAAACATAGTATCACTGATTCTGAAGCCGAGAATATCGTTTGCTTTTTCAAAAAGTATTTTTGCGGTTGCATGGGTTTCATAGAGTTGTTTACCCATTCCTATAAACTGACTGCCCTGACCGGGAAATAAATATGCGTGCTTATTCATAACAAACAATTGAGCGGCTAAAATAAATAAAAAACCCTGATAAAAAATTTACCAGAGTTTCAACACATCATGCAATTATTAAAATTCCGTTTTCAATTCAAGGTATTTAAGGAATTCATTTTTAATTTTTTCTTCTCTAAACTTACCTCCATAAAATGCAGTAATGGTTGAGGAGGTATCATCCTCCACTCCTCTGCTAGCCACACATAAATGCTTTGCATCAATTACAATTGCCACATCGTCGGTACTCAATACTTTCTGAAGCTCTTTACCAATTTGCATGGTAAGTCTTTCCTGCACCTGCGGGCGTTTTGCAAAATATTGTACCAGTCTGTTCAACTTACTCAGTCCAACTACATATCCGTTGCTGATATAAGCTACATGCGCTTTTCCAATGATGGGTACAAAATGGTGTTCGCAATTGCTGTAGAACGAAATATTTTTTTCAACCAGCATTTCGTTGTACTTGTACTTGTTCTCGAACATGGCCATATTGGGCATGTTAGCGGGATTCAGTCCGTTGAAAATTTCTTTCACATACATTTTGGCAACACGCCTTGGGGTACCTCTCAAACTATCATCTGTAAGGTCTAAGCCAAGTGTTTCCATGATAGCAGCAAAATGTTTTTCGATTTCGTTAACCTTCTCATCGTCGGTTTTGTTGAATGCATCAGTACGCATGGGTGTATCTACCGAAGTGCTGACATGGTTGTCGCCCATATCATCAATCAGGGTATCACTTAGCTCAATCCTGTCGCCGTTAAGCAGGATATTCAACAAAGTTTCTTTCTGTTTCATACAATCTTATTTTTAGTTCCAAACCTTTATCCAGTTTCTCTCTCAACAAATCATAAATCACTATCGCTATATTTTCTGCAGTTGGATTTACAGATGCAAATTCTACTGTGTCGAGGTTTAAATTTTTATGATCGAATCGGTCTAGTATCTGTTCTTTAATAATTACACTCAATTGCTTCATGTCAAACACATAACCCGTGTTGGGGTTCGGCTCACCTACTACTTTAACAATTAAATCATAATTGTGTCCGTGATAATTATCGTTGTTACACAAACCGAATACAAGTTTATTCTCCTCTTTTGTCCATTCCGGATTATTGAGGCGGTGAGCAGCATTAAAATGCTCTTTGCGAAATACTGCTACTTTTTTGCTCAATTTTTTCAGTTATGGTAAAAAATATTTACTCCGGCTTTTATCGCTGGTCATCTTTGTTGCGTCGCACACTTGAACGTTCGCTGCATCGATTGTTTGTCTAAAGCTATTATCAAGTATTTCCGTTCATGATTTTTGGCACTGTTTCAGAAGTGTGCTGATCAAGTGGCCAAATCCTCAGAATCCATTCAAAAACGAAACTTGAATTTCTATTTACTATCCGCTATATCCTTTCCGTCAATCCTAATTCTCTGCGAAGATACATACGAGAATATTAACCAATAGGTTTCTATTTTGTTCAAATATCTAAAAAAATATTTGAACGAGCTCATCACAACAGTTTTCTACTTTCAGCTTTTGCCTCCATGAGGATATTTTTATGGCACGCTGATTACGCTGATGAAACAGATTTTCGCTGATTTATTCTTCCTCCATTTTCTGTTCTTCACCTATCAGTTTTCACTCTTCACTTCCAAAGTATTCCACATATATCCTCGCGGTCTCGTATAGCTTAACACAATGTAAATGAACACCTTCGGGCATATGTGGGGCTAATTGTTGCCAAATGGCGATGGCAAGGTTTTCGGTACTGCACATTTTGTTTCGCATAAAATCCACGTCCAGATTCAGGTTTTTGTGATCTAATTGGTCGATCACCTGCTTCTTCATCAATAAGCTGAGCTTTTTAACATCAAAAACAAAACCGGTATCCGCATCAGGAACACCTTTTACAGTTACATACAGATCAAAATTATGACCATGCCAATTTTCGTTGGCACAGACCCCAAAAACGGCGTCATTCTGCTCTTTAGTCCAGGCAGGGTTAAATAGTTTATGAGCTGCATTAAAATGTTCCAGTCGCGTTAAATACACCATTCTTCACCAAAATTTCGGCAAACTTACAACTTGAATCCCAATTTAGCAGCCCCTAACCCCTGAGCCATAGGATTAGTGATTTGTATAAATCAATCCTATTCCTAACTTTGAGTATATGCGTGTGATTATCTCAGCAGCAACTGTATCAGAATGGATGCCCTCTTTTCTGAACCTAAATCCTTTGTACACCGGCGATAGCCACCGACTAAAGGTTCAGTTTCATCAGTCGGGCATTGGTATGCTGGCGGCAGGATTCTCACTAACCAAGCTTGCTTTGGAAGACAAGCCCGATCTGATTATTCAGGCAGGCATTGCCGGAACATTTCAGTCCGACAGGGCTCTTGGAACAGTAGTTGCCATTCAGGAAGAAACCATTGGAGACTTGGGTGTGGAAGAAGATGGCAGGTGGAAAGACCTTTTCGATCTAAAATTGGAGAAGAGTAGTTATCATCCTTTTGAAAAAAGGAAGCTTCCCAATCAATGGATATCAAAATTCAATTTATTGCAACTCGAAGAGGTTTCGGGTATTACAGTGAATGAAATTTCTACTAGCCCTGAAAGAATTCAAAAGTTGGTCAAAAAATATAGTCCCGTTATCGAATCGATGGAAGGTGCGGCATTACACTATGTTGCAAGAGAGTTTAATATTCCCTTTTTACAAATAAGGGCAATTTCAAATTTTGTGGGCGAAAGGAATAAAGATAATTGGATGATGAAGGAAGCCATTGAAAATTTGAATAACACATTAATAAAGTATATCGACCAGCTCTATCTAATTTCTTAAATAACCCTATGCATTTCACAATTGGATTTTCTCCTTGTCCCAACGATACTTTTATTTTTGATGCATTGGTCAATCAAAAGATCGATACAGAGGGTTTTAGTTTTGAAGTGCAATTAGAAGATGTACAAACCCTGAATCTGTGGGCAAAAGAAAATAAGCTGAACATTTCAAAGATTAGTTATGGTGTTTTACCGCTGGTGCAAAATCAGTACGATTTATTGAATAGTGGCGGGGCATTGGGTAAGGGTGTGGGGCCCCTCCTGATTTCGAGGAAACCCTTTTCTGATCTGTCTTTGATTAATGAAGCCTCCATTGCAATTCCGGGGATTAACACAACCGCTCACTTACTTTTTTCACTGGCTTTTCCGAATGCAAAAAATAAAAAGTTTCTGGTATTCAACGAAATCGAATCTGCCGTTTTAAAAGGCGATGTGGATGCCGGTGTAATCATACATGAAAACCGATTTACGTATCACGACAAGGGATTGATTAAGTTGATGGATCTGGGTGCTTATTGGGAAGAAAAATTAGAATGTCCCATACCTTTGGGAGGCATTATTATGCAAAACAAATTTGATAAAGCAACTCAATTAAAAGTGGAATCACTTATCCGCAGGTCTGTTGAATTTGCATTTCGAAACTATCCACTTATTACAGACTATACAAGGCTGCACGCACAAGAGATGAGCGAATCAGTAATGCGCCAGCATATTGATCTTTATGTAAACGATTACAGCATTGATCTTGGGGTGGAGGGAAGAAAAGCTGTGGAGAAATTATTGGAAGTATATCAAAGCATTAACTGATTATCGGCCCTGACCTCCTCCCAATATTCAGACCAGTATAAAGTATAGAAATCGAGCTGCCTTTTGCTCACGTGACCTTCTCTCATTAGCTTTTTCCTGTTTCCCCGAATTGTATAAAAACTTGATTATACTTTCTATTGTAAAGTAAGCTTAAAGTTTGCAAATTGAATTAGTTTGCGCTCAACGTTTTTAAAAACTAAAGCAACCTCAGCGATATTTTGGTCAATGTGATTAATTGTCAGTCTTAAATTCTGGCTTTCACTCGGGAGATGTAGAATACATTCAACTTTATTTTTCTTTTCTCTTAAAGAATATCGATATAATTTATCTCCTTTAAAATATAAAACATAGAGTTCATTTCTTAAAGTAATAAATGGAGCGTTAGTAAAATTACAGACATTCGAATCAATCATAATCGGTTTGGTATCCCCTTTGGTTAAAAGAAATAGATTAACGCATCCAAAACCTTCATTTGCTACTTGTTTAATAGGCAGAGTAATATTTTTTTTATCAAAAGAACTTTCAATAGTCCATGTCCCCAAAATATTTGGAAATGAAAACGAGTTTGTGCTTTCAAATATTCTTAAATTGTATTTATCAAAAGAACCATCATCCGTATTCTCTTCTCCTTTATAACTAATTCGATAAGAAAAATTAGGATTGCAATCAATTTTACCTATATTTTCTTTCCCTTCGTCAGGCAGTTTTATCGATTTAGACAAAAAAACACCTGCAAAAAGTTTAACCTCAGTTTTCGAGATAGAAATTATCTTTTGGGGTTGGGCGTATAAATAGTTAAGTTGAAACAAGACCATGTGAAAAATAAGTATTAAACATTTTTTCATAGACTCAGATTTTAAGTAACTAGTCATTCGTTGTCAAATAAAATTATTTGTTAACTCTTTTAAATTCATTAAACAATTTCTTTCAAAAAAATGTTGCTGCTCTATAAACAATAAAGTCACTCAATCGAGTGACTTTATTGTTTATAATGGATACGTTAATATCTAATCCGACTGATCTTCAATATTCGTAAGCATCCAATGGCCATTTTTGAAGCTAAAAAAATGATTTACTAGCACCCCAGTATCCTCAATAGAGTACTCTATTTTAACCTGATCTTTGTTAATGATAATCTTTTTAATTTTGCTCTTCAACTTCTTATTATTAGCCAACTTAGTAAACACCCATTTCTCCATGCTAATAAGACTTACCTTATGCCCATCTTCTCCGATTGAAGACAGTTTTAATGGAAACTCAATACAAGAAAATTGAAAAACTGAATCAGAATTAAACTTTTCCAAAAAAACATCAAAATCATTTATAGAACCAGATGATGCATCTGTAGATTGTAAAGCAGCTTGTACTACAGGGACTTTCTCATTATTTGAACTATTAGAACAGCCTACGGCTACCAACAGTATCAATATTATAAACCGGAATTTTTTCATAATTCATTTATTTTTCGATTTTTTTATCATTTATTTTTTTATCCAATTCATCTTGTCGCTTCTTAAGCAACTCTTTTATGTCATAAAGTATTTGCCTAATTTCGCCTAATTCTTTGTCAAGATGCAACTGTGCATTTTTAAACAAATTTGATAATGGCCCCGATGACTCTGTATCAGTTGAAATCTCTGAAGATGATTCATTAACCCATTTTTGAGGATCTACAACATTTTCCTCGAAATTTCCTTTATCCTCTGTCGGATTGTATGGTTCATACTTTCCTGTCTCTATATTCCATCTCTCTATTTGATAATGCAAATGTACTTGTCCTCCATTTTCACTACCCATTCTACTGCCTCCAATTTCACCAATTTTATCCGCCTCCCCAATCTTTTGCCCTTCCTTGATATTAATACTACTAAGATGCAAGTATTTCGTCCTAAAACTTCCATCAGCACTAGTAACTACTACCATTCGTCCCTCATTACCACTAGTACTGTTCTTTACGTGCGCAATACCATCATGTGTAGACATTACCTTAGCTCCATAATCATCTCTACCAGACCCGAAATTTAAATCAAGACCTTTGTGATATTTACTTGCATATGAAAGCCCCGTTTCCCTGCGACCAAACCATGAATCAATGTGATGAGATAATCCTTTAAAATGTTTCTCAATAGGTAATGGTATAAATCCATCAAGGTCGATATACCTAATCGGATTATCAAATGCATAGGAATAAGGACTCCATCTTCGCATTTTCTCAATTGCAGGATCAATTGCCGTCCATTTTCCTATCTGCATATCATACATTCTTGCACCATAGTCATTCCACTCTAATCCACTACCATCACTAAACTCCATATGCTGTAACTCTTTACCATTATACTTAAACTTGTTCTCTAATTTCCCCGCAGCTTTTGAAGATATCCCAGCCATTGTAAGCCCGAATGGATAATAGTGCGTTTCTTCCAACAAAGGGCCTCGGGTATGAATCAATTGCAAATTATCAAAGAACACATCAGCATTGCTTTCGTTGCTACAGAATACATAAAGATAACCGCTTTTACCAATATTTACAGATCGGGAATGTTGCAATAACAGGTTTGGATTATCGTTTATTGGATCTGCCCCACACCCACTTCTTACCGGTTTAAATTGTTCGTCAAACAAAATCCAGTTGATATAGGCTTTCGGTTTTATTGTTTGATTGGGGATTCCAGTGTTCAGCCAATCGGTTAATCCACTGGTGGTAGGTATTGATGCATTCAACAGATTGCCCGTAACCAAACCATGTGTACTGCTACTTACCGCACTTGAACTCCCAAAACTGCCCAACAATGTGCTCAATATACTCGTTAATGGATTATTATTATTCAGATTACTCGCAGATGGCCAAAAACTATTGCCCCGAATATTTACATTATCACCCGCCATTACTTTTAATGTAATTCCTAAACCTGCCTTATCGCCAGAAACCCCATTCAATTTATACATGTATTGGCTAATAGCATTTACATTACTGGTAGGATTGGTATTATAGGGTGGGTTTCCATTATTATTTGGATAACTGATATTTAAACTAACGGGGTTGGGATTAATATTAGCCGTATTAATATTAAAATATTGCTGCTCTGTAGCTACTGCCCCTGTCTCTAAAGTTGCAGCCGGATAGGTATCAACCTGTAATTCATCTGTTAAAACCGAACGAGTATTACCTAAATGATCTTTTAAAAAATAATCGAAATTATAGGTGATGGTGCTGTTCGCATTTATTTTGGGACGTATCCTACCTTCTTCCTGTGAAAAGAACTGCAAAATATTATTTTCATAAATATACCCTCCTAAATAATTGGTATAGGTATCTAAATTCGTAGCATTATCATGTACTTTCTTTTCTAGTTTATTTCCTGCAGCATCATATTTATAAGTGATGACACCCTTACCCGTTACTGTTATCTGATAAGGTAGGTTTAAATGATTATATGTTATTGCCCCACCACTTAATTGATCAATTCCTGTACTGCCATTTATAGATTTATTTAAATCGCCTATTAAATTCCCGTTGGCATCGTAGCCATAATCGATAATAGAACTTGCATTAATATTGTAAGAAGATAGATTAGTAATTCCGGATTTCTGAGCACTTTGCGGATGCGTTGCATTTGTTTTGAAGTCAGACAAACCAGAAAGCCCATTACTAAAATCAATTACATTTTGCAATTTGTTGCCATTGTTAAAATAAGTATAATGTAAATCATCTAGTAGCACGGGAGTATTTAAACTCATGCCTTTTTGTTGCATAGCTAATATATTACCGTTGGCATCGTAAGCTGTAGCATAATTTATTCCATCTCCCATTTTTGTAGTAAAGTCAATTGAATTACTAGCTATCCCGGGATCAGTTTTAAGCCAACTACCCCAGTAATTTTGATTAAAGTCGCCTAGTAATAAACGATTTGCATTATCATAATCATATCCAAAAGTTCGTTCCCTGTCTGGCCCATCACTTCCACCAGCCCACCGCTGTCCGGCAATATTTCCATTAAATTGGTTTTTTCCAAATCCCCAGTCGTAGCTTAAATCCATTGCAAACCACTTTCCATTGTTGATATCAATTTGCGGAACCGTAGCACTACCCGAACCGTAGTTATACCAGTTAATTCCCTTTAACCAACCTCGTATATTGTAGCTAAAATTAGAAACACCTATGGGGCTCGCATTAAAGCTCCCGTCAATATTACGCTTTTGTCCAACTTGCTTAGTCAACAATTGCCCCAACGCATCATACACATTCTGAGAAACAATTCTGGTAGTGCTGGCATCATCGTTAATCTGTTTAGTCACTTTTAGCAGGCGTCCAATATGGTCATAATCCATATTTGTTTTAGTACTTAAATTTGTTTGCCCTCCCGCTAGATTATTATGAACAACATACGTACAAATAGGCTTTCCGGCGAAATCGTACCGAGTAGTACTGATATCATTTCCATTTTTATAATTGGTGCTCTGCACTTGAATAGGTCTGCCTTTATCGTCATAAAACATGGTTGTTTCTAGCCACGCCCCCAAACTTAGATTATTGGGATCTTCAATCGTTCTTACTTTTGAAACAGTGGTTAGCCCCTTGGTCATTGAGCTTTGAATCGTAGGAATTGTTTCGCCAAATAAATTATTACCAATATCTAGTTTATAATTATTGGCATTATTATATGCTTTCGTAGACTGAGTATAATCATCAAAATAAACTTGTGTAAGCGGAATTGTTATTCCACCTACAGGAAATGGATTACTAATTGGTGTACTTACTGCGCTTAAGTAATTCTGCAAATCAACTGCTGTTCCTGCATAACTTGTCATTACTCCAGTTTGTGCAGGCCTATTTAAACCATCATACAAGCTATACATCCACTGTCCGCGGCTTCGCAAATTTCCATCTTGCCTAAAAACAAGCCGATCCCTGTTATCATATACCATATAAACCCATGCAGCCCCCGGTACTTTTTTAGCAATCATTCGATGCCTGCTATCATATTCATATCGAAAGCATAATTCATTAATCATGTCACTAGTAAACGACCAAGTACCTACCGATTGCGAAACTGCTTTTGGAGGCACTACAAAACGAAGTAACCCAAAATCATCATAGATATAATAAGTACACAACCATCCGGTATACACATCCACAGGATTATCATCAATCTGCACCTTTTTTAATACCACATGCCCTTCCTTATCTTTGAATTCAATTATTTGTTTCCCTTTTTCATCAATAGTAACCATTTTAAATAGTTGCCCTGCTAAATAAGCGCCTGGGCTGGAAGGAATATTAACTGTACTCTCATTATTTAAATAACTTAAACTACTATAAGCAATAGTCCATTGTCGTACATTATCATTAACATCATTAAATTGATATTGCAGTTGAATACTATGTTCTGAACCCAATCCTTCACTACCAGCCCAATTATTGCCGGGTGCAAATGATTTCGATACCCGATTCAAAGGTGATGCCTCAAAATTATTTTTAGAGTAGTAATACAATTCTCCCCTCAAAGCTAACTGCTGATTTTGATACGTTGTTCCATAAAAAATGGACTGATCGGTGAATGGATCAGTTTTGAACGACCCATCAATAGTGCTTGCTGTATAAGGTAAAAATTTATAAGTCTCTCGTCCAAACTCATCATATTTTATGATATCTACCATATCGGTAAGTGACGGCGAAGCCTGTTTATTAATGTTTTGTAATGTTCTTCCCAAGCCATCAACATATTGCACAGTTTGGTGCACTTGATTAACGGTTCTAATTGTGGCAATTACATCTGATTCTAGGCTATACGGCACCTGAGGTTCCCAAGACTTTACATAGTTTATATACATTCCCGGTGTGTACATAGAAGGTTTATACACAGTTGTATTCCCGGTAGCTCCATTAACTTGCCAAGTTCCATTTGGAATATTAGACTGTGCCATTATACTGGTGCTGCATAATATACAACCCAACATTGCTACACAACTAAATTTTGCCACAAAACTTATTTTACTTTTACTAAAAATATTGATTTCCATACTGCTTATTTGAATCAGTAATTTTCTTGTAATTATTTTTTCTCGAAAACCTATTGAATATTGTTTTGCTCCAAAATCAATTCAAATTCAGACCTACTAAACTTCCTGAACGCTGTATTTAATTCAGCAAACAAAATCCCTGCTTCATTAATTACAAATATTTGTGTTCCCCCACTAACATCATTATCAAAATGGATGTTTTGCGACTTATTGGTTAACCATTTAAAAAGGCCATGCTGCTTTTCCTCATTTTTTTTATCGGTATTTTCAATAAAAAAAATGGGATACGATAGCTTAACAGTACTTTTTAAAAGTTCTTTACATTCTTTTTCATTTAACTTGATATTTTCAGATACAGTGGAAGCTGCGATTACAGAAAATTTGTTTTTATGTAACTTCGAAAGAGAATCCAATGACAATAATACTTGCAACGTTTTATCGTCCATCTTACTGATGTCGAAGACAACTATGGCAAGTTTTTTCCCTTTAAAATCTGTCGATTTGATTTCCTTCTGATTGATATCCTTTATTTTAAAAATTGGCAATTCTTTTCCCTGACTATACAAGGTGTTACTTAAAAAAAACAAACTCAAGCCAACGATTATCTTTTGCATATCTTCTTATTATTAGATAAATAATTTTAATAAATTGAAACAGTTGATCCGGAAGCTGGAAATAGTATGTTCGAATAATTTGCTACGGATACCCCTGATTGGAAAAAACCGTTAACAATAAAAGCATGCCCACTATTATAGTTCGTAGCAAACAACGTCACGTTATAATTTCCAGCAGGCACTTGCCCGATTGTACCTGTACTAAAAAAGCTGAAACTATATGATTGCCCGGTAGATAGATTCGACAGTTGCAGTATAAAAGGTGCACCAACTGCACTAGAACAAATGATTGAGGACATAGGTATCGCCGCAGTAATAGGTATATGATACTGATAATCTAATTGCTTTACGATATTACCATCCTGATTCTTAATTCGTTTGAGTCTTCCTAAAGGCTCATATTCAAAATAGTTTATTCTGCCTTGCGGATCTATTTGACTTGTAATTCCTAACATTGGACTATAAGTGTATCCTGTTACCAGTGCATTTGGCAGATTAGTAGGTAACTTTGATAATTCAGAACGTAATTGTGCATCACTTGCAGGAGCTTGAAGAATTGCTAAATTAACAATGCTCTTAGCTGTATAATAATCGGCTCCTGCAATTTTAGCTACCGGGTATAGGTTATTATATCCCCACAAATAGCTATTTACAATACCATCTTTTTTAGTCAAACTAACTAAGTTCCCATTCTCGAATATATAGCTTACTTCATCTGTATATCTTGAGTCCTTCAGTAAAGTGTAGTTTACATTATTAGTAGCGGCATTAACAAATGAACTTGACGGAGACGATAAATTAAGTGTTTGCGTTTTTTGAGGGAAAACATAACCTGCGGGGCTAGCAATAAAATCGTGGCGTGTAAAATTAGCACTAATCAATTGACTGTTTTTCCAATTGCTGGTTTCAATTAATGCATTTTCATAGGCATCTTCTAATTGCAATATTGGTTTAAGTTCTGCATCAGCTACACTTTTTGCAGCCGCAAAATTATTCTTAAATAAACTGTTCGAATTGTTGAAGTTAGTATTAAGTGTATTAATTAAACTAATTCTGGCCTGCAATTTAGCAATTCTGTATTGCCCCCAAAGGTTATATCTACAATTGTCTATCCCACCAGTAACAGGTGTGCATGAATAAACCTGACTATAAAAACTTCCATCTGCTGAACTAATACTGCTATTATAAGTTTGCAACCCATTGCTTAACGCGTCACAATTTGCAATTCTAAAATCAAAGCTATACCTCATTGATGTTTTTAGAATATCTCCTTTTGAGTTATCTACTTCTTTTCTAGTTGGTTGGTGGTGAAATAAACTTTCATAATAAACAGTATTGGTTACTGTATTCGAATTTCCGGTTGCCGGATTGTAGTTCGTTTCTACTGACTTATCTTGTGTTTTACCAGCAGAATACAAATTGTATTCAGTACCAAATAAAGGGCCTCCACTAGTGCCATAATTTGTATTTAAGTTTTTAACTATTAAACCAGGTGTGCCAATATTATCTTGCAAGTAGATGGGGTAATGCCAAACATCTTTTAAAATTTGCCCGGATTGATTAAAGTAACCTTCATACTTTAATTCACCGTTCATAAAATCGAGTGCAACGGGAGCATACGGATAACTTGCAACAGAAGCATCGCACGTTTGAGTATTAACGGTTCTAACGGCAACGTCAGGATACGTTTGTTTGCTATCCCAATAACCAAAGCCATAATATCGATAAATGGTTTTGCCTCTTCCTGTTTGAGACACACTCACTTCATTATAACCAATATGATTACCTTGACTAACCTGCATTGGTTTGACAGAATTAGGAGAAACTAAATAAATTGCTTCTACTCCTCCACCAACCAGTGAAGCACATCCTGCACTTGATCCAAATGAAGGCCATATAAGCCCGTATGAATCATTTCGCAGAATACTCACATACACGGGTAAACTATACAGAACCCCTGAGGATTGTGTACTACCAGCCGGTGTATAATTATAACTAGTAATTATATCAGTTGACACCAGTGGTTCATGGTGAGTCATGGTTTTTATTCGCAATCCTCCAACTGTTACATTATTAGCTGTAAGTGTCGATACCATTTCATAGATGGTTCCAGTACACCCACCCCAATTGGCAGTCGTTTTAGTACCATAAAACTGCAAATTATACGTTGTACTGGGGCTTAAAGAAATTTGATAGGTTGCAGTTGTGCCTTCTTGTGCATAATAGGTGCCAATATAAGTTCCGGTTGAACTATAAATTTGTATGTACCCTCCTATACCCAATCCTGTGCTATTTATTGTAATTGTAAAGGCATTTGAAGAGCCGGAAGTAGTAAAGGATGAGGTTGCATAGGTACTACCGTCATATAAAACAGAAACACTAGCGCGAGAGGTTTGTACATTGGTATAATAACTTTTATAAGTTGAATGCGACTCAAAGTCGAAAGCAGTATACCCACCAGTCGGGTAAGTTATTTGATTTAATGTTCCGCCTCGCATTGCAGGCCAATGAGCATCTCGATCCGCACCCGAAACAGTTGTGCCATTTTTAGTATAGGCAGGGATTAAAGTGCTGTTTGAAGTTATTCCATTATAATATCCCCAATGATCTATTCCAAAAGAAAGCAATCGAGGTACCGTTTCAGAGAAATAGCTAAACTGATATGGTGGTGTTGATGCAGTTCCATCTGTAGAGCTCTCCTGAATAGTATCCAATCTTAATCTGTATGTATCTGATTGAATATTGTAAGCAGACAGTAAAGTGGAAAGTTGTCCATTCAATCCGTTTACCGCATCATGAAAGTATCCATAGGTAAAATTGAATAATTTACTATACCCATTGTTATTTGAAATTTGAATACTTCCAAGTGGCTTCACATCTATATTAGCAGTCTCCGACATGGTTTGCGAGCTATATGAACTCAAATCACTTCTTGGGGATGTGGATGGATTAAAAACAATTTGCCCACCAGAATATTCAATCGAACTAAGTCTTACACCCTGAATAAATTGCTTAATAGGTTTATATTCATATTGGTTTATCAAATTATTACTATATAACGGGAACATAGAAAGAGTGTAGTAACTATAATTATCTTGCTGATACTTTAAGACGATTGAGAACTGGTTGTCTTTGGAAACAATCTTATTTAAATACCAACTTGAAACAGCGGCCCCATTAGAGAAGCCATTGTCAAGTGTATAAGGGCTTGCAACTTCAACAGGTATGGTAGTGCCTACGTTTTGTGTATTTCCAAAGTAGTAATGAGTGCCATCGGGAGTAGTAATAGTAAAGCCCTGAAAGCAAGTTCCACTTTGGTATGGAGTTGCAAAAAAATTATAATCCGGTTCGATTTTAATATCCTGTTGAGAAACTAAAACAGGAGTTCTATCATCTCTGAAAAAAAATTTTCCTGAATATTTTCCAAAATTGAAAAAGTACATATCTGGTTCACCATCTTTAATCCCTTTTGAAATGCCATCATCATCGATCAACGCAGCATTGCTAGTACCATTTGACAAATAACTGTTATATCCATAGTCAGTCCAATGACCCTTAGCAGTTTGATTAGTTCCAACGGGAAAGCCCTTGTCATCAGCAGATCCTGCAATTGAACGTGTAATAACTCCGCCAGCATTTAAAGACCAGCCAGCACCTACCCAACTAGCCAGTTCTTGTACTTTCAAACCTGAAGCATGATAACTTAAACTAACCGGAAGTTCAATGCTTCCGGATTGAACTGAATAAATAGGAATATTTATTTGGGGTGTTCCTGTATTATAACTCACCGGGAAGTCAACATATTTAGCCAGAGAAGCAGCATTTGGAGAAGCAATTGAAACCTCTGCTAATGGATTTTTTTGGGAATATGTTGAACATAAAATACATAGACTGAAAAAAAATAACAAACAAACCCTGATACCATAGTTCTTATTCATAAACTTGCTTTATATTTATCTGATGACTTTTGGAGTAGATTATTTTCAATAATTATAAATTGTATCCAACTCTAAATAATAGAGGTTGCGATTGCGGAAAATGTTTTTGATAAAAGAAATCGTATAGTAACTGCATATTGCTAGTTTTCTTTCCAATTTTATATTTTTTACTTAGCCCTATTAATCCGCTTTGCTGCCATTTACTAAAATCTTTAAGTGCAGGTATTTGAGCAAAGTTTTTAAAATAATTTTGTTCATACCCTCCACTAATCCATATCGATCCCTTTAATTTAATATCCATATATGTTCGTAATCCAATACCCTCATTACTAATTCTAATATGATTAATAGTTCCCCACCCCATTCGATAGCTCATACCAACACCTAAAACAATTAAATCAGTTAATTTAAATCCGACTCCCAACCCTATATCGGAGGTTGAAGGAAGGATGGCATTACTTCTTTGAGATTGAATATTGAAATTATATTCTAGCCGTTTTAAAAATGATTTTGTTTTTTGGTTATTAGGTTTAAAATCTGGCATTGTTAATTCATCTGTTCCCCCACCGAGTTTATTCGCTTTATCTTTTATAGTATTTAACATGTTTTGAGCCTGCAGTGCCTGTTGTTGTACAAATTGTTGTGGATTAACATTCCCACTAGGAAAATTCCTGATTAATAAGTTCTGAATGCTCGATCTGGTCTGTAAACCTTGTAGTGCTTGCGTTGTTCCATAGCCTTCTGGCATGGGAAAACATTGTGCTAGAAAACTATTTTTGCTCATGAATTCTTTAAAAGCTGGAATATCCTGAGCAACAGAAAGTGCCTTCTCTGCTAATTTATCAGGATTTCTTATTAAGGTTTTGTATTCATTAATTTGCTGTTGGTAATAATATACCTGCTTATTTATTTTTTTAAATTGATCAGACATGCCATATTTAGCTAATTGATCCATTAAAAGTTGTTTTCTTTCTTTGATAAATATTTGTATATCTGTACTTGCTTGAAGTTGCGCTTGCAATCCCTTTAATTGATTAGACAAAACTTTTACTTGTTGAATTTTTTCCACAGGCATACCCGGAATCTTGGCTCCTGCATTATCAAAAAAATGAAAAGCAGTTTGAAGACTATCTAAATGTGGAAAATACTGATTAAGTGAGCTAGCTTTTACTTGTAATACTGGTTTTTCAAGTTTTAGAAATAATCCTGCATATTTTTCTTCAGTATCTTTAAAAAGTCTATTGGCTGCTAAACTATCTTTTGCTGTAAGTTTCTTTTTAAGGAATATTTCCCGGTTCTCTAATTGATACAATATTTTTTTGTCCGCTTTCAAAAGACGCTCTCCTACCAAAGCATAGTTTCTTTGGATTTTATCAATCGATCTTTGATTTATCTGATTAAGCGCAGCTTTTGTACTAATAATAGACAAGCTATCTCCCCGTTGAGCATTTGCATTAGTGTTGAAGAAACAACATGCTATTGTCGCAATAAAAACAAATAAGTGTTTCAAAGCAGTTTTGGTTATATGTATGGAAATAACAAATTATTGCATTATCAATGCTCGAATCCGTATCGGATATCATTAGGGAATGCAATTAAACGGCAACTAGTTTAATCACATTATAAAGTAATGGTTATCTGTTCAAATTGAGTAAAAAAGTTTGTGAACAGTAGGTTTGAGTTTGTGAACCGTAAAAATTCTTTCTTTTTTGAGGAAATTGCTTATAAATGGCAGAATAAAAATTAGTTGAAGATTTGCAAAATAGATGGCAAGTATGCCGGCTTCTTTTAGATTCCATTTCACAATGAGTAACCTTGCTCTTAGCTAACGATAAGTACTGCAACTCTCGTTCGGGACCTATATAGTTTAGACCATGCCTGACACAAAAAAAGAGCCACCCGAAAAGGTGGCTCTTACTATTTAAAACTGAATTGTATTAGTCAACAAAAGATGGTACCAACGTAACATTTCTGTTTAATTTTCTTCCGGCTTTTGTTTTGTTATCAGCTACTGGTTTTTTGGAACCATTTGCTTTAGTAGTTAAACGATCAGCAGCAATTCCTTTGTTGAGGAAGGCTTTTTGAACTGCATCAGCGCGTCTCTGAGACAGTGGATCGTTGATCTTATCATTACCAGTGTTATCAGTATTACCCTGAATGTCTAAGTGTAATTTAGGATACTTACTTAACAAGTCTAATACTGGGTCGAACTTAGCTTTAGCAATTTTAGCGTCTAACAATTTAGCTGAATTAATTACGAAGTAGAAACTAACAGCAGCTTCGTTTAATACTGGAGTAAGATCAGGACATCCTTGGTAAGCAGCTACACCTGGAACGGTAGGACATTTATCCTGCTCATCATTGATACCATCACCGTCTGTATCAGGGATTGGACAACCATTGTATTTAGCCAAACCTGGAACGGTAGGACATTTATCCTGCTCATCATTAATACCATCACCATCTGTATCAGGAATTGGACAACCATTGTATTTAGCCAAACCTGGAACAGTAGGACATTTATCCTGCTCATCATTAATACCATCTTTATCGGTATCAGGGATTGGGCATCCGTTATATTTAGCTACACCCGGAACAGTAGGACATTTATCGAGACTATCCACAATACCGTCGCCATCTGTATCAACAGGAGCAACAACCACAGGAACAACTGGAGGAACAATTTTCTTTCCAAACAATTTTACTTTAATACCAAGCTGTGCTCCATTGTTATAGTATTTGAAGCCCAAGGTATTTTTATTAGGGTTTATGCCATCTTTCATATCGCTCAAACCATAAATATATCTACCATACAACTGAATAGTGCTATGTGGAAAAAATTCAAATCCGGCAGTAACCGCAGTACTTTGTGCGATAAACATTCTTTTGTAGAAAACACCATTAGATGAACTGTTTTTGAGGGTGTTTAAGAAATCAAATTGTGGTCCAACCAATAGAGCAAAATTCTTACCGGTCTGCACTTTAAACAGAAATGGGTAAGACTGGTATTGCATGGTACCATCAAATTGACTGAGAGGAGATGTGTTGCTATTTAAACTATATTTCAACCATGAAAGCTGTGCCTGAGGCTCAAAAGAAACGTTTCCGAATAAAGGAAAATTAGCCCATCCCCCAATTGCATAACCTACTCCACTCTTATAATCCACACTTGGAGCATCTTTCATTCTAAACTTAGTGTAGTTGAGTGCACCGAGTAGACCGGCAGAAACAGTATACTTCGTTTTAGCCGGTTTAGCAGTTGTTTGAGAGAATGCCTGCGTAGCGAACAATAAAATTGCTATCGTAAGCGACAGTAGTTTTAGACTTTTCATGTTGATTTTGGTTTTATTACTATTTGTAGTTTAGATACTATTAGATACTAAAGATCTATTTATGTTTAATTCTTTGAGCAAAAATAGATAAATAAGAGCAAAATATTTATATATGTCTATAAATATTTACAATTTCACGCGTTTGGGCATATTATTTTATTGTAAATCTGCTCTGAAATTTGATGTGAATAAGTAGATTTCCTGAATTTTTTTACCCAGCGGATACCATAAACGGCATTCGTCAAAAATATTTCCGAAGCTTCTTCCAGATCTTCCAGTGAAATTCCGGTTTCCTCAACAGGAATCGATTCTGCTCTTAAGTTTTGCAATAGATGCCTGCGCATGACACCCTGCACAGGGCCTTCAGTGATTGCCGGCGTTTTAATGATCCCGTTTTTAACAATAAACACGTTGGCAATGGTTGCATCGGCCAAACGATCGTATGGGTTAAACAGGAAAGCATCATCCAATTTATTTTTCTTAGCCCAAATAGCCGCCATGGCGTAGTTCAAATAATTATTACTTTTTATATGAGATAATCCGTCGCAAACCTTTCTTGCATCAGGGTAAATATCCAAAATCAGTCCACTATCATTAAATGTAATATTTGATGGGTTCAATTCCCAACTCTGTATCAAATGATGCGGAAAATGATTTATTTCATCATAAATATTTCCCTCACCCCTAAAAATGGTAACCCTTATTCTTGCCGATCGATCATGCCCATTTCGTTTAACCAATGCATGTATCTGGTTTTCGAGATAGGATTTTGTAAAATATTCAGGTGCCTGAAAAGCCAGGCGGTTGAGGCTGGCAAATAATCTTTCAAAATGAAGCTCAGCCAGCAGTATTTTCCCATCAGCGTATTTTATGGTTTCGAAAAAACCATCTCCATATCGGAACGATCGGTTATCGGGCGAAATAAGCGGTTTGCCCGTTCTGGAAGTTTTACCATCCAGAAAAAGAAATTTAGAAGCTTCCATATAACAAAG
This sequence comes from Chitinophagaceae bacterium, assembly GCA_019752295.1. Taxonomy (GTDB): domain Bacteria; phylum Bacteroidota; class Bacteroidia; order Chitinophagales; family Chitinophagaceae; genus Sediminibacterium. The sequence continues at coordinate 138,089 of JAIEMK010000007.1, read as the reverse complement.
ATAGAATGAAGCTAATTTAGCTGGCCACAAAACTCATAATATGCAAATCAGTGAGATCCTTTCTAGTCTGGAAACCTTTGCCCCACTGGCTTATCAGGAAAATTATGATAACGCAGGTCTGATTGTTGGGAATCCGCTCTGGGAATGTACCGGCGTTATTTGTACACTCGACTCAACTGAAGCAGTAATTCTGGAAGCCAAAGCTGCAGGCTGTAATTTGGTGATTGCCCATCACCCGATTGTATTTAAAGGCTTAAAAAAAATTACGGGTAAAACCTATGTGGAGAAAACCATTATTACCGCCATTAAAAACGATATCGCCGTTTATGCCATACATACCAATCTGGACAATATTTTTGAAGGTGTTAATCAGGTGATTGCCCAAAAACTGGGATTGATTCATAGAAATATCTTACAATCAAAGGCCGATCAACTCGCCAAATTGTACAGTTATGTTCCATCATCCGATCTGGAGAGCGTAAAAAATGCCCTTTTTGCTGCCGGGGCCGGACAAATCGGCAATTACAGCGAATGCAGTTTTCAAACGGTTGGAATTGGAAATTTTAAGGGCAATGCAAATAGTAACCCCACCATTGGTATTCCCGAAAAAAAAACTGAACTGGAAGAGCTTAAAATAGAAGTTGTATTTCCGGTACACCTGAAAAACAAATTGGTTCATGCACTTTTAGTCGCTCACCCATACGAAGAACCAGCTTACGAGATATTGACATTAAGCAATGATAATCAATATATTGGGTCTGGCTTAAGGGGAGAATTGGCCGAGCCGGTTGAAGAAAGGGCTTTTTTGAGGCAAGTTCAAAATCTGTTTGGCTTAAAATTGATTCGCCATAGTCCTTTATTGGGCAAACCCATTCAAAAAGTGGCTGTTTGTGGAGGAGCGGGCAGTTTTTTGTTACCCGAAGCCATTGCTTCCGGGGCAGACCTATTTATTACCAGCGATCTCAAATACCACGAATTTTTTGATGCGGATAACAGGATTCTGATTGCCGATATTGGTCACTGGGAAAGCGAACAATTTACAACTGACCTTTTAATTGATATTTTACAGGCTAAATTCCCTACCTTTGCCGTCCTCAAATCAGTTATAAAAACCAATCCGGTTAACTATTTTCTGTGATGAGGACAAAGGCCTGCAGCAATGAAGGCCAATACAAACTCCAAATTTTATACTAGATATGGCATCTGTTAAAGATTTCTCTGTTGAAGAAAAACTGTTAAACCTGGTAAGGTTACAAAAGATTGACAGCAAACTGGATGAGATTCAGGTATTGAGAGGCGAATTGCCAATGGAAGTCAGCGACCTTGAAGACGAAATCCTGGGATTGCATAGTCGTCAAACCCGTATTGAAGAAGAAATCAACGGCATTTCAGAATTCATTGAAGGAAAGAAAAACACCATCAAAGAAAGCGAAGCCCTGATAAGTAAGTACGAGAAACAAAGCGAGAATGTAAAAAACAATCGTGAGTTTGAAGCGATCAATAAAGAGATCGAAATGCAGCAGCTTGAGATTAAGCTTGCTGAAAAACATATTCGTGATGCAAACGAAGAGCTAACCGAAAAAATTAAAAACCTGGAAGTTGCAAAAAAACAGGTTGCGGTAAAAGAGGGTGTGTTAAACCATAAAAAAAGTGAGCTCGAAAAGATCATCGCTGAAACCGAAAAAGAAGAAACCCATTTCAGAACACAAAGCAGTGATGCACGTGGTCATATTGATGAACGTTTGATATACAGTTATGATCGTATTCGTAACAGTTATCGCAACGGGCTTTCTGTTGTGCCTGTTGAGAGAGATGCATGCGGCGGTTGTTTCAATTCAATTCCTCCACAACGTCAGAGCGAAATTCGTTTACACAAAAAAATTATCGTTTGTGAAAACTGCGGTAGAATTTTGGTTGACGCTGACCTGAACGATACAGTAGAAGTAAAGTAAGTGTTAAATCATTCGATACATTTTTATAAAGGGCTTGCATGTAGCGGCCCTTTATTATTTTAGCGATAATGAAATCAATATCGATCCTTATTTGTTCTGTTTTACTTGTTGCAACTGCATCTGCCGAAAAAGTATATGACTTCAACAGTGTATGCCAGCAAGCCTATCAGGAGATTACCAAACTCAAAATCGATCAGGGGTTATTATTGGTGCAAAAAGCCAGAAAACAAAACCCCGAAAACCTGATTCCTATATTGCTGGAAGATTATGCCGATTTTTTTCGGCTTTTCTTCAATGAGGATCCGGCAGATTTCAAAAAAATGATGCCCAATTTTTCAGAGAGGCTGGATCTGCTAGCCGATGGACCGAAAAATTCTCCTTTTTATAATTTTTGTTTGAGTTCGGTACGCATTCACAAAGCCGCCGTAGAAGTAAAGTTCGGACAGAACTGGAGTGCAGGATGGGATTTCAGAAAAGCATATATACTACTCAAAGAAAACAAAAAAAATTATCCGGATTTTGTTCTTAACGACCTCATGTCGGGGTCGCTTACTGCAATTATTGGTACCGTACCTTCGGGATATAAATGGATTGTAAGTTTATTTGGAATGAGGGGTTCGATTGTGGAAGGAATGAAAGTGCTTCGAGCATTCACGTATAGCAACGATCCATTAGCAAAGCTCTATTTTAACGAATCTGCTTTTGTTTATCCCTACTTGCTTTTTTATATAGAAAACAAAAAAGAGGAAGCTATTTTATTTATTCAGCAAAAAAAACTGGATATTATAAACAACCACCTCTTTTGTTTTATGGCTGCTAATCTTGCCATCAATAACAAACAAACAACTATTGCCGGAAATTTTATACTGAATCGAAATCCCTCTGCAGACTATTTAAAATCGCCGATATGGGATTTTGAAATGGGATTTGTAAAATTGTATCGACTTGATTTGCCTGATGCAATAAGATATCTGGAACAGTTTCAAAAAGATTTTAAAGGAAATTTCTATAAAAAAGATGCTTTACTGAAATTGAGCTATGCGTACTACCTGCAAGGGAATATGGTTGCGGCAGAAGCAGCCAGAAAAGCAATTTTAAAAAAGGGGGTTGTTGAAACTGATGCAGATAAAAAAGCAATGAAAGAAGCAAGATTAGTTAGTTGGCCCAATCCTTTATTACTCAAAGCAAGGTACCTGAGCGACGGAGGCTTTCATAAAGAAGCTTTGCTTTTACTACAGGGAAAAACCAGCGATCAGTTTAATAAAGAAGATGACAAGCTTGAATTTGTGTATCGCGTAGCCCGAATTTATGACGATCTTGGAAGAAAAGATGATGCCATAAAAGCATACCAGTCGGCCATTGTTATTGGTGAACACCGCAAAGAATATTATGCTGCAAGAGCCGCTGTACAGATCGGTCAAATTTATGAAGAGCGCGGACAAAAATCTCAGGCCATTATTTATTATCAGAAATGTTTGGATATGGATGACCATGACTACAAGGATTCGCTTGATCAAAGAGCAAAATCGGGTATCAGTCGTTGCAAGGGTGAGTAACCCTGTTCATAAAATTTTATTAGCATTCCCGATTTGCTGAACACACACAGCTTCTATAACTTGCGCTACGGGAGATCCACTAAACCCTTCAGGAAATCCCAATAAAGAAATGCTTCGCAAACTGCAGATACAGTATTACGCAATCATCGATTCGATAGAGATTGAATTTTCTCCGAAGCTGAATATTATAACCGGTGAAACAGGTGCCGGTAAAAGTATTTTGATGGGTGCTTTGAGTTTGATACTTGGCGAAAGAGCAGATAGTTCGGTGTTGAGGTATGCCGACAAAAAATGTGTGATTGAAGGATATTTCCAGATTCAAGGGAAACAATCGGTAGTAGATTTTTTAGCATCCAACGATCTGGATAATGAGGCAGAACTAGTGCTACGTCGCGAAATAGCTCCTAACGGAAAGTCGAGGGCATTTATAAACGATACACCGGCGAGTTTGCAGCAGATAAAAGAATTGGCAAGTTTACTGGTTGATCTGCACCAACAATTTGATACCCTTACTTTAGGGGATGGTGATTTTCAAAGAACGGTAGTTGATGCACTCGCATCGAACAACCCCGTTTTACAAAACTATCAAACTGTTTTTCAAGAACTGCAGGCGGCAAAAAAAGAACTGGAACATTTAGAAAATCAAAAAGCGAATTTCCAGAAGGAATTAGATTACCACCAGTTTTTGTTCGATGAATTGAATGAACAGTCGTTCAAAGAAAATGAGCTGGAAGAGATTGATGCTGAATTACAATTACTCAGTCATGCAGAGGGAATTAAATCGGCATTGTCGAAAATAAATTATGAACTGGCAGGATCGGAGCAACCCGCTCTTACCCTCTTCAGGCAATGGATCAATCAACTGAATTCGATCTCATCATACCACCCTTCGTTACAAAATATTATCCTTCGACTTCAAAGCACACAAATAGAACTGCAGGACATTGCAGACGAAATGGAACAGTTGAACAACAAAGTGCATTTGGATGATAAAAGGATAGAATGGATCAACGAGCGTTTGGCTTCGGGATATAAATTATTGAAAAAACATGGCGTAAAAACCACAGCCGAATTATTATTAATACAGCAGGGACTTGCAGAAAAACTGGAAGCGGTTTTGCAGATTGATGATCGCATTGTTATTAAACAGCAGTTGGTTGATTCGCTCTTAACAAATGCAAATGATTTGGCTCAAAAATTATCTGTTGCCCGGAAAAAAGAAGTAACCCCACTTGAAACAAAAGTGAATGAACTTTTGAACCTGGTGGGCATGCCGAATGCAAAATTAAAACTGAGTATAACAGCAGTTCCTTTGTATATTTTCGGCACCGATCAGATCGAATTTTTATTCGATGCAAATAAGAGCGGTCGCTTTGAACCCATTCGCAAAGTGGCCAGTGGCGGAGAGTTGAGCAGATTGATGTTGTGTATCAAATCGCTTGTGGCCGAAAAAATAGATCTGGCTACTTTAATTTTTGATGAGATAGATACGGGTATCTCGGGCGAAGCCGCCAAACAAGTGGGCTTGATTATGAAAGGCCTGTCTAAAAACAGACAAATGATCTGCATTACCCATCAACCACAGATTGCGGGCAAGGCGGATGCGCACTTTTATGTGTACAAAGAAAGTTTGGCAGGCGGAATCAAAACAAATCTCCGTTTGTTAAGTACAGAAGAAAGGGTTACCAAGATTGCACAAATGTTAGGAGGAGAAAAACCTTCTGCTGCTGCTCTGGAAAATGCCAGAGAAATGATGCTCCAATAAAAATCGGTTACCCAATGAATATTTATTCTCACTTTTAAAAACAACTATATGGCCTGGATAGAAATTGTTGGCTTATTCGGAGCTTTTTTAAGTTCCATTACTTTTATCCCTCAAGTTTGGCTTGCATGGAAAACAAAAAGTGTTGGTGATCTGAGCCTCGGAATGTTATTGATTGTATTTACCAGCGTGATTGTTTGGCTGGTTTATGGATTCTATCTACATCTTTTACCCGTAATCATTGCAAACGGAATTATTTTTTTCCTGTCTGTTTTATTACTCTACTTCAAATTTACCTTCCCAAAAAAATAACTCAATCCAATAAACAAAGAAGCCACCCCTCCTGGAATGGCTTCTTTGTTGCAATTATTTTTAGTCCCTGAGGATAAGGTTAGTATTCGTCTTCATTGAACATAAAGTCTTCCTGACTCGGATAATCAGGCCAGATATCTTCGATGCTCTCGTACACTTCACCTTCATCTTCCAGTTCCTGCAAATTTTCAACCACCTCGATCGGGGCTCCGCTACGAATTGAATAGTCGATCAATTCATCTTTGGTTGCAGGCCAAGGTGCTTCTTCCAGGTAACTTGCTAATTCTAATGTCCAGAACATACCTATAAAATTTTTGCAAATGTAACCGTATATATGAAACTACCAAACCTAAGTTTTAAAGGCTGTGTAAATAAAACATTAAAATTCGAGTCCGATGGGTTGGCTTTTGTAGGTTTGCACGGCTAATCTTAACTGAATCGAATGCTAAAAGCAGCAAATATTACCAAAAACTATGGCCAACTGTCTGTTCTAAAAGGCGTTACCATTGAAGTAGGAAAAGGAGAAATCGTAAGCATTATAGGGTCGTCTGGTGCCGGCAAGAGTACTTTATTGCATATTCTGGGTACCCTCGACAAAGCAGATTCGGGTAGTATCAGCATCAATAATCAGCAACTCAATGCATTAAAAGGCAGGGAGCTGGCTGCTTTCCGTAATAAACATATTGGGTTTGTTTTTCAATTTCATCACTTATTACCCGAGTTCTCTGCATTAGAAAATGTACAGATCCCCGGTTGGATTGCCGGAAGAAAGAAAAAAGAAGTGCAGGCCGCAGCCATTGCATTGTTACAGAAACTGGGACTTGGCGACCGGATGGACCATAAGCCACAGCAACTCTCGGGTGGAGAACAACAGCGAGTGGCCGTAGCCAGAGCCCTGATTAATCAGCCGGTAATTGTTTTTGCCGATGAACCTACCGGTAATCTGGATAGTAAAAATGCCAAAGAATTACACGAACTTTTTGTTTCGTTGCGTAATGAGTTTAATCAAACATTTCTGATTGTTACGCATAATGAGGAACTTGCTTCCATGAGCGACAGAAGATTGCATATGAAAGACGGGCAGATAGTTTAATTATGGATTTAAACGCGGTTTCCAGGCTATTTCAGCCACTTCTAGCCGCATCCCAATGAATCGTGCCAGCACAAATAAATAATCGCTTAAACGGTTCAGGTATTTAATAATAAGAGGGTCAACAAATAGTTCGTGTTCCATCATATTTACACAGCAACGTTCTGTTCTGCGGCAAATACACCTTGTTACGTGTGCTGTTGATATGGCCACATGTCCGCCAGGTAATATAAAAAATCTCATTGCAGGCAAGCTATGATGCATTTTGTCGATTTCTTTTTCCAAAAAAACGATATCATTTTCCAGCAGGTCGGGGATCTTCATCATGGGTTCTTTTTCCGGGTCGCAGGCAAGCGAAGAGCCGATGGTGAAGAGCCTATCCTGAATTTCTTTGAGGGTAGCTTTCATGTGTGGGTCGGTAAGTTGATCTCCCAATAATCCGATATAAGAGTTCAATTCATCTACCGTACCATAGGCATCAATACGGATATGGCTTTTAGCAACTTTGGTTCCACCAATCAAACTGGTTTTGCCCAAATCTCCCGCTTTGGTGTAAATCTTATTAGCCATGCTGTTAAGGAATTTAAATATCCCTAACAAAGATAGATTTGAAAGGTTTATGAGAAGTCAAAAATCAAAATTCAAAAGTCAAAAGTCAAAATTCAAAAAAAAGTCTCGTAGCATAATTTCCAAGAGGCTGTTTTTATAGCACGCGGATGACGCAGATGAAGCGGATTTGCACGGATTTATATTTAAGTAGGCATGATGAAATTAGTTTCCCCGCCAAACCGTGGTTTGGAGGGGGCGCCGATTTCGTGTAGCGGAATCCGGCGGGGGTGGTTGATTCTCTTGGAGATTATTCTTCCTCGGTTCAAGTTTTCCCCCACCCTGGCCATCGCTAAATCGCTCGGCCACCCCTCCCAAACACGTTTGGGAGGGGAAATATTTTTATTTCTATTTATTATTCTTCTTCTTTTTGACTTTTGACTTTTGACTTTTGACTTTTGAATTGGAGTTCTTTAATGGCTATGGGTAACCTTATCCAATTCCTTTATTCTGTCGCTTTCGATTAATCCGTCTCTCAATCTTACAATACGGTGCGCATAACCGGCAATATCTTCTTCGTGTGTTACCAATACAACGGTATTACCGGCATCCTGAATTTTTCCGAAGATTCGCATTACTTCTACCGAAGTTTTTGAGTCCAAGTTTCCGGTAGGTTCATCGGCCAATAATAATGAAGGATTATTTACAAGTGCTCGTGCAATGGCAACCCTTTGGATTTGTCCGCCGCTTAATTCATTTGACTTGTGGTGACTTCGATCGGCCAGGTCCACTTTATTCAAAGCGTCCATCGCTCTTTCCAGTCTTTCTTTTTTGTTTACTCCCGCGTAAACCAATGGTAAAGCCACATTTTCTACAGCGGTTAATCTTGGTAACAAGTTGAACTGTTGAAATACAAATCCAATTTCGGTATTTCTTACTCCTGCTAAATCATCGTCGAGCATTTTACTCACGTCTTTTCCGTTCAATATATATCTACCACCTGTAGGAGAATCCAGGCATCCAAGAATATTCATCAGCGTACTCTTACCGCTACCGGAAGGGCCCATGAGGGCAACATATTCGTTCTTAAAAATATCAAGGGTAATGCCTTTCAATACAGGTATGGCCTGATTTCCCATGAAATAACTTTTCTGAATATTTTCCAGTTTGATAATTGAATCGCTCATAATTTTTTTTTTCGATAAGCAGATCTTATCCTTTTATTTTTTTATCACTTTCGGAACTTTAAAAAAAGCTGCATCAGCAATTGGCGCATTACTAAGAGCATCTTCCCTGCTCACAGATCCTTCCACAATATCCTCGCGTAATACATTGGCAGCATCTCCCATGTGCAGGAGCGGCTCAATGCCGTTGGTATCAACCGTTTCCAGTTGTGCAATAAAGCCCACCATCCTTTCAAGGTCTTGTTGAATGGCTGTCTTTTCTGCTTCTTCAAAACGAAGCTTCGAAAGATTAGCCAGATTTTCTACCAGTTCAGTTGAAATTTCCATTAGAACAAAAATAATTTAAAGCACTACAATTAGTAATAGTTATTGTTAAAAGGCAATATTACCCAAACAATGGTCAAAATGGTTGATGTGAAACAAAAAACAATTTGACAGTCAAAAAATTGGATCAATCAAATGCAATATGTCACACAATTGTCAAGGTTGCGCAGGTTTTCCACATTAACAATCGTTCGTATGTTAATTATTTCTTTTGTAAAAAAAATTTAACGTCGATCTATGAGACGGTAAGTTAATTTATTGTAAATTACCAGCACAAAATCCCCCCGATTATGTTAATTTATGTATTGCTCACCATCTACCTTATTTGCCTTTATATGGCATATAAAGGCGCAGCAACTTCAGAAGAGTAAATTCTGTTTGCAGAGAATTAGTCTCTTGAAATTGCTTAAACCTCAGCAAAAATTTGCTGGGGTTTTTTTGATTCTGCACAAGCCATTATTATTTTTCCAACCAATAAATAAATTAATAAGATCTGCTTTATATAAAAAAGATTTTACCCTATCTTCGAGAATTAGTTGCATAACTAACTATTTTTAAGAAAGCTTACCATTAATTAAGTATATAATGAAACGTTCTATCAAAAAAGTAGCTGTTTTAGGCAGTGGTGTAATGGGATCCAGAATTGCTTGTCATTTTGCCGGAATCGGTGTTTCGGTTTTATTATTAGATATGGTAAGCAAGGGTGCGGAAGCCAGTACAAAAGCCAGTGAAAGAAATAAACTGGTTAATGATGCACTTAGTTCTGCCATTAAAAGCAATCCTTCCCCGGTATTTACAAAAGACACTATTAAAAAAGTGAGTACCGGTAATTTTGAAGATGATATGAAAGACATTTCCGGTTGCGACTGGATTATTGAAGTAGTTGTAGAACGCCTAGATATCAAGCAACTAATCTATGCACAGGTTGAAAAATTTCGCAAGCCAGGCACTTTCATTAGCTCCAATACATCAGGAATTCCGATACACTTAATGACGGAAGGAAGGTCGGATGATTTTAAAAAATATTTCTGCGGAACGCACTTCTTTAATCCGCCCCGCTATTTAAGGTTATTGGAAATTATTCCAACAGAATATACCGATCCGGAAGTGGTTGATTTTTTAATGCACTATGGCGATTTGTTTTTAGGTAAAACAACAGTCTTGTGCAAGGACACTCCCGCTTTTATTGCCAATAGAATTGGGGTATTCAGCATCATGAGTATTTTTCATATCATGAATAAACTCGGATTGAGTATCGATGAAATTGATGCGCTTACAGGTCCCATCATTGGCCGGCCTAAATCTGCAACTTTTAGAACCGCTGATGTAGTAGGGATCGACACTTTGGTTAAAGTGGCGAAAGGTGTTGCCGATAACTGCCCGAACGATGAAGCAAGAGAAATATTCAGTATTCCCGCTTGGCTAGATACGATAGTAAATAATAATTGGTTGGGCGACAAAACCGGGCAGGGATTTTTCAAAAAAATAAAATCTGCTGCGGGTAAAGAAATACTTACACTGAACTTGCAAACAATGGAATATGCCGCAAGAACCAAACCAAAATTTGCAAGTCTTGATGCAGCCAAACCCGTTGAAGATTTAAAGCAACGTATTAAAATGTTGACTGCAGGTTCTGACAAAGCCGCAGAATTTTATCGCGTGTTTCACTTTTCGCTGTTCTCCTATATTTCGCACAGGATTCCTGAAATCAGCGATGAAGTGTATCGTGTAGATGATGCAATGAAAGCTGGATTTGGCTGGGAGATTGGAGCATTCGAAACTTGGGATACAGTTGGTGTTGCAAAAACAGTTGCGGCCATGAAAGCTGCTGGTTATAGTGTTGCTGCATGGGTTGATGAAATGCTTTCAACAGGTGCCGATAGCTTCTATAAAGTATCTGGCGGAAAAAGAATGTACTACGATATTCCTTCCAAATCGTTCAAAGCAATTCCGGGTGGAGAAGCCTTTTTGATTTTACAGAACCATCGCGACAAAATTATCTGGAAGAATAGCGCTTGTACATTATATGATATCGGTGATGATGTTGCCGGATTGGAGTGGAGTACTAAAATGAACAGTATTGGTGGTGAAGTATTGGAAGGTTTGAATAAATCGATTGCTCTGGCAGAAGAAAAATTTAAGGGACTGGTGATTGCAAACGAAGGGCCCAACTTTAGTGCGGGAGCCAATGTGGGTATGATTTTTATGTTAGCTATTGAACAGGAATACGACGAGTTGGATATGGCCATTCGCATGTTTCAGAATTCTATGATGCGGGTAAGATATTCTTCTATTCCTGTAGTAACTGCTCCGCACGGATTAACGCTGGGTGGGGGTTGTGAGATGAACCTGCACGCCGATAAAGTTTGTGCTGCTGCAGAAACCTATATTGGTTTGGTGGAACTTGGTGTGGGCTTGATTCCGGGAGGTGGGGGTACAAAAGAATTTGCTTTAAGGGCAGGTGATGATCTTCATGAAGATGAACCTGAAACAGTTACTTTAAAGAATCGCTTTTTTTCTATTGCAACCGCAAAAGTGGCTACTTCGGCACAGGAAGCATTCGATATGGGCATATTTAGAAAAGGGCATGATGAAGTAGTGATGAATTTAGGTAGAAGAATTACCGAAGCTAAAAAATCAGTGATTGAAATTTATGATCAAGGTTATACTACTCCAATACAGCGTAAAGATGTGAAAGTGATGGGGCGCGCGGGTTTGGGAGCCATGTATGCCGGTATCAATGGAATGTGGAGGGGCGGATATGCTACAGATCATGATGCATTTGTAGCTAAAAAACTAGCTTATGTTTTATGCGGTGGCGACCTAAGCGAACAGAGTCTGGTATCTGAACAATATTTACTTGATTTGGAAAGAGAAGCGTTCCTTAGCCTTTGTGGTGAAAAGAAATCTTTAGAGAGAATTCAGGCTGTGTTGAAAACAGGAAGGCCGATTAGGAATTAAAGTAAAAAGTCAAAAATCAAAAGTCAAAACTAAAGAAATACTCATAGAAAGTAATTTTCTTATTCAGTTCGACAATCACCTTTTGAATTTTGACTTTTGAATTTATTTATTCAATCTGATAAATCGCCCAATTCTCAGATTCATACATCAGGAGCAAGTGCAAATTTTTCTGCACCACAAACATCTTAAGGTTGAATTCATTTAACACTGTGAGGTTCTGTGTGGGGTTGGATCGCTTTGCAATGAGCATGTATTTTACAAATTTGGCGGGGTTTTCTAAGATCGTTACAAATGCTTTCTCTTGAGGAAGAATCATGCCATTCAGATTTCCGATGTGTACTACAATGGTATAAGCCGATGCATCATCAATAAGAATTTTCCTGTCATCGGTAGCAATAGTAGAAATATATTGCGCAACTTGTTGCGACTCGCTCAACAACCTCGGGCCCTGCCAGTTTTTATAAACCGTAGACATCTCTTTTGAAAATGTATATTCTTCCTCACTGGCTGTATGTTGAAAGAAATAATAACCCATTATAATTGTTAATACTGCCGATACACCAAATATCCAGGACGATGTTCTGATACTATATTTTTCAGTTCCATAATAACAAATTGTAACCAAAGCAATTGGAATAAATACCAGATAATATCCAAGATTGAGTGTGAATTTATAACTTAACAAAAGAAACGAATAATATAGTAGCATTGACAGGATAGTAAAAAGTTCATACAGCTTTCCTTTAAACAAAATCAATGCGGCAACATAAAGTGGGGTAATAAAAAGTATAAATCCCTGTATCACAATCTGTGTTTGATAAACGAAATTGTTTCTGGAATCACTCACAATTAGGTTACCCAAACGCAGATTGCCCGTGATACGCCAGCTTGCGTACGGGCTGTCGAGAAAATAAGTGGATGATCCGGCATATTGTGCATTCAAAGAGCGGAATAACAAAACAGCTATCAATGGCAGGAGAAAAATCACAAGGTACAAAGCAGCGGTTCGGTTTGCAAGCTTTCTGCGTTGTGACCGATTATTCAACGCTTCATAATATTGAAACAAAGGAGATTCATCTTTGGCAATCATTAAGCCATCAAGGGATACTAAAAATATGAAGGGGAAAAATGCAAGTACCAACCACACAAATTCGAAGTTTGAAAATATAAAACAACCGATATATAAGCTGGCCATCGAAATGTGATAGGTTACAGGCTGTTTGTAATACCTGTAAAAAGAGCGGAATATCAAAAAAGCTATCAGGGCAATTACCGCATTTTTTCGCCCGGTTACCGCAGCAAACACGGCCATCGGGTGCAGAGCGAATATGGCAAATACAATTGGTATATAAATTTTGGAAGAAAACTTCGACACTTTGAACTCATCAACAATCATATAAAACAATCCAGCCATCATGATGATTGTGGATGCAACCGGAGCATATAAATAACCTAGGGGTACAAATAATAAGGCAGAAAGAAATACCGTAGTGGGAAAAGTAAAGCCAAGGGTAAGAATCGTATTTTCTTTTGCATTAAATAGCAGTAACAATTTTTCGGAATAAAATAATCCCGAAGAATGTTCAAAACCATGTCGCTTCAATAACCAGGAGATCCCGATATAATAGGCAATCAGAAGAACGGTTAATATTTTTATTAAGTGTTTTGACATAAAGTTTTAATGTGCCGGCTCGGCTGCATTTGCAACAGTACCGCTACTACTTACTTTGGTTAGGCCATGGTTTGTTTTTTCCCAATAGAAAGGTTTATAAATTAATTGCCACAATCCTTTGTAAGCTGCTATTGAGTGCATGATCCAGTAAAGTGGATTTAAGGCCCCAAACAATATCAGCTCATAATATTTTCGTTTGAATACTGAAAGCATATTTACATAAATCATCATAGTGTTCCCTGCAACCAGATTAAACGTAGCGATATACAATACCCAGTCGGGGAACAGCGTTGCTACAAAAGTTAATTTCACAATCGCATAAATTATCAGGAAGCTTAGCAGGATAGGATACAACAAGAATGTGATACAAGTGCCTCCGATAAAGAAGTTGAATCCCAGAAATCCCCTCCATCCAATCCTCCTGATCAATCTTGCGGGGTTTCGCATATGCACGAGTGTGGTTTGCATATAACCTTTGATCCATCTGCTTCGTTGGCGAATCCAGTTAAAGGGTTCGTTATTGGCTTCCTCCAAAGTTGTGCTATTTAGGATACCCACTTTATATCCTTTTTCAAATACACGCACCCCCAAATCGGCATCTTCCGTAACATTAAATGGATCCCAACCACCCAATTCCATTAATTTATCGAGTTTAAAATGGTTACTCGTTCCTCCCAAAGGAATAGGAATATCAAGCGACATCAGTCCGGGTAACATATAATCGAACCAATAAGTGTATTCGAGTGTAAACATGCGGGTGAGCATGTTTTCGTTTTTATTAAAATAATTCAGGGCCCCTTGCAATACTAAAAATTCATCGGGAAGTTTTCTGAATAATACCACACATTTTTTTAACTGATCCGAATCTGGAACGTCTTCTGCATCATAGATAGCGAGGTATTCGCCGCGACAAAAATGCAATCCATAATTACACGCTTTGGGCTTTGTTTTGGGCATGTGAAAGGGCACTACAATCGTTTCGAAGTTTGCAGGGAAGTCGAGGTTACGCACCGCATTTAGCGTTTTATCATCATCTTCCTCAATCAACAGTTTTACGTCGAGTTTACCCCTTGGATAATCTAGGCTTCTTAAATTCCAGATAAGTTTACGAATCAGTTTATCTTCTTTATAAACCGGAAGCAAAATGGTATAGATCGGTAAAGTATCTTCTTCCAGTGCTTTTACCTCTGCTTTATTTACCAGTTCCTTCATTTCGGCTTTCGATCCATTCAGTGAAAGGTATAGTTTAAATAAAACCGTAAAGAAAAATGCTACGCTGAACAATACATTAGAGAACATCGCCACTTTAAGAAAATTGACAAACAAAAGTGTGACAAAAAGTGCCAGAGAACCAAAAATAAAAATCAGTTGAGGGTCAGTAAAAGTAATCAACCCAGATTGCTCGGGATCTTTTCTCATCAAACTGAATACCGCTTCCTTCACATAATATTCACCTCTTTTAATATGCACTAACCAGGTAATATCCAGATCCGAAGCTGCCACAAAATGAATGGGCATCTGAAAACGAATCGTCAATAATGTTTTTAATTTTTCGTCCTGTGGATCTGCAGCAGCCACGAGTAGTCGACCATCCGGTTCTCTTCGCAAAGGGGCATATAGTATGGAGTTCAGCTCATGCAATTCGCATTGGTTGATATATTGTTCATCCATTTCTTCTTCCCTTACAGCAACCATTGTAAACCCTTCCTGTTCCAGAAAAGCAACATATTTTTTCCGGGTAAGAAATCCGAAGTTCAACGCAGTTTTGATATAGGAATAATTGAATTCGTTGGCAATGACTTCAATTTCCAACAGTTTATTTGCATCAAATAAACCAACTGACACCATATTATCAAGGGCACTGATCGGCATAATTAGTTATTGCACTCATTATAGCACTGCATACAACAGTGCCAATTTTAAAAGGTTCCGGCACTATCAGATACCGGAACCGAAATTTATTTAAACAATTTCCTGCGATTTTTTAACACGTCTCCTTACGAAGAAGAAACTCCAAACAATCAACAACAATATTACAATCAGGATAAAATACTTATAGGATTCCCAGAATTGCAACAATAAATTCTTATCGCCTTTATAAGTTATCACCCTTTCATCATCACGTAGTTTAAAAAAGAAATTACTCTTTCCATCACTGGTTGAAATACATACGTTACTCTGAATTGCAGACGCCTGTCCGCCAAAACTCTTAATAACACTTTGAAGGGCTTCTTTAGTAGTACTATCGCCCAAAGATGATATCAACAAGAACGTACTATTGGATTGCCGGAAGATTTGTGCAATTCCGCTTCCGGAAAAATCATTGAAAGAGAAACTGGTTTCACCATCCAGATCTTTATACAACTGGAAATCCCTGTTGAATTGAATTGGCATGCTCGTGAAATTTTTCACAAAAGGATCGGTTCGATGCATCAATGCAATCACATTATATCCGCGCATATCCGCCATCGTTGTTTTATCGGACTGAACCAACTGAGGCAACATCATTGATGAATTTAATAAAGAAGCAGCGTTGATCTGAGAAATCAGTTCTCCAACTGCAGAAGTGATGCTTGGATTCAATCCCGGAGAAATTAAAAATTTCAATGGTCTTTTTCTAAATTCGCCCGGATAGTTAAAAAAGTTATAGAACTCTGTTGGTTGTTCGCCCGAGAATGTGATGCTGGAAGTTTTACTATTGATAAAACCAAAGAAGCTGGCGAATCCGTCTTTACAAACACTCTGACTTGGGTGGAATCGCATTTCAATTACGAGCGAATTCACCTTGGTAAGTAAATAAGTTGGGAGATCAACCTCGTTGTTAAAACTATTCATATCCAACAAAGAAGTAGTAAACACAAGGTTATCGTTCAGGTAAACGTTCAGAAATCCACGATCGTTTTCTCTCAGGTGCGAGAAAAGTGCTTCCAAATGAAGTGTCAGCTTTTTAGGAATCGCATTATAATCAATCAGGTTAAACGGATAGTTTGTTTGCAGCGCCAACACACCTTCCATTAGAGCAGACGGAACGCCCAATTGCTCAAGCGTTAATACCTGCGGCAATATAGTGCTCTCCACTTTTTTTACGGTTGCATTGTCAACAATTAATTTTTTTGAAAAAGCACTATTTAAAATATTGAAATTGCTAAGAACTGTGATCACTTTTTTATATCCTTCATCATCAGCCGCAGTAACAACCATCACCTGATTACCTTCGTTCCCAAGCACCATGATCAAACCTTCGCCTTTGTTAATGGTGGGTAATTGCCTCTTAATAGATTCTGGCAAACGACTTGCCAATCCAACAACCAGCGTCCTGTTTAAAGAGTCGCCCGAGCCATAAGATTTTGTAGTAGTAATGGTTTCTTTGTTCAGTTGCTTAACCATCGAATAGAGCATACCGCCAGCAAGCACATCATTTAAATCGGGGTTGGCAGGGCTGGCAATACTACTGAATTCCTGAATGGTTTCTTTCATACTTCGCTCGTAAGAAAGAACCGATTGCTTGCTTGAACTAAAGAACGAACTATTCCTGATATTAATCCAACAGGCAGGGTTGTCGATATCCTGACAAATCAGGTCCGCTACACTCATTTTTACTACGATCTTCACCTTCACGAATCGACCATCCGGTTGTAAATACTTTTTGTTCATCGGAATGATGATCGTAATTAGTGAATCTATACTGGATGCAATGATTTTCTGTGTATATATGGGAGCGTCTTTTAAACTAATGGTAACAGTAGAAGTATTGGGGTTCAACACCTGCGAAGGTCTGATATACAATACCAACTTACTGTCATCCATGTTATCGTCGGGCTTCACTTTCACGAAGTAAGTGATGGCACCACTGATTCCAAAAATGGATTGATCTCGATAACCCATTTCTTCAAATGTTCGCTGTACGGTCTGCGACCATGCACAGGAGATAGCTAACATGAAAAGGGCGGATAGTAAGATTCTTGATTTCATAAGTTTTCTATTTATGCTAAGCCAGTTTGAATTTTATTTTAAAATAGTTGCCAAAGGTTTCGTTACTGTTATAAGACAATTCGCCACCCATGTCTTCAATCATTTTCTTTGAAACTGAAAAGCCCATCCCGGATTGACTGGTTGCAGCCTCGTGCTGATTGGGCGAATTCAATCGGTTAAAGTATTCATTTAGTTTGTCAATTCCAATAGGTTTACCCTTGTTCACAAATTCTATCTCGCAATAATCATCAGACTGAGAAGTATGTATGCTGATAACCGATGTTTTATATACAAAGCGGATGATGTTTGATAATAGTTTGAAGAAAATATGTCGTACAAAGATCTTATCCAGATTTACAAATAAAGGCGTTGGTGATAGATTCAACTGTAGGCTGATTTGCTTGATGCTTGCGGCATCCACTAAACTTACCGCCGCTTTTTCTACTTCCGGAATGATATCAAATTCTTCCAGATTAAACGTCACTTTACCGGTATCAGCATCGGCCGAATCTGATAGTTTCTGGGACAGATAGTGCAATTTTTCGTTACCCATTGTGATGTAACTCAAAATTTCTTTTTGATCTGTAGTTAGGTTCGATGCATTCCGGTTGATCAAGTCGATAGATATCTGATTAGACCCGATAAAATTTTTCAGATCATGGATCATGATGTTCAGCGTATTCTGCCTGTAGTCGCTCAATTGCTTCAACCTCCTGTTCGCTTCTTCTATTACCTGATGCTGATCGTTGATCATTTCATTCTGTTCCAATAATCTTTTGTTCGACTCTTCAATGATTAGGTTTTTCTGGATTTCTCTTTTTACAATGAGATACCTGTTATGAGCAATTAAACAGGAGAAAGCAGAAATAATAAAATAAACACCTCCCCCATTTTTAACCAATCCTGCATAGCCATCTTCCCTTCCAGTCAAGGAATATAATAGAATAATGATGACATAAGTAATTCCCACCTGCATCAACGAATAAATGGGTTTCCAAAAAACCATGGTATTTAGCAACAATACCATTACAGAAGCCAGCATATAATAAGGAAGCGCCTGCGATAGAGGTAGGATGCCGCAGGAAAAAGCAGCCAGAGCAAGATTGAGCGCTACCACTAAATTCAAATGAACGAGGTAGTGCCATTTGTTTTTATTTCCCAGCCAAAAAATAAGATATGAAAGTGCAAAGCAAAATATGCGGAGAAACATATAGTCTACCCACATTGGTTTAGAAAATAACAAGTCCAATACCCAAAACAAAGGCAGAGAAAATAAAAGGGTCCAAACAGCTACATTCGAGTAAAATGCACCATTCTTATCTATCTCCTCCTGAAATTGTTCCGGCGCAATATTTACAAAAGGGATCTTATGATAATTTATCATATTTACAAAGATGCGACAGGTAAATCAATTAGCTGTGAATTTAAGTTGTTAATAGCTAAAAAGCCCTTTAGTTATTACCACTTTACTGACAATAACTTAAATGGGTTTTCTTGTAAACGCTTAAATGGTACGGGATATTAGAAATTCAAAAAAAAAATTAAAGCTTACCGCCTGTTCTTGTAACAAAATCCATGATAGTCTTCAGTTATCGGAGGATAAGCGGTACAAGAAATCAACGGGATACTTATAACTTCGGGTTCAGTATTTGAGTGTTAGAAAATTCGTACTAAAAATTTTATCTCATAATCATTTCCATATGCAACCTGTTCTTTCCATTCAATCTGTTTCTAAATCTTACGGCCCTATTCAAGCGCTTCAAAACGTGAGTTATGAAGTTCCTAAAGGAGCTGTTTTTGGCATATTAGGCCCCAATGGAAGTGGCAAAACCACTATGCTGAGCATCATTCTCGACATTTTGAAAGCAGATAGCGGAACTTTTACCTGGTTTGGAAAGCCGGGCTCGCCCGAAACCAGAAAGAAAATCGGATCCCTGCTAGAAACCCCGAATTTTTATCACTACTTATCGGCTATTGATAATTTAAAAATTACCCATGCCATTAGCGGAAGAGGAAACGAGCAGGCCATAGAAGATGTTTTGAAAATTGTAAAATTATCGGAAAGAAAAAAAAGCAGGTTCAGCACTTATAGCCTTGGAATGAAACAGAGACTGGCAATAGGGGCTGCACTTTTAGGAAACCCCGAAGTTTTACTATTTGATGAGCCCACAAATGGTCTGGACCCCGTTGGTATTGCGGAGATAAGGGAACTCATAAAAGATCTGGCAAAGCAGGGTAAAACCATTATTATGGCAAGCCATTTACTCGACGAAGTGGAGAAAGTGTGTAGCCATGTTGCAATTATGAAACGGGGCAAACTGGTTGCTGCCGGACCTGTTGATGAAGTGTTGGCAAACGAAGATATCGTAGAACTTTCGGCGAGCGATATGGTTGAATTAACTGCTGCACTGGCAACGTTTCCGGGCTATACCCATCTAAAAGAAATCGGCTCTTTTGTACACTTATATTTCCCAATCGGAACAGCCCCAATGGAAAAAATAAACAGTTTTTGTTTCGAAAAAGGAGTAACGCTAAACCAATTATTGTTGAAAAAGAAAAGCCTCGAAACAAAATTTTTGGAACTCACCAACGACTAACTCATAAATTAAAAAATATGTTTGCGCTCATTAAGATTGAATGGTTAAAGATCAAGAAATATCCTGCTTTCTGGTGGATGTTGGGAATTGTAACGCTCACATATCCCGGTACGAATATGATGTTCTATTACATCTATTCAAAATCAATCAATGGCAAAGAAGTAGCCAACAATGTGGCAAAAATGCTACTGGGCAATCCCTTTGCTTTTCCAGAGACCTGGCATACCGTGGCATTTCTTTCTTCTGTTTTTATAATTATCCCTTCTATTCTAGTTATTATGCTGGTAACAAATGAATATAATTATAAAACACATCGCCAAAATATCATCGATGGTTGGAGCAGAAATCAGTTTGTATCTAGCAAACTATTTGATGTAATGATCATTTCTTTAGTATCTACACTGATGTACGTTTTGGTAGCGAGTATATTTGGGATTTATGCAGATCCAGATAATTTAAATAGATGGGCCGAACAATTGCAATATATACCGCTTTTCTTTATCCAAACTTTTGCGCAATTAACTATCGCTTTTTTAATTGGATTCCTTATTAAAAAAGCGTTTATAGCTTTGGGATTTTTTCTTTTTTATGATCTCATTCTGGAAAAAATTGCGGTTGGTTATTTAAGGTTTAAAGCTAACGATATAGGTCATTTTCTTCCATTAGAAATCTCAAATCGAATTTTGCCATGGCCTACTTTTACAAATCGTTTTGGTAAAGATGCAAAAGATTGGTACGAAAAATCAGTAGCCGCAATTCCTGAATTTTTGCTTTATACGATTATCCTAACATCGGCAATCTGGGCTTTCTGTTATTATTTGCATAAACGAAGAGACCTATAATAAGGTTCCACAATGGATTTACTATAAGAATCGTGTCAGATAAATATTAAAAAAGCTCCCGAAAAAGTCGGGAGCTAACAACTAAATCAACATTGTCGAAACAAATTATAGCCAGCAATCGTTAATCCGGTTTTTTACCATCCAGAAAAGTGTTGATTGTAGAAATTTGTGTTTGATTGTTTGAATCTTTTCCAACTGTAACCTTACTATAAAAATTCTCTACCGATGTAATGGTATTTCCAAACAATTCCATATTCCTCCGGATATAAGCCGGTACAGAATCAAATTCATTATTGGGATCAGTAGTATTCATATTGAAAGAAAGGTTGCGCAATTTTTGAATACGCTCTGCAGCCCTTCTTCTTTGTTCTTCAGTTTCGTCCAGATAATTATCTTCCTGTTGTATTGCAGCCTGCACTGGCATTGTTTTTTCAACAACAGGTTCTATATTTTCTTTCATCACCAATTGCATCTCTTCCTCTTCTTCAATTAGTTGTATGGGTGGCGCAGGTTTTAGTTCTGCTATTTTAACTTCCTCCACAATTGGCGCCTGAAAAGTTTCTGTTTTAATGGCGGCAACAGTTTCTGCAATTGTAGTTTCCGTTACTGCATAAATATTATCCGGTTTGTTCAATCCCGAGAATCTGGAAGCTGTTGGTAGTGCTGGCTGATCTGAAACGGTAAATTGAACCAGTTCTTCCTGAGCTGTTTTTGCTACAGGAACTGCTTCAGGCTCTTTTTCTTTTTCGGCTACAATTGATGGCAAGTCTACACTTAATTCAAAATGAAAAACTTCTTTTTCTTTTTCGATTGGTGTGGATGGTGTAGCAGCTTCAAGGAAAATGGATTGTGAAGCATTATTGGTATTAACGAATTCTTCTGCCATTGATTCCTGCAGATGGGGCTCAAATGGATCTTTCACGGGTTCTGCAACGAGTTGTTGAATAGAAACATTTTTTGATTCTTCATCAGCAACACCTAAAGTCATTACAATCTTTTCTTCTTTTACAACTACTTGCTTTACAGGAGCTGGTTTTGAGAATGGATCTTTATGCTCAAATCCTGTAGCGATAAGGGTTATGCCTATTTTTTTATCCAAGCTTGGGTCGTATCCCATACCAACAATTACGTCTGTAGCTTCTCCAGCTTGCATGCGCAAATAGTTATTGATCAGTTCCACTTCATCCATGGTGCATTCATGTTCGCCTTCTGCACTATTGATATTAATCAGGATCCACTTAGCTCCTTTGATGTCGCTATCATTCAATAAAGGAGAGGATAAAGCTTCTTCAATGGCGAGTTGCGCCCTGTCTTCGCCTTCCACTTCGCTTTTTCCTAGGATAGCAACTCCACCATTTTTCATTACAGTACAAACATCAGCAAAGTCAACAATAATATGTCCGCGGCTGTTGATGATATCGGTAATACATTTAGCGGCTGTAGCCAATACATTATCGGCCTTACTAAATGCTTCTTTCATTTTCAGGTTGCCATATTGCATGCGCAATTTATCGTTGCTGATTACCAGTAAGGTATCAACATAAGGTTTCAACTGTCGAATACCTTCTTCGGCCTGCTGCATACGGCGTGGGCCTTCAAAGCCAAAAGGAGTTGTTACAATTCCAACGGTTAGTATACCAAGTTCTTTGCAAATCTGAGAAATAATTGGAGCGCCACCAGTTCCAGTTCCTCCGCCCATACCAGCGCAAATGAAAGCCATTTTGGTGTTCACTTCTAATATGCGTTTTATTTCTTCGAGCGACTCTTCGGTAGCTTTTTTACCTACTTCGGGATTTGCTCCTGCACCCAAGCCTTGTGTTAAATGAGGTCCAAGTTGAATCTTGTTTGGTACCCTGCTTTGTTCGATGGCTTTTGCATCTGTATTACAGATAATAAAGTCAACGCCCTCAATATCCTGGGCAAACATGAAGTTAACTGCGTTGCTTCCTCCTCCGCCAACACCAAGAACTTTGATGATGGAAGATTTTTGTTTGGGAAGATCAAAATGGATCATAAAATACGGTTTAATGGGTTGTTGCTATTCAGTTCCTTGGGGTAGATTTTTATATTAACGAGGATATTCAGATTTTATTTTATAATCTGATCTTCCTCTTCTTTGAACATATCAATTAAGTTGTTTTTAAATTTATCCCAGAATTTTTCCTTGCGCTTACTTGCATCAATAGTTGTAGCTGCTGTAGTAGTATGCACAGTTTGAACTGCAGTTGGCACTCTCAGTGTTTTAGGAACTTCAATTGGTTTGTAATTCTCACTGAACTCTTTGTATTTGTGTTCGTAGTCGCTATACCCTTTTAAGATCAATCCAATACAAGTAGAATACATTGGCTTCTTCAACTCGTCGATATGGTTTGGAGCAAGGTGCTCGTTCGGAAGCCCGATTCTTGCATTCAGACCTGTTGTGTATTCTGTGAGTTGTATCAGGTGTTTTAGTTGAGATCCTCCACCAGTAAGGATTACACCTCCATTTAAAGCACGGCTATCTAAGCCTACTTGTTTTAAATGATAACTTACGAAATCAAGTATTTCACTCATTCTTGCCTGAATAATCTGGGCAAGATTTTTAACACTAATCTCTTTTGCAGGCATTCCTTTTAATCCGGGAATAGTGATATATGCATTGGCTTTTGCCTCATCTGCCAATGCGCTACCAAACTGAACTTTCATTGCTTCGGCCTGACTTTTTAATACACCCAATCCTAAACGGATATCATTGGTAATATTTTCGCCACCAAAAGGAATTACTGCAGTATGTTTTAAAATACCTTCGTAGAAGACGGCCAAATCAGAAGTACCACCACCAATATCCAGAATGGCAACTCCTGCTTCCATATCTATTTCGCCCATTACGGCACTGGCTGAAGCAAGTGGTTGCAGTACCAGATCTTTAGTGCTTAACCCGCTTCTATCAACCGCACGATTGATATTGCGAATGGCATTGCGATCGCCGGTAATGATGTGGAAATTGGCTCCCACTTTTACTCCGTTAAATCCTACCGGGTCTTTAATATTTTGAATATTATCAACATGAAAATCCTGCGGAATTACATCGATGATTTGATCTCCTGCTGGAATAAAAGTCTTTCTTTGATTGTTGATAAGCTGGTCGATTTCCCAAGACTGTATTTCGTTATCAGGCTCCTGGCGAACAATATCGCCGCGGGTTTGCAGACTCTTGATATGATGTCCGGCAATACCAACATACACTTCCGAAATTTCCAGATCGGGGTTGCTTTCGTAACAATTGGTCAATGCCGCCTGAATGGCTTTAATGGTCTGATCGATATTCAATACCTGACCATGTTGCACGCCGCTACTATTAGCACGGCCAAAACCCAGTATCTCCAGTTTCCCGAATTCGTTTTTTCTACCTGCGATGGCTGCTATCTTAGTTGTTCCAATGTCCAGACCAACAATGATTGGTGATTCATTGTGATTCATAATTGTTTCTGTTTTAGTTGTTAGCACTTTCTTGTTTTTTACTTCAAAAAACCACCGCATCGAAAGAAAACACTGATCTGTTTGTCGATTAATGCACGGATTTAGACATATTAGATTTATGTCCTTTCGTTAACGGTTTATTGATTGTTTTATTGTTTGTTTGATAAGTTGTTTTTTCATTATTCGTTTTTGCAGTCAATTCCAGAATTCGCTTCTTTGCTTCGGCAGAATCGATTACAGCTTTCTCCGTACCTCTTCTGATAGCCACCACCTGATTATCATATCTCAGGTCCAATTTCTCATAAGTGTTGATGCCTTTTTGCAAGAAAGCCTGCTGATAAAAAGCACTCAAGTGGCCAAATTTCTTTTCCAGCGAAGTAGTATCTCCCAATAAAATCAATTGATCGCCTACCAGCGGTATCAATTCAAAGTTGGATTGGCTATTGATATTAATCTGTGCAATCTGTGCCATCCAGAAAGAATCGGTTTGTATAAAAGATGCCAGTTTTACAATGCTTCCGAGAAGATTACTATCGGGCTTTGCCAATACCGTTCTATTTGAAGGGAAGTTTGTAAATACCGGAACTCTTGCCGAAAGTTTTTCGCTGAGGGGTAAACGCAGCCCTGCAGTATCGAGATAAAAAGAGCCCCCACCGTTTACAAATACCCTTGCAATTGGTTGACGTTCCAGAATCTTTACTTGTAAAACCTGCTGGTTATCGAAATACATTTCAGCATTTTTTATCCAGCTATTCATTTCTAATTGCTGCTCTAAAATGCGCAAATTAATTTTCCCGATAGCATTTCCCTCCATCTTGCCCGATAAATTCAGCAGTTCCAATATATCTTTTTCATCCAGAAACATATGTTGTGTAGCACCTGCAATTTCTATCTGAATGCCTGTGCATTTTTTCTGATTTTTTTTGATCATTGCCGCTCCAAACAATACCATTGCGCCCATTCCTAACAGTAGCCATACTGTTTGAGATAGTCGTTTTTTCCAAGGTATATTTTTGAAGCTTATCCTCATGCTAAAATTTCCTTTACTGTCGTTAATAAAGTATCGATATCGCCAGCGCCGGCCATTACAACCAGCGAAGGTTTATTCGTTTTCATCCATTCAAGCATTTCTTGTTTTTCAAGAACCTGTTTTTCTTTTAACTGCATTCTATCTAAAAGCATCTGACTGGTTACACCCTCCATCGGTAATTCGCGTGCTGGATAAATAGGCAGAAGGATTACTTCGTCTGCCATATCTAAACTTTCGGCAAATGCATCGGCTAAATCCTTTGTTCTGCTGAAAAGATGTGGTTGAAAAATCAATACCAGTTTACGTTCTGCAAATAAACTCCTCACTCCACTTATCAATGCACGCAACTCTTCAGGATGATGTGCATAGTCATCGATCAGAATATGCTCTCTTGTTTTTAAAACATATTCAAACCTTCTTTTCACACCTTTAAAGTCGGCTATAGCAGCCCGAATTTTCTCGTCTTCGATTCTCAGATATTTTGCTACCGTAATTGCAGCAATTGCATTTTCGATATTGTGCAAGCCACCCATATGCAATGCTACATCACTAACTACCCAGTCTGCATGAACTGCATCAAAATAATAACTTCCATTATCGATGCGCAGGTTTTCTGCATGCACTGCAGCAGCACTATTTTTGTAATCGTAAGTATATTGGTGTGCGGCAATTAATTCTTCAGATCTGGCTAATCCATACCTTGTTACCAAACAACCACCTGGTTTTACTTTCTGCGAGAATTCAACAAAAGCATCTTTTACTGCTTCAGGGGTTCCATAAATATCCAGATGATCGGGATCCATTGAAGTAATTACCGCCACATCCGGAACGAGTTTCAGGAAACTGCGATCGTATTCGTCTGCTTCTACAACCACTACATTCCTTTCGCTGCTCCAGAAATTAGTTTGATAATTTGATGCAATACCCCCGAGAAATGCGTTGCATCCATAGCCCGAATGCCGCAACAGGTGGGCGATCATGGAAGTGACGGTTGTTTTTCCATGTGTTCCACCAACACAAATATTGAATGACCCTTCTGTAATCCATTGCAACACATCACTACGTTTTACAACAGTATAATTATTGGCCTTGTAAAATACCAGTTCAGTCTGCTGCGCAGGAATAGCGGGTGTGTACACTACCACGTCAACATCTTTAGGTATCAGATCCAGTCTTTCTTCATAGTGTATATCAATACCACTTGCCTCAAGTGTGCGGGTAAGTACGGTAGAAGTTTTATCATATCCACTTACTTCGTTTCCACGCGATTTAAAATATCGGGCAAGTGCACTCATACCGATACCACCGATGCCAATGAAATAAATTTTTTTTATGTCGCGTAGCTTACTCACTTGATACAATTCAAAATTTCGTTCGCAATAATTTGGTCTGCATCTTTTTTAGCAAGCCTTCTGCAATTTGCTGAAAACTGATGCCTTTTTGTTTCATCTTTTGCAAGGGCAATTACTTGATTCACCAAATTTGCTCCTGCTTCTGAATCCTTCACCAACATTGCAGCATGCTGATTTACCAAGCTCAGGGCATTATGCGTTTGATGGTCTTCTGCTGCATTTGGATAAGGCACAAATACCGCAGGCTTTGCTGTGATAGCAATTTCTGTAACAGCCATTGCCCCCGCTCTGCTAATCACAAGATCAGAAGCGGCATAAGCCATTTCTATTTCAGAAATAAATTCGTTTACCCAAATATTCGATCTTCCCTCAGCAACTTTTTTAAAATCCTCTGCAGTAGATTTACCTGTTTGCCAAATCAGTTGCAGTTCATTTTTTTCCAACTCATTAATCTGACCAGCAATTGCCTGATTAATTGATCTGGCACCAAGACTTCCCCCCATTGCCAGAATGGTAATTTTATCAGGTTTCAATCCGAAATAAGAGAGCGCATCAGTTCTGCTCACCCCTTCTGTTGCAATTGCCTTCCTAACCGGGTTTCCGGAAATCAGGATTTTATTAGCAGGAAAAAATTTCTCCATGCCTTCCACAGCTACAAAAATTTTTGTTGCTTTTTTGCCTAACAAAATATTCGACTTCCCGGCAAAAGAATTACTCTCATGAATAAAACTGGGAATCTTTTTGCTTTGGGCGTAACGCAATACGGGGAAAGAAGAATATCCACCAACTCCCACCACCGCATCGGGTTGGAATGATTTGAATATCTTTCTTACCTCAATAAAACTATTCATTAACTTAAAAGGAAGGCTGATATTTTTCAAGACAGAGCTTCTGTTCAGGCCTGCAATCGTTATGCCAATAATCCGATATCCGGCCTGTGGAACTTTTTCCATTTCCATTTTATTTTTTGCCCCAACAAACAATATTTCAATAGAAGGGTCATTCCATTTTAGTGCATTCGCAATAGCGATCGCCGGGAAAATATGTCCTCCCGTTCCTCCTCCTGCTATAATGATTTTTTTACCCACTCTTATGATTTGATCTGTGAATTAGTTTGTGTGTTGGTTGTACTGTCAACTGGAATAACCACCGGTTCTTTTCCCTCCAGTTGCTCCACATTTCTTGCAACACTCAATATCAATCCAATTGCACAACAAGTAAATAAAAAAGAACTTCCTCCCATACTTACCAAGGGTAATGTAACTCCGGTAACAGGTACGAGGTTTACATTTACCGCCATATTCGCAACTGCCTGAATCACCAGTGTAAAACTTAATCCCAGTGCCAGAAAAGCGCCAAAAGCATAGGGACATTTTCGAAATATCCTGATACATCGAAACAGAAAAATCAGATAAATGAAAATGATAAACGCACCTCCCAAAAGGCCATATTCTTCAATAATAATCGAATAAATAAAGTCGTTATACGCCTGCGGCAGAAAATTTCTTTGCCTGCTATTTCCGGGTCCAAGTCCCATCACAATCCCGCCGTTTGAAATGGCGATCTTTGCCTGTTGAACCTGATAAGGGGTTTCACTATCACGTGCATAAATAAAATCCTGTACGCGGCGTACCCATGTACCCACCCTACCGAATGATTTTACTTTTTCAATATTTTCGTGATTGGTTGTTTGTTCTTTTTGCTTGCCATCGTAAGTTAGCATTGCCACCGACACAATAATACCAACGGGGATCATCGCTATCAATATTACCAATGCAATATGTTTTAAACTTACCCTTCCAATAAACATCAGCAATAAAGCGGTAGCTCCTGTAAGCAATGCGTTCGATAAATTGGCAGGCATAATTAATCCGCAAATGATTGCAACCGGAATTGCTACGGGCAAGAATCCTTTTCTAAAATCTTTGATCATTTCCTGTTTCTTGCTCAACAGCTTACTCATGTACATAAACAAAGCAAGCTTTGCAAGGTCGCTGGTT
This sequence comes from Chitinophagaceae bacterium, assembly GCA_019752295.1. GTDB lineage: Bacteria > Bacteroidota > Bacteroidia > Chitinophagales > Chitinophagaceae > Sediminibacterium. The sequence goes on along the minus strand of JAIEMK010000007.1, from coordinate 109,478 downwards.
TGAATGGTCATATTGATGATCGGTAATTTGATCCACCTGCTACCTTCATTAATCTTAGCTCCAAAAAACAAAGTATAAATCAGCAATGGTATGGAGATCATAAACAGAATTGTAGCAACTCTCGAAAAGAAAGTATAATTAACCCTGTGCAAAAAATAAATCAATAAGATTCCAATAAAAGAAAATGAAACTTGTTTAAAAAGATACACGTTGGTATTTCCCTTATACATTTTATAAGCCAAAGAGCCGGTTGCACTATATACAACCAGAATGGATATTAGTGAAAGAAGAATTACGATACCCCAGATATATTTATCCCCCCGGGTTCTGTCAACCAGTTGCCCGCGCATGCCGCCAATGCTAGGCATTTGTGAAAACAGGGTATCGGTTGATTCTTTCATTTAAGGGGTGCTAATATTGATTAAATTTCTATTTCAGTAAATATTATAACTCTTTTACGGCTTCACTAAATTGTATACCTCTGTCCTCATAGTTTTTAAAAAGATCGAAGCTGGCACATGCAGGACTCAATATTACTACATCGCCTTTTGCAGCTAATTTAAAAGAAGCATTTACTGCTTTCTTAGCTGAGTCGGTCTCCACAATAACTGGAACAATATTTTTAAAAGCCTCTATGATTTTTTTATTATCTACACCCATGCAAACAATCGCTTTCACTTTTTCCTTTACTAACTCTGCCAGGAATCCATAATCATTACCCTTATCCGTACCACCCAATATAAGTACGGTTGGTTTGTTCATACTTTCCAAAGCAAACCAGGTACTATTTACATTGGTTGCTTTACTATCGTTTATAAATTCAACGCCACGCACCATTGCAACAAATTCCATGCGATGTTCCAGGCCGCGAAAATCTTTCACGGCTTCTCTGATTTTTTCTTTGCGGATGCCGATCGTAGCGGCTGCGATTCCTGCTGCCATAGTGTTGTAGTTGTTGTGTTTGCCTTTTAAAGCAAAATCATAAATACTCATGCTTACTCTTTCTTCTTGGATTCTCAGCATCATCTGATCGCCTTTGATGTAGCCGCCTTTTTTTAGTTCGTGTTTCATAGAGAATGGTAATGGGTTAGTAGGTAGTATAAGGGTTGTTAGTTTTTGTTCTATAACCGGATCATCGTCGCAATAGATGAAATAGTCTTCCATTGTTTGATTTTCGATAATTCGGAATTTGCTCTTGATGTAATTTTCGAATTGATAATTATATCTGTCAAGATGATCTTCTGTGATATTCAGCAGGATCGATACATTGGGCCGGAAGGTTTTAATATCATCCAGTTGAAAAGAACTGATCTCAGCGATATACCATTCTTTCGGATCTTCAGCAATTTGTTTAGCAAAAGAGTATCCGATATTTCCCACCAGTGCCGCATCATATCCTGCCGCGACGCATATATGGTATATCAATGAAGTTGTGGTACTCTTGCCGTTGCTTCCGGTAATGGCCACGATTTTGCTGTTTCCTTTAAAACGATATGCCAGTTCAATCTCACTAATCACGGGAATTCCTTTTTCTCTGATCTTTTTAATGAGTTCATTTTTTTCAGGAATGCCCGGGCTCTTTACAATCTCATCTGCATTTAAAATCTTTTCTGCTGTATGCTCACCTTCTTCGAATTGAATCTCGTTATCGCTTAATTCTTTTTTGTATACGTCTTTAATTTTCCCGGCATCGCTTACAAATATTTCATAGCCTTTCTGTTTGCCCAATAAAGCAGCACCCACCCCGCTTTCGCCGGATCCGAGGATAACTAATCTGTGCTTCTTGTTGCTAGTACTATTCATATTTTATTTCAACTTAGAGTCAACCACCCACCGAGTCATCGGAAAGGAGGAAACTTATTTTCCCTATTTTTTTCACCCTTCACTTTTCACTCTTCACTCTTATCTAATCTTCAAAGTCACAAGGCTTGCCACCACCAGTAGGATGGTGATAACCCAAAACCGAAATGCGATTTTATTTTCATGAAATCCTTTTTTCTGATAATGATGGTGAAGCGGGCTCATTAAGAAGACGCGCTTTCCTTCGCCGAATTTTTTTCTGGTGTATTTGAAATAGCCCACCTGAATAATTACACTCAGATTTTCTACTAAGAATATGCCGCAGAAAATAGGGATCATCAATTCTTTACGCACTATAAATGCTAAGGAAGCAATAATACCACCTAGCGCCAGACTGCCGGTATCGCCCATAAACACTTGTGCCGGATAAGCATTATACCACAAGAAACCAATACAAGCTCCCACAAAAGCTCCTACAAATATGCTTAACTCACCAAGGTTGGGGATATACATTACATCAAAGTAGTCGGCGAAAATATAGTTACCACTTACGTATACAAACACTCCAATGCCGGCGCCAATAATTGCTGAAACCCCTGCTGCAAGTCCATCTAAGCCATCCGTTAAGTTGGCCCCGTTTGAAACTGCCGTTACAATAAATATTACGATCAGCACATAAATGATCCAGGTATATTTCTCTGCACCCGCTCCCATCCACGTAATCAATCGGCTATAGTTGAACTCGTGATTCTTCACAAAAGGAATTGTGGTAATCGGTGTTTTTACTTTTACAAATCGCTTCTCTATGCCATTCAATTTTCTGGACACGATATTCGAATCTTTTGCAAGTCGCTCTCCTCTTTGCAATTGCGCATTACCTGTAGAAAACACTTCCCGCTCAACTGTAACTGCGTTGCTGAAATAAAGTGTCAGCCCAATGATAGCTCCCAGACCAATTTGGCCAATTACTTTTGAAATACCGGCCAGGCCGTCACTGTCTTTTTTCTTATAAGCTTCGCCCTTACTTTGCGCTGCCTTTCTTGCACGAATTTTAAACAGGTCGTCCAGAAAACCAATGATGCCCAGCCACACTGTACACAAAACCATTAATCTGATATATACTTTATCCAGATTTGCAAATAATAAAGTAGGCACGAGAATACTAATCAGAATGATGATTCCACCCATTGTAGGAGTTCCTTTCTTTTGCTGCTCACCCTGTAACCCTAATTCACGAACCGATTCACCAATCTGTTTTCTTTTCAACAACAGAATAATCCTTTTACCATAAACGGTAGCTATCAGCAAAGAGAACACCACTGCCATCGCAATCCTGAACGAAAGAAACTGAAACAATCCTGCACCGGGAATGTGGTAAGATTTATTTAGCCAGGAAAAGAAATAGTATAACATAGGTTAGTGGTTAGTGGTAATAGTTGTTTGTTATTTTTTTTCTTGTGATTCGAATAATTCTTTCAAAATTGCCTTGTCGTCAAAATCGTGTTTCACTCCATTGATGTCCTGATACTTTTCATGCCCCTTTCCTGCAATCAGAATAATATCTTCTGGCTTCGCCAATTTCACTGCTGCTTTTATTGCCTCTCTTCTATCTGTTATGGTAATCGACTTTCTTTTTGCCGCAGAGTTCAATCCTGCCTCCATTTCACGAAGTATGGTTTCAGGGTCTTCTGTTCTTGGATTGTCGCTGGTGAGTATTAATTTGTCGCTCCAGCCTGCAGCCACTTCTGCCATGATTGGTCTTTTTGTTTTATCTCTATCACCTCCACATCCAACAACTGTAATGACCTGCTCATAACCTTTGCGCAATTTTTTGATAGTGGCCAATACATTTTCTAAAGCATCGGGAGTATGGGCATAATCTACTATTCCCATTACCCGATTCTTACTGATGATATAATCGAATCTTCCTTCGGCACTTGTAAGCAAACTCAATGCGGTTAATACCGCTTCACTGTCTTCACCCAAACAAATAGCAGCGCCGTAAATGGCCAGAATATTGTATGCATTGAATTCACCTATCAATCTAAAATGCACTTCCCTGTCGTTTACTGTCATTACTAAACCCGACAAACCATTTTCCAGAATCTTACCTTTAAAAGAAGCCATTGTTTTAAGACTATAGAAATATTGACGTGCCACTGTATTCTGCAACATCACTACTCCCCTCTTATCATCGGCATTCGAGATGGCAAATGCACTACTATTCAATCCGTCAAAAAAACTTTTCTTCACCCTGATGTACTCATCAAATGTTTTGTGATAGTCTAAATGATCGTGCGTGATATTGCTGAAAAGTGCTCCTGTGAAAACCAAACCTGTAATTCTATGTTGGTGAATAGCATGACTGCTGCATTCCATAAATACATGGGTGCAACCCTCATCCACCATATTACGCAATAAGGCATTGAGGCTAATCGCATCTGGTGTAGTATGTGTAGACGGTATGATTTTTTCTCCGATCTGATTCTGTACGGTACTGATCAATCCACAGGTATAACCCAATTGCGAAAACAACTTAAACAATACTGTAGCGATGGTAGTTTTACCATTGGTACCTGTAACGCCAACCAGTTTTACTTTTTCGCTTGGAGAACCATAAAACTGATGCGCCATATACGCAACAGCCTCATGAGAATCTGTTACCTGTAAATAAGTTACTGCTTCGTATAATTTCGATGGCAATGTTTCACAAACAATTGCTACTGCACCAAGTTCAATAGCTTTATTAATAAAACTATGGCCGTCTGAATGCTCACCGCGGATAGCTACAAATAATGCACCTCTGGTAATTTTCCTTGAGTCGATCTGTATATCAGTTACATCTAGGCCCGTGCTTCCATGCACTGCTTTGAGATGTACTTTGTATAATATGTTTTGCAGGTTTGCCATATTATTATTAATTCAGTTCCACATTTATTAGTTGACCTTTTGCAATAAATTGCCCGGGGTTGATCGACTGTGTCATTACTCTGCCTTTACCTTTTACATTTATCACCAACCCCATATTTTCGCAGATATAAACAGCATCTTTTAATCCCATACCTGTTAAAGCAGGCATGGTTTTCTCATCCATATTTTTTGCACTCGCAACCATATTTCTTTGATCGCCGTTTACAGTTGACCAAGAAGCATTCCCAACCGAATCTTTAAAAGGCATTTTTAGAGCAGCCATTACACGGGTCAGGTCTTTCTTATAACCTGAGTATTGTAGCAACGTGCTATCTTGTTGCAGCAGTTTTAAAGAATTATTTCCGGAGTTTTTTACATAAGTGCTATATAATCTATCTGCTATTTCTTTAAACACAGGGCCGGCAACGGATGCTCCGTAAAAAACTGGCGCGTGTGGCTTATTCAGTATCACCACAATGCAGGTGTACTGCGGATTGTTGGCAGGAAAATATCCGGCAAATGATGATTGATAAATTTTGTCGGCGTATCCTTTATTGTCGTTAGCAACAAGTGCTGTACCTGTTTTACCGGCTACAGGAAACAAACTATTTTTAAATAATTCTTTTGCTGTTCCCTGAATACAAACCCCCTCTAGGCAAGATTGAAGTTGAGTGAGCGTTTGTTCGCTGCAGATTTTTTCGCTTACTGTAACTGGCTCTATATTTTTTATTAACAATCCTTCTTCCCTGATCGAAGAAACCAAATATGGGCGCATCATTCTTCCATGATTTGCAACTGCATTATAAAGTGCCAATGTTTGCAAGGGAGATACTTTCAGGTTATAACCAAAAGCCATCCATGGTAAGGTTGTGGGACCCCAACGTTTCTCTCCGGGCTTGTAAATGGTAGCCGCCTGTTCGCCATTTAGGTCAATACCGGTTAAAGTGTCCATCCGCATTTTCTTCAACTCTGCAATAAATTGGGAAGGCCTTTCGTGGTATGCCACTGTTGCAAGCTTTGCCATTCCTACATTTGAACTCAATTCAAAAGCCTGCTTAACAGTTACACCGCGATGTCCACTCTGCTCTGAATCGTATACTGTTTGATTTGCCACTTTCCACACACCACCCTCGAGATCCACAATATCATTCAGTGTAACTTTCTTATCCTCCAACAAAGCCATCAGTGTAGCCAGCTTAAAAGTTGAACCTGGCTCAGTTGGAGTAATCGCATAGTTTAATCCTTCCCAATAGCTTCCGTTCTTTGTTCTCCCAAGATTTGCAATGGCTTTAATCTTTCCAGTTTTAGTTTCCATTACAATGGCAGTTCCGTGCTCTGCATCATTCTTCAACATCATTTTCATCAACGCGTTTTCTGCTATCTCCTGAATAAATACATCAATGGTGCTTACAATATCTTTCCCTGTTTCAGGTTCAATAATAAAATCATCGGTTAAAGGAACTTTTACCCCCCCCGCGATTGTTCTTACCCACTGCTTGCCATCCCTTCCTTTTAAAATGGTATCGTATTTGTTTTCCAAACCAACTTTTGATGATTCGCGATCAAGACCAATTGTTCTGAATGCCAGAATACCATAGGGATTCAGGCGAATATTTCTTTCGTTAACAATTAAGCCGCTTTTATAACGACCGTCTTTGAATAAAGGAAATTTGCGAAGTTGTTCGTACTCGCGATAAGTTGTTTTTTTATGCAATTCAAAATAAGCCTCATTGTCGCGATATGCCTGCTTCAAGATCTGCTTGTAGCCTTCCTGTGTATGATCTTTAAAAAGATCTGACAAATAGTACGACAATGAATCTACATTATCGCGGAAATGAACACCCGATTTTTCGTGCAGGTACTCTACTCTAAAATCAATGAAGAGATCAAACTGCGGAATACTTGTGCTCAGCATTTGCCCGTCTTCACTAAATATGGTTCCTCTTTCGGCTTCAATAGAATCGATGTGTTGATGCAAGCTATCGCTCATGCTCCTCCAATGTGTACCCTGTACCTGTTGAATATAAATGGCTTTCCCAAAAATGGCGACACAGGCAACTATCACCAGTATATAACTGAGATAGACTCTCCATAATATGTCGCGTTTTACTTCCATTTGCTTTCCGGTTATTTCAAATTGCGATTAAACACAATCGCAGCGATCTATTTATTTTCTGCATGTTTTAAACGTTGCGGCGTTTCTCTACTAATCTTCAAACCCAATGGTGTTGCGGCTTTCAACACTTCCACTTCCTCACTCTTAAACATCACTTCACTCTTCAGGGTCTTATATTCAAACTGCAATTCCTTCAACTCGGTTTCGGTTGCGTTGATCTTACGAATGATCCTGTCGGCATTATGCCCGTTTGCGATATACAAAACAGTTAATCCCGTGAGAAATAAAAAAAATGGAATATTCTTTACGATCCACTGATAATTGAACAGACCCTTTAACGGATTCTTATTATTAGCGGTATTGAGTACCTGATCAGCCATGTATTTTGTTCTCTGGTTTCGGGTTAATATTCTTTCTGGCTGCACTAGCCCCGATCGTTTCGGGGTCATACTCTTATTGCGCAACCTGTTTTATCCAAATCAACTTATTGTTCTAATACCTTTCAGCCACTCTTAGTTTAGCACTCCTGCTTCTACTATTTCTTTTCAATTCCTCCTCATTTGCTGTAATCGGTTTCTTAGTGATTATTCTTAGTATCTGCTCTTTCTCTACCGATATCAGCGGATTTTCTTCCAGTTCTTCAAATGTTCCTTGTTTAAAAAAATTTTTCACCATTCTGTCTTCTATCGAATGAAACGTAATCACCGCAATGCGGCCGCCAGTTTCTAATACCGCAGGTACTTGTTCCAGCATTTCTTTTAAAGCACCCATCTCATCATTTACCTCCATCCTCAAAGCCTGAAAAACCTGTGCGAGGTACTTATTGGGATTGCCTTTTACAACAGCAGCAATCATTGCTTTGAATTGCGGAATTGTTTGTGCAGGCAATTGTTTACGCTGCTGTACAATATGCTTTGCCAGTGTAATAGAATTTGTTACCTCTCCATATTTTTCAAAAAGCTTGTGCAACTGTTGCTCGGTATAAGTGTTGATAATATCTGCTGCCGATAAAGCCTGCCTTCTATCCATTCGCATATCTAATGGGCCATCAAATCGAATCGAAAATCCGCGGTCGCCTTCATCAAACTGATAACTACTCACCCCCAAATCAGCAAGTATTCCATCCACTTTTGTTGTCTTATGCAATCGCAGAAATCTTTGCACATGACGAAAATTTGCCGGAACAAAAACAATGCGTGCATCATCGGGCAAATTTTGTTTTGCATCTGCATCTTGGTCAAACGCAAACAACCTTCCATTCTTGCCAAGGCGTTCAAGTATTCCCCTGCTATGCCCTCCGCCACCGAATGTGCAATCCACATACACGCCATCCGGCTTGATTGCAAGTGCATCCATACATTCATAAAAAAGCACCGGAACATGATACTCATTAGCAGAAGGGTGATTCGTTTTTAATTCCGCAGCACTTGTCTTTTTCATAGTCGGAATTTTAACCGTTTTTCTGTTCCTTCTTCTCTTGATCAGCCATTACTTCCTGTGCCAGATTGCTGAATGCTTCTGGTGAAAAATCTTCAAAGATCTGGTTGTACTTAGCCGCATCCCAGATCTCAAAACGATCGAGGGCTGCTGCTAAAACGATATCCTTATTCAAACCTGCAAACTCACGCAAGGTTCCCGGCAACAACATCCTTCCGGCGCTATCCAACTCCACTTCTGTTGCCCCACCAAAAAACTGGCGACGAAATTGGCGTACCTTAGGATCGAAATCGTTCAGTTTGCTAATTTTAGCCTGAATTAGTTCCCAACTTTTCAAAGGATATAACGTGAGACATTTTTCAAAACCGCGGCTCAGGATGAATCGACCCTCTCCTTCCGGCAACTGTTTTTTCAGTCCGCCAGGAAGCAGGAAGCGACCTTTCGCGTCTACCGTAGCTTCATATTCTCCGTGAAATCCTTGCATTAGTGAATAAGTTTTTCCAAGTTTACCACTTGTTGACACAAAATAACACTTTTTCCCACTTTAAACCTTAATTTAAAGTGTTTGTATTTATCCACAAGGCAAAATCCTCTGAAATGCATTGCCCAATTAGCTTTCAGGAAAATACATTTGAGACGGATGTGAATAGAGTGTGAATAGATGTGGATAATGGGTGAATTTTGGCAATTCGGGGTAAAATGGATGAGAAGAGTCGGTTTTTAGGGTTGTTGCTCAAAAATACCAGCCCAATATTTAAGTATTTTCGCAGAATGCATCCAAAAGATTTAGAGATAAAAAACTTTACATATAACCTGCCCGATACCCGTATAGCAAAATATCCCTTAGAAGAGCGCGACCAAAGTAAGTTGCTGGTTTATCAAAATAAGTCAATCAGTTCAGACTGGTACCGGCATATCAGCGATCATTTGCCAGAAAACACCCTGTTATTATTTAACAATACCAAAGTAGTTGAGGCAAGAATTCTTTTTCAAAAAGCAACAGGCGGAACGATTGAAATTTTTTGTTTGGAGCCCGATGAGCGCTATCCCGACATTACGACCGCAATGTTGCAGAAGGGAAAAATTTTTTGGAAATGTTTAGTGGGGGGCGCCAAGAAATGGAAAGAAAAAAAACTCGTTAAATCGATACAAACTACCCGTGGGCAATTCGAATTAATCGCAGAAAAAGTGGCGCAATATGCAGATTATTATTTGATTGAATTTAGCTGGGAAGATGAAAGTATTTCATTTGCAGAATTATTACACTTAGCGGGACTAATCCCATTACCCCCTTATTTGAATCGAAATGCAGAAGCGAGTGATATCAACAGGTATCAAACCATCTATGCAAAATATGATGGTTCCGTTGCGGCGCCCACTGCTGGTTTACATTTTACGGAATTGGTTTTTGAACAACTCAAAGCAAAACACATTACACATGATTTTGTTACACTCCATGTTGGTGCCGGAACATTTAAACCCGTAAAAACAGAAAAGATCGAAGCGCATGAAATGCATGCAGAATTCATTGAAGTAACTATTCAATTGATTCAAAAATTATTGCATCACTTATCCGGAAATATTGTTCCTGTAGGCACTACCTCGATGAGAACGATAGAAAGTCTTTACTGGCTGGGCGTAAAAATAATTTTACACCCAACAATAGAATTATCAGAGCTCGTAATAAATCAATGGGATCCCTATGACCTAGATGCATCAAGCATTTCAGCCACCGCCTCGTTAGAGGCATTGATTGCTTGGATGCAGCAAAAAAAAATGGATTTACTCATCACAAAAACACAAATTATAATTGCGCCCGGTTATGATTTTAAAATTGCCAACGCACTTATTACAAACTTTCACCAACCACAATCAACTTTACTCCTATTAGTTTCAGCACTCATTGGTGATGATTGGAAGAAAGTGTATCAGTACGCTTTAGAACATGAATTCAGATTTCTGAGTTATGGGGATGGCTGTTTGCTTTGGAGGTAAAAAGTGCAATAGATTTAATGACTAAGCCAGCTCATATTTAAAAGGCTTCAAGTTTATTTTTTTCATTTTACGCTCCGCTTTACGCAAATCATATGTCGCTTGCATTCTAATCCATAATTCAGCATTACCCCCAAACACTTTTTCAATTCGCAATGCCATTAAAGGGCTAATACCCGCTTTTTCATTAAGGACATTTGACAATGCAGCCCTTGTTACGCCTAACATCTCAGCAACTGCAGATATAGATAATTTATTGGCTACAACTATCTCTTCTCTCAGCAATTCGCCTGGATGTGTATTATGAGCTATTGATCTTTTCATCGTTCAGTTTTAGTGATAGTCTAGAAAATCTATATCAACCACAGAACTGTTTTGAAACCTAAATATTATTCTCCAGTTCTGTTTTACTGTCAGGCTCCAAAATCCTGCATAAACTCCCGCAAGTTGATGCACCCTCCAATTTCTGAAAAGTTCTAAGTCCTTTGGCATTTCGGAAACATCGTTGAGTGTATCCAAAATCAATCGAATCTTATTTCTTTGATCAGGAGGTAATTTTGTAGCAATTCCTTTTTCCCAAAATTCTTTAAGTCCTTTGTGTTTGAAAGAAAGAATCATTTCAAATTCATTGTAAAGTTATACAATACAGTATAAAAAGCAAATTTTAAGCAATAAGATTTGCAAGTATCTAAATTTGAAAATACTAAATGAAAAACCAAAACGGAATATTTATGACTAGAAAGAGTTTAGTGGTGTAAGTCCACTTCATCTCATCATCAATTTCTATCCTTGAAGTGATGAGAGGGGAATTTCAATTGTAAAAATACTGCCCTTTCCAAGTGTACTTTCCACACGCATTTTTCCTTTGTGCGCGTCAATCACAGTCTTTACATAACTCATTCCCAAACCAAAACCTTTTACGTTGTGGAGGTTGCCGGTATGTGCACGATAAAATTTTTCGAAAATTCGTTTAACCGTTTCCTTACTCATCCCGATACCGTTATCTTCTATTCGGATCAGTAATTGTTTGTTGGTGCTATGCGTTGAAATTTTTATTAAAATATTATCGTTCGAATATTTAATGGCGTTATCAATCAAATTGGAAAGCAGGTTTGCAAAATGCACTTCGTCCACTTCTATCAGATCGTTTTTGGCATTTAATAATGTTTCAACTTTCCCATTTTTGCTTTGCAGTTGCAACTCATAATTTTCTAAAACTTTTTGCAGCATTTCGTGCAAATGCAATTTTGTAAGTTTTAATTTTAATTCCTGTCTTTCCATAAAAGCAGCCTGCAGTATGGTTTCTACGTGCTTGTTCATACGAACATTTTCTTCTTTTATGATCGATCTGAAATATTCTCGCTTTTCAGGATTGTTGATTACTTTATCGTTCTTTAAAGCATCCACGGCCAGAGAAATAGTAGCAAGCGGTGTTTTAAATTCGTGCGTCATATTGTTAATGAAATCGCTTTTAATTTCACTAAGTTTTTTTTGATTTATCAAAGATCTTACCGTAACATAAAACGCGGCAATAATAATGATCATAAAAATAGCAGCACCAATAATCAGCCATTTTAAAGAAGTCCAAACCTGTTGTTTATAATTTGGGATGATCAACCACAGTTGTTCATAAGAAGCAATCTCATCCATTGTTAAATCCGCATCGGGAAGTATTGGTATATAAATCTGTTTGTTAACTACAGAATCCTGAAAAGCTTTTTCAAATCCGGGCGACATCATTTCCCATTCTGCTGTAGAAGAAACAATTGCAAATTCAAATTTCAAATCCTTCCAATCGTTCGTAACGAAAGCTTTTTTGAGTTTCGCATTTACTTCATCTGCAGTGTATTTTTCATCAATAGTGGGAGGCTTTAAATAATGCAGGTGATAATCAGAATTATAAATTCCACTTTTGCGTGGTCGAAGTATCTGGCCGTTATAAACAGATTTATACAAATCAGCAGCAACTGTAAACCCATCCTTATTTAGCTTATTGTATAATTGCCCTTCCCTTACTTCCACCATATTCTTTAGCCAGGAACCCTGCAAAAGCAAGAGCCCGAACAAAGAAAGGGAAATGAGTATAATGATAATAGGGAAAATCCGCTTCATTCTTACAAATATAAAGGAATGAAAAGCTTGCTGAACCGGGCTAAAGCTATTTATGAGCTTTTTAACGGCCAGTTGGGTTTTATTTTTTGTGGTTAAAACCGTTTTTACTAATTTTTCAATATGACAATACCCGAACCCGGACATTTATTGATTTCGGATCCGTTTTTAAAAGACCCAAATTTTAAACGCACGGTTATCCTCTTGTGTGAGCATCAGGTAGAAGGTAGCTTTGGATTTGTTTTAAACAAGCAACACCAGCTAGTTCTTGGCGAATTAGTAGATCTGGTTGAGGGCTGTAATTTTCCTGTATTTATTGGAGGACCTGTTCAAAAAGATAGTTTGCATTTTATTCACCGTCGCCCCGATCTTTTAGGCGGAACAGAACTAATTGACGGAATTTTTTGGGGAGGCGATTTTGAAGCCGTATTGTCGCTCATTCTCACAAAAGAATTACAGGAAACTGATATCCGTTTTTTTGTAGGATATAGTGGTTGGGGAGGCGGGCAGTTGGAAGAAGAACTCAGCGAAAAAAGTTGGATTACTCGCAATGGCAATAAACGATTAGTGTTCTATAAAAACGTGGAAGAGATCTGGAAAGAAGCGCTTTTTGACCTTGGCGGAGAATATCAGCAAATGATCAATTATCCAATCGACCCTCAATTAAACTAAGTCTCTTGGGTATAGTCGGTTAAAAAGCTAACTCTGTTAAATCGTTTTCACACGCAATTTTAACTGCCGCCAGTTTTCCTGCAAAGTCTCTTTCAAAGGTTGATTGTTAAATGGGTGCAAACTAATATATTGTTGCGCATCTGCAATTCTTTCTTCTGTTAATGGATGGGTACTAAAAAAAGAAATTCTGGAAATTGAGGATTCATTATTCGATTCTTTTAGTCGCTCCATCAACTGCTGCATGCCTTTCGGATTTACCTCATTTTTTTCCATCAAAACCATTCCATCATGATCCGCCTCTTTCTCCAATGCGCGCGAGTAACTCAGCGCCCTTAAAGCATTTGCATTACCTATGATGAACTGGGCAAAGCCCCCACCCTTGGTAGTTAAAAGCGAAATCAAAAAACTAGTACTCATGCTGGAGAGGATGTTTTTTAAACTATGCCGGTGATTGATATGAGTAGCTTCATGACCCAATAGAGCTACCAGCGACTCAGGCGTCTCCAATGTTTGCAGCAGGGCAGAATTAACCACAATATGGCCCCCGGGTAAAGCATAAGCATTTTCTTCATCTGAAATGGCTACCGATACTTTGATAGGATACTGTTTACTCAGTTTTAATTGATTGGCAAACTCCTGAATAATTTCTGAAGCGGCGGGATCCATTTTTTGCTCTTTCACTAAACTAGCATATAATTCGTTGCCCATTTCAGTTTCTTGATGAACAGAAATAAAACGCATGGATATACTCGGAAATACTACCACAAATAAGAACCCTGTAGCAACCAGCAACAGAATTAATCCGGTTATTAGAAGTGCTATTTTTGAGTGAATAATGGAAGAAGGTTTTGATTCTGATTTCAATGCAGAAAATACGTCTTCATAACTTGGATTATCTTTGGGAATCCGGATATAAGAATGCTTTTTTTTGTCGATATAAATAATCAACACTTCTTTTTTGATATTGAAGCTGCAATCATTCAGAGGAATAAGTAGCGGTCGTACAGAAGCATTTTGACAATCTTTTAATTGCATCCAGCCATCAGACAATTCAACCTCTACAAAGGAATTTTCATTTCGATAAAAATCAAAGTATAGAATATTATTAGGGGATTTCATAGATGGTAAATTTAATATATTTATTTTACCAAAATGATGAAAGTTGAAGAATAGTTTTTTTTGCGCTAAAATAGTTTGCATAAATAAGCCCCGCACACTAACAAAGGGCGGGGCTCTTAATATAACTTCTTTATTAAATACTCTGCGCGCCTTCTACCAAAACGGTAACCTTATTATTTAATACTTCTACAAATCCGCTTTCAATAGAAAAATTTTCAAAGTTGTTTTTGTCCTTTAAAATCTTAACATTACCCTTGCCTAATGCACTTACAAGTGGCGCGTGTTTTTCTAAGATCTCAAACAGTCCGGTAATGCCTGGTAATTGAACACCATACACATCACCACTGTACAACTTTTTTTCGGGTGTTAATATTTCTACATTCATTGTTCCTGCTGTTAGAATTAAGCTTTAGCTGCTTCAATCATTTTCTTACCTTTTTCGATTGCATCTTCCAAAGTACCAACAAGGTTAAATGCAGCTTCAGGATATTCATCCACTTCACCATCCATAATCGAGTTGAATCCGCGAATGGTATCGTTGATATCAACGAACACCCCTTTCAATCCTGTAAACTGTTCTGCAACAAAGAAAGGCTGACTTAAGAAACGTTGTACTTTACGTGCACGCTGTACAGTCATCTTATCATCATCACTTAATTCATCCATACCCAGAATGGCAATAATATCTTGTAATTCTTTATAACGTTGTAAAATCAACTTTACTCTGTTGGCACAATCATAGTGCAGGTCGCCCACGATCATCGGAGTAAGAATACGAGATGTAGAATCCAATGGATCCACTGCAGGATAAATACCCAAATCCGCAATCTTACGACTCAATACGGTTGTTGCATCCAAGTGCGCGAAAGTAGTTGCAGGAGCCGGATCGGTCAAGTCATCCGCAGGTACATACACCGCTTGCACAGAAGTAATAGATCCGTTTTTGGTGGATGTAATACGCTCTTGCATCAATCCCATTTCTGTAGCCAGTGTAGGTTGGTAACCTACTGCTGATGGCATACGACCCAATAGAGCCGATACCTCAGAACCTGCCTGTGTGAAACGGAAGATATTATCTACAAAGAACAAAATGTCTTTACCTTTTCCAGTACCATCTCCATCGCGGAAATATTCGGCGATCGTCAACCCGCTCAAAGCCACACGAGCACGTGCTCCCGGAGGTTCGTTCATCTGGCCGAAAACGAAAGTAGCTTTTGATTCTTTCAAACCTTCCATATCCACTTTGCTCAAATCCCATCCACCTTCTTCCATACTATGTTTAAAAGCCTCACCATAATTCATGATACCAGCTTCAATCATTTCACGCAATAAGTCGTTACCCTCACGAGTACGCTCACCAACACCGGCGAATACAGAAAGACCACCATGGCCCTTTGCAATATTGTTAATCAATTCCTGAATCAATACAGTTTTACCTACACCCGCACCACCAAACAAACCAATCTTTCCACCTTTTGCATAAGGCTCAATCAGATCGATTACTTTAATACCGGTATACAGAATTTCAGAAGCGGTACTTAAATTTTCGAATAATGGTGGTTTATTGTGGATGGGGCGACCATTTTCTTTGCTAACCTGTGGCAAACCATCAATCGCATCACCTGTAACATTAAAGAGGCGACCATTTACTAACGGACCGGTAGGCATCGCAATCGCTCTTCCCGTGTCAATCACTTGCATTCCGCGTACCAGACCCTCAGTTCCGTCCATCGCGATGGTACGAACACTATCTTCGCCCAAGTGCTGCTGAACTTCCAGAACCAGCACATCACCATTTTCTTTTGTGATTTCCAACGCATTAAAAATTTCCGGTAAAGTGTTATCATCTGGAAAATGAACGTCCACTACCGCACCGATAATCTGCTTGATCTTACCTTTTGTAGCCATTTCTGGAGATATATATAGGTTTAAAAAATGTATAAATTTAAATCGAAATAGCTATCCCGATTTGGCCGCAAAGGTAAGGGATAGAAGCTTTCAAAAAAGCCTCTTTAGCATATTTTGCAAGGTTTTTTTAAGATATTTTCAACAATTGCCGGATGCTTTATGAGAGTGCCTTAAAAACAAGTGCTGCCAACACAGCCCCAATAATGGGACCAACAACCGGTATCCAGCTATAGCCCCAATCGCTACTACCCTTTCCTTTTATCGGCAATATTGCATGCATAATTCTGGGTCCGAGGTCACGTGCGGGGTTAATGGCATAGCCAGTGGTACCGCCTAAACTCAATCCAATTCCCAATACCAATAAAGCCACCGGCAAAGCATCCAATGCCCCCAGACTATTGGTTCCTTTAATTATTAAAAGCACACCGAGCATCAAAACAAAACTGCCCAATACTTCACTAAAAAGATTCTGGGCGGTGTTTTTAATGGCAGGTCCGGTTGAGAAACAGGCGAGTTGATCGCCCGGATTTTCAGTGGCATCTAAATGCTGGCGATAATGATACCATACAAGCGTTGACCCGAGCATTGCTCCAAGAAATTGAGCAAGAATATAGGTTGGAACCTGGCCCCAATCGAATTTTCCTAGTACTGCCAGTCCTATCGTAATCGCAGGATTCAAATGAGCTCCACTGGCTGCAACAGAACTATAAACACCCACAAAGACCGCAATTGCCCATCCAAGTGTGATGGCAATTAATCCGCCTCCATTACCCTTTGTTTTAGCAAGAACTACATTGGCAACTACGCCTTCTCCCAGAATAATTAGCAGGCAGGTTCCTACTAATTCAGCAATAAATGGACTCATATGGCAATTTTTGATTTTAAATATAGTAAAAAGATGACAGTCATGCAGGTCGATCAGCCCATCGTAGTTCCTGTAAGGGTATACTGTTTTGCTAATTCCTGAAATGCTTCTATCTGTTCGGTTTCCCAATCTTTATCCTTCCCCAACTCATTCGCAAGTAAGCCGGCAATGAATGGTGCTAGTGAGCTTGCGATGGAAGCATTTAAAAAAAGGAATCTGGTTCTTCTCGCCAGCAAATCCTCCACTGTTTCTGCCAACTCGTGTTTGATTGCAAAAATTATTTCTGCAATGCTATATGGAAAATCATCGTGAATTTTTTTTGATAAACTGTGATCGGATGTGATCAGCTCCTGTATTATTGCATTTCGCTTTGTAGGATTCCCGATCTTCAAATCAGAACTAATGCAATTTTTCTTTTCCTGCTTTGAAACGAAGATGGCATTGTTTACCACATCCTCCGCCATTTTGCGATAAGTAGTCCACTTACCTCCCGTAACGGTTACCATTCCACTAGGTGAAACAATAATGGTATGATCGCGCGATAATAATGCAGTAGAGGATGCTCCTGATGATCGTACCAGTGGCCTTAATCCAACAAATACCGATTGCACATCTTTTCTGCTAATCTGTATTGTATTGTATTTATTAAAATGATTTAAAATAAACTCAATTTCATTTTCTAATGCGGTAGGCTCCACAGATATATTTTCTATAGCAGTATCGGTAGTACCTAACACTACTGCATCATGCCATGGTACCGCAAACAACACCCTACCATCCGAAGTTTTTGGAACCATCAGTGCGTTTGTACCGGAAAAATATTTTTTATTGATCACCAAATGAATGCCTTGCGAAGGTGCTACGATGGGTTCTTTATTTTCTTCATCCATTTGCATAACAGCATCTGTAAAAACGCCCGTTGCATTGATCACCGATTTTGTTTTTATACAATATTCTTTCTGACCAATCAGGTCTTTACAAACAATGGCAGAGATCTTATTTTTTGTTTTTTCGAAACCAATTAATTCACAGTAATTCAATACAGTGGCAGTTTGTTGTGTTGCTGTAAATGCTAGGTCGATGGATAATCTGCTATCATCAAATTGTCCATCAAAATATAAAATTCCCCCTGTTAGTTTTTTTGTTTGAACAGTTGGCAACAACTCAATTGTTTTTTTCTTCGACAAAATTTTTGTCATTCCCAAACTCAGTTTACCGGCAAGTAGTTCATACATTTTTAAACCAATACCATAAAAACCTTTGTCCCACCAACTGTAAACAGGAATCACAAACGATTGTACCGATGTTAAGTGTGGAGCATTTTTTAATAAGAAGCCCCTTTCGCGTAGTGCTTCTTTTACCAGTTTAATATTTCCCTGAGCAAGGTACCGAACACCACCGTGTACCAGTTTAGTGGACCTACTGGATGTGCCTTTCGAAAAATCGGAGCGCTCAATTAACAAGGTTTTAAATCCCCTCGAAGCAGCGTCAACAGCCGCGCCTAATCCTGTTGCACCTCCGCCGATGATTACAATATCCCATAAATCAGTTTGGTTTATCCGATCCAACATCGCCAATCTTTTCATCCTGTTTTCTTTATATTCTTATCGCTTAAATACTCCAGCTTATTGCAGCTTGAATTGCTTTTTTCCATCCTGCAGAAAGTTCATTTCTTTTTTCTTCGTTCATGCCCGAATGAAATGTGGTTTCCATTTGCCATTGCGCCTGAATCTCTTCCAAACTTCCCCAGAAGCCTACTGCCAATCCCGCAAGATAGGCCGCACCAATTGCAGTTGTTTCTATTACAACAGGGCGTACCACTTTTGTATTTAACATATCGCTCTGGAACTGCATTAATAAATTGTTGGCAGTAGCGCCACCATCAACTCTTAATTCTTTAATAGATATTCCCGAATCTGCTTCCATTGCTTTTAACACATCCATAGTTTGATATGCAATACTATCCAATGCAGCTCTTGCAAAATGCGCTCCCGTTGTGCCTCTTGTAATTCCCACAATCATTCCCCTTGCGTGTTGGTTCCAGTAGGGTGCACCAAGTCCTGCAAAAGCAGGAACCACATATACTCCGCCACAATCATCCACTTCAGCCGCAAGGGTTTCCACTTCAGCGGCTGTACGAATAATTTTTAATCCGTCTCTCAACCATTGCACAACAGCACCTGCAATAAATACAGATCCTTCCAGTGCATAATGGGTTGTACCATTTATTTGCCAAGCCACTGTCGTCAATAAATTATGTGTGGATGGTACCGCTTTCTCACCAGTATTCATCAACATAAAACATCCTGTGCCATAAGTATTTTTAACCATGCCCGGTTGCGTACACATCTGTCCGAACAAAGCAGCCTGCTGATCACCCGCAATGCCTGCGATGGGGATGCTATGGGCAGTTAAAATGTGTTGTGTATATCCATACACTTCGCTACTGCTTTTTACGGTGGGCAGTACACTTGCAGGCACATCAAATAATTCCAATAATTCCTGATCCCATGTGAGTGTATGAATATTAAACAGCATGGTACGTGACGCATTTGAAACATCGGTAACATGCACTTGTCCATTTGTTAATTTCCAAACCAGCCAGGTGTCAATTGTACCAAAGCATAATTCGCCTTTCGCTGCTTTTTTCCTGGCGCCCTCCGTATTATCCAAAATCCATTTCAGTTTTGTAGCGGAGAAATAGGCATCCAGCACCAGTCCTGTTTTTTCCTGAATTTTTTTTGTCTTTCCCCTCGCCCTCAAACTATCACAAAATTCAGCCGTTCTACGATCCTGCCAAACAATGGCATTGTGTATGGGCATTCCTGTTGTTCTATCCCAAACTACAGTTGTCTCGCGCTGATTGGTAATTCCAATCGCAGCTATATCTTTTACAGTGAGTCCTGCTTTTGTAATGGCTTCTGCCGCCACTCCCAATTGGGTACTCCATATTTCATTGGCATCATGTTCAACCCAGCCAGGCTGCGGAAATATTTGTGTAAATTCTTTTTGTGCAACAGAGATGATGGATCCTTTTTTATCGAAGACAATTGCTCGGCTACTTGTAGTACCCTGATCAAAGCTCAGAATATATTGACTCATGGCAAGTATTTTCGGTAAGATAGGAAAGTAAAAAGAAAAAAATGAAAAATGAAAAGCAGGGCTGTATAAAAAGTCTAAGATTTTAAAGAGAACTCCTGCAGGCTTGCTTTACGCGATGGAATATATGCGGCAAGAATCGCAATCAAAAAAACCGTAACGCCTACCAGAATAAAATCGCCCAACACCATTTTTACAGGATAGTAGTCGATGATGAATGTATTGCCCCCGAGTTTAACGAGTTGAAATTGTAACTGAACCCAGCAAACAAATGCCGCAATCAGCATTCCTGAAATGCCTCCAAGGCCGGCCAATAATAAACCTTCGGATAAAAATATTCCTTTGATGCGATTTGCATTTGCCCCCATGGCTTGCAGTACAGCAATATCTTTTTGTTTTTCCAAAACCAACATGGTTAATGCTCCAATCATATTAAAAGCTGCTACTACCAATATCAAGGATAAGATACCATAGATAACCCATTTCTCAATCTGCATCACAGTATACAAACTCTGGTTCTGCTCGTATCGGGTTTGTACTAAAAAATCTTTTCCTAACATCTCTTGCAGTGCTTTCTTTACTCTGTCTGCTTCTGCTCCGGCGCGTATATCCAGTGCTGAATATTCATCGGCCTGCATACTCAGCATGAAACGCATAAAACCAATATTGCTAAAAATATATTTATTGTCGAAATCCTGCTGCACCATAAAAGTTCCTACCGCATCTACATTGAATGCATTCAGCGCATCACCCGAACCAAAGTTGCCTCTTCCCCGATTGGGCATATATAAAGTAAGTTGGCCAGTTGGCCTTTCAACATCCACACATGCCGCATTTTCGATACCTACACCAACTACAATCTTGGGCGCATCGGCAGTTCCTAATTCAAATTTTCCCCTGCGTATATGATTCGAGATTTTACTCACAGAAGTAAAATACTCATCTACCCCACGGATATAAACAATCGAAGAACAATCTCCATTCATGAGTACCGCCTTCTCTTCTACCACCGCACTCACATTCAAAACACCCGTTGTGGTGCTAATCTTTTGTACTTGCTCTGCAGAAATATGAAAAGTTTTTCCAGTTGCCGGTGCAATTCTTATATCGGCATAAAAATCGGAATACAAACCCTTCACCAATCCTTCAAAACCATTAAACACACTCAATACAATAATGAGGGCAGCAGTACCCACCGCAATAGCAGTAACGCTGATCCATGCAATCAGGTTGATGGCATTGGTTGATTTCTTAGATTTAAAATAGCGCCAGGCAAATAAAAAATTCATAGTGTTTACGCTGTTTCGCTGCTGGGTGGTTTCTGCTCTTCCTTCAATTTCTTAAACACTTCTTCCATTTTAAAAACGTATTCCAAAGTATCATCGAGATAAAAATGCAAAACAGGTATTCTGCGCAATTGATGCTTCACCCGATTAGCCAATTCTTTTTTAATTTCCCAAGCCCTCGACTCGATGGTCTTCATCACCGCTTTTTCATCCTTCACTTGAAAAAGGCTGATGTAAATACGAGCCTCCAGTAAGTCGGGAGTTACTTTAATGGATGAAATGGATACCATTCCCCCATCAATCATATTGAGACTTAATCTTCTAAAAATATCGTTCATTTCTTCTTGCAGGGCACTTGCCACCTGCCGTTGACGCTTTCCTTCCTCCATTTTCTAACGTTTGTTTGGCTGTAAAATTAGTTACTTTGCCGTGGATTAACCGTTTTTCCTATTTATGAAGCGATTTTCAAGAATACTTTTCTACCTAAAAGATAAGAAACAGAATATTTTTTTCTATGTTTTATTCAATTTATCATCGGTAGTATTTTCCTTGGTCTCCCTGGCCTTACTCGCCCCATTTCTTCAAATGCTCTTTGCATTGGACAAATTGGTTGCAGTAAAACCAAAATTCAGCTACTCTGCCAATGGATTACAGGATTATATTAAATACGAATTGAGTCAGTTGATTCTACTTCATGGAAAAGAGTACGCACTTGCTGCTATTTGTTTACTCATTATCATTTCCATCTTTTTCAAAAACGTCTTTATCTATCTCTCTTATCGGGTATTGGCTCCGATGCGGAACTATGTAATGACGAAGTTGCGTTCTGATCTCTATGCAAAAATATTAGAACTACCTATTGGCTTTTTTACGGAACAGCGAAAAGGCGATATTATTAGCCGCATGAGTAATGACGCCAATGAAATTGAATGGAGTGTGATGAGTACTTTGGAAGGATTGATTCGTGATCCTTTACAAATCATCATCATCCTTACCATTATGGTGATGATGAGTCCTGCACTTTCTTTGTTTCTATTAGTATTACTCCCTTTGTCGGGATTTATCATTGGCAGGGTTAGTAGATCACTAAAAAAACAGTCTACCGTATCACAAGAACAATTGGGTACTTTGATGTCGATCTTGGATGAGACTTTGGGAGGATTAAGAGTAATCAAAGCCTTCAATGCAGAAAAAATATTGAGAGCCAAATTCTTTAAAACGAATGATACACTCAATCATATTCGGAACAAAATGAATTTCAGAAGAGACCTAGCATCACCTATGTCTGAGTTTCTTGGAGTATTAGTACTCTGTTGTATACTTTGGTTTGGTGGATTACTGGTTTTACATAACGAAGCTGGATTGAGTCCAACTGGATTCATCACCTATATCGTTTTCTTTACGCAGATCTTAAATCCGGCAAAATCTTTATCTACTTCTTTTTATAATGCACAAAGAGGAAGCGCTGCAATTGCACGTATTGAAGAAATTTTAAAAGCCCCAATCACAGTTGTTGATAACCCGAATGCCAAGCCCATCAACAGTTTCAGCCATAGCATTGAATTTAAAAATGTTTCTTTTTCGTACGACGATATTACGATTCTTAAAAACATTAACCTCACCATCGAAAAGGGTAAGACCATTGCCCTTGTTGGTTCTTCGGGTGCCGGAAAAAGTACATTGGCGGATCTAATTCCTCGCTTTCATGACGTGAGCGAAGGCGAACTGTTGATTGATGGTGTAAATATCAAAGAGTATAGTTTGCATGCCGTGCGTAATTTGATGGGCATTGTAACACAGGAGCCAATATTATTTAATGATACTATTGCAAACAATATTGCTTTGGGTATTGATGGCGCCAATAGTGAAGCCATTGAACACGCAGCGAAAGTGGCAAACGCTTACCATTTTATACAGTTAAAAGAAGAACGTTTCGAAACCAATATTGGCGACAGAGGATCTAAACTTAGCGGAGGTGAACGTCAGAGACTGACTATTGCAAGAGCGGTTTTAAAAAACCCTCCAATCTTAATTTTGGATGAAGCCACATCGGCATTAGATACCGAGAGCGAGCGCTTGGTGCAAGACGCTATCAATAATATGATGCAGAACAGAACTTCAATTGTTATAGCACACAGGCTTTCTACTATCCGACACGCAGACGAAATCATCGTTCTGCAAAAAGGCGAAATTGCCGAACGCGGTAGCCACGACGAACTACTTGCGAAAGACGGAATCTATCGCCGACTTGTTGAAATGCAAGAGGTGAAATAAGTCAAAAATCAAAATTCAAAATTCAAAAAAATAGTAGGTATTTTAAATTATAAAGCCCTCTTCAATTAAGAAAAGGGCTTTTGAATTTTTACTTCTGAATTTTGAATTCTACTCAGCAGAATGACGCACTAAACCAAGTTTAGCTTCCAGACTCAGGGTAGCATGTGGTACAGCTCTTAAACGGGCTTTATCAATCAATTTGCCGGTTACACGACAAATACCATAGGTCTTGTTCTCAATACGCATAATGGCTTTTTCGAGATGGTCGATATAGGTAATCTGGCGACTGGCCATCTGGCTCAGTTGCTCTCTTTCCATACTCATACTACCATCTTCCATTGTCATATAACGAGCATCGTCATTATCACCGCCCATTTCATCTTTACGGGTAATCAGTCCCTGTAAATAAGCCAGCTCTTTTTTAGCTGCTTCCAATTTTTTACTGATTAGTTCTCTAAAATCGGCCAGATCTGCATCGCTATACTTTACCAAGGTTTGGTTTAACCCTGTTTTTGGTTCTTCTCTTTTTTCCAATGGAGTGTACATTGGTTTATAAGGAACACTTGTCTTAACATTTGTCTTAGGTACTTTAATGTCTTTGATTGGTTCAGGCTGTTTTTTAACAGGCTTTACCGGTGGAGCCGGGGCAGCTTTTACCGCCGGAGCTTTAGACTTCTGTACTGTTGCTGCAGGCACCGGTGCCGGAGCAGCTTTTGAAACTGGAATGGATGTGGATTTTGCCAAAGGTTTTTCTGGAGTTTTTGATATTGGTTTAGCTACCGGTTTCTTTGATGCTACCGGAGCGATTGGTTTTGCTACCGGTTTAGCGGCAACTTTATTTTTAATAGGTTCTACTTTTTTTACTGGAGCAGCCTTGGCCGGAGCAGGTTTTACTGCAACCGCTTTTGCCGGAGCCGCCTTTTTAGCAGGCGGTTTAGCCACAGGCTTAGCAACAACCACTTTTTTAGGAGCAGGTTTGGCCAAAGGTTTCACTGCTGCCTTAGCTGCAGGCTTGGCAGCAACCACTTTTTTAGCAGGCACGGCCTTTTTAGCAGGTGCCGTTTTTTTTGCTGGGCTCGCACTCTTAACCACTGGTTTTGAAGGCTTTGCAACAGGTTTTCCTGTTTTCTTTGGTGCAGGTTTTTTAGAAGGCATACAGTTTATGCTTTTTTTGTGACTACCACTTTCAACAAAATGTCATTTACTTCAATTTCAAAACCATCATGTAATTCCGGAACCCAGTCAATGACGTCTGCCAAAATTTCGCGGCAAATATAATCGTTATATTTAATAATTGATTGCTTAATACCATCAGCATCAAGCAATTTTACGAATATACGGTCTGTTAAATCAAAACCGTTCTCTTTTCTGATATTTTGTATCCGATTCACGAATTCTCTTGCCTCTCCCTCCTGTTTCAGCTCCTCCGAGATCAAAATATCCAAAGCAACGGTCAAACTGCTCTTGCTGGCAACACTCCAGCCCGGTATATCTTCAGCAGCAATTTCTACTTCATTCAGTTCAATCGAATATGCAGTTCCATCGAGCATGATCTCGATATTTCCCTGTTTTTCAAGTTGGGCAATCTGCTGCTGACTAAACTCGCCGATTAAAACACTTGCAGCTTTCATTTTAGCTCCCAGTTTTGTTCCCAGCATTTTAAAATTCGGCTTAATCTTCTTTTTGATGATCCCCTCGGTTTCTGTGATATACACTAACTCCTTCACATTTACTTCCGCAATTATTAAATCTTCGATCAACTGCAATTGTGTTTTCATTTCCGGATTCAGCACCGGAATCAATACTTTCTGTAGTGGTTGGCGAACTTTAATATTCACTTTCTTTCTAAGCGACAAAACCAGCGAACAAACATCCTGTGCCAGTTGCATCCTTTCTTCCAATGAACTGTCAATAGCAGTAGTATCTGCCAGAGGGAAGTCGGCATGATGTATCGACTCCACTGCAAATCGCTCTGAAACCAGATTCAGATTATAAAACATAGCATCGCTGAAGAACGGCGATATTGGCGCCATCAGTCTAACTATTGTTTCTAAACATTCGTATAAAGTTTGGTATGCAGATATCTTATCCGCCTCATATTCGCCCTTCCAAAAACGCCTTCTGCACAAACGCACATACCAATTGCTCAGGTGCTCATCCACGAATGATTCAATTGCCCTACCCGCAATGGTAGGTTCAAAATCGTTCATAGAATCGGTTACTTTTTGCACCAATGAATTGAGTGAGGAAAGAATCCATCTGTCGATCTCAGGCCGCTCGCTCAAAGGAATTGAAGCTTCTTTAAAAGCAAATCCATCTACATTGGCATAGAGCACAAAGAATTGATAAGTATTGTACAGTGTTCCAAAAAACTTACGTTGTACTTCCTGAATACCGGCAAGATCAAATTTCAAATTATCCCAAGGAGATGCATTGGTAATCAAATACCATCTGGTAGCATCTGCCCCGTATTTTTCGATGGTTTCGAAGGGGTTCACCACATTGCCTAAACGCTTGCTCATCTTATTACCATTCTTATCCAACACCAATCCGTTACTCACCACTGTTTTATAAGCAACGCTATCGAATAGCATTACCCCCAAAGCGTGCAGCGTATAAAACCAACCCCTTGTCTGATCAACACCCTCTGCAATAAAGTCGGCCGGAAATGTTTCTCCCTTATCTATAAATTCCTTATTCTCAAAAGGGTAATGCCATTGCGCATAAGGCATGGCACCACTATCGAACCAAACATCCACTAAATCCGACACCCGCTTCATTGCCTGTCCTTTCTTGCTCACCAGTATAATATCGTCCACAAAAGGCTTGTGTAAATCCAAAATGCCTTCGTGTAAATAATGCTTGTTTGTATCTCCACCCAACACATCATTTGCTTTTCTGATGCCGGCATTCAATTCTTCAATCGAGCCGATACAAATTTCTTCCTCACCATCTTCGGTTCGCCAAACTGGTAACGGAGTACCCCAATAACGACTGCGACTAAGATTCCAGTCAACCATATTTTCAAGCCAATTACCAAAACGACCTTCGCCGGTTGATTTGGGTTTCCAGTTGATTGTCTTATTCAGTTCCACCATCCGATCCTTTACTGCAGTGGTTTTGATGAACCAGGCATCAAGCGGATAATATAGAATTGGTTTATCGGTTCTCCAACAGTGCGGATAGCTGTGTTCGTATTTTTCTACTTTAAAAGCACGATTTTCTTTCTTGAGTTTTACGCAGATGTCTACGTTCACGTCCTGATAGCCTTCTTCGTCTTTATAATTTTTTACATAGCGGTTGCTGAATTCTCCAAGGCCATCTACAAATTTACCCTGCCTGTCAACCATTGTAAGAATACCAATATTGGCTTTCTTACCAACTTTATAGTCATCCGCACCAAATGCAGGTGCAGTGTGTACGATACCGGTACCATCCTCGGTAGTAACAAAATCGCCCACAATTACGCGGAATGGTTTTGCACCGGGGCTTGCAGCTTCAATTGCCTCAATGGAATTGGCTTCGTAAGCAAGTAGTTGTTCGTATGTACTTTCTTCGATTTGTTTACCCTTAAACTCTTTTAAGATCGTCCATGGAAGCAGCTTGGTATCGGCAGTATAATTGTCGAAATCGCCATACTCACCTTCGGCTTTAAAATATTTACCAATTAATGCTTTCGCCAAAACCAGATTCACAGGCAAGGCTGTATATGGATTAAAAGTTTTTACTAAAACGTAATCGATGTTTTCTCCAACAGTTAATCCGAGGTTCGATGGAAGTGTCCATGGAGTGGTAGTCCATGCCATAAAGAACAGTTCGTCAGATCCCGCTGCATCAAATAAAAATTGTGTAATTGGGCTTTGTACCGCTTTAAACATGGCTACAGCAGAAGTGTCTTTTACATCTTTATAAGTTCCGGGTTGATTTAATTCATGCGAACTTAAGCCGGTGCCTGCTGCAGGCGAATAGGGCTGAATGCTCACACTTTGATAGAGTAAGCCTTTTTTATACAACTCACTCAAAATCCACCAGAGTGTTTCAATATAATCGTTTTCGAAAGTAACATAGGGATCATTCAGATCTACCCAATAACCCATTTTGGTAGTTAACTCATCCCACTTATCCTTATACCTCAAAACCGCTTCGCGACATTTTTGGTTATAGGCTTCCACCGATATTTTTTTTCCAATATCTTCTTTGGTAATGCCTAATTCCTTCTCTACACCCAATTCAACGGGTAGGCCATGTGTATCCCATCCACCCTTACGTTTTACCTGAAATCCCTGCATGGTTTTATACCTACAAACCATATCCTTCAAGGTTCTGGAAATAACGTGGTGTATACCGGGCATACCATTGGCGCTAGGAGGACCTTCATAAAAAACAAAGGGCTTTCGACCTTCGCGCAGGCTGATGCTTTTTTCAAAAGCCTGATTGCTCTTCCATTTTGCCAATATTTCCTGCTCGATCTTAGGCAGGTTCAAACCAGAGAATTCGGGATACTTCATACGCTAAAACACTTTACCAATCTGTTTTTAAGGTTTGCAAAGGTACGAATATGCCAACACAAACCCCAGATTAAGGGGCTGGTTTATGCCGATTCACCAAAAGTTTTTATTGCCACATCCCCTAAGCTATATTTGTTATATGAAATGAGCCAAATATAACTTTGATGCCTACAGAAATGTTTGTTAGCGAATTCCATTTGGCAATTAAAAAAAATAGAAATAATCAAATGAAAATCGCATTCTTTTCAACCCAGCCTTACGATATTAGTTTTTTTAACAGTCATAAAGACGCATTCGGGTACGATCTGATATTTTTTGAAACGGCTCTTGATAAAAAAACCGCAAGTCTGGCGGGCAATGCCGAAGCAGTTTGTGTATTCGTGAACGATAAATTAACCGCCGAAGTAATTGATATTCTGGGAGCACAGGGGGTTAAAATTATTGCCCTGCGTTGCGCCGGATTTAATAATGTGGATCTGGAAGCGGCCAAAAGAAATCATATACAGGTTTGCCGTGTGCCGGCCTACTCGCCCGAGGCCGTTGCAGAACACGCAGTGGCGATGATGCTTACTTTAAACAGAAAAACACATAAAGCATATAACAGGGTTCGGGAACAGAATTTTTCGCTGAACGGTTTATTGGGCTTCGACGTGCATAACAAAACCATCGGCGTAATTGGTACAGGAAATATCGGCAAAGCTTTTTGTAAAATCATGCTGGGCTTTGGCTGCAAAGTTGCTGCATTCGATGTAATCGCTAATAAAGATTTGGAAGCGCTTGGGGTTGAATTTAAACCATTAATGGAAGTTTTAAAAAGTGATATCATTTCGTTGCACTGCCCATTGAACGATCAAACCAAACATATCATCAACGAAAACACTATTGCGATGATGAAAAAAGGGGTAATGATTATCAATACCAGCCGCGGTGGTTTAATCGATACTACTTCTGTGATACAGGCACTAAAATCAGGGCAAATTGCCTATTTGGGTATCGATGTGTATGAGCAGGAAGAGAAATTATTTTTCCGTGACCTGTCTTCCGACATCATTCAAGATGATCTGATTCAGCGTTTAATGAGTTTCCCCAATGTATTAATTACTGCACACCAAGCTTTCTTTACTGAGGAAGCACTGAATCAGATATCTGTAACAACGTTAAAGAATATTAAAGATTTCCATGAAATCGGTGAATTAGAAAACAAAGCTGCGTTTTTGGTATAAATTTTATCTGATATTCGTAGGAGGAGATCCTAAACAGTAACATGAATAAATTTTACAAGTTTTGCATACTCAGTATTGTTTTACTGATTTCTTTGGTGTCCTGTCAGAAGGAGCTGAGCAGAGAATTGGGTACTGTTCAAGGCAGTGCCAAGGGAACGCTTTTGGATTCATTGGGCAACTGTCAGTCAGCAATTATCAAAGGAACTTATTTAATGGACTCTGTTTTAACCGATAGCAATTATGTGTTGATCAGGGTTAATTTTACCAGCGCCGGTAAATACAAAATCTCTACTGACACGCCAAATGGAATGTGGTTTCGTGATTCCGGGTTTGTATTAACCCCTGGAACGGCTGTGGTTAAATTAAAAGGAAACGGTAAACCCATACTACCCAGCAGCACCAACTTTGTTGTTAGTTTCGATTCTACTTATTGTGGATTTACCATTGGAACAGAAGCCGAAAAAGATTATTTAATTACCAGCACCGGCTCTTTCTGGAGCTTTCAATATAATCCGCATTTAACCGGACCTACCGGTAATTTTATTGATAGCATATTGGTAACGGTAGCCGCTCCTACTATTCCGTATAATGGAAAGTTATATAGTCAATACGCCACTTCACAAAAAGATACTTTCTATTTTGCAAAAGGCGATTCCAATATTTATTATGAATTTGGTACGATCGACTTCGACTATACCGGCATCTTTGATTCGCTGGGTACCGGTAATTTTATTGAATACGCTTATTTAAAAGCAAATCAGCCTGTTGGAACCAGTTGGGAAACAGCAGAAACAAAAGTAAAATTTGGGGGCTATAATGGCGGCGTTAGTAAAACGGGCAGCACCAAAGCTGTTTTCACCATTATGAATACCGGATCTGATTATACCATTGCGGGGCAAACCCTTCACAATACCATTACGGTAAAGCGCGAAATTATGTTTAGAGAAATAGGTACTACCAGCTATGTTAAAGCGGTTGAAGGTCTTGCTGTATATGCAAAAGGCGTTGGGTTGGTAGATCAGAGTATTAACCTGTCGGGCGTATTGGTACAAAATATTCCTGCACAGCGCTGGAGAATTTATTAAAAAATCTGATTCTTATCGTTTACCACAGAATGTGTCTCCACTGTGTTGTGCAGCACATGAGGATGCTTCGCAAAGAATTTATTTTGAAAGATCAAAATCACAATTACACCGCATGATATGGAGGCATCTGCAATATTGAATACCGGTCTGAAAAACTCAAAATCATCACCTCCCCAAATCGGCACCCATGCAGGGAAATGCGCATTGGTAATAAGGGGAAAATAAAGCATATCGACCACCCTGCCGTGTAAAAAACTATCATAGCCTCCATGTGCTGGAAATAGTTTAGCTACGTTTTGAAAAAGTGGATTGCTATAGTCAAAGATCATTCCGTAAAACATGCTATCGATCAAATTACCCAATGCCCCTGCATAAATTAGGGAGGCGCAAATAATAAAACCTTTGTGGTATTTCTTCCTGATAAAATCGCGCAATAAAAAGCTTCCCCAAATTACGGCCACCAAACGAAAAAGGGTGAGAGCAATTTTACCAAACCCACCGCCAAATTTCCAGCCCCAAGCCATCCCTTCATTCTCTACAAAATGTAAGCGAAACCATTTTAAGCCAAGCACCAAATGCTCTTCTCCTGCAAAATAGTTGAGCTTGATATAAAACTTCATTGCCTGATCGGCAAAAATGATTAACAGAATTAATAGTATTACTTGTCTTGCTTTCACTTGAACTGTTTAAGGTGGGCAAATATAGAAAGTTAAAAGGCAAAAGGCAAAATTCAAAAATGAAGAGGAATAAAAAAGTAAAAATTATGTTTCCCCTCCCAAACGCGTTTGGGGAAACATTCAACTATTTCTTACTTTTTTGACTTTTGATTTTTGACTTTTGATTTTTGATTTATTCCTCCAAATACACCCTTTTCACCCTTTGGCTAATCCCGGTCATGATTTCATATGGAATCGTATCTGCACATTTTGCAATTTCCTGAACCGGAAGCTGTGTACCAAAAATCTCTACTGTGTCGCCCTCCTCTATGCCATGCAGGTCAGTAATATCAAGCATGGTCATGTCCATACAAACATTTCCAATAACGGGCGCCCGTTGACCCTTAATAAGCATAGAAGCATTTCCATTTCCGAGTCTTCTGTTAAATCCGTCAGCATAACCGATACGAACAGTGGCAATTTTACTTTTTCTGGTAACCAAGCCCATCCTACCATAGCCAATAGTGTCTCCTGCCTGTACTTCCCTGATTTGCGCAATGGTAGACTTAAGCGTTGCAACTGTTTGCAATTGCAGATTCTGTTCGTTAGTTGTGTCAACTCCGTATAATCCTATTCCTAATCGCACCATATCGTACTGCAAAGCAGGGTTTCTGAATATGGCTGCTGTATTCGACAGGTGGCGGATAAAACGATAGCCCAACCCTTCTTCTAAAGCGGCACAGGCGGTATCAAAAACTACTGCTTGTTCTTTGGTAAATTGGTCGAATGCTGCAGACTCACTTGCCGCAAGATGGCTGAAAACAGATTTCACAACCATCGATTGGCTATTCAAAATCTGTTCGGCAATGGTTGAGGCATCGCCCACTTCAAGGCCCAAACGGTTCATTCCGGTGTTGAATTTAACGTGTATGGGAAAACCCTGTACAGCCTGTTTCTGCAGGTATTGTTGAAATGCATGAAAGATGTGGAAAGAATAAATTTCAGGCTCCAGATGGTATTCTAGTAATGCATCAAAATCGGCAGCGTCGGCACTCATTACCATGATTGGTAACCTGATACCCGCTTTTCTTAACACCACTCCTTCATCGGCGTATGCCACTGCCAAATAATCTATTTTATGAAATTCCAAGAGGCGGGCAATTTCAACAGACCCACTTCCGTAGCTAAATGCTTTTACCATCGCCATCACTTTTGTAGAGGGCAATAAATTTTGTTGATAAGCTTTTAGGTTATGAGCCATCGCAGAGAGATTGATCTCCATTACAGTTTGATGCTGTTGCTGTTCGAGCCATTTGCTGATTCTTTCAAATTCAAACACCCTGGCACCCTTTAATAAAATATATTCGTTCTGAAATAAATGAGTAGTTGCTTCCTGCAAAAACATTTCAGTTGAATCAAAGAAACTGCAAGTAGGAATACACTGCACAAACAAATCTCTAAACTCGCTTATCTTTTTACCTATTCCAATTAGTCGCCTGATATTTCTTTGCTCCAGTTCTTTGGCAACTTGCTCGTAAAGCGATTCATCCGAAATGCCTGCTTCCAGTATATCCGACAGAATTAAGGTAGTTGTATGATCGCCAGCCTGCTGTGTTAAATAGGTTAAAGCCAGTGTAAGTGATGAAAGATCATTACTGTAACTGTCGTTGATGAGGTAGCAATTGTTATTGGCCTTTTTTAACTGCATGCGCATTTCTACCGACTCGAGCAACCCTATTCTTTCCTGAATAACAGGCAATTCATATCCTAGTAATAACAATACCGAGCAGCAGGTTAAAACATTATCAACCGATATTTTATCTGCAAAGGGAATTAAAATATTGCATTTCTTTCCATTGATCAGTGCAGCGATTTTGGTTTGATGCTGTTCTTGTTTTTCTTCAATTATTTTAAATGGGGCCTCGTAGCCACGACTCCAGAAAAAAACATCAGGGAATTTTTGTTGTAACAAAGCAAGGTCGGCTGGCAGCAAACTATCTGCGGCAACAACGAGCTTTTCTGTATTTTCAAATAATTTTATTTTCTCCCTGAATTTTTCTGCAGCAGAACTAAATCCTTCGCGATGCGCTTCTCCAATTCCTGTAAAAATACCAATGGTTGGTTGAATCATTTTTTCTAGTCTTTCCATCTCGTTTACCGTAGAGATGCCGGCTTCAAAAATGCCTAGGTTATGTGTAGTGCTTATTTGCCATACACTCAGTGCCACGCCTATTTGAGAATTATAACTGCGTGGACTTCTCACAATACGGTAATCTGCAGCCAGCAATTGATAGAGCCATTCTTTTACAATTGTTTTTCCATTGCTCCCCGTAATTCCAATTACCGGAAAAACAGCTCCATCCTGCAACTTCAAAAATAAACTACGATGGTGTGCAGCCAGCGCTTGTAACGCATCCAGCACGTTATCTACTTCTAAAAAATTAGCTTCCTGAAACTCAGCATGATCATATCCTTTAGCTACAACAAAATTTCTAACTCCCTTCTTTAAAAGCTCGGGTATAAAACTGTGGCCATCTCTGCGGGTACTGTTTAAAGCAAAAAATAGTGAAGCTTCGGGGTATACAATTTTCCGACTATCGATGACCAGGTATTCAATTGCAAAATCAATCCTAGGCCGATTGTTTGAACGAATAATTTTTGCAATATCTGAAATAGAATAGGTCAACTGATTCAATTATTTTAGTTATTCAAGGTTTTGATGATTCCTTTTTTATCGTGATAGTATGAGTAGATGATTGAAGTCGATAAACAAACCAATATTACAAGTAGCGATATAATGGTCTGCATGGTTTTATCCATCCACTGATCGATCCAATTTTCACCAAGCATTTTCAATCCAATAAAAACCAACACTACGGCAATGCCCTGCTGCAGGTAGTCGAATTTATTTACAGCACCTCTTAATAAAAAAAACAAAGAACGTAATCCGAGTACCGCAAATATATTGGAAGTGTAAATCACTATTTTTTCTTTCGAAATTCCTAAAACTGCAGGTATTGAATCCAATGCAAAAACTAAATCGATAGATGCAAGTAGTATCACAACAACAAATAGTGTGGTATAAACAGGCTTGCCATTTTCTCTGATCAAAAATTTACCATGTCCATCGTGCGATGCCAGAGGTAAATACTTTTTTACAAATTTATACACTTTTGAATCGTGTGGTTCGAAAGTGTCTTCTTCATTTGTTGTAAACATTTTATATCCTGTATACAAAAGAAATAAGCCAAACCCATAAAGCAACCAATGAAATTCTGCTACCAATGCTACTCCGATTGTAATAAAAATTACGCGAAAAACAATTGCCATCAAGATACCAATTAATAGTACCCTTGAGTAGTTTTGTTCCTTCACTTTAAACGAATTAAAAATTAAAATGAAGACAAAAATATTATCGATGCTTAGGCTCCATTCCATCAGATATGCACTCAGATATTCCAAACCACGCTTGCTTCCGGCTTCAACCCAGAGAAATGCAAAAAATGCCATTGCAAGGGCTACCCAAAAAACGGTTTGAACCAATGCCTGTTTAATACTCATGGACTGATTCCTTTTACTAATCAGTCCCAGATCAAATACCAGTGCCAATACAAGTACGATCCCAAAAATTAAATAAACAAACTGCTCGGTATTCATTCTAAAATATTATTACTAAAGGTAGACATACACAATGTACCATCAAGCACCAAATTGTTTTTTTCTTCTCCACTGGTAGATTGTGCCAAGCAATAAGATCAGCAAGATGGGCAATCCGATATTGATCAGTTGCCATTCGGTGCGATGTTGCTGTAATTTTTTCTTGTCGAGAAGTCTCAAAACAAATTCTTTATTCCTGCTTTCAAAAAGGTTGTTAGTGCTTACTAAATAGTCAATACTGTTTAAAAAGAATTCGCGGTTCGCAAAGCGGTAATTCTCCATTGCCAACATACCCATTTGTAAAGGCCCCTTGGTTTGTGTTACTTCGTTAGTAACAATATCGGCATCAGCCACTACAATTTGTTTCCCCGTTTTCTCTGCTTTGTTTAAATAGGCTTTGCCCGTTGCTCTAAGTATTGAGTCTGATAAATTATTACTAACACGGTTATTAAAGAAAGAGTTGAATTTTCCTTCCAATAATACCGCTACTGGAATGTACGATTTAGTAAAGCTTCGCATATCTTCTTCGCTGCGAACGCTGTTTACCGAAACCATTGCAGGTGAAGCGAGGCTGCGACTATTAGTATCGGAAGAAAGCAATACCGTTTTCTTAATTCCGGCGGCTTTCACTGTATCAATACTTGAAGGAAATAAAGGCAGTACCCGATCCAGATTTTTGGTAATGGGATTATCTCCATGTGCCGATAAAAAAGGATAATAGGGCCATGGTACGCGCTGCATTTTTGGAGATCCGTCCGCGTTCTGCCCGACCACAATCGGAATCTTTGAACAATTCAGATCCTGAACCAGATCACCATTGATTCGTACCCCATATTTAAAAAGTAAGTCGTCTAAATCTAATCCGCGATCATAGGCTGTATAATTTGCCTGATTGCGTTTTAAGCTGTCAAGTTCGGCATACAGTTTATCAACAAACCAAATGATCTTTCCTCCATGCATCAAGTACTGATCTATCTTTAATTTATCTTCTTCAGTAAACGGCAGCGTGGGCTTCACAATCATTAGTGCATCAATCATCGATGCATCGGGGTATCCTTTCTTCAAATCAAAAACTGCAAGGCGGTACTCATTACGCAGACTTTCGCCAAGGTCGTTTACTTTCAGGTCGATCGGCTCACCATTACCCACTGCATAAGCTACTGTAGGTATGTTTTTTCTGGTGAGTTTATCTATCGCATTGGCAAACTTGTATTCCAATAATGCTTCAGCGGCATTTCTTGTTGCTTCAACATCTTCCTGTGGATCTTCGGTAAGCACATTGTATTGTTTAAATACTTTTTTACTGCTACGCAGATCAACTGCTACTGGTTTTTGGTTTTTATAACTCAGCAGTGCAGAAGGTATGATTAGTTGCTGTGTAGTTTTTTCGGTTTCTGAAGATACTGTTGCAGATTGTTCAAATACCACACCCAGCTTTGCCAGACTATCGTAGAGAATTACTTTGGCCGTATCGTTTTTAACGGATTCTCCGGGTTTTTCAAAACTAATTTTTATTAGGCTCCCGCCCGAAAGGCTTTTGAATTCAGATAGAAGGTCTTGTACCGACTGATTTAGTTTTCTATAATCTGCCGGAAGGTCGCCTGTAAGAAATATTTGTATTGTTACAGTGCTATCTAAATCATTCAGGATTTTCTTTGTAGCATTTGTAATTGTAAATCTTTTCTCCGCAGTCAGGTCGGCACGTAGCGCGAACCAATTAGAAAAATAGATCAATCCAATCAACAGTATTGTTGCCAACACCCATCCAAATTTTCCTTCAAATAATTTCTTCATAGTGGTGTGGTTAACGCTTTCTGATATTTTTGACGGTGATAAAAAGAAAGAGTGCAACGATACCTGTAAAATATATTAAGTCCCTGCTATCCAACACCCCCCGGCTAATACTTCGATAATGAAATTGTATTCCCAGAATTTCGATAAAGTAGTCAGGCCCTGCGTTAAAAATCGGGAGTTTGCTAAAAGCGCCAAAGCCACTAAATAATAAAAAGCATGTAAAAGCACCGGCAATAAATGCAACAACGGTATTGTTGGTAAAGCTGCTTGAGCAGATACCAATTGCAGTAAACACTGCACCTAAAAAGAAAAGTCCGATATAACTTCCAATGCTTCCTCCAATATCGATACCACCTGTTACACTTAATTGCTGAATAGAAAAAGCATAAATAATGGATGGCAATAAAGCAGTTAATACAATCAGCAAAGCCCCGAAGAACTTTCCCATTACAATCGATTGTGGCTTTAATGGTAAAGTCTTTAAGAGCTCAAAACTGCCCGACTTATATTCGTCGGCAAATGAGCGCATAGTGATAGTGGGTATCAGAAATAGCAATAACCAGGGCGCCAAATTAAAGTATGCGGCTAAAGATGCATATCCAAAGTCGAGCAGGTTGGTATCGGGAAATACAAAAAGAAAGAGTCCGTTTAACAATAAAAAAATCATCAGCGCCATATAGCCTGTGAGGCTGCTGAAAAACTGTTGCCATTCTTTTTTACAAATCATCCACATGCTTCAAAACTAAATCTTCTATCGCAATGAACCCATTTCGATTAAAATTTCCGGGATACTTTATGGAATTTATCACATTTGGCATCTTAGTTAAAACAAAAATATGAGCCTACGCCTTTTTCTAATCGCCTTCTTCCTGCTTGGCATTGGCATTTTTTCGCATGCTCAAAGCAAGGGGAATTCAAAGGAAAATTCAAAAGTCAAAATCCAAAAGTCAAAACCTATTGTTGAGGATGGGCCGGATGCGATTCCTGTAACTGTTACCAGCACGCCTAGGAAGAAGAAACCAAAATCTTCAGAAGCAGTAAAAT
Source organism: Chitinophagaceae bacterium (assembly GCA_019752295.1). Taxonomy (GTDB): domain Bacteria; phylum Bacteroidota; class Bacteroidia; order Chitinophagales; family Chitinophagaceae; genus Sediminibacterium. The sequence goes on along the minus strand of JAIEMK010000007.1, from coordinate 71,924 downwards.
TCACGCCGCCGGTGAATAAAAAAGATAGTGAGAAAAAAACAGCTCCACCACCCCGCTACGAAAAGCAGCACTAGTGTTTCAGCCGGTATTTTTTCATCACTTTCGGGCTGTTGAAATACTTGTCGAGTTCCTCCTCAGTCATATCGTTGTTCAACCCCAAAGGCACATCAATTAACTGTAATTGAATTTGTTTCAGCTCGTCTTTTAACTGATTTGTTTTTTGAACAATTGCAGGATCTCGTTCTGCTATCAGGCTATTATCTGCTAGCCTGTATTCCAATCTTTTGATAGAGGTACGCACTGCAGAAGCCTGATTTTGATCATATACTCTTTGCGGAGATACTGCTTCTTTAATGGGAACGAGCGAAATACCTACACTTGGTAAAATCTTGCCCACTTGCTGTGTGTTGGTTACAGTTGAGGTAGTCATAATAGTACCGGTGAGTGTAGTGGCAGAAGCGGTAACATCGAAAGTAGTTCTAGTATCTTTTATGCGCTTAATACTTTTATCGAGTTGTAAGAAAGAATACTTCAGTTCAAGAATATACCGATTTACCAATTTAACTTCTGTTTGGTAGGCACTGAGCGCAAGAGGATAATTGAGTGCGTCTTTTACGATCACTTTTACCTGTGCAGTATCGCGCGATTGGAAGCGTGTAGCGCCAACAAAATTAAGTACCACTATTTTTATTTTACCTGAATCGGAATCTTTTACAAAATCGAAACCGGGGCTCCAGGAAAAATCATCGTCACAATGTCTTACAGAAGTTACATTTTTCAAAGGCATATTCGAGAAGTAGGTAATATTCTCAATTGGAAAACTTCCGGCATCACACTGAACTTTAAAATTCAGGGTATCCCCCTCTTCAATCGTTATAACGGGACTAACTGACAATTTTAATTTTGAGGGTATAATTTCTGTATTATAGAACATCAGGATAAAGCTGGTATCGAGGCGTTCCGTTGGGTTACCAATTTTGTTAACACCCAACACCACCCGGTATTCATGATCGTATTTGAGTTTGCCTGATAAGAAATAAGATTTTGATGCTTTGAACGAAATTCTGCCATTGTCTTTATTAATCTGTAAGCCAACAGGCGCATTTCTAAGAAACCAGAAATATTTCCCTTCTTTGTTGAGTTCGGGTTGATATAGCAGAACCGAATCTGCTGCAAGGGTAATATAAGGTTGAAGATTATTTATTCGCAGAACAGTATCCTCAATGCCTGCAAGCGTGTCTTTATTTTTAAGAACTGCAGTATCTCGTTTTGCGATGGGTATGGTATCCTGTATCTGCCGAACCGCCTGCACTTTTGAAAGCGGCGCAATGAAATTAGTTTCTTTCAAAAAAAACAAATTCGAAAAACCCATTATAAAAGCCAATCCTACAACCTTGAACATAAAACAGGTTTAAAATAGTTAACCCGCAATTTACAGACTAATTACAAATTGTTTCAATGATTTTTTGATCTTTCCCATCGCCCGTGCCATATGAGTTTTAACAGTAAGTGGCGAGATTTTCAATCGAACAGCAATCTCATTGTGAGAAAGTCCATCAATTTTTGCAAATTCAAAAACCTGTTTTTGCATCTGGGGTAGCTGATTAAGCGTAGTTCTAAAATATTTATCATATTCAGCAGTCATAAGTTTAGCCTCCACTTCACACACTTCAGTATTGTTTTCTGCTTTATAATTGTTTTGCATGTTCCACTCATAAGTCAATTTCTTGAACTGATTGATTAGCTTGTTTTTTGCTACGGTAATCAGCCATGCCTCCAATGGCCTATCTGATTGGATATTTTTACGTTCGAACCAAAGCTTTAGAAATACATCCTGCACAATTTCCTGAGATAATTCTGTAGACTTTAAATACCGCATGGCAAGCTTGTATACCCGATTATTATATCGGCCATATAAATGCTTAAAAGCATACTCGCTATCATTGGCAAGTAGAGCAATCCATTCTGATTCCTCCTGCTTTTTTTGGGTATCCATGATTCAAAACTAAATGTTAAACAATGTAAGGTTAATTTATGAATATTATCTCTTCATTATCATAAATTTTAAGTCAATTTACTGATACTTTTTATACTGTTTTTAAATGCTCAATAGACCATCTCAGGGTAACACATTTTAAGAAATATACTATTGAATCACTTTCAAATAACGAGCCATCCAATAAGGCAATAAGTATTCGTCTCCGGCCAACTCAGAATGTCCATCGTCTCCTCCATCCAGAAAAAATGGATTTGCATTATGACGGTGAGTAGGTTGTTCGCTATAGGGCAATAAGGTTTTTGTTTTTTGATCACGCAAGTTCGGAGAAAGTAATTCAAGGTCTCTTCTATCTGAGTTTTTAATGGTCCAATTAATCATGTCCATCGGGAATTCTTTTAAATACCAAAGTGTAGATTCTTTATCATAAACACCGGCGGTTCCTTTTGTAATCAAATTCCATAAACCATCTCTTTCTGGCATTTCAATATTCCAGTGATTGACAATGGCTTTAGAAAACTTTTTTTTAAGTGTATCATTAAATGCAAAATGATACAGAACCCAGTAAGCAAGAAAAGACATTTCATCATCAGAATGATTCCACCCATCGCCCATGTTTGCGCCCATAAATACATACCCAGGTGTTATTTGTATTTTATTACAATCAATTAAAATATTTTTCAGATAGTTATGATCATTCATTAAACGAAAAGCTTCTGTCTTGTAAATTGATTTACCCGTAAGTGCATACCCCAATTGAAGACCTGCAATAATAGTTGTACTTCCCAATTTTCTATCGCTAATTGATTCTGGGTACCAATTAATATATTCAGGATTCCAGCGACCCCAATGGGTTGGCTTTCCATCTGCATCAACGAAATAATAATTATTTTCTATGATATGAGTTAAAATTTTATCGACAAAATCCGCGACGCGTTTTTTTTCTGAAGGTGTTTCTGCTGCAAATCTACTCATGACAGCAGATGCGAAGATATGTCCAACAAATTCATCACTACTTGTAGTACCCTTCCACTCCCATTCAGGGTTCTGCGATTTGCGCCAGGCTTCCGGATCAGAATTTCTATATTCAATACGCTCGAATGTTCTAGAAGGGAACCCTTTTAATGGATTGATAGTAAGCAATCTTTCAAAAGCTTCAAAAGTTTCCCAGGCATAACGTTTGGCTGTCTTGTCTTTTGTTACTGCGTACCTAAAAGCCTGGCTACCCAAATAAAATGAACTCCATAATCCATCGTTATCAGTATCCATCATTTCAGCGGTTGATAAATCGCCTGAATTTTGAAAAAATACTTCTGAAATAAGTCCGTACCGAATATGGCGCTGCCGAATTTTATCTTGAAAAAAATTGGCCTTCTGAGCAAGGGTATAAGAACTAAATTCAATCTTATTTATCCCAGTTTTCGTCAAACAATACACATTGCCTTTACTATCAGAAGCCATTGATATCACTGTATCTTCATTCAACCAACGTTTAGATGCATAGTAGCGAAATGAATTATCCGCATTTTTTTTAAATGCACCATGAGTAGTGCCTGCCCATAAATTGTTATTGACAAATAATAAGCAATTGATATCAATTGCCGGTAATTTATCCTTTAACGTAAATGTTATATTTCCTGTTACATTATGAACAGCATAATACCCTTTTTCTGTACCAACAAATATTTCGTTTTTCTGAAAACTGATTTCCTTTATATCGTCTGCTTTGAATATGGGGATAAGTGTTTTATCTTTTACACGGTAAATCGTCTTACTACCTAATGCATAAAAAACGCCTTGATTGATATATATATTACGAATCTGTTCTTCAGAAGACAAGGGAAATTCCACTAACTTATTTTCTATCACAAAACCAACAGATTGGTTTCCAGTGAGAAAAATATTCCCTTTCTCATCAACAGCTAATTTATTAAATCTTCCTGAAGGTAGGATTGAATAAGGAACACCCGCATATCCATTTGTTAGCACTTTATCATTCAATAAATAGTATAGGTTACCAACTTTTTCCTGAATGGCAATATCAACCGGTTGTTTTCGAGAAAGAGGTGTATAACGTAAATCCTTCACCAGATCATGGTCATTAATGCGCAACAAACCCTGACTACTTAAAACATATACAACGTCATTATAGTCAACAAGTACTTTTTTAAAACTAGAACCAGTAATATTTGGAGCAACCGTATATTTTACTGACACTGCTTGCTTAAATGGCAAGTCGGGGTTTGCGCTAACATTTAGTACAAATCCAAACAAGTATAAAAAAAACAATATTGAAGGAACAAAATTAATTCTCAGTTGCTTAGTTGTTTTTTGCATTTGTCAATAATTATTTAGCAGGGAAATATTTGTCAATCCAAGCGAGAGTTTTGTTATATAAATCCATCCTAATAGTGCCGCTGATTCCATGTTTTTCGCCGGGATAGATTTCCAAATGTACTGGCGTTCCATAAGCCAGCATTTTGTCGTACATTTTTTGTGCTTGTGATACTGGCACTAAGGGGTCATCTCCCCCATGAAAAAATATGGTAGGTACTGCAGATTCTTTTGTAATTCTGTAATAAGGGCTAGCATCTGTTGCAATTTTAGCGTGTGCATCGGGCTCACCTAATAAATTAGAAGCTGCCCTGTCTCCATCAGAGCCATCTGCTCTAACAGACTTATCAGCCAAATCGGTTGGTCCCCAGAAATCAATTACCGTTTGTATTTGTTTTTTTGTATCATATGCATAAGCATAAAGCATTGCCATGTAACCACCAGCACTTCCTCCCATCAAAGCGAATTGATGATCATTCAAATGAAATTTTTTGGCAGCTCCTGTTAAAAATTTCATAGCATTTGTAACGTCTTCCATTTGCGATGGGAACCTATTTTTCCCTTCTTTTATTAGTCGATAATTCATTGTCACTAAAATGTATTTTCTTTTTCCAACAAGTTCGTCAATTAAATATTTGGGGAATTCGTTCTTGTCGCCCGAAACCCATGAACCACCATGTATATAGATAAGTACTTTTGCACTATCATATACTTGCGGAAAATAAACATCCATAATATTCTCCGTACTAGTATAACTATACGGAACATCTTTTATAGATCGATAGGTTGGAGGAACAACAACTGGATACGTTACGGTCAGTGCTGTCGAACCATTTCTAAGATTGTTTTTCTTTAGATAATTTACCAAGGCTTCTGGGTGGTCTGTTTGAACACCTTGTATTCCTTTGCGCATTGCATCATGCCATTTTGTTGGGTTTTCATCGGCACTTTGTACGTCTAACCAAACATTTGTACCGTGTGTATTCGCGTAATTTAAAATGCTACTATCAATTACATTATCTATTACTTCAAGATGCATCTGTTCGTATAAAACAGCCAAATCTTCTTTGGTTCGAATTGATTCAGGAAGGCTTGCAGCTAAAGGCATGGCAGGAGCCAGCTTTCTCCAAGCAATATACTGATCAATCTTATTTACGTAAACGACAACATTTTTTTCCATCCCAGCTTCTCTAATCTGGCGATATGTTTCTGCAACGTCAGCTTCTTTGAAGTCGAGATAGATATTTATCTTGTCTTTACATGCATTTAATGCTTCTTTGAAGTCGGGTATATGATATACTTTATTCTCTACATTTACCAGAAGTAGCTTAGATAGTTCATCCCATACTAAATCTTGAACACGGCCTTTGCCATTTGTTTTGGTGTCGACAGTTTCATTATGGCATAAAACCAGATGCCCATCTTTGCTGGTTCTTAAATCCATCTCCACATAATCAGCTCCTTCCATTATTGCCGCATCAAAAGCTGCAATAGAATTTTCTGGTTTCAGTAAATGACTACCTCTATGTGAAATAACAACAAAGCCATTTTTGGAAATGGGCAGAGGTGTCGTGGTTTGTGCGAAAGTTATTAACGTAACAAAAGAAAAAAAAATTGTCGCCAAAAATTTTTGTACACGCATAATTTCAATTTATAAAGCTGGAAAATATTTATTCAGCCAAGCTAATGTTTTAATAAAAACATCAATGCCGGCTGCACCTTTCATCCCATGTTTTTCATTAGGGTAATAAGCATATTGTGAAGGAATTCCCAATGCCTGTAATTTTTTATAAAGTTTGTCTGCCTGACTCACTGGCACCAAAGGGTCCTGACCTCCATGAAATAAAATAGTTGGAATGCCCGTTTCTTTTGTAAGGCGATGGTATGGGCTTGCATCAAAACTAATTCGTGCATTGGGGTCTGCTTCACCCAAGAGATTGGTTACTTTAGCATCAGCGTTTTTATCCTGCTCTCTTACAACCTTATCAGTAAAATCAGTTGGACCCCAGAAGTCAACAACTGTTTTTATTTTTTTTGTAGAATCATATCCATACGCATATAACATAGCCAGATGTCCACCTGCACTTCCCCCCATCAAAGCGAACTCATTTCCATTAAAATGGTACTGAGACGCTTTGAGAGACAAAAAGGAAAATAGCTTGCCAATATCTTCCATTTGTGCAGGGAACCTATTAACTCCATCTTTAACCAATCTGTAATTGGCAGATACAACAATATACTTACGGTTGCCAACCAATTCATTAATCAGTTGTTTTGGAAATTCATTTTTATCGCCGCCTGTCCAACCACTACCATGCAAGTAAACAATCACTTTTGCAGTGCTGTAATTGTTTGGAAGATAAACATCCATTATATCTGCTTTATCGTCATTGCTATAAGAAACATCTAGTAGCGTTCGATACGAAGAAGGAAGTTCATTTTGTGCTGATAGTTGCACAACCAAAAATATCAGGCCAAAAGTTAATTGGCACTTTTTTATAAAATTCATTCCAGCAATTTTTTTCTACAGTACTTTTTTATCATCCGTCATAAATACTCTTGTATTTTCAGAGTATTCACCCCCATTAGCATCTTTATATGTAAGACTAACATAAAAAGCACGATAGCCTGTCAAAGGGAATGCTTCATTTGCTTTAACTACAGATGCGTTTTTAATACCTAGACTTTTTGACACCCATTTATCATTCCTAAAGTCTTTGTCGTTTGAATCTGCGTACCAAATAATAACATCAGTTAGCCTATCGGGCGTGGCTTTAATAGAAACAGTTACTCCATCTTTATTCTCAGTAGTTTTCCATATGCAGGATGGAATAGTTTTTTTCTGAATATTAAATCCAAAAAAAGCACTAAGGCTACGAATTGCTTCAGTCTTATCTCCCATTCCATGCCCAACATTTGGGATGTAATGAATAAAATTCTTACCAGAAAGGCTATCGAAGTAATTCTTTATATTATCGATTGGCCAATATTCATCGTTTGTGCCCATGATTATCATTTTAGGCATAGTCAATTTCTTCCTATATGAGTAAGGATCAATCATAGTTGTAATAGCTTTCCCACTGCCAGATCCAATATCCTGAACAATTCCCAGCTTTACATAATCTTCAATTTGTATACTATAATCGTTCCAAACTTTAATTTGATAATTCATACTAACAGGCATATTCAACATGTCAATTACCATTGGCGCAATAGCAATAACCCGATTATCACTGGCACCGGTCAACCAGGTAGTCCATCCCCGTTTAGAAGCACCAGAAACAACAAAGTGTTGGATGTTTTTATTCAATTTATGTTTTGAAAATTCCTGAATTGCGTCCATAGCGGCCTTTGCACTTTTTACCATTGGAAAAAGTAAAGGCCATGAATAATCACCATCTTCTTTGAATTTGTGCAATGTATAAGAAATCAGAGCATCTTCGGTAAGATCGCCATAGAGTGGCTGGTTAGGCGTTTGTTTTAATATGGCAACGATAGCCTTATTTTGTTTTGCCACAGAAGCAATACCTTCTGTTAAACCATCTCCCTGACTACTCCAATTAGGTTGTCCTTCTTTATTAATACTTCCCCCGGTTATAAACAATAGGGCATCATTGTATTGAAGATCTTTAGGTACCATAATACTTAACTGATGTGTCCAAATATGCTCACGCCAATTTTGAGAAGTCAACACTAATGCATATACTTTCACATCACCGATATCATAACTTTCTTTCAGTTCCCAATGGAATGTTTTATCGCCATTATTCAAATAATGTTCCAGTGCATTTGTAGGGGTTGTTGACGTTGTCTTCTGCGCGTATGTTGAAGAAAGCAAGAATGCAAATGAAAATAATAGCAACCAAAATTTGTATGAATTCCTAGTCATTATGCTCTATTTAAATAATTAATTATGCAGGGAAAATAAGTTACTGAATTAACCACATTTTTGAAAACTCTGTATCCCCTTTATCCAGTCTCCCAATCGCCACTTGGTAATTTTCTGAATTATTTTTAAACTCCGATTCAGGGTATCTGTATCGCAATGGAAATGCGTTAATAGACGAATTAAGTGCTCCATTTGCTTCTAAATAGGGCACTCTGGACCTTCTATAATCAGCATATGCTTCAATACCATTCATAAAAAGCCCGATCCATTTTTGTAAGCCAATAATTGCCAACTGCTGTGTTTTAGTAGCAGGAAAACTCGTCAACGGGTTTGTGAAATAGTTTGCGGGTAAAGGCTCACCCCAACGTTTTAAACTATATTCAACTCCTTTCTTATAATAAGTTTCAGCATTCCCTGTAATGATTCCTTTTGCAGCCGCTTCTGCCAAAAGAAACTGAACTTCATCTGCCTGCATTATAGAAGCTTTTATTAAAGTATTAGCATTTTCATTAAATAATTTTGAGAAAGTAGAGATTTTATAATTACCCTTCGTATCAGCAAAATCATAACTACCATTTGCATTAAGTACTGTTACAGAAACACCTGCTTGATATCCTGCATACAAAGTCATTGAATCCATAATAGAAGCGGCAACAGCCCTAATTTTGGAATTATTTCTATCAATATACTCCCAAGTATAATTGTAAGTGTAGCCTTTTTGAACTAGCGTTCTCTTACCGGCATTCAGGTTAACAGAATCAATTATAGCAGCCCATGGTTTTTCTAAGGGTGCTACCCAAACTTTCAAACGTTCATCATTCAAGGCTTTCAAAGTATCCACCAAAGTTTTACAAGGCCTGAAAATCAAGAAATTTCCAGCAGGGTCTAAATTGGTTTTACCCATTGGTGATGCCATTGATTTATCAGCATCTATATAAGGAATGGAAGCATTATCAGGAACATCCGCTAACATAGGCAAAGCAGATACAGTTAGGATTTCAGCAGCATTTGAAACCTTGCTGCTTTCCCGCATTAAATAGCGCAAACGAAGTGAATTCGCCAGTTTAATCCATTTGGTTTTATCACCAGCATACATTACATCATAAGTTTTATCCAATACATCTTTCCCATCAGTAAGTAACTGAGTGGCATCTTTTAAATTTTGAATCAATGTGGGATAGATATCTTTCTGCTCGTCAAATTTTGGGAAAAGAATTCCGTCTTGACCGCGAAGGCCTTCAGTAAAGTAAATATCTCCATATAAATCAGAAACGGTAGCCCACAACAATGTTTGGAATATTCTAAAAACACCTTCGTGTGTTTTTAATCCCTTTGTATTCACATTGGTTACAGCAGCATTCACTAATTTAATGACCCCAGTGAATTCATAGAGATCAGATTTAGGCAATCTGAAACCAAGATAAGTGTTGTCGTCACTATTTCTGTTTCCTTCCATGTACTGCATCGTTACTGCTAGGTTGGTTGCTCCCATGCCCCCTTTGTTTTGATACAAGAAAGTTGATTTTTGAATAACCGAGGATAACAATAGATTTGGCTCCGCCGATTCTATTGCATTCCGTCTAGCCAGTAATTCATCTTCCCTAAAAGTTGATTTTTGACAGGAAGAAATTATGAATGTGCCAAATATTGATATTATGATTAAGAACTTTTTCATTTAGTGAAATATTAAGGTTAAATTATAAGGTAACTGATAATTTAAATCCAAACGAAGCAATAGATGGCAGTGCCTTACCAATGATTCCCTGATTCAAACCGATTCCCTCAAAAGCTGCCTCAGGATCTCCCTGTTCTCCACTTTTATTCCATTGAAAGGCATTTCTTGCTACAAATCCAACTGTTAAATTTTGGATTTTATACCTATTCAGGAACTTAGATGGAACAGACCACTCTAATACTATTTCTTTTATTTTAAGGTTTGTTGCATCACGTATCAGTGTTTGTGTAAAACTCCAGTATTGAGATCCAAGGACCAACCCTGGTAATCCATAAAATGTAGCAAGAGAATCAGCACCATTTACAATATAATCCGCATCGTTGTTTGGATTTCCACCAGGTTTCAACCAAACACCTTTGAAGTAAGAAGCATCTTGTGCATATGCACCATAGTTTGCATAGTTTCTAACCAATGCCATCATATAGGGATACTTCATTGTTTGCCATGCTGGCCAGCTTAATCCACCAGATGCCGCATCTCGCCCACCTACCGTGTAGTCGTTCGGCCCATTTACCAAATCGCCAATCGTTAACAATGAGTGTCCGTTTGTAACAGATCGCCTTGTTACATTAGAGACATACTGACCACCAACACGCAAGCTGGCTACCACAGATAATTTGAGGGAGCGATAACTTACTGAAGAGTTCATACCAAGTATGAAATCAGGGTTATAGTTACCAATTGACTTACGATCTTTTTCCAATGTTGAATAAGCCCAGTTACCCGTATTATCCAATATCAACATCCCTGCATATTTGCTTGTCGCCGGCATTCTTTGAAAAACATTGTTTTCCCATAGCGTACCGATACGATCACCCTCTGCCATTCTTAGATTCACGTTGGGACCATTGCCATAAAAGGTATACCCATTAGGGACATATGTTTTTGATAAATGTGTGATATAGGCATCGGATTTAGTATAAAAAGCTGAGATATCCCAAGTCCAATTTTTATTTTTAACTGGAACAACAGTTAAACCAATTTCAACACCTTTCGACTCAACAGTTCCTACATTTGTTAGCATTCCGCTATAACCTGTACCTGGAGAAGTGGGAATAAAATCCTGCTGGTTTTCATGTGTTTTCTTGAAGACAGTGAAATCTGCTGAAACACGTTTATCAGCCAAGATCACATCAAATCCGGCTTCGTATGAATTAGTCACTTCCGATTTAATATTCGGATCTACCAATTGTCCACCGATGTTCACAATTTTTACTGCACCATAATCAACTGGATTAAAGCTGAAAGTATTAGTACTTCTTGGCTTACCAATACCATGACCCACTTGTGCAATGCCGCCCCTTACTTTAAATAGGTTGATGATGGCAGGAAGTTTAAACGTTTCTGTTGGTATCCAGCTCAATGAGGCAGAAGGATAAAAGTGATGGTTCTTGTCTTCTTCTAAAATACCACTCTGGTCATATCTACCGGCAAGGTCTAAATAAATTTGGTTGTCGTAACCCACTTGTGTGGTTATATAACCGCTCTGCGTTTTACCGATACCCCATGAATTATTAGCGGTTAATGTTCCCGCAACTGCATTCCCTAAACTGAAATCATTGGCGCGAACTAGTTTATCAGCATTAGCGTAATTGTAATAAGAATTACCATATACATAGTTATAACCCGCTGTGGCACTAGTAGATATTTTCTTAAACTCTTTGTTCCAAACGAGCATAATATCTGAATTTACAGAAAACGAGCTTTGTGTTTGAACGGTATATCTACCATCTTTTTTGGAAATGTCTGTGAAGCCCTTTGACAATTTGTATTCGTAATTGTCTCCGTTATAATCCATACCTGACCTTAATAATAGTTTGAGAGGGTTAGATAATTTCCACTCCAATTCTGCTTTACCAAAAAAATTGTCTTTACGATAAGTATTAATTTCAGCATTGGTAAACATGTATGGATTATCAGCATATGGATCACCATTTGATTTATATGCTGGTGCATTCTGTTTCACACCTTCATATCCAGTTAACCAAATATTTTGCATTTGTTTTACCGGTTGAAAATGCGACAAAAATGCAAACGTCAAGAGTTCAACAGCATCGTTATTTGAAGAAGATTTATTTGGAGAGAATTGTGATACATAGTTACTGCTTACAGATATCTTCACTTTTTTTGTGATGTTGTAATTAGCATTCAAATTAAAAGTCATCCTATCGGTGGCATTATTTGGCATTACACCAATATTTGCCATTTTGCCAACCGAGAAACGGAATGAACCCTTGTCAGAATTACCTGTAACGCTCAAATTGTAATTATTAGTAGCCCCATTTTGCATAAACTCTTGCAAGCGGTTTTCATTGGCAGCGAGAAAAGGAACAGACTCATTTGCTTGTGTCAGCGTATTCCACCTAGTTACGTTAAATGAGCCATCTAACTTCGGTCCCCAATCATATCCACCTCCTGGTACATATACAGAGCTTCTGATACCTACACCATATTGCGTTTGAGTTTGAAAGAAATTGTAAGGTTTATCAATCACCATTGAAGTGTTGAACGAAACGCCTAAACCACTCTTAGCTGCCTTACCGGATTTAGTTGTAATCATAATTACTCCATTACCTGCCTGCGAACCATATAAAGCTCCAGCACTTGCTCCTTTTAACACAGAAATACTTTCAATATCTTCTGGGTTCAATTGTGAAAGCAGGTTGCCAAAATCCACCCCATTTCTATTCGTAATATCAGCGGTTCCAAGAGGTATTCCGTCAATAATATAGAGGGGTTGACTATTAGCAGTAGAATTTGGAAGGCTTAAACTTGTTGCTCCCCGAATTGTGATAAAAACAGAGCCTGCGGGATCGGTACTTGCCTGTGTAAAATTAACCCCACTCATTCTGCCATCTAAAGACTTAACCAAATTTGAACTACCCCCATTGGTAATATCCGCACCCTTGATTTCTGCTACTGCGTATCCTAATGAACGCCTTTTTCTTGAAATACCTAAAGCCGTTACCACCACATCATTTAACGAAGTGGTTTCAGGCTTTAAACTAATATTTATATTTTTCCTGCCATTCAATTTTACTTGAATGGTTGAATATCCAATATAACTAAATACCAATGTAGAATGAAGGTTAAGAACAGAAATAGAATAAAACCCTTTGCTCTTCGAAACGGCTACCGAACCTGTTTCATTTTCTTTTATTGAAACTCCTTCTAAAACCCTTCCTGCGTCGTCAGTTACAACACCCGTAATAGTGGTATCAACCGTTATAGCATCTGCAATTGGGTCATTTTTTTTCTGGCTTTCCACAACGGTTGTTGCCTTAATGGGAAATAATATAATCTGGCTGTTTTCTTCTTTATATCCAATAGAAAAAGGTAGCAGAATTTCGTCTAAAAGTAGTTTCAACTTTTTATTTACAGCCTTATAAGTAATCTGCCGATCTACTCTTATTGAGTTCAAACTGTAGTTAAACTTAACATCAGCTTGTTTCTCAATAATCTGAAAAACTTTGTACAATTCAACATTGGTGATTTTTAAACTAATCGGCTTTTCTAAAGCAGATTGCGCTTCACTACTATTCGCAAGAAGGCAAGAAGAAAACACAATGGAGAGCAGAAATTGTGCAATCGTTAACTTCATGGCTGTAATAGTTGAAGCAACTAGTAGTTGCTTTTTTTTCATAAATCGAAGTGTTTTGGTCTTTTTGATATTTATTTTTACAAAACCAGTAAAATCTATGACAAACGTTGAAACTTGTGCTGACAAGTCAGAACCGGTTTATTTTTTTATCAAGTTCCTCTACTTGGTTTTACTATTTTTATTTGCTATCTGGTTTATTACACCCTTTCCCAGAAATAAGAATTTTCGTACCTTTTACTTCATAAGTAGCCCCTACAGTTAAACAAATTGTATTTAGCTTTTTTAATACTTCCAGCTTAGAAACGTCTCCGATAAAAACGCAGTTATAAATATTATCATTATCAACAACAATTTCGATACCATAAACAGTTTCTAACTGATGAAATATTTCTTTTAAACTTGTTGATTTCTCGTAAATAAAAGACTTAGGAAAAGCCTCTGATGTATTCACTTTGGGTATATCTTTCGAACCAACTAAAGAGCGAATTGAATCAGCCAGTGTAGTTTCAAAATCGTGCCGTTTAATATTGTACATCGCTTTTTGATTGGGGACCAAAATAACACTCTTCAACTCCTCGCGAGAGCTGGTATTTGATGCTAATAATTTATTTTCAAAAACATGTACTTTACCAGTGATAACAGATACTTCCAGATCTTTAGTATTACTATTCGTCTTGATTATAAATGAAGTTCCTAATACCCTTGTTACAATATTATTGTAGTAAACCAAAAAAGGCTTTTCCGGGTTCTTTGCAACAACAAAAAGCGCCTCTCCGGTAAGGTAAACCTCCCTTTTATCTGATGCAAATCGTTTGGGGTAACTCAGCGTAGAGTTACGTGTTAGTTTAACAGAACTACCATCCTCTAATACCACTTCAAGAGGGAGCGAGTTGGTATTTACTTTTTTAATATTGGTTGGAGGAATTGATGCTTCTAATTGACTCGCAAAATCTTTTTGCCTGATACTATAATAATAAAATGCTCCACCCAAGACTATCAGTAAGAAAATAGCTGCCATTGAAAAAATGTGCACGAAATTTTTCTTCGGTGAATAGCTAAACAGAGAATCGGTGTTTTTCTCGGAGTTCAAAATAGTAAGCAACATCTTTTCTGAAACATGAGGAGGTATGTCGCTACCTGTTAATTGATTGCTCTTCCAATCTTCATCAATCATTTCCTCCAAAAACTGTCTGATGCCATTATCAGTACTCATTTTAAAAAATTCATTTTTCTCCGCGGCACTAATATGCCCGTCAAGATACTTTTCCAGCAATTCTATATAAGTCAGTCTATCAATCATAAGATGCAATTAAAACCGAACCCTGTGCTTCTAATCATTTAACATTATCGGCAGACAGTGATTCAAAAACGTTCTAAAAACAGGAACAAATCAGTTAAATACCAATGACCCTTTCATATAATACAAATAAATCGAGCGCTCGGAGTACATGGCCGTAAAATATATTTTATACACCTTATCAGAACTACCATAAAGCTTAAATATTTAATAACAAAGGGTTTTATAAAACTTCATCAAAGAAATATTATTCGTTTTGTGTATAGAATGAAAATAAATTCGTCTACTTTCATTTTTACAATAAAACGCCATGAATAAACTGCTATTTGTTTACTTACCGGTAATGCTCGGTTTTACGGTACTGTTGGCACAACCAGAAATAAAAAAGCCTCCAATCGTTTCTGAGACTTTAATCTTTCCGCAACAGGGTAACCATGTTCACGGTAGTAGTATTGTAAGTCTTCCCAATGGCGACTTTTTAGCCACGTGGTTTCAAGGCAGTGGAGAGAGAACCGCAGATGATGTTAGGATTATGGGAGCTCGTCTAAAAAAAGGAGCATCTCAATGGTCCATCCCTTTTTTGATGGCCGATACAAAAAACATACCCGATTGCAATCCTGTTTTATTTTTAAATGGCAAGAGGAAACTTTTTTTAGTATGGGTAGCAGTTGAAGCAAATCGCTGGGAGTATTCCATCTTACGTTTTCGTACGTCAACCGATTACCTGAACGCTGGTGCACCCATCTGGAATTGGCAGGATAATATTTTGCTAAAACCGGGCGACAAATTTGCAACAGAAACAGAAAAGAATTTCAAGTTACTTCCCAAGGCAGAAATGGCATGGTCGGAATTTGCTCCTTCTTATGACGAGATGATTATAGAAGCAAGTAAAGATTTACGTAAAAGGAGTATTGGTTGGATGACACGCATTAAGCCTTTGCAGTTAGAAAACGAAAAAATACTCCTGCCACTTTATTCTGATGGATACAATTTTTCTATGCTAGCAATTTCAGAAGATGATGGCGATAGTTGGCGCCCAAGTTTACCTATCATTAGCCGAGGAGGTATACAACCCGCATTGGTTAGAAAGAAAGATGGTAGTATTACAGCCTATTTACGCGACAATGGTAATGCACCAACCAGGGTTCAAATAAGTGAATCAAAGGATATGGGTGAAAGCTGGTCCGTTGCAATTAAATCCGCTATCCCTAATCCAGGAAGTAGTGTAGAATTACTGGTATTAAAAGATGGTAAATGGGCTTTTATTGGAAACGATTTAGAAGACGGTCGTTATCGGTTAAGCATGTATTTCTCAACAGATGAAGGGAAGACATGGAAATACAAAACAGTTTTAGAAAATGTATTACCCGGAAAGGGAAGTTTTTCTTATCCCAGCCTGATTGAAACGGCAGATGGCATTTTGCACATCACCTATTCATACTCAACAGAAAATAAAGGTGAATCGATTAAGTATGTGCAAGTAAATCCCTCTTTGTTATAAATAGATATTTTTAGATTTCAGCACTATCATCACTAATTTTAAACATAGTGCTGCACTATACCGCAAAGCTCTCTCCGCATCCGCAACTTCTGCTCGCATTCGGATTATTAAAATAAAAACCCTTCCCATTTAATCCGTCGGAGAAATCCAACTCGGTATTTACCAAATAAAGAAAGCTTTTCAGGTCGGTAACCACTTTAATGCCATTGTCTTCAAACACCTGATCCATCGGCTTTATCTCATTGTCAAAATCAAGCTTATAGCTAAGTCCTGAGCATCCTCCACCTACAACACCTACTCTTAAGAAATAAGAATTGTCTTCCAAAACGCCTGCTTCTTCCATCAGTTGCCGCACTTTTTTCTTTGCCTTCTCGCTTACGTAAATACTATTTTCTGTTGCTACTGCTGCCATAAAGTACAAATCCGCTGCGCAACTTTTTTAAAAAAAAAGTTGCTTACAGCATTAGAAATATTAATGAATTTTTTCTTCAAATACCAATTGCTCCAGACCATTCTTAACACGGTAGTCATTGATAGCAGCTTTGATAGCGTCTTCTGCTAAAACGGAACAGTGTATTTTCACCGGAGGAAGATTTAGTTCTTCTACCAGATCCATATTATCGATTGCCACTGCCTGATCAACCGTTTTTCCTTTTAGCCATTCTGTTGCCAGAGACGAAGAAGCAATAGCCGAGCCGCAACCAAAGGTTTTAAATTTAGCATCGGTGATGACACCCGTAGTATCATCAACTTCGATTTGCAAGCGCATTACATCGCCACATTCCGGAGCTCCTACCAATCCGGTGCCTACATTTTTTTTTGACTTATCCAAAGTACCTACGTTCTTGGGATTGCTATAGTGATCGATTACTTTTTCTGAGTATGCCATGATTGTATTTTTATTTGTGGGTGATTTTTAATTAAATTAAATATGCTTTCTTAGTGATGAGCCCATTCAATTTTATCTATATCAACACCTTCTTTAAACATTTCCCATAAAGGACTCATTTCTCTCAACTTCAACACAGTTTCGCTGATTGCTTTGATTGTATAATCGATTTGATCTTCTGTTGTAAAGCGACCTAAGCCAAAACGCAGAGAGCTATGAGCCAAATCATCTCCAAGACCAAGTGCTTTTAAAACATAGCTCGGTTCCAAAGATGCAGAAGTACATGCAGAGCCTGATGAAAGGGCAATGTTTTTATTAAAGCCCATCAACAATCCTTCGCCTTCAACATATTTAAATGAAATATTGGTAACATGAGGCAAACGGTGCTCGCGACTTCCATTTACGTATGTTTCTTCTAATTGCATCAATGCTTTTTCCAGTTTATCGCGAAGAATGCTAATACGCGCTGCGTCTTCAGCCATTTCTAATCTTGCCAATTCACAAGCTTTACCAAAGCCAACAATACCGGGCACATTCAGAGTACCGCTACGCATGCCCCTTTCGTGTCCGCCACCGTCCATTTGAGCAGTTACTTTTACGCGTGGATTTTTACGACGCACATATAATGCGCCCACACCTTTTGGCCCGTACATTTTGTGCGCAGTAAAAGCCATCACATCAATACCATCTTTGTTAACATCAACGGGAACTTTTCCAACTGCCTGTACTGCATCAGAGAAAAATAAAACGCCATGTTTTCTTGCAATGGCACTGATTTCCTTAACTGGTTGTATCACGCCAATTTCATTATTCGCATACATGATGGCGATCAAAATGGTATTGGGCTTGATAGCAGCTTCCAATTCTTTTGGATCAATCAAACCATTTGCAGCAACTTCCAAATAAGTTACTTCAGCACCTAAACGCTCAAGATGTTTACAGGTATCTAAAACCGCTTTGTGTTCGGTGGTGCAGGTAATAATATGATTTCCCTTAGTAGCATACATTTCGAACACTCCTTTAATAGCCAAGTTATCGGCTTCAGTTGCACCTGAAGTAAAAATAATTTCTTTCGGATCTGCTCCTACTAATTTTGCAACCTGCTCACGTGCATAATCCACCGCTTCTTCTGCTTCCCATCCAAAGGGGTGATTACGGCTTGCCGCATTTCCAAAATGTTCCATAAAGTAAGGTAACATGGTTTCCAGAACACGTGGATCCATCTGAGTAGTGGCATTGTTATCAAGGTATATTGGTAACTTCAACATAATCTAATTTGTTTAATCTAACTGTTAACGCAAAAGTACTGCAATAGGTTCTATAAATTTGGAGGTGGAAAGCCTGCCTGTCATGATTTTCCTCTTTTCGTAAAGCTAACATTCTAATATATCTGATATGGTAAAACTGGAGCATATTGGCATAGCAGTCAAAAATCTGGATGTATCCATCCCTTTATTTGAAGCCCTTTTAAATAGTTCTTGCTACAAAACCGAATGGGTTGAAAGCGAGCAGGTTAGTACTGCTTTTTTCCAAAAAGGGGAAACTAAGATTGAACTCGTGGCCAATACTGATTCGGGAGGGGTCATTGAAAAGTTCATCGAAAAAAAAGGCGAAGGGGTTCATCATCTGGCATTTGCCGTAGAAGATATTGTAGCCGAAATGCAGCGTCTGAAAAATGAAGGCTTTATTTTATTACAGGAAACACCAAAGAAGGGGGCAGATAATAAGTTGGTTTGTTTTTTACATCCCAAATCTACCAACGGTGTTTTGATTGAATTGTGTCAGGAGATAGTTATTAGTTGATGCGTTTTTAACTAATTACAGGTAAAGAAAAATATAGCAATCATACCTACTGCAAACAGACTTGCAAAAAGTATCAATTTCTTTTTCAACTGAAAATTAAATTGATCCTGATCCATTATAGGCCGAGTTTTTCAACAGCCAATTGTGCGGCTACCTGACTGGCATCTTTTTTATTATAACCCTTTCCCTGAGCGAGCATTTCTCCATCCAGAACGGCATTGATGGTAAACAAACGCCGGCTACCCTCCATTTTTTCCTGAGCCAGTTCAAATGCAAGCGTCTTTCCGTTTTTGTTGGCCCACCCAATCAGTTTGTTTTTTAAATTGATATCGATCAGTTCCAGATCGTCAACAAACATATGCGGAATAACAATCTGTTTTAATACCCAGTCTGAAGTTTTAGCATATCCCTTATCCAGATAAACAGCACCCACCAAGGCTTCCAGGGTATTACCGAAAATCTGACTTCCCTTTAATGAGTTATCAAATTTGTTATAGAAGGTTAATTTCTTGAGACCCATTTTAAGGGCAATATCATTGAGTTGCTGCCTATTTACCATCTTGCTGCGCATCTCTGTCAAAAAGCCTTCGCCCTTGTACGGATAGCGCTTAAAAAGGTAATCAGCCACAATGGCGCTCAATACTGCATCGCCCAGATATTCGAGTCGCTCATTATTTTCGTCGGCGGTTTCTTTTACTGAGCGGTGACTCAAAGCTGTACGATACAACAACTCTTTACCGGGTTTAATACCCAATACATTGATTAGTTGATTTTCAAAAGAAGTTTCGCCCGACTTTTTTAATAATTTCTTGAAGAATTGCACGAACCTAAGCTACATATTTTTTTACAATCACACAGGCATTGTGGCCACCAAATCCAAAAGTATTACTCAGGGCAGCGCGTACAATTCTTTTTTGCGGCTGGTTAAAAGTAAAATTCAGTTTTGGATCCAGCGTTGGATCGTCTGTAAAGTGATTAATAGTAGGCGGAATAATGTCGTGTATCACGGCTTTGATACAAGCGATGGCTTCAATTACTCCGGCAGCACCAAGGCAGTGGCCGGTCATTGATTTTGTTGCACTAATGTTCAGGCTATAAGCGTGTTCACCAAAAACTTCAGTAATTGCTTTTGCCTCTGCACCATCACCCAATGGAGTGGAAGTTCCATGTGTATTGATATAGTCGATTTCGTCGGCTTGCATTTCTGCATCTTTCAACGCTGCGGCCATTACATTTTTTGCGCCCAACCCTTCAGGATGTGGAGCGGTTAAATGATAGGCATCGGCAGTTGCGCCGCCACCTGCAATCTCGCAGTATATTTTAGCTCCGCGTTTAATAGCGTGCTCGTATTCTTCCAGAACAACAACGCCTGCAGCTTCTCCCATCACAAAACCATCACGGTCTTTATCGTATGGGCGACTGGCCGTTTTGGGGTCATCGTTGCGTTCGCTCATGGCTTTCATGGCGTTAAATCCTCCAACTCCTGCTTCACTAATTACCGCTTCCGAACCACCGCTAATAATAATATCAGCCTTACCTAGGCGAATATTGTCGCAAGCTGTGATGATGGCATTTGTGCTGGAAGCGCAAGCACTTACAACAGCAAAATTGGGTCCGCGGAAACTATGCCGCATCGAAATCTGTCCTGCTGCAATATCCAGAATCATTTTCGGAATGAAGAATGGATTGAATCTGGGGGTACCATCGCCTTTTGCAAAGTTGATTACTTCTTCCTGAAAAGTAGTTAACCCACCAATGCCGCTTGCGAAAATTACGCCTACCCGATCCCGATCTATCTCTGCATTTTCTTTACTAATGCCTGCATCTACAACTGCCATATCGCTGGCAACTAATGCCAACTGGGCAAATCGGTCTAACTTTCTGGCTTCTTTCCTTTCCATAAAATTGGTAGGATCAAATCCTTTCACTTCGCAAGCAAAACGCGTTTTAAACTTGCTGGCATCAAATAAGGTAATACTATCTGCTCCGGAAACACCGTTCAACAAATTAGACCAATACTCTTCTAAATTATTTCCCAAAGGATTGATGGTTCCAATGCCGGTAACTACTACTCTTTTTAATTGCATATCCTAGCCTGTTTGAAGTGATAATCCGCTTTTCCGGGCCTCGCCGAAGAAAAGCGGATTAAATTATTCCTATTGAAGGGGAGATCTTACTTGGCGTGCTCTTCCAGGTAAGCTACAGCTTGTCCAACAGTAGTGATGGTTTCAGCCTGCTCATCAGGAATAGAGATGTTAAATTCTTTTTCGAACTCCATAATCAACTCTACGGTATCCAAAGAATCGGCACCCAGATCATTGGTAAAAGAAGCTTCGTTTGTTACCTCTGCTTCGTCTACGCCTAACTTGTCAACTATGATTTTCTTTACTCTTGTTGCGATGTCTGACATTGTAAAAAGTTTTTGTTACAGGCGCAAAAATATACTTTTTAGTAAATAAGCAATCTTTTATAGCAATTTTGTTTCCACAAGCTTTAACTAACTTTTGTTAGTTGTTTCGTAATTTCCTGTTTTTAGATATAAAAATGATTGCTATCTTGTAACACTCGACGAATGCCTATGCCACTAAAAATCATTGACCACGGCTCATTTCAGCACCGCCAAATGGTAGATTTGCGGTTTTCTGTGCTCAGGAAACCCTTGGGATTAGGAATCTCAAAAGAAGATCTGGAAGCTGAAAAAAATGATATTCTTATCGGTTTTTTTGATGACGAAAAGCTTGAAGGTTGCTGTATTCTTACAAAAGAAGACGCAAAAACTGTGCGTTTAAGGCAAATGGCGGTGTTATCCGGCCTTCAGGGAAAGGGTATTGGCAGAACGATTATGAACTTTGCAGAGAATATTGCTCGGGATCGGGGATTTAAAAAGTTAACCATGCATGCCCGTAAAGCGGCCACTGGCTTTTATGAAAAACTAGGTTATCAAATCGAAGGTCCCGAATTCGCAGAAGTGTCGATTCCTCATTATGAAATGGTGAAAGATTTATAAAAAATATTTCTTCCTGCTCGCAAGCTAAGTAAGGGATACTATTATTCTTTACTCTTTTGATTTTTTCTTCTACGAGGCTGTTTTTATGGCACGCGGATGACGCGGATGAAGCTGATTTGCGCGGATTTTATTTAAGTAGGGTTGAATAAATTAGTTTCCCCTCCAAACCATGGTTTGGAGGGGTGGCCGAGCGATTTAGCGATGGCCGGGGTGGTTGATTCTCTTAGAGATTATTTTTCCTCGGTTCAAGCTTTTTCCCACCCCACTTCGCTGCGCTCGCACCCCTCCCAAACACGTTTGGGCGGGGAAATATTTTTTTTCTTTTACTTTTTACTCTTCTTCACTTTTGAATTTTGAATTTTGAATTTTGACTTTTGAATTAGCCTTTTATCTTCTCCCTCAAAACCCCTCTAAGCTCATGCTTAAACTCCTCTCCCATATTTTCTTTGGGTACCAGAAAAAATGATTTCGCATCAAAATAAAAATGAAAGAAATGCGGACTTTCAAAAAACTTGCTGAACTTATTCCAGTCCCAGCGAACTTCTCCTCTTTCATTTTCAAGAACCACTGCGTCAGCATTAAAATAAATGATAAAGCTATCCTTAAAAGTGGCCGACTTATTATAAATGCTATTGGGTAAAAAATACCAGAAAGTAGCCATCAGTGCCATCCAAATCACCGACCCCAGTAAGAAAGGTTCGGGTCTAATTTTTTTGGTATAAAACAATGCAGCAGCTAGTATGGCAAACACATTTACTAATATTAACAAGATCCTGATTTCGGGGCTCTGCACAAAATGATATCGTAATGCCTGAATTACTTTCGGCTTATTGTATGTAAAACTCAAATGCATAGTTCAAAAGTATTGACCCTTGCATAAACCGCAAATTATTTTACTGAACTAAAGTCTTGAGCAAGCTTTTCAATGGCTGCATTAGGCAGTCTATTTTTACCAGCAGCGATGATGATCTTATATTTGAATATAACTGATTCACCCTTGGGCAATTTAAAATTCAACGAGGTTTTCCCATTGGAAAAAACTTTTTGCCCCAGTGGATTAGCAGCAAACAATCCATAATTCCGCGCATGCCAATAGGTAGGGTAACCAGGATTTTTAGGATGATCGATCATTACAATACTGATTGAATCTCCTCCCAATTTTCCATACAACATACACCAAGCAGCCCTTGTACCCCAGGCAGCTTCACCTTGTTTGCCCTCACTGGTAAGATAATTTCCTGTTACAGAGCTATCTTTATTGGATTTCACATAGGTAACAATGCCACTAGCGTCAGTATATTTTTTTGTTTCAGCAATGGGTAATTCTAATTCATGAGCCACACGCAAACCCAACATACCATCTTTCACATCATTGAAATGAATATCCTCCAAAGCAGTGAGTTTAGTAATGTGTTCTATTACAGGATCGTTCTCAATGGTGCTAAAATTCAAAACAGTTTTTTCTTCTAATAATACTTTTCTCTGCTGATCTGTCCAGTTAGCCGTGTAAGCCACAGTAGCCTGCTTCCCGCCTTTTGTTTGCAAAATTTTTTGTGTGCGTATCCATCCATAATTCTTTTTCTTATCTGCATCGATCGCATAAGAATTATTCCAAAAATCGAGTCCGTTCACACTCTCATAATTAAACCATAAACCAATATGGTGGGGATGATCTGTTGGATCATTGGGTTTCGGGTTCAATGGAAAGCCCCTCGTTATTGCTGCACCGTTTGTTGCATATATCGGATAGAGAAAGGGTTTCTCCATCGTGTCGGTATAGATCAGTTCAGTAAATGGTTTCCCATTCAGCTTGATCACTACTTTTTTTTGTGAAGGCATGTCTTTCACAAAAAAAATATTTTCTTGTGCCAACAGAATTGATGGCATGCAAAAGAGGGCGAGTGCAATCAATAATTGGTTCATAAAAAAACTTGTTTATACAACTACTACTTTTTTATTCCCTACCAATAAGTGCATGATCAACCATGCTAATAAATACGCGCTGGCACAGACGAAGAACATGATATAATAAGCAGTTTCTATTTTGTTGATAGAGCGATAATACACAAACATGTTTTTCTGCACAAATAGCGAAAGTAAAATACCACCAACAGAGCCAAACATGCCCCCAATACCAGTTACAGAGCCTGTAGCAGACTTTGGAAACATATCGCTAACTGTGGTAAAAATATTGGCACTCCAAGCCTGATGTGCTGCTGCCGCCAATCCAATAACAGCAACTGCCAGCCACATATTAATTTCACCCAAAATCAGGGCCGCAATAATTGGCACTACGCAAAAAGCATAAATCAACATTGATATTTTACGCGCTTTTAAAACAGGCCAACCTAATTTATTGATGAAATATAGCGGTAACCATCCACCAGCTACACTTCCTACCGTAGAAACTATATATACCGCTGCAACAGGCCAACTGGCAGCCGTGATTTTCATATGATACATGCTCTCAAAAAAATCGGGGAGCCAGAAAATATAAAACCACCAAATAGGATCTGTTAATAATTTACCAATCGAAAAAGCCCATGTTTGTCTGAATCCAAGCAATTTTTTCCACGACATTTTAGGCTTGCTATCATCGGCAATGGTACCTGCTTCAGATGCATTATCACTTTCAATAAAAGCAAGTTCTTCCTTAGAAAGTTTATTTGATTTTCTGGGCACTTCGTACAAAATAAACCAGAATACCAACCATATAAAGCCCAACAAACCTGTTAAAATAAATGCCCATTGCCATCCCCAGTTTGCTACAATAAATGGAACGGTTAATGGCGTAAGAATAGCCCCAATATTTGCACCTGAATTAAATATGCCGGTAGCTAACGCTCTTTCTTTTTTAGGAAACCATTCAGCTACGGCTTTAATGGCAGAAGGAAAGTTGCCGGCTTCAGATAATCCCAATGCACCTCTAACAACCTGAAAACCCGGAACCGTATTTACCAGTGCTGTTGCAATACCCGCCAAACTCCACAAAAAAGTAGAAATACCATATCCCATTTTGGTACCCAACTTATCAATTAATCTACCCGCTCCCAATAAGCCAATCGCATAGAAAACTTTAAAAGTAATTTCCACATTCGAATAGTCTCCATCGGTCCAACCCATGGTTTCCGTGAAAGTTGATTTCAAAAAACTAATTACACTTCGATCAATATAATTAATGGTTGTTGCAAAAAACACCAACCCGCAAATCGACCAACGGTACTTTCCAATCTTAGCTGCAGACATAATTAAGGTTTGATAGTGCGTATAATGGCAAGCACCTCTTTTGTTGCTTTGGTAATTTGCGTATAATCCTTGTTCTCTAACAATTGCTTGCTGATGAGTTTACTTCCCATACCTACTGCACAAACACCTGCTTTATACCAGCCTGCAATATTATCTTTATCTAATTCAACGCCCCCTGTTGGCATAAATAATAAGCTCGGAAAAATTTCTTTGATAGCAGAAAGAAATGCGGGACCTAAAATATTGCCAGGAAATAATTTAATCATCCTGGCACCTAAAGTTTCTGCTTTTATAATTTCAGAAGGAGTCATACAACCTGGCACCCAAAGCAACTTATTTTTGTCGGCAACTGCTGCCACCGATTCAACTAAACCCGGACAAATAATGTAGTCCGTACCTGCATCAATAAAGGTCTGTGCCATTTCACCATTTTTGATCGTGCCGATGCCTAAGTACATTCCTTTTAATTCGGTATCACAAACCTTTCGCATTTCAATGAAGTTCTTTAATGCTGCTTCACCACGATTGGTATACTCTACAGCTCTAATACCAGCCGAATACAATGCTTTCAGCACTTCAATACTCACTGTTGCATCTTTATTAAAATAGAGCGGGAGAATGCCTTGTTGAGGAATCAATTCAAGAATGGTTTGTTTTTTTTCCATATAGCTTTTTTCGTAGCGCAATGTAATTTAAATGAACATGATTTTTTAAAAATAATACGCAAACGTTTTCGTAATTTATTTCAGCAATTCAGCCTTTTTTTTGTGTCGACAATGAATAATACCCAACTTTACCCTTCCTTTGAAATGAATTAATTTTTAAAGCTTCCTACTTATTTATCAAATACGATTAAAATGCCAAAAAAAGTTGTAACCCTTGGAGAAATCATGATGCGCCTGTCGACACCCAATCACGAGCGTTTTGTTCAAAGCGATAGTTTTGATATTACCTATGGTGGTGGCGAAGCCAATGTAGCCGTTGCCCTTTGTAATTATGGACTAAATGGCGTATTTGTTACTAAAGTTCCTGATAACGCTTTGGGCCAGACTGCCATCAATCATATTCGCCGTTATGGAGTTGATACCCAATTTATTGCCCGTGGAGGTGCAAGACTTGGAATCTACTTCTTAGAAACCGGTGCATCTATGCGTGCTTCACAAGTTATTTACGATCGTGCAGGCGCTTCTGTAGCAGAAGTGGATATCAACGAATTCGACTTTGATAAAATTCTGGAAGGAGCTAGTTGGTTTCACACAACCGGTATCACCCCTGCATTAAGCGATAAAGCAGCAGCTCTTACAGAAGCTGCACTGAAAGCTGCTAAAGCAAAAGGCATTACTACTTCGATCGACTTAAACTATCGAAAAAAATTGTGGACTAAGGAGAAGGCAAGAGAAGTAATGACAAGGCTTTGCCAGTATGTAGATGTTTGTATCGGCAACGAAGAGGATGCGGATACCACCCTTGGTTTTAAAAGTAAGGGAACCGATGTTACCAAGGGCGAATTAAATCTGGAGGGATACAAAGATGTTTTTCAACAGATGAAAGAAAAATTCGGGTTTAAATATATTGCATCAACCCTACGCGAAAGTCATAGTGCTTCTGACAATGGTTGGAGTGCATTGGTGTATGATGGCACTGAATTCTATCATACCAAATCTTATGAAGTAAGAATTGTTGACCGCGTAGGAAGTGGAGATTCATTTGCAAGTGGATTTATTTATGGGTTGGTAACTGGTATGCCCATGCCTGATGCTGCTGAGTTTGGTGTTGCAGCTTCTGCTCTCAAACACACTATTCCCGGCGATCTGAATCATGCCACACTCAACGAGGTAAAAGAACTCATGAAAGGCGATGGATCGGGAAGGGTACAACGTTAATTAAAATTAAACACAGGTTTATGATCTTAGATAGTTTAGCATCTGCACATAAATATGCCGGCTTGAATCCCTTGTTTGAAAAGGCCTTTGCCTATATCCAATCGGTTGATCTGAAAGCCTTGGAAGTGGGAAAATTTGATATTGATGGCGCCAATATCAGGGGTATTGTTTCTGAGAAGAAGGGAACAACCGTCGAAGAAAGTATTTCGGAATTCGAATGCCACAATGCGCATATCGATATTCAGGTTTGCATTCGCGGTAAAGAAACCATTGGTTGGAAACCGCGTGGCGACTGCAAAGAACAAAAGCAAGAATATAATCCCGAAAAAGATGTGTTGTTTTACAACGACGCACCAGATATGTACTTTGGCTTAACCGACAATCAGTTTGCAATCTTTTATCCTGAAGATGTTCATGCACCAATGATTGGCGATGGAATCATCAAGAAACTGGTGATTAAAATAAAGATTTGATTTTTTACAGCGCTGTAATTTTTTTAACTACAAGCAGATTTATACATTAGGAGTTATTGCTTGCCAATTAAAATAGTTACGTGCATTGCGATAACAGATATCCTGAACTATTTGGCCGACCCATGCCAGATCGTTAGGCAATTCCCCATTTTCTATTTCCGTACCAAACAAATTACAAAGTATTCTGCGAAAATATTCGTGTCTTGGAAACGAAAGAAAACTTCTTGAATCTGTAAGCATACCTACAAATTTGCTGAGTAAACCCATATTGGATAATGCATTGATCTGTTTTATCATGCCATCTTTTTGATCCAGAAACCACCAAGCCGCTCCATATTGAATTTTTCCCGCAACAGAACCATCATTAAAATTACCTGCCATGGAAGCAAATATTTCATTATCTGCGGGGTTTAAATTATACAAAATTGTTTTGGCTAACTTATCTTCCGAATCCAGTTTGTTTAAAAATTTCGCAAGCGATCTGGCCTGTGAAAAATCCCCAATCGAATCCCAGCCTGTATCGGGTCCCAACCTGCTTAACATGCGTGTATTATTGTTTCTTAATGCACCCAGATGAAATTGTTGCACCCAGCCTTTCTCCCGACCCCATTCGGCAAAATGAACCAGCATGGCCGATTTAAATTTCAGTTGCTCATCATAATTTAAAATCTTTCGGGCTAGTAATTTATCAAAGATCATTTGAATATCGGTGTCGGTGTATTTCTCCGCATAAATTTCTTCTAATCCATGATCCGATACTGAACATCCCATTTCAGCAAAAAAATCATGCCTGCTTTTTAGAGCTTTTAAGTAATCGTCAAAATTCGAAATGGAATGATTTGAAACAGACTCCAATTTTTGTAGGTAGTCAATAAAGTGCTCCGTACTTTTTACTTCCATTGCCCTGTCGGGGCGAAATGCAGGTAGAATGGGTATTTCAAAGCCACTTCGTTTTAATTGAAGATGATATTGTAAACTATCAATCGGATCGTCGGTAGTACACACCAATGCCACATTCATTTTCCGCAACAAATTTTTCACAGCAAATTCGGGTTTCTGTAAATCTGCTGTGCATTGTTGATAGATATTATTTGCAGTTTCTGGTTTCAGAATTTCACTGATTCCAAAATAGCGCTGTAGTTCAAGATGCGTCCAGTGATAAAGCGGGTTTCGAAGTGTATATGGCACGGTGGAAGCCCATTGCAAAAATTTTTCAGTATCAGAAGCATCACCGGTACAAAATTCTTCGGGTACCCCATTTGTTCGCATGGCCCTCCATTTATAATGATCTCCTGCTAGCCATGCTTCCGTAATGTTTTTAAATTGATGATCCTCTGCAATCTGTTTCGGTGAAAGGTGACAATGGTAATCGATAACAGGCAAATGCTTTGCATATTCGTGATATAAATGTGCTGCTGTTTTATTCTGCAACAGAAAATCCTCATCCATAAAATTTTTCATATGCCTATTTATTTTCTTCCGTTAAACTTCTCAAAATATTTTCCGCTCCCAGCTTGATGCGCTCTATTGATTCAAGTATTTGATCGCTGAATCCTGGTATCAGCGTTAAGTTAGTTCCCCAGATTCCCGCATCAGATAAAATGGCCTCTACCGCATCGGATGTTTTTTGTGCTTGCCAATATTGATAGAGGATTTCCGCCTTTTCGTCTGTTACCTGATATACCTGATCTCCGATGGTAGTTTCATATGCAGCTTCTTTAGTCTTTTCGGTTTTCATGAACAGAAGATATGCAGCAAATCCAAGGATCATACACTGAGGCAATTCTTTTTTCAATGCATCATTTTTTAAAATGAGGGGCACATTCCTGATAGCCATTTTTGAACTGTACTGCATGCTGATGTTGATCCATTTGTGCTCTATCGAGTCATTGCTAAACCTATCTATCACCTGCTCTGCAAATATCTGAGCTGTATCGTCAGTAATAGTTTCTAATACGATCAGTGGCTTAATTTCTTCGAACATCAGTTTTTTCACAAATCGCCTGAAATAATCTGCCCGCATAGCTTCTAGCACAGTACTGAATCCGCAAAACATTGCAAGCGCACAAGAGAAACTATGCGTACCATTCAGGAGTCGCAACTTGAGTTCTTTGAACTGATTAATATTATCTACCACTTTTACCGTTGGGTTGGCAGCAGCGAAAGAAAGTATTTCTCTGGTGCTTTGTTTGGAGCTTTCAATTGCCCATAAACTATAGGGTTCGCATAAGATCATCAGATCATCAGTATACCCTAACAAATTTTCTTCCACTTGTTTTTGTTCGGGCGACAATTTACCCGGAACTATCCGATCCACTAATGAATTACAAAAATCGTTGGCATCATCCAACCATTTCATGAAACCTGAATCGAGTTGATTATATACAGCCAGTTCTTTAATAATTGATTTTAAAACCTTTCCATTTTCCGACACCAGTTCGGTTGGAATAATCACCATACCCTTCTCCAAACTGCCATTAAAATATTCGTATCGTTTCCATAGTATTGTCAACAATTTTGCAGGAAAAGAAACCGGAGGATTTAAAAAAATCGATTCTTTGAGCAAACTAATTCCTACTTCGGTAGTATTTGATAAGATGATCTTTAAATCGGGGTTCTCAGCACATAATACTATTTCGTTCCAACAATTATTAGCATTTAAAACCCTGCTGATTGCAGCATTGATTATCTTTTTATTTACATTTTTCCCATCTTCAATTCCTCTTACAATTACAGTGTACAAATTATCCTGCAGTTGAAAGCTATCTGTAGTTTCTCGGTTGGTAGATTTTATAACTACTATCCTTCCATTGAATATCCCATTTTTATTGGCCTTGTCAATAAAAAAGTCGGGGAGCCCTCTTAATAGAACGCCTGTACCAAATTGCAAAACCTTTTCGGGCAATAACAATAAAGCTGATGGGGGAATCTCTACTTGATTTGAATCGATAACTGGCAGGCTTCGGCTATTAAGTTGCATAGAAAAAATACTACCCTTTCGGATATTTTTTAAAAAGTTCGTTTATCTCGGCGATTGTTCAAATAAAAATTTACTAACGCAAACCTTACCGGAAACGTTAGCAATTGTTCAAATTTAGGAATCTATTATTGTGAAAGGATATTTCTGAATGAATTTACTATTTTTAGTGTTACTACTAACCGATTGCTATGTCTATATCGAAACCCCGTTTAAGTTTTACTCAAATTATTAATATGAATGTTGGTTTCTTCGGAATCCAATATAGCTTCGGTCTGCAACAAAGCGCAGTAAATCCTATTTATGATTTTTTGGGAGCAAGCCCCGATCAAATTCCGATTCTAAATCTTGCCGGACCAATGACGGGTTTGCTGATACAACCCATTATTGGCGCACTGAGCGATAAAACATGGCATCCTCGCTTTGGCAGACGTAAACCCTATTTTTTTATCGGGGCCCTCTTTTGCAGTCTTTGTTTGTTCATCTATCCTTTCAGTAGCAGTCTTTGGATGGCTGGCGGTTTGCTATGGGTATTAGATGCAGCTAATAATACGGCGATGGAACCTTATCGCGCATTTATAGCCGATAAACTTCCCCCATCGCAACACGCAAATGGTTTTTTAACACAAAGTTTCTTTACAGGTCTGGGTATTACACTTGCCAATGTTTCGCTCTTTGCATTTCAAAAAATTAGCTTTTTAAAACAAATGCACGGACAG
The DNA here is from genome assembly GCA_019752295.1 of Chitinophagaceae bacterium. GTDB lineage: Bacteria > Bacteroidota > Bacteroidia > Chitinophagales > Chitinophagaceae > Sediminibacterium. The sequence continues at coordinate 40,574 of JAIEMK010000007.1, read as the reverse complement.
ATACCCTATTGGGTTTTTGGATCCTTTTTTCTGGGATCGGTTTGTTCTATTTCATCTGTATTATGGTCGATCACCAAAACACCCGAGATCCCTCCTACCGATAAAGAGTTGGCCGTACTGAAGGCCGGTAATAAATCGGTGATGGCACCATTCATCGAAATCTTTAGTGCCATCAAACACATGCCAAAAGTAATGTGGCAATTAGCATTGGTATATTTATTTCAATGGTATGCACTCTTCTGCTACTGGCAGAATGCCTCTAAAAGTATTGCACAGTCGGTATGGAAAACATCTCCTTCAAAAAATCCGAAGCTTTATGAAGAAGCAGTTGGCTGGGCAGGTTTGGTAAATGGATGGTATAATGTAATTACTTTTCTTTCTGCTTTTGTATTAGTGGTGCTGGCAAAAAAATATAGTCCCAGAAATGTGCATGTAACCTGTTTGTTTTTAGCGGGTATGGGATTATTGGTTTTCCCGCTTATCGAGAATCAGTATTTTTTATTTGTACCAATGACAGGCTTTGGAATTGCCTGGGCTAGCATGATGGGGGTGCCTTATTTGATGGTAGTAAATGATATTCCGAAAGAAAGATATGGTGTGTATATGGGCATTATTAATATGATGATCGTAATTCCCATGATACTGCAAACCACTACTTTTGGATTTGTATTGAATCATTTTCTGGATAACGATCCCGGAAAAGCCATCAGTTTTGGCGGTATATTATTATTGATAGCTTGTGCCGTAACTATGCGAATTAAAAAAGTAATGCCTGCAGATGATGTGGTGGTAGTAAGTGGTGGTGGGCATTAGTGTTGAATAATTATAAAATACTCAGTTCAGAAAAGGAGACCATATGAAAATTTTATGCATCGGAGAAGCGCTTATCGACATGATCTGCACAGACAAGGGCAGTAGTTTAACCCAAGGTCAGCACTTTTTAAAAAAGCCCGGAGGAGCTCCCACAAATGTTGCAGCAGCAGTTGCAGCCTTAGGTGCTGAAGTAGAACTTGCTGCAAAAGTGGGTAACGACCCCTTTGGAAAACAACTCATTCAGGTGATGAAAGAATTTGGCGTATCCACAAAATATATGCTGGAGGATGAAAACAATTTTACCAGTTTTGCCTTTGTTTCGTTGATGGAAGATGGAGAAAGAGATTTTGTTTTTAACAGAGGTGCAGATGGAGCGCTCAGTGAAGAGGAAGTGAATGCAATTGATTTAACCGATATATCCATCATCCATTTTGGATCTGCAACCGCGTTCCTGCCGGGGCCACTACAAAAAGCATATATCAGTTTATTAGAAAGGGCTAAGCAACAAAAAATATTCATCAGCTTTGACCCCAATTACAGGCAGCTTCTTTTTCAAAATAATACAGAAACATTTATTCTGCAATCCTGGTATTTTTTAAAAAGCTGTCACTATTTTAAACTCAGCGATGAAGAGGCCATGTTGATTACCAGAACAGCTACCTTACAAGATGCCATAACAGTTTTAAATAACGAAACTTCGGCTGTTTATACTATTACATTGGGTAAGGATGGAACTTTGTTGGGATACCATCAGGCAAATAGCACAATAGCCAGTATCCCTATTAAACCGGTTGACACAACAGGTGCGGGCGATGCTTTTGTTGGCGCAGTTTTATATCAGCTTTGCAATAAAAATCGGGACGCCATTTTAAAAACGAGTAAGAGCGATTGGGAACTCATTGTAAAGAATGCAAATAAAGCAGGTGCACGAACCTGCGAATATATGGGTGCCATGGAAGCTTTCAAACATTTAAATAATCAGATCTTCTTATAACTTTCTTTATAAAAATAGTTACCAGTGTATCAATATCAATTACACCAACAGATTTCGCTTTCTATTTTAGAAAATCATATTGATGTTGCAGGGAAAGACAATCTTTTCTATAGTCGCTTCCTTGCCAACTCCAGCGAAATCGCCGACCTCTACCAGTCTTTATATAGCAGTCATCCTAACAGCGCAAAAGCTTTTACAGAACTACTGCAAACCATTACAAATGCCTATTCGCTAAGAGATGAGGCATTAAAATTAAAGGACGAAGAAAAAGAAGAATCCGGAAATTGGTTTTTGAGCAACCAACTGGTTGGAATGAGTTTATACGTAGATCGTTTTTGTGGCAACTTAAAAACACTGGAAAGTAAACTGGATTATTTTAAAACACTGGGCGTAAATTTTTTACACTTTATGCCCCTATTCGAAAGCCCTGAGGGAGAGAGCGATGGAGGATACGCCGTTTCGAATTTCAGAAAACTGGATCCACGATTCGGATCGCTGGAAGATTTGAAATCTGTTCAGAAAAAAATGAATGAAGAAGGCATGTTTCTGATGATTGATATGGTATTGAACCATACTTCGTTCCGACATGAATGGGCAGAACTCGCAAAGCAGGGTGATAAAAAATACCAGGATTATTTTTACATGTACGATGACAGGAGTCTGCCAAATTGGTTTGAAGAAACCATGCCCGAAATTTTTCCGGAATCTGCTCCCGGAAGTTTTTCGTATGTGCCTGAATGTAATAAATGGGTGATGAGTGTATTTCATGAATATCAGTGGGACTTGAATTATACCAACCCTGAGGTATTCGTTACAATGCTCAACACCATTCTTTTTTACGCCAATCTGGGAGTAGATGTTTTACGTATCGACGCACCGGCATTTATATGGAAGCAATTGGGCACCAGTTGTCAGAATCTGCCGCAGGCACATACTTTATTAAGGTTGATTAAACAGTGTGTTCAAGTTGCTGCGCCGGGCATGGCATTATTGGGCGAAGCCATTGTTGCACCAAAAGAGATCATGAAATATTTTGGTACCGATCGCTTTACTGCAAAAGAATGCGACTTTGCTTATAACGCCACACAAATGGCTTTGCAATGGGATGCGTTAGCAACAGGCGACACCAGGGTGATGCTGGCAGCCCAACACGAAATTTTGCAGAAGCCTTATGGCTGTTCCTGGATTACTTATACGAGATGTCACGATGATATTGGTTTGGGATATGATGATAGTATGATTGCCGTTGCAGGATTTAATGCCTACGAACATCGCAGGTATCTAAAAGAATATTATTCAGGTGCCATACCCGATTCACCTGCCGCCGGTGCTTTGTTTTCGGTAAACCCTAAAACGCAAGATGCCAGAATTAGTGGGTCGCTGGCATCCTTATGCGGGCTCGAAAAAGCCATTCGCAGAAACAATGAGGAGGCAATTGAAACTTCTATCAAAAAGATTTGTTTAATGCAGGCACAAACCATGTTTATTGGCGGGCTGCCCATTTTGTTTTATGGCGATGAAATGGGTTACACAAACGATTATTCTTATTTGCAAGACGAGGGTAAAAGCTACGATAACAGGTGGATGCATCGGCCCATTATTCACTGGGAAAAAGAGCAAAGAATTGCAGCACCGGAAACTATTGAAGCAAAGATTTTTAATGCCACAAAGAAGATGATTGCGCTCCGAAAAAAATTGGCTGCATTTGGCGATTACAAAAATCTGATATGGTTACCCCCCTATAATATTCATGTAGCAGGTTTTATCCGCAGCTTTAAGGAGCAGCAAGTATATTGTTTATTTAATTTCAGCGCACAGGCATCTTATGTTACTTGGTATGCATTTAAAACGCATGGCGCAAAATCAAATAAATTATACGATCACTGGAACAACACAAGCTATACCATTGGCGCCGATCAGGAATATCTAATCATTCCGGCTTATGGATTTTGTGTAATGGAAGTGGTGTAATAAAAGTCTAATGCTCCGTTCAGACATGGATTAAGTTTTTTTCAACAAATAAAAGCCACTGCGGTTTTATACCCTTTCTTGAAACCAAATCAATTTTATGCAGAAACAAATCCTCTAATTCGTGAGCAAGTCTTATAAAAGTAAAAGCATCAATATTTTTATCAAAATCAACTAAAATATCAATATCGCTCATAGCATTAAAATCTGTACGGGCATAGGAACCAAATAAGCCTAGTTCGGAAATTGGATACCTTTTCACCAAATCCGGTTTCTTTGCCTTTAAAATATCTACTATTTGAGCGGTACTGAACATGCTGCGAAATTAAACTAATTTTTGCTTTTACTGCATTTAGGAATTTTTGTATATTCGATTTTATTGGAATTTGAGAATAATGTTCTTAAATTGTAGCACCTCCCCGGCAATCTCGTATAAGTCTGGAATTCTACTTGTCATTTATGTTTGGCATGTTATGTGGCTATAACAATAAGGTAACAAGCATAACGGCTAAGCTTATAACTGGGGTAAGTATGCTTTGCACCTTGCCCGACCACTAACACCTCGTTGGTTTCAACGATGTGTTCATTGATTTTATTTCCGCTCTTTTCACAGGCCTCTGCTGCTTTTTCTATTACGCCTGTAAAGTTTCTAAAATCAGTATAATCCAATGCTTTTGCTAACTGACGAGCCAACCAAAATTCATTTCCATTTTCATCAGTTTGGCATATTTGCTCGAAAACCGAGAGGCTTTTTTTATTTATTTTTTTTGCCATATTATGCTGCATTTTCTTCTAATAATCCATCTGTTTCAGCTTCCAGTTGAAAAATGTTGGTTGTTATTTCTTCTACGCTACTTAAGGCTTGATATGGGTAGAATATTTTTTTAAAATTTTTTTAGCCCGTTAGTGTTATACATTGTCTACGCTCTGTATTAAATTGTGAAGTCCCTAGCGAAAGATCTAAGGTAGAAATAATTTGAAAGCAAATCACAACAACAAAATTAATTAGCACCGCCTGATTCATCCTGAAGAAATCAAGAAGATGAAGTGTTCATGAAATAACCCCCATTTTACCGTCTACTAATAAAAATAAATTTGCACCCTGTAACGTAACAGGTTACATTTGTGTATGATTGTGAGTATTCAGCACAGGGGACTTCGGTTGCTTTGGACAAAAAACGATATGTCGAAGCTTCCTGCTCAGCAGGTAAAGAAGATCAGAAACCTGTTGATACTGTTAGATGCAACAGAAAAGGTAGAAGATATGAACTATCCGGGATCAGGCCTGCATCCTCTCAAAGGAGAACTAAAGGGATTTTGGTCAATAACGGTTTTCGGCAATTATCGGATCATTTTCAAATTCGAGAATGGCAATGTTCATCTAGTGGATTTTTTAGATTATCATTAAAAAAGAAAATCAGTTTTTATGTTAAAACAAGGAATGCCCCCGGTTCATCCGGGAGAAATACTGAAGGAGATGTACCTAAACCCACTTGGGGTTAACAATACTCAATTGGCTGATAATTTAGGTGTTGCCCGAAAGACGGTCTCTCAATTGGTTAATGGCCATATGGGAGTTAGTGCAGAAATGGCTCTACGTCTGGGAAAAGCTTTTGATACTACCCCTGAACTTTGGCTCAACCTACAACGCAACTATGATCTATGGCAGGCTGGCACTAAAATAACCGTGGCTAAGGTTTTATCCTTTCGGGGGAGTATACTATAACTAGTTCGATGCAGTTTGTTTATGATACACATGGTATCATAAGCTGTAATTCTTACCGAAAGTTTGGTTCTACTATATTTGGTATTCGAAAAATTTACTGCTCTTCAATAAAAATGTATAATTTATTAGTATAGATACCTGTCGATTGGCTAGTTTGCTTAATTTTTACACGAACAATTAATCCACTTTTTGTTTGCAAATTTGAAAAAAGGCCAGTAGAATTATTTTGTAAAAATCGAGTATAATCAGTTTGCAATTTACTGTTACTGTATTTGTCATTATCTCTGTTAATTGTTTCAAATCCATTTTTACCGCCAAGGCATTTTGCATACACCATGTTAATATGATCGTACAAAGCTTGCATATTTGTGCTTACATTTTTGTTCGATACAGTTTCGCTCTTCATTAATATTTCTGCTCTTCTATAATTAGGCTGCAAAGCACTTGTATCTACAATGATAGTTTCTAAAGAATTGGGAAATGAAATGGTAGATTTATAAAAATTAAATCCCATGCCCGACGAAATAAAACTTCCTAAATAATATTTAAGATTATTTGTTCTAAGATCGTTAATAAACTTACCAGTGTTTGTACATAATCTTGCCGGGTCGGGTAATTGTTCTGAATTTTGATTTGATGAATTGCCGGCCGAAAATCCTGCATTAGATTTTGGTTTTAAAACTGCTAATGCCTGCTCGGCTAATGCCTGGTCAGGAAATTTTATTTCAATATGATCGTGATCAAACCAACTAACAACCTTCTTATTTTGGGGGGGGCTAATAAATAATATTGAATATGGATAAATGGTATCTGTTTTAAAGCCATATACTTTTTTAATCATAGTAGTTCCAAAATCAATATCCGCAAGTGCTATTTTATTAATAAGGCCACCAAAATATTGTTCGTATAAAGTATCGTTTGCTTTAAAATAATTATTATTTATATTCTCCCATTTCCCCTGTAAAAGGGGTACGAAATCTGATTGTTTCGACATTTTTATAAACCTTTCTTTATCTACATATTGTGCAAAACTGTAACTTGAAAACACTAGCATTGCTGCCAATAAAAACATTTTTACATTTTTCATACACTAAGAGTATACTGAAAATATACGCACAAATAATAGAACCATTAATTATATTTTTGAAAAAGTTAAACAAATAAACCACAATAAATATAGCAGCAGTAAAGAGCATAATACTGCAATAGCCGTTAGTTAGTTGACATAAGGGCGTTATCGCAGAAATGGCTCTAGCTTAAAATACTTTTTTTTCGTCAAAAAAATTTGAAATAATCAGGCCTTCCACAAAACTTCCTGTTAGTAATAGGAAAAGAAAAACGGTCGAAAACTATTTTCGGCTATTGCGAATCGGAAAACTTGCATGATGCCATCTTCCAGATCAGCGTCATTAGAAGATAATGGATTTTACCAATGCTGCCGTTATTGGATAAAGCCCTTCATTACCCGAATGATTTGATTGAATAAGAATGTTCTTTTGAATTTTTTTCTTTGGGTTAAAAAATTCATTAAGCTCGGAGCATTGATGACATGTCCCATTTTTATTTATTAAAGTGCATCTTCTATCGATGATTGCTAAGCAATTTAAAAAATACCCTCCTTAGGGTAGTTAATCCAATGTTGAAATAGCTATTTTCATGTGTTTATTATTTGATTTTGGTTACATGTAATTCGCTAACAAACATTTCGGTTGGTATCAAATTTTCGTTATGCTTATTTCATGTGTTTATTAATTGATTTTGGTCCCGAGTGCTCGGGATTCGCTAACAAACATTTCGGTTGGTAACAAATTTTGTTATGGCTCATTTCATACCATCACTTTCTGTAACTAGGTTAATCAAAACCATTTATCCATCACAAATCAACCTTAAGATGAAACAATTGAAAATCTGTTTCCCAATTCTAGTAATCTTATTATTACCATTTTTAGTCAATGGCCAAACCAGCCTAGGTTGTCCAGAATACCCAAAATGGGAACGGTTAATGAATAAAGGAAAATACGAGGAAGCTTATAAACTGGCTGTTGAATCTAGTACCTATCCTGAAGGAAAATATTCATCGTATATTGATGATTATGAAAATTTCAAAAAGAAATTCCCCTGGCTTTGCTGGCTCAATTTTAGGGTGGAACCCTTGTATAAAATGGGAAAACTATATGAGGCAGTAGATCTTGCTACGCTTTCGTTTAAGGGCGACCCAATGGGGTTTAAAGATGATAAGCCAGACATATTAGATAAGTTTTTGCATTATACAATGGAATTGGGAGATCGAGAATTGGTGGCATCCAATATTGATCTTGCTTTAAAGGCATTTATCTGGGTTCAAGATCAAAGTGATTATAAATTTAACTGCACTGGATATCCTGTACACGGTTCAGGAGTTTCACACAATTATGCTATGGCTGAAAGGTTAGGAGATATTTATGTGAAAAAAGGGAATTATGCATTGGCTTTAAAGTTATATGAATTTTACTCTAATGTCAATATAAGCGAAGCATTAACCAATAAAATAAAAAATGTTAAGGAACAAATTACTAAAACCGAAAATGAAGTCAATACTGTAAAAAATCGTCAGATCCAACAAGACAAAGAAGACGAACTTTGGCTTCCAAAACTTTTCAATCCAAATGTGAAACGATATGCCGGTATAAAAGATTATGGCAATATCAGTTTAAAAGACAGTGGCAGTAATTCATCGACCAACAAATCCTTGGTCTTTAGTGATTCAGGAAATGAACTGTTTCTTTATGACCCTAATCAAAGTATTTACCATGTTTGGGATCTCGAAAAAAAGGAAAAAAAAGAAGAAATCCCTTTTAGCGAATTAAAAAACAATCGAAAAGCTAGAGAAGCTTATGCCGCTTTTTTGCCTCATAATGTATATAGCGTTGATGCAAATAAAAGTTTAAAGATCTGGATCAATTCAGACACATCTGTGATCATGAATAATCGATGGGTCTTTTTTTACAACAGCAATAATGTAGTCTTGGACTCTTTCCGACTTACTCAAGGACTAAAGGATTACAATACCCTTAGCTCAGTTGATTACAAATTCTGTTATAGACAAAAGGCCAAAAAGTTCTTCTTCATACGTTTTGAAAAAGATCCAAACTATACTTTTGGAGATTGCAGCATATTTAGTTTCGACTTGAATACCCATGCGTTAGAAAAAATGTTCACAGAGAAATATTATGAAGGGGGTACTGATCAGTGGACATTTAGTAATCAATCCCTGGTATTATATGCCAAGTCAGCTTACTATAAAAACAATGGCTATATCCATTACAATCTAAATACCGTTACTTCAAAAGATTTGTATGATATGGCTCGAAATACCTTAGCCGACTTAGCCTATAATCAACTAACTGGTTACCGGTATCTGGGAACGGATAATCAGAACCGACATTATCTGTATTCCATATCCAGCAAGGATTCTGCAGAAACGATTGACCTTAAAGTGTTTTATAGTCAGGGCAAGTATTTGAATATGGCAAGCTTATATAATGGTAAATCAAACCCTGTTTACTATTATAATTTTGACGTAGACCCAAATGGAAAATATCTGGCCTATTCGCTTGGGTTTAAGCATTCCTCGGAAGGGAATTATGCTTCCATTTGTTTGTATAAAATGGATGAACCCGACAAGCTATATACACTAAATGACAAAGCTAAATACAAGGCCATTGTTACAGGCGGATTTGTGCCAGCTAAAGAAATAGAAATGACTGTAATGGTAGGTAAGAAAGCAGTTGCGCAAGCCAAGGAACAGACTGAACTTGCTAAGTTGAAAGCAGTAAAAGACAAAGAATTAGCCATTGAAAAAAGGAGGATACAATTCAAACCTCAGATGGATTCTTTATTGGCGGAATTAGCAAGTACTAAAAAACAGATCAGAGATGCTTCAGATCAAGCGTATGCATTATTTAAAGCAGGCAAATATGAAAAATTACTTTCAAGCCATAATTGGATCTTGCAAAGGATCTATGAAAAATCCATTACATACAATAGTTATGGGAGCAAAAAAACTGTGAATTATTCTTTATCATTTAGCGGTAGTATTAGTTTTACTAGCACTGATGCGGGTGAACTTACCGCAACTTGTGAGTCTCAATATACTGTTCCTGAAGCAAGAAATGATGGCAAATCAATGGACACAGATGAGCGACCATTTTTTGAGTATGTCCCTAATTCATATCTGCACGAAAGTTCAAAATGCAAATATGGCGTAGGAAAAGGAAATGGGGCTCAGTTTGCGTTTAGTCAGTACGATATGAAATGTGAAAAAGACTTGGGAGAAAAAAGGTTTGTCTCCTATTTCAAAGTGAATGATAACTATGTTGTTGATGTTGATAAAGAGCGGAATGATTTCATTTACAATCATCAGAATTTTTTCAAATACAGAAAGTTCGAGCTAAAGGCAGAACGAATGCAAGACAATACTTACCGAATTGATTTGTATACTTCAAAAAACAATGGGGAAGATCTTCGGCTTTTAGAACACAACACAAACAGTATCTTAAATAACCGTGAATACAATTTGAATAATGCAATTGAGTCGCTGAAAAGAAAAATAGAATCGGGACTATGATCTAGAATATTCCAATAAACTAATTTCTCACACCTTCTTTAAATACCCCACTTAGGGTATATTTTAATGAATGAATGAGGCTATGTTTGATAAAAAATAACCATGCAATTACTTTGTGAAAAATATTTTAAATACACATTCATCTTTTATTTTTTAGCATGTATTACTGCCTGTAATCAAAATACTAAGACTGTTGATACAAAATCTAACCACCCATTTCCATTAAGTAAAGGAAATAAATGGACTTATGAAGCCAATATCAAATACCATCAAAGAGAAACAGATTCACTTATTGAACTGAAAATGGAATGGACTATGGAAGTGATTGATACTATTAAGCACGGAAAATATTTTGCCGCAGTAATCAAAGGGTTCCCAACAGATTTAGTTTGGTACGAAGGAAAAGCAGAGAAGAGTGATTTAATTTTATTACAAGACAGCAACAAAATTTATTTATGTACAAACGATTCTTTTGATACCCTACTGAAGCGTTTGCGAGACTTAAATGACTCTTTAATGGATTTAAGAAACAGCCAGTTGGTATTATTTGATTTTCCACTTACTAAAGGTAAAACATGGGGTGGCGATCCTGATATGCCAGAACGTTCAGATAGTATGTATGCTTGGGTAGTGAAACATGGTGCAACAGACGCTAGTTCTGCTGAAGTTCAATACACTACCAATCCAGACCATAGCATATTTAAGTTTCAGCCTAATATTGGTATCACCGGCTATTATTTTGAACACCACGGAACAATCATGCAAGTAGATATGAAATTGATTAAAAAGAATTTCGACTTGCCTTTTAAAATTTAATACGACAAATGAATAAGCTAGGAATTCAAAATACACTTATTACAGAGCATTATTTAATCTAAACTTATCTTATATTTTACAAAGGCTCCAATTATGAAAAAAAAGTGTTTAACACATTTTAATAGAACGAACCTCAAATGGCTTATTAAAACTATCAGGATACTATTTTTAATATCCCTCTCAATTAATCAAATTGAGGCGCAGGAATATAAAGATAGTTTACAAATTTACTCTAATTCGTTAACAGATACAGTATCGTTGAATCGACTGATTAATTTTTGTTTCAAACACATTAACGATATTCCAGACCAAGCTTTTACCTATTCTGAAATAGCGCTCAAAAAAAGTAAAATCATGAAAGCTCCTTCATCTGAGGCTAGAAGTAATACCAATCTTGGCGCTATTCAAGCCTTAAAAGGTAATTACGCCAATGCATTACAGTTTTATTTAGAAAGCCTTACTATCTGGGAGAAAATGAATGATCAGCGTGGAATAATGCTTTCTAAAAATAATATTGCTCAGGCTTATGGCTATTTGAAAAAGAATAAATTAGAATATCGATTTTTAAAGGAAGCCGAAGAGATTGCTTTAAAAAATGGCTTCGAAAATGAGCTTGGTCTAATAAAGTTAAACCTTTCCATTTACTACGCAAATAATGCTGACTATAGAAATGCATTCAATGAGCAGTCAATTGCAAACAATATCAATTTAAAACTCTATCAGAACGCAACATCTGCTATTGGCTTTTCAAATGCAGGCGCCTACCTGTTTTATTTAAATAAAATAGATAGTGCATTAATATATTATCGACAATCAGAAATTATTGGACTGAAACTGAATGACAAAAAAGTAATTGCATTAAGCCGTTGTAACATTGCTGAAGCCTACCAGAATAAGGGAAAATTAGATTCTTCCATTATCTACTATAAACTTTCCATAGGTCTTTCCAAAACATATGGGTTAAAGGATATTCTCCTGTTTAGTTACGATCAATTAGCAACGATTTATAGAAAAAAAGGTGACTATAATGCTGCATTTCTTTACTCCGATTTAAAGCAAATAATAAAAGATTCCATTTTCAATAGCACCGCTACAAAGCAATTAGCCGAAATGGAAACAAAATATGAAACTGAGAAAAAAGAGAAAAAGATCAACGAACAGAATTTTGAAATTAGTAAACGCAACTATTGGATTATCGGTCTATCGATTCTATCCGTGTTAGTTAGTTTGTTATTTTATTCATTTTACCATAGAAATCAATTAAAGAAAAATGCTGAAATGCAAATAATGCTGAGAAAATCGGAGGAAATGGCAACAAGGGCGGTATTAGAAGCGGAGGAAAATGAAAGGATAAGAATAGCGTCAGATTTGCATGACGGCATCGGCCAAATGATGAGTGTTGCAAAAATTAACTTAACTGCTATCGAGGATGAAATTCCCTTTTTAAATATTGAACAAAAGAATCAATACCAGAAAGCAATTGCAATGGTTGATGATAGTTGTAAAGAAGTACGTTTTATATCACACAATATGATGCCAAATGCATTGATTAAAGCAGGATTAGTAAATGCGGTTCGGAAATTCTTAGACGAACTGCATAATCAATCAATAAGTATTAACCTATATACAGAAGGTTTAAATGAAAGAATTGATGGTAAAATTGAAACAATTCTATATCGGATTGTGCAGGAAGCTGTATCAAACGTAATAAAGCATGCAGAAGCAAGCGAATTATATATAACACTAATTAAGGAACAGTCAAATATCGGCGTTCTTATTGAAGACAATGGCAAGGGGTTTGAATTCAAAGAGGTTAAAACCAAAGATGGAATCGGGCTTAAAAACATTGAATCACGGGTATTATTCCTGAAAGGCACCATCGAATGGGATTCAAAAATAGGCGGCGAAACTGTAGTTTCTATTAATATCCCTTGTTAAAAAAAACGTTTAAATAATTATACAGCAATATACCCACGAGAGGGTATAGTTAGTTTCTGGCCAAATACTAATTTCATTTTAGATCAAAAAAATAAAATGAAAAAACAATTCGGGTTACTATTCAGTCTGCTTTTGAGTCTTTTTATTTCTGCGCAAACGAAAGACACACATGAATTTATATTCAATGAATCCCTTCTTGAAGGTTTCAAAAAAGTAGTTCCAACTAAGGAACAATCAAAACTTTACGACTATATCTTTGTCTCAAACGATAATCAGGTACAAGTTCGCTATACTTTTAGGCCTGACATGAAAAATGTAAAACCCGACGCAGTTGAAACCTATGCAACAGCATTGTTTTTGAATAATGCAAAAAGCAAAGTCCCTGGTAGTATCAAAGTGTTACCATCTAGCAAGGAGGATGTTCAAACAGATTTTGGTGGAACTTCAGCTTACTTTGCATTATTTGAAACTGATAAAACATTTGGGGCAGAATTCCCTTTTTGCCTGAGCTTTTTGATCTATAAAGAAAGTGCTGGGGCATTTGAAATTCATTTACTTGCAAAAACTCAAGAAGATTTTTCTATGGATAGCCATGTTCAAGCCTTTGCAGGAAAGATCATCCACTTCAACACTGAAATTAACATTAACCCCAATTTGCAAAAAAAGTATTTACCTACTGAAATTCAAAATTTGTATATTGGCATGAATCAAGATGCTATAAAAAAGCTTAGGCCTAAAATGCAAATGCCCAAAGATGCATACGATAATAATCTTATTGAAAATTTCAGCACAGGTACAATTAAACAAATAACCTGTATGATGCTTCCAGACAAAACGGTTGATGAGTTCATTGTAGAATATCGAGATGAGGCAAAAGCTTTAGAAGTGGCAAAACAAATGTATCATACGCCAAATGATGTTTCTGCTGAGCTACCATTAAAATGGGAATTCAAATTGTCTGATGGCTTAATTCTTAAATGTTGGGTATTTAGAAACAAGATTTGTATCGCAGATAGTAGACAGTTTTAATAATCAAAAATGTTCAAATATGAAAAAAGTAATCTTTATACTCGCCTTAATGAGCATTTCATCATTTACAAATGCACAATTAGGAAAGAGAAGCAATAGTCAACAAGCACAGGACTCACTCTATGAAGTAATGATTGGTACTAATAAAACTAATGCTTCATTTAACAATACAAATGGATTTACCATTAAAGAAAATGAGATTAGGATTGTTGGTTTTTTACATCGTTATGACAAGATACAGTATGATCAGATAAATGTAATCACTACTAGAGATAGTGTTGTAGTAGATCAACAAACCATGAAGGGCAGAAGTATCAATCCAAGCTGGAAAGATTTTTATATTAAATTGAAAGACCTTGTTTATAGTAGTAACTATACAATTAGTGTTTACTCAAGTCCCGAAAAAAAATTATTAGCATCAAAACAATTTTATATTAAAGCAATTAAATAATTGCTTTAATATAAAATAATTAACTACGGTTTATTTGTTACTCAAAAATTACATCCCAAATACTAAAACAAGCTGTGCACCAAATCCACTAAATGAAGATTTAGTTGCTCCTTTATAATTCTTTAATCTTGATTGGAAAATATCATTGCTGTAAAACTCATATTTTGATATCCCATAATCGTAAAAGGCATTTATTTTAATTCCTGAATAAGTTCCCGCCTTGAAAGGGAAAAAGAAACCTGCTTTTGGTTTTACAGAAAAAACATAACCCTTAAATGGGTTGTGGCTTTCTGGTGTTGATTCAAAAAGGGATCCAGAATTATCCACTACTTCAAATTTTCCAGAATTACTTATTGCATCCAGATCAAGTCCAATGAATAAAGGGCCAGCAATATAATTGGAAAAACCAAAATGAATATCAATTGTACTTGTACTTAAAGAAGCAGAACTGGTGTTCGCAGCATTACTACTTTTAACTTTAAAGCCTGAACTAAAACCGCCGCCTGCTTCAAATTCCCATTGTTCATTCCGTATAGTTAGCGCCATGGAAAGTCCATATAATGTCTTAGGTACAATAGATGCCTTCAATTTTAATGAATCACTAATTACAGAAAAATATTTTCCAAATTCGGCTTGGGTTGGATTGGAATAAGAGACTCCAATATGAAAGGCCGTTCCTTCAATAGTTTTCTTTTTACTTTTTTGTGCAAAAGATAATAAAAATGTAGGCATCAAAAATAGTACGAAAGCGATTTTTTTCATTTTTTTTTACAATAAACGTTTTCAGATATAGGAATATTTGCATACCTACTGTAGGGTATTTATAAAACAATAACAGTATTAATAGAGTCAGGAAAACATATCAGAATTATTTTTTTATATTTTCTTTGCACTCTTTTATCTTAGATAGGTAAATAATGTTTTTGGGTTCTAATTTATTTAAAGCTTCATAATCAGATAGGGCGGATATATAATTTTTAAATTCACTTATTAACAAATTTCCTCTCTTTCTTAATGCCTCTTTAAAATTAGGAAGCAGTTTTATAGCTGTTGTATAATCCTTCAATGCCCCCTCTTTGTTTTGCAATGCATACTGTTTACATAACCCATTTAAAAAATAACACTCCTCATTTTTCGAGCCAAGTAAGGCCGCAGTATCAAGTATACCAGATGCTTTTGGGTAGTCTTCCAAATTTGACATGTAAAATTTACCTAAATCAATAAAATATTCTGAGTTTTTCCCATTCGAATAAGCAGCATAATGTAAATAAGGTTCTGCATAACTATTCATATTATAAAAGCCAAATATTTTTCCTGCTTTATTATAAGGTTCCGTGTTAGTAGGTTCTATTTTAGTGCATTTAGTATAACTCAGGGCAGCATATAATTTATCATCGTTTTTTAAATATTCATCCCCTTGTTTCATAAAATATTGAAACACATTTTGAGCAGTTACTCCTTTTTTTGCATATTCTGCTTTTAAAATCGGGTCTAGTTTTTGCACATTGCTTCTCGAAATTTCATCCTTGGGATTTAACAATAGTACTACATTATAGTCGTCATAAGCCTCAATAAAATTATTTAGCTGACCATTACAATACCCTCTGCCAGCATAATAATCTGGATTGGCTTTGCCAAACTTAATAGCACTTTTAAAATCCTGAAGCGCTGCAAGAAAGTTGTTGTTATCTCTATAGAGTAAAGCCCTTAAATAATAATAATCCGCTTTTTCTGGTTTCAAACTAATGCAAGTTGAAAGATTGCGAATGGCTTCTTGATCATTATGCAATTTCCTATGACTAAGTAAAGCTAACTGAAAATAAATTTCAGGATCCATCGATTGAAGTGCAGCGGCCTTATTAAGGTCTGCCAACGCATTCGTAGTGTCTTTAACTTTCTGTAAATAAAATTTACCTCTTTCACCAATGTATAATTTATTATCCGGTTTTAAATGTATGGATTTAGAAAAAAATTCTAAGACTGACTTATTTAATGAATCTTTATCATTCGATTTTACAGTATCATTCTCTTTAATCATTGCCATTGCAGCTAAATAATAAGATGAATCTGGCAAATAATAACGCGCTGCTTGGCTATAATTAAACCAAGCTTCTCTGAACTGATTTTGCTTAAACGAAACTCGGGCAAGATCGAATTTTGATTTCCAAAAATAATATCCTTCCATTACAGGGCCTTCATTTATAAAATAACTTTCGTCATTAGCATTATTTGAAATTTTAGAATAAAAAGAATTAGCCATCTTGTAAGACTCCGCTACATCCTCCAATTCAGCCTTTTTTGATATGGTTTTCAATAAATCATTCAAATAAATAATTAGGCTTTTCTCATCTCCAAGATATTCTACTTGTTCCCCTTGATAGTTATATGAAACTAAGTACTCTAAACTAGAATAAGAGAGTTTTATGTTCTTGTCTTTACTATAAGCTAATATCATTTTCAAAAACCTATCATATATCTTTACTACACTGTCTTTACTCAGCCCTTTACAGTGCAAGATATCTTGCCTTTTCTTTTCAATTAATTGACTGTTATTCTCAGATTTTTCTTTTGAGACTTTTACCTCCTGCGCAATAATAAACTGGCAAAATAGTAAAAGAATAAATAGCATAGATATTTTCCGCATTTCAATCATTTGTTTATGATTTTTTATTTTGAAGGCCCTACATATTTGCCGTTTAAAAACTCACCCTCATTGGTCAGTTGATAGGATCCGTTTGACCATTTATATAATTTGCCCTTACCGTTGAATTGGTTATTTTTAAATTCACCTAGGTATTTTTCTAAACCAGTAAACGGCTCATCATCATCTACTCTTCGAACACCAATTTTCCAATAGGTTTCATAATATCCATACCCATTTAACTTCCCGTCTACAAAATCTCCTTTATATTCTGTTACAGTTAAATGTTCAATTCGCTCCCATTCGGTTCCAGTAGAAGTTGCACCAGCATCTGCTTCAAACTCTTTTTCCTCATAACTTTTAATTTCAGTGTAGATACTACCAGACCCATTCATTTTAGTACCATTCCAAATACCCTTCATGGTTGTTTTTTCAAACATTTGTTGTTGCTGAATATGCGTAAACTTCTGTATAGAAAGTTCTCTTGCATAAGTATAAGTGCCCTGACCAAAGGGAACCCCATTTTTAAAATTACCATTATAGGTTCCCCCAGAACAATCAGCATAAGAACCAAAACCATTATCACAATTACCTGAAGTACATTCACCATTGTTACAACCTTCTATTAAAGTGGCAGTTTTAGCAAAAGAATTCGACTTACTTGTATTATTCTTCATTGCAGATTTCAATAATTTCAAGAAATTAGTTCTTTGAGCTGATAAATATTTTTGTGCTTCTTTTTCATCAATTTTTCTAACAAGGGTATCTTCATTCCAGATTCCATAATAAAAATTATCAGCACCAGAAAACTCAGCTACAAATCCCTGGCGTTTCCCGTTGAGCCAATTTCCGATAAAAATTTCACTAACATAATCAAATTCACATGTTCCTAAACCAGTATAGCAATTACCCTCCGCACAAAATTTGTATGGATTTTTTGCCTTAAACTCCTCGTATGAAATCTTTTTATTTTCCTTATTAAAATACCTTTCATTGACAACTTTAAACCCTTTTTTAAAAGTAGCTTTCATATAATAGCCCGTAGGATACATTTCCATACCAGCCCCTATTAAATAACCTTCGTCCCAATTACCACTGCTAATTTTGCCACCAAACATGGCATTGGTTTCAGATCCCTTGCCGTCACGTTTACCATCCTTCCAATGTCCCGAATAAATTGTGCCTTTCCCATCATTATATATCCCTTCCCCATCATATTCCCCATCCTTCCAATGTCCTGAATAACTTTTACCTTCCCAATTATAGGTACCTTCTCCATTCATTTTATCATTTTTCCATTGCCCTTTAAATACCTGTAATGCATTATTCGTAAAAGTGCCCATGCCTTCCTTAGTAAGAAAATATTTTACCTGGCCATTATATACACCATCTTTATTTCTAATAGTGCCTTCACCCATAGCTTTCCCATTTTTCCATTGCCCTGTGTAGCTTTCTCCTAGATCATAAATAAATGTACCAATACCATTTTGGCAATCACCCGATACACAGGTCCAAGTTTTTTGCGCAGTCACGGCTATTATAAAAAAGCAAAAAATAAATGAAATAAATATTTTCTTCATCTTTATATTATATGTTTTACTAAATATTTTTTGACTAGCCAGTCAATTGCAATCATCACTAATAAATATATTAATGCAACCAATGGATAAAAGCCAAATATTAAAAAATAATAGCCCATTCTTGAACTTACATGTTCTCCTAATAAATTTTCAATGATTAGATAGAACGCGATATAAGTAGATAGAATCAAAAACGGGGACAAAAAACTTCCTAACATTACAACCCATGAAATTTTTTTATGTAGGTTTCTTTTTCGATAACTAATACTAAGCCATAAGTGAAAAGTAAAAAGAAATATCCCGCATATTATCATAAGTACAAATGGATCTATCTTAATAAGCGTTGATGCTAGATTGCCAATAACTGGGTTATAATTAATTTCGAAAATGTCAGTAGGCAATTGGTTGAATTTCCAATTTGAAATAGTAGCAAATTTTCCTTCAATCGGGTTTCCTAAATTGGTAGCTACTGAATCTAATTCTGATTCATTAATAATGGTAATTGTAAGTCCACCGAACGATTTCCAGTAAGCTGCAGGTGCAAGAGCATATCGAAAACTATATTCCTTAACCCATTCTGCATTGTACACCCATACATTAGCAGTATAGGATACTCGAATTTTATGATCCCCCTTTTTTAAAGAGGCTTCAAAGTATTTTAAATCGTCTAACTTATATAAATTATGTCCGTTTTCGGTCCAATTAATTTTTATATAGTTATACCCAGATTCAGTATAATCAAATGAATTTTCAAAATTGGCAAAGGGGGAATCTTTTGGTCTAATAATATAATTAGGAATTTCCTGAATATTGACTAATTGATCATCTACCCAAACTTTAAAATCGCCTTTATAATCTTTAGCTAAAAATATCAAAGGAATTTGGCCGCCCTCAATCTTCGTATTTATCGAATATTCGATATCAAACTGAGCCGTTTTAAACCCCTTGAAAATTCGTACCCCAATATGTTCCTTTAAAATGGAAACGTCCTTACTGCTTAACGCATTTGCATTGATAGTACCAGTTCTCAGTGGCGACGCCATATTTGCAAGGCAAATATTTGCTAAAAGTGCAAAAAAGAATACTAGTTTATTTTTCATCAATCATTTAGTTAAAAGATACATCAGAATATGGCTTTCTAATAACTATTTTTTCTTACTAAGTGGATATGCCAAACTAACGGTGTATGTTTTATTATATACATCTTCTAATGCATTTGCCGACAATCCAAAAAGTCCTTTATTATAACCTACTATAAATTTAAATTTAGACACGTTTACAACCGCTTTCAAACTCAGTCCCAAATCACCTCTGTGAGCATCATCAACGCCATTTTCACTGCCAAATTTTATACTAGTTGTGGCACTTGTTCCATCATTTTTGTTAATTATTTTTTTTCCGTTTATAGCATAATTATAATGAAACCCACCACAGAGTTCAAAAATTGAGATAGGGAGTGAAATGAAAAATTCTGTTTGTATATAATTAAGTCTAATTTTTGATTCAACAACCGAACCAGATACTGGTGCTTTGTCAATAGCCCCAGCTTGTAAATAATTCAAACCAAAATTCAACATCATTTCATTCTTTGTTCCTCCCATAAATCCGGTATTAAATAATAAACCTCCAGTATAACCCTGGTAAATACTTCTAGGTGAAGCAACTTTATCATAACTGTACTTGAAGTTGGGTAATGAAACTCCTCCAACAATATAGGTATTTATATGTACTTGTGCATTCAGCATTAAAGTACAAAATACAATTGCTGTAAATAAAATAATTTTTTTCATCAATATGAGGTTGAATTAAGAAATAGTAATAACATAAATAATGATTCCTAAAAATATCTATATAAAATATTTAATTTATACCCACTGAAGGGTATTTTGATTACTAATTAAATTGAGGTATTGTATATTAATTTTCTTTTTCTTCTGATTTAATAGTAAACCCAAGATTCATATATACTATTAAATGCAGATTGGTATCAGAAGTTGCTGCTACTAAGAATCTTTATTAATAGCTCCTTTTTGAACATAACAATGATACAATAAAAAAATAGCAGCATTATTTTATAAACTTATCGCCAACCCAAATACCTTTTAGTTCATGTTTAATCATCTTGCTTTTCTTCCATTCATAAGATAGAAGACTGCCTTCGCCTTCCCTTTTACCATTTATGAAGTTACCGAAATAAGTAGTTTTATCTGCATAATCGCAAAATCCATGACCGTGCATTTTTCCTTCTTTCCAATAACCCTCATATTTTAATACGTATGTTTTTGTACCATCATTTTGTTCAACAATGATTGTTTGTTCCTTACAGGTAAGAGTACCTTTTCCTTGATATTTACCACTAGTAAACTGACCATAATATGTGTTTCCATTTGTATACGTGACTAATTCCATATTCTGATATTCACCAACATATTTCCCGTCTTTATAATACCCATAATCATACTTTTCATTTTCAGGATTCCCAAATATTTTTCGGGTATATCTAGGTCGCATATATCCATATCCGTTGGGAAGACCGTTTTTAAACATCCCTACATAAATCTCATCATCGTCCTTATTACCAGAAGCGCTGTGATAGTATAATTTACCCATCCCCTCTCTTACACCATTTACAACATATCCTTCATACTCAATTTCAGTGTCTTTTTGCCAATGAGCTTCAATATCAACCACTTTAATATCAGTATTTGATTTTGCACTTTTAATCGTATGTGTTTGATCACCATAAAAACGAGATGTATTGGTATACTGCACTTCCCATTTACTTTCTTTTCTAGCATTTTTTTTAGAAGTAGTATCTACAATAAACATTTCATCGGAAAATTCAGCATTATGTAGTTGTGTACTTGTGAGATAACCTTCCTCATTAAAATAATTAGTCTCTTTTGATATACCATTTATGAACAGCTCTTCAGATTTAATTCTACCTTCCTTATCATAGAGCTTGTATTTCCCATTTTGAATTCCATTTACATAAATTATTTCATTATATATTACACCTCTATCCGTATATAATTTACTAGCCCCATCTAGAACATCATTAGCAAATGTTTGGCTTACTTGCAGAACCCCTTTTTCATTAAAATCTTTACATATTCCATTTCTTTTACCTTCAATATAATTATACTCTTTAATTAAGGTGCCATTATCATAATAAAGTTTATATGTACCATTGTATTGATCATCATGCATTTGAGTCTCTTCCCAAACTTGACTATTTTGAAAATATCGCTTATAGACACCATTATTCTTACCATCAACGCAAGGGCATTCTTTTAAGAGGTTCCCATTAGTGTAGTATTCTTTGTCCCTACATTTTATTTTACCGTTTTCCCAAAGTTCATCATTGCGTAAACGACCTTTCCCATCATAATACAAAGCAAGCCCCTCTTCTTTTCCGTTGACAAATGGAATCTCAGATTGAATATTACCTTTGTAATAATTTTTTTGCACTCCTTGCTTAAGACCATTAACCCAATTAGTTTCAGACTCCTTGTCACCCCAATAAGAATAAATAATCTCTTTCCCATTTTTTATCCCATTCAAATAGGTAGTTTCTGATTTTAGTTTTTTTGAAAGCCAATATTCTTTTTTTACTTCAGTTTGAGCATGTAAAAAGTATGTACACAGAAGCAATAAAAAAGTAGTAATTAATGTTTTCATACACGTATAGGTAAATTTTTTAAAATTATTATTTTAGAGGTTCTATGAATTTTCCGTTTAAAAATTCACCCTCATTAGCAAGTTGATATGAACCATTTACCCATTTATACAATTTACCTTTTCCATGACGCTCATTATTTTTAAAATACCCTTCATACTTTTTTATGCCAATTTTAGAATTAGGATCATTTTTTTTGGTTGTGAAAGATTCTGTAACACCATAGCCATTTAAAATACCATTAACAAAATTTCCGGTGATTTCAATATAATTTTCAATTGAGTAAGATTTATAAACATATTTTTTACCGTTGCTACTATCTGGCAATACATCTTTGCTTTCTTCAAATTTTTGACGTTTTATAAGCATATATCCTTGACCATTCAGTTCTCCATCTTTCCATATACCTTTTTGTAAGATAGTAGTAGTTGCTTGTTTTTGTTCCTTACTATTTATAAGTAAAATCGTTGAATCTAAATTTGATTCAGTTAAAACCCCTTCTCCATTTGGTTTTCCTTTCTTAAATTTTCCGTCATACGTTTTTCCATTAGAGTATGAGTACTTGCCTATGCCATTATTACAATTTCCCGATATGCATTGATTATCATATTGAGCTGTAACGACCAACACAATAAGAATGGCGGCCAGGGAAATAAAGATTTTTTTCATACTTAAGATTATATTTTAAATACCTACTCGAAAATATCAATATGTTCTAGTGCCAGTAAAAGTTCCTTTTAAAACGGCTTGTGTATCATTCCAAGTACCAGTAAAAGTATTACCACTTAGCATTCCAGAAAATGTTGAACCACTTGAAACAGAACCTGCTGAAATAGTAACATTATTTACAACTGTTCCTTCAGCAATAAAATTTGAATTTGCAGTAGTGCTTTTTACTAAGGCTTTTAATTTGTTATTAAAGATAACGGCATTAAAAATACCATTATCGCCTCCACTAAATGTTCCTTCATAACATTTAACAATGGCTAAAGATGTTTCTTTAACTACCATTATCGCTGGATCTACATGCCCACTTATTACTAAATTAGTAATGGTTGGATTGGTACCATTAGAAGCAACAGAAAAGTTAAAATGGTCGTTTCCGTTTACAAATGTTAAGGAAGTTACTTGGTTTGGCAGTATGGTCTGTGTTGTGGTATAGGCATATGTTTTTCCTTCAATTATTAAAGTGGCTAAAATTTTCCCTTGATTACTAATATCAATTACAATTATTCCACTTGAACCAACAAATACCCCTTTGTAAATGCCATAATTTGATGCATCATATTGAGCTATTGCTGTAGGCGTATCCATTAATGTTGTGCTAGGTACAACATCTTTTTTTGCACAAGAAAATAAAGTTACAGCGGCAAATAAAAGAAAACTTAAAAATTTAATTTTTGACATTTAATGGTTGCTTATTAGTTAAAAAAATGGGACAGCATAAATAGCAGACAAAAAAACTGCTCTATTGAAATATAAAATAATTGAAAGCGGAAATGATATTTTTATACCTATGTTTCTTTACTGTTCAATATTTGCAAGATAAATTTTGAAATTCGTCTTCATAAATAGAATCAGTGGGAATGTTGCATTTTTCCAAACACGGATAACTTTATTTCCATCAGCGTTTTCTAGTATCAGGTCATCAAACTTTATACTTTTCCCTTTTAGCTCAGCACTATAGGGTAAATAGATACTGCCATTAACAGATGATGTAACTTCATCTAATACTTTAAATAATTCTTTACTGCCTTTTATTCCATTTACAGAAAGACTTGCACTTTTGTTTTCAATTAGCGAATGATATCCTTCACTACTTATAAATACACTGGTCTCTTCTGTTAAAATTGTTGGACCACCACTAAAATAATTGAACAGTGCATAAGCACTTTTCATTGCATCGGCAGTCATAGATATAGAACCCGATCTGTTAACTGGACTAGTCATTTCCCAATTAAAAGAAACTGATTTACTCAGTTCTGTTATTGTCATTATAAACTGATAATTTTTTGTTCCTTGCTCAACATTATAAATGAGTTTTGTTCCTTTACTAAGTGTAAAATCATTTGCTTTCTGCGCAAACAATAAAGATGTAGTCGATAATAGAAGCGTAAAAAGGAGTAATTTTTTCATGCGATTATATATATTTTTTTAATAAGGGATACAAGTAATTACTGGTACTTTTTTTGTTTGAAATGTGTTGGTAATTATTAACGCGCATACACTCCATTCGGACTAACCACGCTAGCTGGTCCGCCAGTGATTCCAATAGGAGGAATTATCATTTCAATCACAGTACCGTTTACTTTGAATATTGTTTTGCCACAGCTCATTTCAACACCTTGCTGATAAAAAGGAGGCATTGCTGCTGGTTCTCTATTTATTAAGTACGGTGCACTTAATTCTGTCATCTCCACTTCAAAAGTAAAACCACCCACTACACATTTGCTATATGCAGTAGTTCCATCATATTGAATATCTATTTCGGCATTTAGTACCGGTGCTTGTTCAAAAGGAGTATCTGCAAAAATATTGGGACCAAAATAGGCACCAACTTTTTCATTTGTACTAACAAAGCCCATTACCAAAGGTGGGGCTGTAACATCTGGTTGCCAAAAAATCATACCACTAGCTGCATTCCCTACTGGCGTATTTACCATCCTACCTAAATGCACAATAATATTGGGCATCTGTAAATCAGGGCTTGTAACGGCTACTAAATCAACCCCCATTTCCCAACTCATCCATTGTTTTACTGCTGTCATGATGAATAATTTTTAATAAATGTTAAAAAGAGAACGGATTAAAATCTTATAGATCAAATGTATCTTAGTATGATTATATCTATATACCCAACGGAGGGTATTTATATAATTATCAAAATTGATTTTTATTCTAGATTAATTATTTTTCTTAAGGGCTCCATTCTTTAAATGGTATCTATCAATCCCTTTTTGCATATAGAGTGCTATTTCTTTTGATCCAGGCTTCGTGGAATCTCCACTATACCACCAAACAACAAAAAAACTCACTGAGTCTTTTTTTGCATAGCGCTCAATTTTCAATGAATTACCTTTATGAAAATCATTATAATATGGCAAATAGATAAGAGAATCTTTAATCTGCAAGTTTCCTCCTACTATCATAAGTTTTCGTAGTTCGAGAAAATCTTTAGCTCTTTGCCACACAATTCCAGCACTATCTTTTGATACAGTAAATGGATTTTTTTGTTTGGCAAGATGATCATAGAATTCTTGCGGTGGGCGACCATCATAAAAATATCCGAATAGTCCACAAAAAAGTAGAAATAGTATTGTAATAATTAAAAAAAATTTCATCTAATTTATTATTGATCTCCTTCATCAATCGAAGCAACGTTACCTGCAATTACCAAGCGCCCTTTCTCTTCCATAAATGGGTACAAGTAAATATAGTAATTGCAAGAAGCTTGGAAATACCCACCAAAGGGTATAAATACAAAATGAACAATGTTTAGGACTTGTCAAATCCATTAGCGAAAGAACTGAAATAGAAATCACTCATTGCCCTATTCAGCACAAACTTAAAATGTTCATTATCGTTTCTAAGTACCCTTCGTATTGTCGGGTAATTTTTTAAGAGATCGCGAGTGTGGTGTTTTTTTATATTGACTACATGTAATTCGCTAACAAACATTTCAGTTGGTATCAAATTTTTTTTACGCTTATTTCATTTTATTAAAATTTTAAATACGGAAAGAAGCGATTATTTGGCAGTAAGTTCAGTAATGCCTGATTTTTCCCAAAAATCAATACCATTTTTAGCCACAATAGAAAATATTATTTCCATAAATCAGCTACTTTGATCTTAACAGTTTCGCCCTTCTTCGCTTGCGCAGAACTTCGTTTTATTTTTTCAACAAATGCAGGGTTATAAGGTCTTTCAACCTTTTTTTTCTTAACAACCAAGTTTAATTCTTTCGCCAAATCCTAAAATTCTTTTTTTTCGTCAAAAAACTTTGAAACAATCAAGCCCTCCACAAAACTTCCTATCAGTAATAGGATCAATTCCAACAGATTCAATAAAATGGGCTCTCGCAACAATGTGTGATAAATAAACCATTCCTGAAATACCCAATACATAATCCAGATAGTAAATCCCCAGAATAAACCCTTGCTTACCCATGTACGCCCCGGTATAGCATTTTGAAACACAACAAATAACCAGCTATGTATCGTACTTAACACTACTAATCCAGCAATAGAAACGAAAAGATCTCTTGTTGGCGTGATATCAAGAAATAGTTTGCTCTGAATTTCAGGGTTATAAAGAATTTTTTGAACAGGAGGGCTCATAAAAAGTGCCCCCATAACTCCTTCGCTTATAAAACCGGCGATCAATCCTGAATAAATAATTTTGAATGTTTTGTTTTGCATTTTCTTTCGTTTATCCATTTAGACTCACGGGAAAAGGAAAACGGTCGAAACTATTTATCGGCTATTGCTAATCTTAAAACTTGCATGATGCCATCTTCCAGATCAGCCCCGCTAGAAGATAATGGATCAATGGATTTTATTAATGTGGCTCTTATTGAATAAAGCCCTTTATTACCCGAATGCCTTGATTGAATAAGAATATCTTCTTGAATTTTTTGCTTTGGGTTAAACAATCCATTAAGCTCTGTGCACTGATGGCATGTTCCGTTTTTATTTATTAAAGCACATCTTCTGTCGAAAATTGTAGTCATCGTTTTACGGGCTGTAAATAACCAGTGCTTAATTGTTCCTTCAGGAGAGCCCAGTATTATTGCAATTTCCTTTATTTTAAAGTCGTAAATGTCTTTCAGTATTAGTGTTACCTGTTGTTCTACGGTTAAGGTTTTAGCAATACAGGTGAAACAGAAATTGATGTGTTCTTTAAACTCAAATGCCCCGGTGGTAGAATTTTGATGTATGTTGAGGAATTCATTCCTGAAATTAGAATCAGATTCTGCTAATTTTTTTGCATCATCCTGTGCCGTTTCCTTCCATCGCTTTCGTTTTTTTAACCAATCTATGGCAAGATTTGTTCCAATAGCGAAAATCCAGGTTTTGATTGTTGACTGCCCTTTAAACTGGCTTTGTTTTTCGATAACTTTAATAAAAGTATCTTGCGCTAAGTCGTTAGAAACTTCTCGATCACAGGTAAATCGATATAAAATTGATTTTAATTCGGGCAATAATTCTTCATATAGCTTTGTTATTTCGTTATCTGTTGTACTTGGTATCATATCCGTTTTCAAATATACTTATTTTAAATACCCTGAAGCGGGTATACTGAATAATGGGGGAATGATTTAATTTGTGGCGATTTCGAGAACTCATTCTTCTATCTTTTATTTTAAAAAAAACACATGCAACTTAAATCCTTCTGTTTATTGAGCTTATTGATGATCTCAATAATGAGCTTTGCTCAATCTGCTAAAACAACCCCTGCAAAAAAAGTATTAACCGGAATCGATAAGGTAATGACCGAGATAGGTTACCCTTATACCAAGGTTAACGACAGCATCGCCACTATTACCTTCACAGGTGAAGTTGTAAAATCGTACGACCTGAGCTTCTTTAAAACAGGCGGACTTTATATTACTTATATTAATCTATCAAAACTTCCTGGACTAACTATCAATGAGTCTAAATACAAGTACCTCTTGACTTGTAATACCAATTTTGATTTAATAAAAGTAGGCTTGGAAGAGGATGGAACAGCTTTTATTCGCTGCGAAACTTATGTTAATGGTGCTCTTGCAGGAAACCTGAAAAGGATTATTGACCAAGTAGGAAATGCAGTGGAAGAAGTGGCCAGCAAATTAAAATAATATCGCACTAACTTTTATTACGTTTTTTGAAATTTCAGATCAGGAAACTATCCCGCTTAGTTTTTTGATCTGAAATAATCGAATACCCGAATGCTCAATGGGTTTAATTTCTTTGCTTCTTTAAAGCATTCTGTAGCATCTTCTTTTTGATTTAATTCTGTTAATGCAAATCCCTTGGTCTCCAATATTTCAGCCTTAAAAAATGCTGTTGCCGGATTCATCGCCAGAGCCAGATTGCAGTCCGATATGGTTTGCGCATATTCTTTATTATCGAAAAATAATGAAGCCCTCAAATAATATGCTTCCGGGAAAACAGGCTTCAAATAAATAGCATCCTGAACAAATGCAAGTGCTGTATCATATTTTTTTTGCGCATGGTACACTTTTGCAAGATTTAATCGCAGGAGTCCGATATAGGGTTCTAACCTCAAAGCTTTTTCGCAGTATTCATTCGCATCTGCAAATTGATTCAGCTTTAAATAAACCAACCCTTTTTCACTAATTGCTTCAGCATACTCTGGAATTATTTTTAAAGCATTTTCCAACAACACTAATTTTTTTATTTCCAGATTTTCTTTTCGTGCAGCAATCAAAAATTGATATGCTCTTTCTTTTTTATCGGCGTCGTTTTCCAGCGCCAATTCCACCCACACACTGTTACCGGCTGCCCGGTCCCAGCCCTTTGTAACTGCTGCATATCGCTTCCACCTCACAGGATGTGTGGGAGGCCCGTCTGTTTCGTTCAGGAAACTAAAAATGTGTTTGGCATCATTTAATGGTGCCCCTAATTTTTGCATAATAAAGCCGGCAAATTCATCTGCTTCCAACTCCTTATCCGGTCTGCTTCCGATGCCATCCAATGAGTGTCCGTTCAGGTGATGACCTAACTCGTGTGCCAATACACCAATTACAAACCATTTATCTTGTGTCTTCTGCTGATAGGCTTCCAAGAAATCGCGATCGAATTGAATAAACCTTTCCTGACCAATATTATTGTCGTAGCATATTGCAGCACAATTATTAAAATTTTTAATAGCAGTTAACCTGAATCGATTTCTTAGTCCTACAATCGATGTAATTTTATCGATCATTTCTTTCATCCACTTTTCCGAATCGGCATCCGAAATATTTTTTGCCTGAGGAGGATTGTACTCGGTATTCTGATCAAAGAAATTGCAAGCAAAACTAATTCTACTACTTTCTGATGCGTTGATATGTTTTACCTGAGCATAACCCACAGTGGTAAATAAAAAAACAAGGATTGAAAATAATGTTTTCATTGTTTATGTTTATTGATTTTGACCACATGTAATTCACCAATAAATATTTTTTTGGTGACAAATTTTGTTCTGCTCATATAAAGCATACAAAGTTTTCTGAAAGTATTCGAATATAACCACATAAAAATACCGTTAGAGCGGTATTTTTATGTGGTGCAAAGAAAAACATTAAGTACTCTGACATCGCTTAGAAGTAAGCAAAGCGCTTGGGTTAAAGCCCAATGTTGTAGGGAGTTACATAGTAACCATAGCTTAAAAGCTGGGGTTAATGCCTCCGTATGAAATTCTGCTTTAGAATATATGTAGAACCCACAGCTTAAAAGCCGGGGTTAGTGTTCTCATAAAATAATTTTTCAGGTTCCAAATTTATTAGAGTTTTATTCCAACACTCACACTGAAATTTCTTCCTTCTGAAGGCCAGATACCGGGGCCCGGATAAAAGAGTGGGCGCTTTGTAAAATATTGTTTGTTAGTAAGGTTGCTGAGATTAGCCCTTAATTCTACTCTGCTCGACAATTTGAAACTGCTGTTCAAATCAAATAGTCCGTAGGCAGGAACCAGCCCAACTGCCCCTGTGCCCGGTGTTGGCAATACCGTATTTAGGGCATCGGCAAAGGTTTCGGATGTATAACTGTATAATGCAGAGATACTCATATTTGCATACCGATAAGTGAGTCCGTTTCGGCTTGTAAAATCTGGCGCACTCTCTACTTTATTACCAGTGATATCAATATTCGCATTCCCCTTTTTTACAATCGCATCAGTATAGCGAGCCTTCATAAAAGCAGTTGATGTAAAAGCAGAAAAACTACTCTTTCGGCCTGCATGCCAATCTGCCTGAATAAATATTTCTATACCCCTGTTAATAGAATTACCGATATTGGTTCGATAAGTATACAAGGCCCCGTTCGCATCTGTTTCTGCCAATGTTCCAAAACGATTATACTCTCTTAACAAGAAAGCTGTAATATCCCATTTCAAAAATTTCCATGAACCTCTGTATCCCAATTCTGAGTTATCGCCGTGTGCATCTTTTATTGCAGCATCAACCTGCTCATAAGTAGATGCAGGAATTAAATCTTTAAATATCATCGGACGATAGGATTGTGCCCAGCCACCATAGACTTGTGTTTTGTCATTTACCTGATAAGTAAAACCTGCTCCGAATAAAGGGAATTGGTGTTCAATCTGCAGCGGTATTTTTTGATTGGGATAGTAGTTAATGGTACCACTCATATTGCTTTGCCCCTTCTCTGCCCTTACACCACTTGTAATTGAAAACCCTGGTAAAACCTGAAATTTATTTTCGATAAACAAAGCCAAATTTTTTGTTTTAAAATCCAGATCGCGCCCCCATGCCGGATCAACCAGGGTTAAATTAAAATCACTACCAGTTGTTCCTTTGCCTAATTGTCGACGGTGCAGATCGTTGTTCATATACTGAATTCCTGCAACCAAAACATGATGCAAATTGCCCGTACTGTAGTTTTGCAATAATCTCAGTTCTGAAGTGTAACTATGAAATGCATCAATATCTACCTGACGATTATTGTATTGCATTGTTGCGGCATTGATCGTATCATTAATATTTGTGGGCTTATCAAACATAACGCTGTTGCGGTTTCCAAGAACTGCTGAAGAAGTAAACTGAATTTTAGTATCCTTATTTATCTGCCAATTAAATGTGAGTGAGGGCACATGAATATCGGGATTGAAATAATTTCTGGTTCGGCTAGCTTTTTGTGGATCAGCATAAAACATAATATCGGATAATGGACCAGGCATTCGATAAGTATAAGCCGATCTTGCCCATTCAAATCTGAAAGAAATTTTTTGATTGGGTTCGTAAGATAAAATCAGGTCCTCTGCTTCTGCGTTGGTATGTTCCCACTGTCTGTATCCGTCTCTGGATTTGCGATTGATATATGCATAATATTTTAGCTTGCCAATAGTACCCCCGATTGCATTATAAGTGCTAAGCAGATTATACGACCCGATGGTATTAATCGATTCAAAACTAAAGGGCTTTGTACTATCTGCTTTTTTGGTAACATAACTTAGCATGCCACCAAATTGTGCACCGTATTGAAGCGATCCCGTACCGCGCACCAGTTCTATTTTATCGATACTTTCCATTGGCATATTATAATGACTTGCGGGATAACCATACATGTCGGAGTTGGTAAGTATACCATCTTTTCGAATATTGAAATCCCATCCGCGATGTGGGTCTAAGCCTCTGGTAGCAATATTTATTTGATTGCCTGCTCCGTCCATATCGTACACAAATACGCCCGGCACTTTCGCAAACAATTGCCTCGCAATTTTAGAGGACATATCTGCATCCGTGAGCGTTAATGAAATGACTTCTGATTTTTTTCCACTAAATAAAAAGCTGCCTTGCGTTTCAGGAAGAACGCCTTTATTAGGCAGGTAACTATTTACCAATATGCTATCTAACACTTTTACGGGGATGGTATCGATTTCGTTTTTTTGTTGTGCATTTAATTTAAAAATACCTGCAACAAAAATCAGGGATAAGGCAATACTGTAAATGAAA
This sequence comes from Chitinophagaceae bacterium, assembly GCA_019752295.1. Classification (GTDB taxonomy): domain Bacteria; phylum Bacteroidota; class Bacteroidia; order Chitinophagales; family Chitinophagaceae; genus Sediminibacterium. Next base: position 8,654 of record JAIEMK010000007.1, on the reverse strand, counting down.
GTCTTCATAAAAAAGGGTTGAAATTCCCCGGCAAAATTAGCGGGGAATTTTGGTTCACAATAATAGATTTCAGTTGAAAATTAATATGGTTTGTTTTTAGAAACGAACGCTAAACCCAATGTTTACCGAATAGTCAGCAAATGCTGCATCTCCCTGTGCGTAAACACCTGTTAAGTCTGTTTTAATTTTATCGGGTACACTTTGTGTTCTGTTACGACTGATTGCAATAGGCGTGTAAACATATACGTTGAATTTTTTGATCGTATATGTGATGCCAGGCTCGGCAGTTAATACCTGACCGGGTCTACGAAATCCTGTACTGCCGCCAATCAGATCGTTAACCGGAATGCACTCAAAACGTAAGCCTCCCGAGAATGTAAAATTATTTACCTGATAATTTGCACCTCCTCTAATCAGGTACTGGTCTGGCACGCTCATTACATCGGTAGTATATGCAATGGTACTTGCAGACGGAGTTCCCCCTCTTTGAGTAGACACACCATTCTGTTCTCTTGGATTCAGTAAATAGTAGAAGTTGGCATAGAAATTTAGCTTATGAGATATGGAATAATAGGTATTTATTTCTGTAGTAAATCCAGTGCCACCATCGCCTAACTGAATGGACTGATCAACCGGTCCAATAATGGTTGGTCCAGTTGCAGTATAAAAACGGTCCTGATATTTGTAGTCGCCGGTTGCAAATTTAATTCCTAGTCCTGCCTGTATATTGAATTTGGAATGTTTGGCCGGATCCAATAACCAAGCATAACCCGCTACACGAATATCGCCCAGTCCGAACGAATGTGTTTCATGCCGATCCTTACCACCATGTTCGTACAAAGAGGAACGTGTGTTGGCAATAATAGGAATGTAAACGGCCATACTCCATGTTTTGTTGAACACCCTTGTTAATCCAAGGTCCATGCTGAATGTGTGATTGATTACTTCGGTACCCAGTTGCTGTCTTTGAGGTTGCTCTACTGTTCCAACAAAATGTCGGAACGATCTAAAATATCTGGTATTGGTTGAAAACATCCAACCTGATGAATCTATATTCTTCATGTGATCCATCATACTACAAACTGCACCACCGGCGCCTCTGATGGCTACACAGCCCTGTGCATTTGCCGATAGGTTCAAGAATGAGCATAGTATTATTATTGAAAATATTTTTTTCATTAGTGGGGTTTGAAAATTGTGATTTAATTTCTAAAACGCCTATTTTTTCATTTTAAGTCGATCAACTACTACTGCACCGATTTTTCGGCCATTTAGAGAGCTGATCAAACAGGAGTTATGAAAATGCACACCGCCGTAAAAGCGGGCCCAGTTAAGCTCTTCAGCAGCGGCTCTGAACGATTTGAACGATCTGTTCTTGATACCAAATTCCAATTCTGTGGAATCTGTAAAAGCAAGATTATCGCCCAGTACACTCGTAAGCGCTTCTGCAGCCGAAGATGAGATGGTATTATGACCGCATGTGTATTCCGGGAATGCGGGTGTTTGTAATAGAGGTCGCCAGTTAGCATCAATATATTTATTGATTACTGTTTCAGGGCGAACCGTATTGAACGTATACTTCACATACCATGCCTGAATAAAAGCGTCGAATAATGCAATACTTGTTTTTGCAAATGCAGTAACAGTTGTGCCATAATCTGCTTTCATTTTTTGGGCCCCAATTCCAGCGATGCTCATCCAATGTCCGGGAGGCGAGAACTTTTTGCTTCCGAACATGGCATGTCCTGTAACATTCATTTTGAAAGGATTATCATCCCAGAATTCTGCGATATGTTTTTGTTCTGGTGTTAAGCTATCTATTGCGTTCTTAATCAGCATCACTTCCTGATAGTATTTGCTCTTCTTATCTGTGATATTGAAAGCAGGTGGCGGCGGTACCGGTAAAAACGACGCACTGTCGATCACCATGGTACGTATTTCTTTCCAGTGTGGCTCGGCTGCAGATGCATACAATGGAGGTGTAGGAACCCAGCGACCGGGTTCATCAGTTACATTATATTTTTCAGCTCCACGGGTTTCAAGATAATTGTCTTTTTTACTCCAGCGAATAATCGACATGCCGATACTATCAGCGAATTGTTGTGAGATTTTTTCTACTGCTTCTGGCAAACCTTTTGCCCTTGCTATTTTTAGAATACTGTCTTTATAAACCTCCATACTTCCTTCGGGAAAAGTAACGGCTTCACCAACTTTCATATAAGCCAATAAAGCAGCTAATTCCGCATCAACACCTACTGTGTCTTTGGAAATGCTAATCTGCTTTAATCCATTTAGCTGACCTGCTAAGGATTGGTAATGCGAAGGGTCGGTTGCTGCAATTACTTCATAAGCCGCTATTGCAGCATATGCGTAGTTTCTGGATGCTACCATGGGTGGAAAATTATTTCCCATCACCACTGTATTCAGTTCGTGAACAGTATTGCTAAACAAATCGGGATTGTGTAAATAGGTTTTGTATTCGCTATTGCTTTTGCAAGCAGATAATAATACAATTACACTAAGCGCTATCAGAAGCTTTTTCATGTGTAAAAAATAAATTTTGTAGAACAACAATATACTTGACACAATCAGTCAACAATATGCGTTCAATTCAAGGAAGATAGGTTCGATCAAAACATAAAAATACCTGCGCAGCTGCTACTGCGCAGGCTGAATCTTGTTAATCATCTTAAGACTCAGCCTGAGGCGGCCTCTCCAACTGGTCGAGATAAACCGACTTGAAATGATCAAACACGGTAGTATTAGCTGCTACTGCCACATACCTTGTTGAAGGGTTAAGGACAATTGTTGAAATAGTTGTATAATCCTGAATAGATAACTTCACGGTATGTCCGTGATTTCCGTTGGATTTTTTTGTATTGGTATTTGAAACTAAGTCGTTGGCCAAACGAAAGAAATCGTCTCTCGCTGATTGCAATCCCGCTTTTGCCACATTGGGAATACACATTACTTCCAAAGAGTCGTTATAAATTCTACGCTTAACATATTTATAAGCAACACCATTAATTGTGATGGAACCATCAACCCTTTCGTAAGTAGCAGAATTGGAATAATAAGGAAGGTTGGTAGGTACTTTGATACTGATCAGGGCTGCTTCATCGTAGTTTTCCTGATCTAAAGCTGCTTCCAGAATCTGGTCAGCACGGTCTTCTAGGTAATCGGTTACAAAGCGGTAACCGCCCCAATTAAACAGCAAAATGCCCAACAATACTATGGCAAACAGTTTTTTCAACGCCCTAAAATAATAATTTTTATTTAACAATAAATGTTTTCTTTTCCGGCCCAACTCCCGAAATAGTTAACTTTTTCCAATGTGGGGGTAGGGCAGACTTTATTTGGGTAATCCCGGTGGGGGTGATCTCCAATCCGCCAAAGCCCATTAATACACTTTGTATTATTCCACCCGCTCCCGTTGCAAAATAGGGATTGGTTCCCCCCTTGGTTTCTGCTATCACCCTCAATGGTGGATTGAGGTTAGGGATATACGCGTCCTGAAAAAAATGAAATGCTTTTGCACCATCACCAAGGCGGGCATATAACAATGTAAAAATTGCCTGAGTCATGGCAGGAGTGCCTTCATTGGGCACCCTTGTTGCATAATATTCCAGATCTTTTTTAATAGCTGCGGGATCAGTTATTTCTTTTAACGGATACGACAGTAAGTTTGCATCGGCCTGTTTAATTCCTTCGCCATGATAAGTTGCATGTTCTTTGGTTACGCCATCTGCAAATTTCAGGATAGGAATATTGGAAGCTACATTGGTCCAGTCAGGATCGGCTTTAAATCCCAACACTAGTGCTGCAGCAGTTGCGTTCATTAAATTGGCTTTTGCGGCAGCATTAGTCCATGCATTATTATCAACATTCTCAGCCCACTCATCAGCAGCTACCACATTTTTAATATCGTATTGGCCTACCCCATTTCGCTCTACCCTACTAGCCCAGAAATTGGCCGTTTCTTTTAAGATCGGCCATCCTTTTTCGAGTAGCCAATCTTTGTCCTGAGTAACACAATAATAATTCCATGCTGCAATGCCTACACATGCTGTTATATGGTGTTCAAAAGGACCACTTAAAGCCCATACCGGCGTTTCCTCCACTCCAGTTGCAGCACTCTCCCAAGGAAACATGGCACCTTTATACCCGTGATTGAAAGCATTTTTTCTAGCCGCTTCTAAACGTTGAAAACGATATTCTACCATCGATTTTGCCATTTCGGGATGCAGTACCAGAAATGATGGATACATCCATAGTTCAGTATCCCAGAATGTGTGCCCATTATATCCCAAACCACTCAATCCCATCGGCGAAGGACTCATTGCAGTGCCTTCTCTCGAAAAAGAATAGAGATGGTACAACATACTGTGAACATCCTGCTGTGACTGATCATCTCCTTCAATGGTGATATCGCTTTTCCATAAATCGTCCCATGCTTTGTTATGAAAATTAATCAAACGCTCGCGCCCCTCCAGTTTAGCAAAAATGGTCATCCTTTCTGCCTCATTTAAAGGATCGTCGTGATGCGCCGAAGTGATGGATGATCCTGCAATTGAAAACCGATAAGTTTCTCCTGCTCTGAGCTTACGACTGAATTTCATCAAGTGCATATTGTTATCCCACATTTCGTGGATCACTCTCGGCTCCTGACCATGCGGTTCAGAAAACAAAAAAGTATTCGAGGCGCACATGAGTAATTTTCCTGTAGGGCTTTTTGCCGAAGACGTGAGTAAACTGATGACGATATGAGGTCGATCGATTTCGTTATAATAATTCTGTACCTCTTTTAAAGCATCGGGAGCTTCCATAACACTAGCCCCGCCAATTGTAATGTCTTTCTTTGCCTTGATATTTATATCTATTAACACCGTAAAAGGAAGCTGGCGCAATGAATAATAAGTATAACTGATATCAGCCTTATCAGAATAGCTGAAAGAAGTAGTAAAACTGGCGTGATGCATGTCGAGTGATTGTTGCATATTGATGGCATCGCTTGCTCCGATTCGTTTTCCATCAATGTCTAACTGCATATTCAAGAGGTTGAAACTGCGCAAGAAATTGCTTACCCTACCTCTACCATATTGGTCATACGCACCAGCCAATACTACCTCTTTTACCTTAAATGGTTCGGGTGCAGACACGATACCAATCATGCCATTGGCAACTGTAATTCCGTAATAATTTGATGGATCAATCTTTCCTGCATTGATCTTCCATGGATCAATCATATTCTGTGATTGCGCAATCAAATACGAAAAGAGCAATGGCAAAAGAAATATTTTTTTCATGTGTCTTTTATTGATTTAGCAATTTAAGTAATTCTCTGCTACAGTACCCAGATCTATTTATTGCAAACGTTTGAACTCATTCGCTATTAAGTTATTGAGCGATGAATTTATTATATTAATGGAATGATTCATTAATTTGCAAGACTGAAAGGATGATGACTATGAAAAAAAAAATATGGATTGTTGTTGCTTTATTGATTGTTGCTTTGGCTGCTGTTTATTTACTTATCCCATCACAAATCCAGGTAACAAAAGTGGTTGTCATTAAAGCTCCCATTTCTGCGAGCAATCGTTATTTTCTGGACCCTAAGAAATGGCAGCAATGGTGGCCATCTTCTGATTCGGTGGCAAAACAAACTTCAAATAATATCGGTTTTTTTTATAAGACTGCAAGCCACACACCCACTCAGGCACTCTTTAATGGATATGGTGTCAATACCCTTTTCAATGATATGCAATTGAAGGGCGAAATTATTTATGCACAAATAGGGCTTGAATCAGTAGCTTATTTTTGGAAATACCAGTATTCATCAAGCTATAATCCGTTCAAAAGAGTTGCAGATTACTTTACACTTAAAGCGCTCCTGAAGAATACAGGAGAGGTATTGGCCGCAATGAAAGCTTTTCTTGAGAGCGAAGAAAAACTATATGGCATGAAAATCAATCATAGCATGGTAGTAGATACTTTATTGGTTAGTACAAAAGCTGTATTCCCTTTTTATCCAAATAACGATCAGGTATATCAGATGATTGATGCATTAAAAAATTATGTACAACAAAAAGGGGCAAAACAAAAAGGATATCCGATGCTGAATGTAACCAGGCTGGATAGCACACATTATCAAACTATGGTAGCATTGCCTGTAGACAAGCAACTGGATGAAACATCTAATTTTTCCTGGAAAAAAATGGTTGCCGGAAAAATATTGATTAGCGAAGTAAAGGGTGGCGAAGCAAGAGCAAGAGAAGCACTAAACCAAATGCATAATTATGTAACGGACTACCAAATTACTTCCCCTGCTATCCCATTCATTTCTTTTATTACAGACAGAAAATCAGTGAAAGACAGCAGTATTTGGATTAGTCGTATCTACTACCCGGTTATGTGATTGAATTTAAGTAAATTGGATTTGAACATATCATTCCGAAGCCCCGCCTAACAAATAATAAACTTGCATGCACAAGCATCTGGTATTGTGTTGTTTACTTATTCCGCTTGTACTGATTTGCTTTGCTTTAACGGTAAGAGCACAAACCTGTAGCATCACTGAATTTGCAAAACAATATTCAGGTTCTGAAAATCAAACCATTATTAAAAACTTACTCATTCCATCAAAAACAATTTTGAATATTGGAAATATCAATTACCTGGAATCAGGGATTGTACACAACGATGGCTGGATAAGTATGTATACTGCCGGAGGTTCCGTTATCTGGTCAAAAAGATTAGCCATCCCCAATTTCGATTTGCTTCAATTCAATGATATTGTTGCAGTCACCGATTCTTTGTACTTTATCACCGCAACTATTCAAACTTATTGGGGTGTACGCGATCCCGCTCCACCCAATCCAAATTGGGGCATTCTGATCTGCATTGATGGATATGGAAATGTGATCTGGATAAAAAAAATGGATCAGGGATTCGATGCTATTTCTGAAACAACTTTTCTGCAAAATATTATTAAAACAAATGATGGTGATTTTATACTGAATGCTGTGGTTTGGAAAAGGCCGCCCTTTACAAGTAAGGCGTTGATAATAAGGATGGACGCGAAAGCCAATATAAAGTGGTTGACCACATACAATTCAGCCGTCTTTGAATTCAGATTTAATTTTTTAAACCAAATCCTTCAAACTTCAAACGGGAGTCAGATCATCACTGCGGGACTCATTGATGAAAGATTCAAAAACAAAGACAGTATCGTTCGCGTAAACCATTATGTGACGGGACTTGATTATGCAACAGGGCAAAAAATTTGGGATCAGTCATTAAATATCAGACGCCAATTTTCAAATGTTTTTACAAACTATCTAACCATTAAACATATCAATGAATTACCAAATGGAGATCTTTCCTTTCTGGGTTTTGGCGATACCAGTTTTTTATCTGTTCCACCATATAGCACAAGAGCAATCAATATTATTACTGGCAGCGGCGGAAATATTAAGAAAATGATAGGGTATAGCACATCGCAACATGGGAGCTATTTTATTGATGGGAAAAAAAATGGGAATGGGGGCAATCAACAGTTTCTGTTAAACGATAACAACAAAACAGTTTTAGCAGAAATAGACGCAAGTGGCAAACTGTTATGGCAAAAAGCATATCAAGCCTCGCAACAAGCAAATAGTTTTGAGTATACTGGAAGCGGATATTATATAACAATGAATAGCAGTGCCTCGCCAATCAACAATATGTTTTTAAAAACCGACAGTATTGGGGGATTGGCCTGTATGGCTACTACAACCAATGTACAAAGCTCGGATGCCTCTACTTATTTATCACAAGATGATGCTTTAATGGAAGTAAATAATCAAATAAATCCAGGGAACCTTTTTTCTACTTCCGCCTATACTATCAAAGACTATCCAATAACAACAACAACCATTTGCACCAACAGTTGCTGCAAAGACTTTTTAGATTCTACAAACAGCCTCACTAAGACCGTTTGTGAAAACGATGGGTATCGATTACCAAATGGAGTTCCCATTACTTTTTCAGGTACTTATTATGTTACCTATAAAACGACTTTAGGATGCGACAGTATACTCTACTATAAAATAACAATATTAAAAAATCCTTCAGCGCTTGCTCTGGGAGCAGATACCTGCATGGAAGGAAGGGACTCAATTATAGTAAGCGCTACTCCCGGATATGATCAATATAAATGGAATAGTGGCTTTAGCACTAGTAACAATTTTACAGTTAAGCAACCCGGAAATTATACGGTAAGTATAACAAACCAATGTGGAAGTAAATCTGCAAGCATCAATGTTAGTTCCATATGTGATGCTGAAATTTTTATTCCTACAGCTTTTACACCGAACGGAGATGGGTTAAACGAAAAATTCAAAATTCTTACCCAACCAGATTATCAACTTAACAGTTTTGATATCTATAATCGATGGGGAGAAATTGTTTTCAGAACAACCGACTTGAACAAGGGATGGGATGGAAATTTCAAAGGCCAGCTTCAACCTTCTGGAATATACACATATTCAATCAGTCTTACTTCTTTAAAAACAGGAAAGCAGTTTTTTAAAAAAGGCGCTGTGCAATTGATCCGATAACTTATTTCTTTATTAGAGTTTTGTATTGAATCAACATAGCGCTATCGTTATTCCTAA
>JAIEMK010000036.1 GCA_019752295.1 Chitinophagaceae bacterium | reverse complement strand
CGCTTATACCAACTCTCTCTATTTTTTTTAGTGTTGTAATAAAAAGCATCACTACCAATTACGGTACCCGCTTGTATCACAACATTATTACCAATAATGGTTCCATCCAACAAACTAACATTCGGATAAATCACAGAATTTTTTCCTATCACAACATCTTTCCCAATAAATACATTCGGCATAATAATGCTTCCCTCTCCAATAACCAGATCATCATTGATCGATTTTTCTGGCGCAACAAATGGTTTAAAATGATGCACAATTTTTAAGTACGATTCAAAAGGTTCTGCAACAATCAAAATTGTTTTTCCTTCCGGAACAGTTACTTCTCTTGTGTTGATAATAATAAAACTTGCCTCGCTGTTCAAACACGTTTCATAGTACTTCGGATGATCTACAAAAACAAGATCACCCTTCATTACTTTATGTATTTCGTTGATGCCGGCAATTTGCGCATCAGGATTACCAACCACTTCTGCCGAAATTAAATCGGCCATCCATTGTACTGAAACAGGAGCGGGAAACTTCATAACCGTGTTTTTTGTGAAAATCAAAGGTAATGTTCCCTGCAAAGCAGAAATTTTTTTTCGTGCAAATCAGACCCCTGATCTCTGAAATTTAAGCTTTTGTTGATTCATCAAATAGCTCATTTTTTAATTGATCAATTAAATGAGTTGTCTCTGAAATGCTTTATTCATCAGTGTTACAGCGAATTGCATTTTTTTAAAACTGTTTTTTTTGTTTCATTTCACCTCAATTAATGTGCGAATAAATTCACTTAACACCCTCTGGAATTCACAACCTGCTTGAAAATGTGAATAAAATTGTTTAAAAAAATTTTTGCATTAGATAAAAGGTTTTTTAATATTGTGTAAGGAAAGTTGATTTCCTGGTACTTACTAACCCATCCATATACAAAGTCTCGCTTCTGCGGGACTTTTGTTTTTATGAATTATTACTTCAAATTATACAAACCATATCAGGTACTTTCTCAGTTTTCTGCTGAAGGTGGTAAACAAACTTTAGCAGATTTTTTTGATCTACCCAAAGATGTTTATCCAATTGGAAGATTGGATTACGATAGCGAAGGATTGCTTTTACTCACGAACGACAAGCAATTAAACCATCGCTTATTGCATCCTAAATTTTTTCACCAACGCAGTTATTGGGTACAAGTTGATGGAGCAATCACTGATCATGCAATTCATCAATTAGCAAATGGTGTTGATATTAATCTTGATGGAAAAATCTATCGCACTAAAAAAGCAATTGCAAAAATTTTTGAAACCGATCCGCTTGTTCCCGATCGCAATCCACCAATTCGGATTCGAAAAGAAATTCCTGCACCATGGATTGAGTTGATTTTAACAGAAGGAAAAAACAGACAGGTTAGAAAGATGACTGCAAAAGTTGGATTCCCCACTTTGCGTTTGATTAGAAATAGTATTGAAGATATAATTGTTAATGATTTGCAGCCGGGAGATATTGTTTCGATTTCTGAAAAAGAGATCTATCAAAAACTCTTTCACGAAAAGCATATTTAAGCGATAATCATCAAAACCTTGTCAACCTGCTCAACTTACTTTAATTTCGCGGGCTCTAAGCAATTACATTATGAGTTTAAATCACTTGTCAGAACAAGAATTGATCCGTCGCGAAAAGCTGGCCAAAATACAGGCAGCCGGTATCGATCCGTTTCCTGCAGCATTGTATCCGGTTTCGCACTTTTCAACCGATATCAAAGAAAATTATTCAGAAGAAAACAAAGAGCAATTTGCCAAAGTTTGTGTGGCCGGACGCATCATGAGCATCAACGACAAGGGAAAAGTATTCTTTATAAAGATTCAGGATAGCAAAGGCATTATTCAGTTATACGTTAAAAGAGATGATATCTGCCCCGGAGAAGATACTTCTTTCTGGGATATCGTTGTAAAACACGGATTGGATCTGGGCGACATTATTGGTGTTACCGGATATGGTTTTATTACCAAAACCGGCGAGACTTCAATTCACACCCAAACACTTACTCTATTAACCAAGTCGCTGAAACCGCTTCCCGTGGTAAAGCGCGATGAAGAAGGAAATGTGTACGACGCTGTAACCGATCCCGAGTTCCGCTACCGTCAACGTTATGCCGATCTCATCATCAATCCAGATGTAAAAAATACTTTTGTAAAACGCACCAAGCTGGTAAATACCATCCGCGAATTTCTGAATGCCCATGGCGCTTTGGAGGTAGACACGCCCGTACTGCAAAGCATTCCGGGGGGTGCTGCTGCCCGTCCGTTTATTTCGCATCATAATGCACTCGACATTCCTTTATACCTGCGTATTGCAAACGAATTGTACCTAAAACGCCTGATTGTAGGCGGCTTTGACTGGGTGTATGAGTTTAGTAGAAATTTCCGTAACGAAGGAATGGACCGCACTCATAATCCCGAGTTCACTGTTTTGGAATGGTACACTGCATATAAAGATTATTACTGGATGATGGAAACCACCGAACAGTTAATCGAAAAAATTGCAATCAGTTTACACGGAACAACCGATGTAACCCTTGGAGAAAATACCATCAACTTTAAAGCCCCTTATAAACGTATCAGCATCCTCGATGCTATTAAAGAAAATACAGGTATCGATGTTAGCGGAATGGATGAAGCCGGTTTAAGAGCCGTTTGTCAACAACTCAATATCTCTGTTCCAAACAATATTGGTAAGGGCAAGCTGATTGATGAACTATTCGGAAACACCAGCGAGCATACTTATATTCAGCCCACATTCATTATCGACTATCCTGTTGAGATGAGTCCGCTTACCAAAAAACATCGCAGCAAAGAAGGTCTGGTAGAAAGATTTGAGCTGATGGTAAACGGAAAAGAGATTGCAAATGCTTATTCCGAATTGAACGATCCAATCGATCAACGCGAACGTTTTGAAGAGCAGATAAAGCTAATGGAACGCGGAGACGACGAAGCAATGTTCATTGATTACGACTTCTTACGCGCTCTGGAATACGGCATGCCACCAACATCGGGCATCGGTATCGGTATCGATCGTTTGTGTATGATGATGACCAATCAGGCTTCTATTCAGGATGTGTTATTGTTTCCACAGATGCGTCCCGAAAAAATGGAAGGTGAAGAGGATGCAACGGCTTCCGAATAAATATTTTAATAATGCCGGATAGTTGACATAATTGTTTTTATTTAATATATTTATAACCCCTGTTACTATGTTTAACAGGGGTTTCTTATTTAACTAAAAACTATACTATGTACAAAATTTCATCACTTGTATGTTGCCTGTTTGCAGTTTTACTTGCAGCAAATAGTCAAACCTCAAAAACACCCGCCACTACTCCTCAACTGGTAACGCAGGTTGAAGGCATCAAGGAGTACAAACTCAATAATGGTTTGCGCATCCTTCTATTACCCGATAATTCACAGAATAATGTTGTAGTAAATATTGTTTATTTAGTGGGCTCGCGCCACGAAGGTTATGGCGAAAGTGGAATGGCACACTTGCTCGAACACATGATGTTCAAGACTTCCAAGAGATATAAGGATATTAAAAAAACCATTGCCGACAAAGGCGCATCTGCGAATGGTACTACTTGGTACGACAGAACAAATTACTATGAAGTGTTACCGGCTAATGATGATAATTTAAAGTGGGCACTCGATATGGAATCAGATCGAATGGTAAATAGCCAAATACTCAAAGAAGAATTGAAGACCGAGTTTAGTGTGGTTCGTAATGAATTCGAAAGCGGTGAGAACGACCCTGGAGGAGTGTTGGAAGAACGCATTATTGCAAGCGGTTATTTATGGCATAACTATGGCAAGTCAACCATCGGCAGCAAGGAAGATATTGAAAGAGTTCCGGTTGATAACTTACGCGCATTTTATAAAAAATATTATCAGCCCGACAATGCGGTATTGATGGTAGCCGGAAAATTCGACGAAGCAAAAGCATTGCAATGGATTCAACAATTTTATAGTAATATCCCAAAACCAACAAGGGTATTGCAACCAACTTATACCGTTGAGCCCGTTCAGGATGGTGAGCGTTATGTAGAATTAAAAAGGGTGGGCGACATTCAATACATGGGAATGATGTATCACACTCCCTCTTATTCCGATAAAGATTATGCAGCCAATCAGGCCCTCTTACATATTCTTACCAATAACCCTTCAGGAATTTTGTACAAAGCATTGGTTGAAAAAAAATTAGCAACCGGCGTTGATCAGGAATTACTTGCTTTAAAAGATCCAGGCTTCACTTATTTGCAAGCCGAAATTCCGAAAGAAAAAAGTGCTGATTCTGCTAAAACCGTTTTCCTTTCTACACTCGACAAATTGGGTGCCACAAGCATTAGTTCGGAAGAATTGGTAAGAGCAAAAAATGCCTTGATCAAAAAAACCGAGAATACAACCAATAATACTATCAGCCTTTGCATCAACTTAACAGAAGCCATTGGTGCGGGTGATTGGAGGTTGTTTTTTATCAATCGCGACAGGGTAGAAAAATTAACCATTGCGGATGTACAAAATTTTGCCAAAACTTATTATAAGCCATCAAATCGTACCTGGGGTTTATTTATTCCCGACAAGAACCCCGACCGTGTAAAAGTTACTGATGTGGGCGATATCGATGCGTTGGTAAAAGATTATAAGGGCAAGGAAGTAAAAAAACAAACCGAGACTTTCGAAACCAGCATTGCCAATATCAAAAAAAATGTGCAATACAAAAAACTAACCAATGGTTTTAAATATGCACTGTTGAAAAAACCGGCCAAGGGCGAAAAAATTATTGGAAATTTCAAACTGCGTGTAGGCAACGAAAAAAGTCTCGACAACAAAGACATGGTGATTGCGATAACAGCGCAAATGTTACGCAACGGAACAAAGCAATTAAGCAAGAAGCAACTCAACGATACGCTCGACAAGATCAAATCTCAGATCAACATTTCAGGAGGTGGCCAAATAGTAATGGTTAGTATCAATACCGATAAACCACATTTCAATGCATGCATGTCGTTATTGAAAGAAGTGTTATCCAATCCATCTTTCGATCAGAATGAATTGGAAAAATTGATTGCTCAGAATAAAGCATCATTAGACGCTAACAGAAACGATCCGCAATACAGAGCATCCATTCTGGCTTCTCAAAAAAGCGAGCTGTATCCAAAAACAAGTATCTATCATACCATGGATGCAGATGAAGAATTTGCGGCCCTGAATCAACTAAAAAGAGCGGATCTCGAAGAATTTTATACTAGTCATTATGGAGCAAATAATGGAACAGGTGCCTTAGTGGGCGATTTTGTTCCTGAAGATGCTGATAAAGCAATCGCATCTGTATTTCAGTCTTGGGTTGCAAAAACAAATTTTACAAGAATACCCCGCCAATTTTTTGATATTAAAGGAAGCGATGAAACTATCCTAACGCCCGATAAAGCAAATGCAATGGCACTGGGTTTCATCAATGTACCATTGAATGAGAACGATGCCGACTATGCCGGAGTAACCATGGCGAACGAGTTATTGGGTGGTGGCGCATTTCTTTCTTCTCGAATTCCAAAACGTCTCAGAGAAAACGAAGGTATGAGTTATGGTGCGGGCTCTTTCTTTCAGGGTAATGCAATCGATAAAGCATCGCAGTGGGGTGTATATGCCATCTTTAATCCGATCTATAAAAACCGTCTGGACAGTGCTTTAAAACAAGAGATTACAAAAGCAATCGATAAAGGATTTACAGAAGAGGAGCTAAAAAAATCTACCGATAGCTGGTTACAGGGCAGGAAGATTAGTTTGGGTGTGGATGCGCAGTTGGCAAATTTGCTAGAGTCGTACCAATATATCAATCGCGACTTGGGATGGTACACCGATTTTGAAAAGAAAGTTACTTCTCTAAAACTTTCCGAAGTAAATCAAGCCCTCGTAAAATATATCAAGCCCGAAAAGTTGGTATTGGTTTATGGTGGCGATTTTAATAAGAAATAAAACCACTTAAATAAATCAATAAGGGCTGCATATTTCGATGCAGCCCTTATTTTTTGCCTTTTGAATTTTTACTTTTGATTTCATTAATCTCTATAATTCAAAGCCGGCTTTCGATCGCCCAACAAGGCTTTGTACTGATAATCTCCTTTCGCAATTTTAAATTCGTCTTTTGCTTTTTGCACAAGGGTAGGATTGGTAAATAAATCGATTGCCATTAAAGACATTGTTTTTGCAGCAACCATCATTCCCTTTGTTCCGATTTCGGTTCCACCACACGCAACAGCCTGCCAGCTATGCGCAGGTGTTCCAGGAATCCAGGTAGCAGCCAACATACCAACAGTTGGTACCGCATAACTTACATCGCCTACATCGGTAGACCCCTTGCCTCCATCGGATCCATCAGATGCTTTTGCAAAAGGTTCGATCTTCGAAGCCTGATCAATCGCAGGTGCTTTAAAAGTAAAACTCGATTGCAATTTTTTTCCAAACGCAATTTCTTCTGCAGTATATGTTACACCTCCAACTTTCTCAAGATCCGCTTGCATGGCTTCGCCCAATGTTTTATTAATCAGCAAATCGTGTGTGCCCCCAATAATTTCGTAGTCCATGGTAGTTTCTGTACCGAGTGCCGCGCCCTTTGCAATATTTACCAGACGAGCAAAAATAGATACCACATCTTCTCTTTTCGGATGTCGCACATAATAAAATACTTCGGCATAATCGGGCACTACATTTGGCGCTTTGCCTCCATTAGTAATTACATAATGAATTCTTGTTTCCTGTGGCACATGCTCACGCATCATATTGGCCATATTATCCATTGCTTCTACCGCGTCTAAAGCCGACCTGCCTCTTTCGGGCGAAGCCGATGCATGTGCCGATAATCCGTGAAAGCGAAATTTTGCAGAAGTATTTGCCAGCGCACTGGTCATGGTAATTTCGTTTTTATTGCCCGGATGCCAATGCACCACCACATCAACATCGTTGAATAATCCTTCACGCACCATATATACTTTTCCGCTACCACCTTCTTCTGCAGGACATCCAAAAACTTTAATGGTACCGCTCAATTTTTTTGCTTCGATCAGTCTCTTTATTTCAATACCGGCAGCAACAGAAGCCGTACCAAATAAATGGTGGCCACACCCGTGTCCGGCATCTTTTCCGGGAATTGCATTTTTTTCGGGGCTGGCAGTTTGTGCCAAACCGGGTAGCGCATCGTATTCTGCTAATATGCCAATTACCGGCTTACCAGTTCCATAAGTTGCTACAAACGCAGTTGGAATACCTGCCACACCCGCCTGCACATCAAAGCCCGCGTCTTTTAAAGTTTGCTGATGCAGGGCAGAACTTTTTACTTCTTTATACCCCACTTCAGCAAAATTCCAGATCTGCAAAGCCATGTTTTTATACGCATCGTATCCTCCCTGAATATCTTGTATGGCCTGTGTTTTAAGGGTTTCCACAGCACTCACCGCAGGAACTTTTACTTTGCTTTTTTGAGCAAATAATAATCCTGTTGCAAGGCATAGAGCACTTGCAGTTACAATCTTTCTCATGTTTGTTTTGATTAATTGTGATTATACAAAAAGGTCTGTATACAAATGTGCACCCGGCACAACAGAATATTTTTCAAGATCAGTTATGCCCTCTCCCGCCAACACTTCTTCATCAATAAAACTGTGACCCGTACACTGCGATGCATTTTTTTTCAAAATAAAATAAACAGCGTCGGCAATGATCTCGGGCGTTCGGCTCATTTTTGCCAAAGCTTCACCGCCCAATAAATTTCTTACTGCAGCAGTATCGATCGTGGTTCTTGGCCAAAGTGCATTCGAAGCAATACCCGCACCCTTTAATTCTTCGGCCCAACCCAATGCCATCATACTCATACTGTATTTGGTAATGGTGTAAGCAATATGCCCCCCCAACCACTTAGGATTTAAATTAATGGGCGGCGAAAGTGTAATGATATGTGCATTATTTCCCTTTTTCAGATAGGGCAAGCAGTGCTTTACTACCAGAAAGGTTCCACGCACATTAATGCTTTGCATGAGGTCGAATCTTTTGGCTTCTGTTTGTTCGGTAGGCGTAAGTTGTATGGCCGATGCATTGTTGATCACCACATCAATGCCACCAAATTTTTCAACAGCTTGTTGAACCATACTTTGAATCTGATCTTCGTTTCGAATATCTACCTGCACCGCCAAAGCCTTACCACCAGCGGCTTCCACTTCTTTTGCAGCAGAATAAATAGTGCCTCCCAGTCTTGGATCTTCATCTACACTCTTAGCAGCAATCACAATATTTGCTCCTTCTTTTGCTAAACGTAAAGCCATTGCTTTACCAATTCCCCTGCTTGCTCCGGTAATTAAAATAGTTCTGTTCTGAAATGGCATATGCTAATTGTTAGATTCTAAATTTCTGTAAAACCTGCTTACCAACCTAAGAAATCTTTAATAACCTTTTCTGTTTCCCCACACGCTTTTGCTAGGTCATCGTTCACAATGGTTTTATTAAAATGGTGGTTAAACGAAATTTCGTAGCTGGCTTTACTAACTCTGGTTGCCAAACTCTCTGGTGTTTCTGTACCCCTGCTTTCTAAACGCCTTTTTAATTCCTGCACCGATGGCGGTTCAATAAAAATCGAAAGACAATTTTCTCCGAATTGTTGTTGTACATGAATGGCTCCTTTTACATCAATGTCCAGCATCGGAATTCTTCCACTTTCCCAGATCCTGTTGATCTCTGATTTAAGTGTACCATAGTATTTTCCTTCATACACCATTTCCCATTCCAGAAAAGCATCTTCCTGAATCTTATTCCGGAATTCAGTTTCACTCATGAAATAATAATCCACTCCATTCTGCTCTTTGCCCCTTGCCTCTCTGGTTGCTGCCGAAATTGAAAAAGATAGTTTGGGATATTTGTTTATGAGATAATGTGTAATAGACGTTTTTCCCGCACCCGATGGAGCGGTAATAATAATAATCTTGTTTTGCGTATTGACCATGCAATAAGTTTCGTGCAAAGAAACAATTAATCTGGTAATAGTAATCTATTGTATTACTAATTGGCATGCTCGATGGGTAAGCGAATGGTTGCCGCCACCCTGCCCGACGATAGTTGCTCCAACCTCAATTCAGGAGCGGTTTCATAAAACAATTTCAGTCGCTTGTTTAAATTCGTAATACCAATGCCCTGCCTGCCCATTTCTTCATGGGTTTCTCTTAATTGTCCGGTATTGGTTACCATAATATAAATTTCTTCTCCTATTTTTTTTACTTCCACAACAATCACTCCGCCCTTTACCAATTTGCTGATGCCGTGTTTGATGGCATTTTCTGCAAGCGTTAATAATATACTCGGCGGTACGGTAACTTCAAAAAGCTCGGGATCAATATCAACAAAATATTCCAGTCTTTCTTCAAATCGAATTTTTTCCAATGCCAGATAGTCTTTTACAATTTCTGATTCCTGCTGTATAGAAATAAAACGTTGCTTTTCGTAATTTAAAGTATGCCGCAAAAGTTGCGATAAAAGAGTGGTGGCTGTTCTGGCCTGCTCTCCGTCGGTAATAATTAGTGAGCGGATACTATTGAGTGCATTAAATAAAAAATGTGGATTCAGTTGTAATCGCAAAATTTCTAATTGCGCTGTTTGCAATTCAAGTGCTGTATGCAATTGCTTAACATCGGCCCTGGCCTTATGGTATAAGAATTTTGAAATATGGTACATGAGTAACCATACCGCCAGATACCTGCTCCAGTTAATTACATTCATAAAAAAATTCAGCGTCAGCAATCCTATCTTATACTTGTGGTCAACAAAATACAAAAACAACGAACCTGTTAACGGAATAATCACAGATAAAGCAAGCCAGCTCACCAGCATCCAAAAAAATTGCATGAGGTAAGTCTGCAGAAAAAAATTCGATTGATTGATAATAAATCGATAGAGATGGGTGTAGAGCATTGCAATTACCGTCAATGCCATTAAAGAAAGAAAGTCGCGGATATTAAAAAAACCCAAACCGATATAGTTGATCAATTCATAAAACAACATTGCCAGCCAGCCGCAGGCCTGAAAAATCCAGTACAGTTTTTTCCTGCTTACTTTATCAATTCTAAAATGTTGCATTTTGTTCAAAGTGGAGTATTAAAGGCTCCCTACAAATTTGCCGATATTTTTATATATCTAAAGATTCTTTATTTGAGATGGTGTTATTGAATGATGAAAGCGTGTATTCACTGATTGAATTGGGTTATACCCGCTCTTCCTCCAGCTTTTTACTATTTCTTCCTACCGCATAAAATGGTTTGAGCGACCGATAAATGGTTTCGAATTGTTTATCGCCCGAGTCTGCTCCGTTTTTGGCGTTCTGAAAATAGGAGCGTGTTTGTTTAAGTATTTCGTGTCCTACCAATAATCTGGCGTCTTCCAATTGTTTCTTCACGGCATCTACCTCCTGTAGCAATTCCGAATACTGATCATAGAGTTGCATATAATTATTACAGGCCTGAATATCTACAAAGCTGGGTGCAGAGCTGGGGTTTCTGCGCATCAGCGCCAATGCGTTTCTGGCAAAGTCTCTTCTTTTTAAATGCAATTTGAACATACTCCTTCTTTCGGAGGGTGCTAATTTCATTTTTTCGGGTATGATACTTTTAACGGAAGCTAAGTGTTGCTTAATGGCTAGTAGCTCCGAGCCGATAAAGCTTCTGAAGTTAGGCATTGACGGGGGTTTTTAGAATAACGTTCAAATAAACAGAAAATTGCTCTTTATCATCATAAATATTCTGTTTTCAATCAGCTTTAAAACCCTTCAAACTAAAGTTCACCGATTACTCTTTTCAAAAAAGTTTCATTTTTTTAAATAATCGAA
Source organism: Chitinophagaceae bacterium (assembly GCA_019752295.1). Taxonomy (GTDB): domain Bacteria; phylum Bacteroidota; class Bacteroidia; order Chitinophagales; family Chitinophagaceae; genus Sediminibacterium. The sequence goes on along the minus strand of JAIEMK010000036.1, from coordinate 210,232 downwards.
AGCATCCCTTAACTTGTTGTTCAAAGCTTGCTGCCTATGAGATTTCTCTGGAAACTCTATTTCCTGCTCACCGGCTGGAAAATCAGAGATCCCTTTCCCTCGTATATACCCAAAGCGGTAGTAATTGTTGCACCACATACCTGCGCTGCCGACTTTGTTGTGGGCATTGCCGCAAAAAGTATTTTACGCATTAACGATGCCCACTATTTTGGCAAAGAGGAACTATTTAAGGGGCCCTTCTCTTTTATTTTTAAAGCAACAGGAGGCTTTCCGGTAAACCGATTCGACCATCATAATATGGTAGATCAGGCGGTAGCAATGTTTCAAAATCATTCGAGATTTTTATTGGCCCTGTCTCCAGAAGGCACCAGAAAAAAAGTAGAGCGACTGAGAACGGGCTTTTACCATATTGCAAAAAAGGCGGGGGTGCCAATCATTATGGTGGGTTTTGATTTTTCTAAAAAAGAAATTACGATTGCCGAACCATTTTATGCGGGGTCGGACGAGACTGCAGATTTTAAATATATCATCAACTATTTTGCTCCGATAAAAGGTAAGTTTCAAGAACTGGGGCTATCCCATTTACAAACTACTCAACCCTGATTAAATGAGTAATTCCCACAACCCTCCCTCTATCATAGATGCATTTTGCAGCTTCGAAAAAATCAAAGCCCACAAACTCTTTCTTGCAGAACCCGTAAATCAGGTTTATCAAAATTTTACCTGGCAAACTGCCGGTGAAGAAATTCGAAGTATGTCGGCGGCCATTGTGGCGATGGGTTTAAATAAAGGCGATAAAATTGCTATCCTCAGTAAAAATTGTGCTTACTGGATTATGGCGGATATGGCTATCATGATGGCAGGTTGTGTTTCAGTTCCACTGTACCCGAATATCACGCCCGCTTCGCTAAACGAGTTATTGATTCATAGCGATTCGAAAATGATTTTTTTGGGTAAGCTCGATGATCCTGAAAAAATGAGAGCCGCCATTCCCGATCAGTTAATCCGCATTTGTTTTCCTTTTTACCCGATTCAAAATTGTTTGGTTTGGAACGATATTACCAAAGATCATTTGCCCATACAAGGCAAGCCCATTATTAATGAAGATGATCTTGCCTGCATCATTTATACCTCAGGCACTACCGGGCAGCCAAAGGGGGTGATGCACAATTACAGGTCGATGAACTATGCGGTGGCATCTTTTTTAAAAGCCAATCCCGAAATTCAAAACGAAATCTTTTTTTCTTACCTCCCTCTATGTCATGTTGCAGAAAAAATGCTGGTCGAATGCGGCGCTTTGTTTACAGGTGGTACCATTTATTTTGCTGAATCGATGGATCGTTTCTCCATGAATCTGCAACAAACCCAGCCAACTATTTTTTTAGCGGTTCCACGAATCTGGGAAAAAATGAAAGAAGAAATTTTGAAAAAAATGCCGCAGAAAAAATTAGACAAAATACTTTCTCTTCCCTTTATTTCAAGTCTGTTTAAAAAAATCATTCAAAAAAAATTAGGTCTGTCGAGAGCGCATTTCATATTCACCGGTGCATCGCCAATCAATAAAGCACTATTGAGCTGGTATCAAAAATTAGGTATTACCATTATGGAAGCATATGGCATGACCGAGAATCTGGCGCTCTCGCATGCCAACAGAAAAAATGCAACCATTTTTGGAACGGTTGGAACTGCATATCCCGAAGTAGTTGTTCGTTTAGCAGCAGATCAGGAAGTGCAGGTTAAAAGCATTGCTTCGATGCAGGGCTATTATAAAAATCCAACTCTTAGCGCCGAATGTTTTGAAGATGGCTTTTTAAAAACCGGCGACCAAGGTTCGATAGACGCGAATGGATACCTTACAATTACGGGAAGAATTAAAGACCAGTTTAAAACAAGTAAAGGAAAATATATTAGTCCCGCCCCAATCGAAACAAAATTGCTCGCCAATAGTTTTATTAATCAGGCCTGTGTGGTGGGTAATGGCTTGCCACATGCGCTTGCCGTTTGCTGCCTCTCCGAAGCTGCAAAGACTGAGAAAAAAGAAATTCTACAAACAAATCTGACAGAATTTTTAACGGGCCTCAATAAAGAATTGGAGCACCACGAAAAGATTGCAAAACTAATTTTGATTGCTTCGGAATGGACCATCGAAAACGAAATTCTTACTCCTACACTTAAAATAAAGCGCAACAAAGTTGACAATCTGTACGAGCAACACTATGTTGCCTGGAGCATGCGACCCGATTCGATTGTTTTTACAACTGAATCAGCTCATTATGAATGATTTAGAAAAATATCTAACCCACACAATTTTTGAGTTGTATTTTCGTTTTGATAAGGATTTAACCGATTAATCAGACAGGAATACGCTCTGGCAAAAATTAATTACGACCAAATGTTTAGTGGCGGGGTGTCTGGTCAAAATCAATAAAAATTTACAAATGAAATTAAGAATGTATGTTGGCTTAAGTTTGAGTGCAGTATTGCTGTTCTCTTGTGTTAGCCAAAAAGCAATGAAACAACAACAAGCCAAATACGGCGAGCTCAATGGTGCTTATCTTGAATTGCAAACAAAATATCGCGGTTTACAGGACGATCTTTCAAGATGTAATAATCAGGTTTCAGACCTTTCAACAAAAAAATCTGCTGTGGAAGCTTCCAATGCCGATTTGAAAAATCAGATTGATTATTTGAAGCAAAACAACAATACCGTTTTGAATCAATTAAAAGATCTTTCAGTTGTAACAGGCGCACAGGCAGAAAGTATCAAAAAATCGCTCGACAATATTGGTGCAAAAGATATTTATATCAAAGATCTTCAGGGATCTATTGCGCGCAAAGATTCTTTGAATATGGCGCTGGTAATGAATCTGAAAGGTGCGATAGGCAACTTGGATGATAAAGACATCAATATTAAAGTTGAGAAGGGAGTTGTTTATGTGGACATTTCCGACAAACTTTTATTTAAAAGCGGAAGCTATGATGTAACCGACAGAGCAAAAGAAGTTTTGGGAAAAGTTGCAAAAGTATTGAACGCACAACCTGAAATTGAATTCATGGTAGAAGGTCATACCGATACAGTAGCTATCAAAAGCAACGGGATTGCCGACAACTGGGACTTGAGTGTAAAACGTGCAACAACCGTAGTACGCATTTTACAAAATACCTACGGTCTGGCACCTAAGCGCATGACAGCAGCGGGTCGTGGTCAGTATTTACCATTGGCTGATAACGCAACTGCAGAAGGCCGTGCAGCTAACCGCAGAACCAGAATTGTTATCCTGCCTCAGTTGGATCAGTTCTTTAAATTATTAGAAACAAAACACTAAGAGACACTTATACTAACCCATCTTCAAGGCCATCCTCTTTACCGGGGATGGTTTTTTAATATATGGATATGCCAATTATTTTGAAGTAGGGAATATATTTTCGTTTTTGATAATTGCGTAATTGATTTACGAGCATTCTCTTGTGAAATCTATATTTCCTTTTTAATAGCCCACAATTCTATCTCAAAGTTGCTTATTTTTAGCTACCCTAAAACGCTGTTTATCCGAACAAGTCAATACTTATTTATCTTTGTATGGTGTCTGAAGGGTTTTCATATTATCGATCATGGTTTTTAGCTTGCTTAATTTTTTTGATCTCAGGAATTAATGCGCTGGCTAGTCCCAATAATTATCCTACCGCAAAGAAAGGGCTGCTTGATTTACAAACCGTTGACCTCTCACAAAACAACGTAAAGCTAAACGGTGAATGGGGGTTTTATTGGCATCAATTGATCAATCCCAACAACCAAGAACCAGCAACCCGGTTTACAGAATTTCCAAAGCTGTGGAACAATACCATTTATGATGGAAACAATCTTCCCGCAATCGGCTATGCTAGCTATAGTTTAACCATACTGTTACCCAAAGAGCGAAAACCACTCGCCCTAGTTGTTCCCGATGTGTACGCTTCCTATCAACTGTTTATAAATGGGCGGCTCTTTTCTCAAAACGGCCACCCCGATACCTCTAAAGAAAGATCTAATGCAAGATGGTTGGCTTATACCTTGCCTCTGGATATTCATAGCGATACCCTTCAACTTCTTCTTCAGGTTGCAAATTATTGGCATGTTAAAGGCGGGCCATATAAGAATCTTGTAATCGGCGATCGTGAATCGCTTATGTTTCAGGATAAAACAGAATCTGCACTGGACCTTTTATTAACCGGTTGCCTTTTTATGGGCGGCCTCTTCTTTTTCGGACTCTACCTTTTTGGCAAACACGATAAAGCCATTTTATACTTTTCGCTGTTTTGTATTTTTTACAGTTATCGTATTATCGGAACAGGTGACTATGAGCTGCATGGCATTTTCCCGACACTTCCTTTCTGGTTTACTTTACACCTCGAATACCTAAGCCTGTATGCAGTAGTTGGTTTCTTTACACTGTATACTTGGTCTTTATATCCTGAAGATTTTGGAAAAAAAATGCTCCGGTCGATGCTTTTTATCTGCATCGGTTTCGCCTTCATCACAATTGCTTTACCCTCTGCCATTTTTACACTATTACTCAATTATTTTTTGTTGGCAATGTTCCTTTTTATTGCCTACGTGCTGTTTGTTTATATAAAAGCTGCAAAGAACAAAAGGGTTGGCTCTGGTTATGCCCTATGGAGTACGATGGCTGGTCTGGTAATTAATGTGATTATTAATTTGGAATACTTTGGAATAATTTATCCTCAGAAAATTCTGGTATTTCTCGGTTATATCATTTTCTTTTTTCTGCAATCGCTGATCCTCTCATTTCGTTTTGCATTCTTGCTGAATAAGGCCCGCATTGAAGCCGAACAAGGATTACTCGCAAAAAGCGAATTCCTTTCTACCATGTCGCACGAAATCAGAACACCACTTAACTCTGTGATAGGCCTCTCCAATTTATTACTTCGCGATAACCCTCGAAAAGATCAAGAAGAGTATTTGAAAGTGATGGTATTTTCTGCAAACAACCTTTTATCGATTGTAAATAATATACTCGACTATAATAAAATAGAAGCCGGTAAAGTGAGTTTTGAGTTGATTGAAATGAATTTGGTCGACATCTCCCAAAATATTATCACAGGATTCAAAGCTTATGCATTTGAGCGGAACAATGAATTGATTTTTAACTACGACTCCTCTGTAAAATTAGACGTGCTGGGAGACCCCACCAGAACAACTCAGATCATCGGCAACCTGCTGAACAATGCGATCAAATTCACCAAAAAGGGAAAGATCACACTGTCGCTCAAAATGGTTGAAATGAATAACACATCCGTAAAAGTTGAATTTAGAATTGCGGATACGGGCATCGGAATCGACAAAGACAAACAGAAACACATTTTTGAGCGGTTTACCCAGGCAGACTCTACCACACAACGTAGCTTTGGAGGAACCGGCCTTGGCTTAGCCATCTGTAAAAAATTACTCAACTTACAGGGAGCAGAACTTTTGCTGGAAAGCGAACCGGGACAAGGTTCTGTATTTTATTTTACACAAACATTTCCTTTAAGTAAAGTACAACATGCGTTGAACCCCGGATTAGAAGAGTTGCCTACAGAAGAGTCTCGGCCCTTAAAAGGAATCAGCATTTTGTTGGTCGAAGACAACGAAGTAAATATTTTGGTTGCCGTATCGTTTCTGGAAAGATGGGGCGCAACCGTTGATATTGCAAGAAATGGTCAGGAAGCATTAGAGATGCTGGATATCGACACACACAAATTGATACTAATGGATATGCATATGCCCGTGATGGACGGATATACTGCAACAAAAATTATTCGCGAAAGAAAATTATCCATCCCAATTATTGCGCTCACAGCAAGCTTGCCAAAAGAAGTTGAACGACGAATTGAAACAGTTGGTATGAATGATATTGTTGTTAAACCATTTCTGCCGGAAGAGTTATTTAAAAAAGTATTGCACTATACCAATGTTTACCGGTCGCCCGATCTATTATAAAATCATTTATTGATTTCTTCAAAGCCGCCTGTTTGCTTGTTCTTGCGAACATTGTCCCAGTTAAAATACCTGCCATTCATCGCAACATACACACCCGGTTGCAGTGTTTGTACAAAAGCCAATGCGCTCCCCAGATTAAACAAACCATCCGAGCTTCCAAATTTATAAGGGATCATGGCCCCTGTTAATACAATGGTTTTGCCACTGGTTTCTTTGGCTAAAACCGCTGCCGTTTCCGACATGGTATCTGTGCCATGCGTAATAATAATTTTATCTTCTTCTGCATTCTGACATTGTCTCGCAATCAGCGATCTGTCATCATCGGTCATCTCCAAACTATCTACCATCATCAGGGTTCTGATATCCACATCCACCCTGCTTCTTCCTAAATTTAATAATTCCAGAATGTGCGTATCCTTGAAATATAACTGGCCGTTCAATTCGTTATATTCCTTATCGAAAGTGCCTCCTGTAATAAAAATTCGTATTGACATAATATAGTTTGAACTTAAGTCAGGAATAAAAATTACCCGGTTCCGGATTAATGCTGTTACAATTTTTCGTAGAGTTGTCTTAACTTTTCGCGGGTCATGATTTTTTCCCAATCCCTTCCCAAAGCGTTTTCCCATAAGGGTTTCATGCCAATGGAAACATTGATCATTTTTTCGAAATCTCCATCCGACAATCCCTTACAAATTCCAACTGGAATCTCAATATTGTTTTTCTCCACCATCCATTTAAATTCCTTTACACCGGCAGGATAATATTCTTCCAGATGATTCATCACGATACAATTTCCAATTCCATGTTTTGTTCCTAATAAATAACTCAAACCATAACTTACCGCGTGTGCAACACCTACTTGAGAGTAAGCAATACTCATGCCTCCTGCATAAGAAGCCATCATCAACTGGTCATCGCTCTCATCATCCCAATGATCTTTTTCTACATAAATTTTCTGGCATAACTGTAAAGCTTTTTCACCATAGCTCTTACTGAATTCATTCAGATAAGTTCCTTCCAAGCTTTCGATACAATGTATATAACAATCCATTCCCGTATAAAAACGCTGGTTGATTGGCGCGCCCTTGGTTAATTCGGGGTCCAATACAATTTGATCGAAGGGAGTAAAATCGGAATTCATTCCAAGCTTTCTTACAGGGCCTGTTAATACGGTGGTTCTGCTTACTTCTGCACCGGTACCGCTTAATGTTGGAATTCCTGCTTTGTAAACACCTGGATATTTTACCAGATCCCATCCCTGATAGTCGGCAGAAGAACCCGGATTTGTCATCATCAGAGAAACCGCTTTTGCCAGATCCATTGCGGAACCACCTCCAATACCAATTACACCACTGATGGTACCAAACTCGTCTTTGAGCCCCTGTGCCAGTTTGTCTACCTGTGTTGTTTTGGGTTCGTAAGTAACGTCCACAAAAATAATCTTGTCTTTTCCTCTCAGTGGGATGCGACTTGCCAAGGGTTTTCCTTCAAAAAAATGGTCTACTAAAAATATCATCGGCGCTTCGCCTTTTCTCTGCGGAGCCAGAATTTCGTCTAACTGATTAAAGCTTCCACGACCATAAACCACATAGCTCACCATTTTAAAATTGCGAAAAGAAGTAGACATAGTTTTGCATTTGTACTTGATAGAAAAAACAAAGATACATGAATTCAAAAAGCGATGGCTAGCACTTTGTTATTGCTTAGTGGGCTGAATTAATTTTCTGATACCTGATATTTTCAAATCTAGATATTCCACCATCACTAAACAATATAATTCCCGTATCATTTTTTTCTGGAAATACCTGTGATGTAAAAACAACCATCCCATCATCTGTATAAATTTCTACAATTGATTCATCGAAAAAGACCTTTAAATGTATTTTCCCTTCATTTGTTTTCAGGTTTGCATCAGATCGATTAATAGCTGCAAATTTTTTACTGAACCCATTAAATGTATTAGTTCTATCGATGAATATTTTTTCTTTTTTGCTATCATAGCCAATCATAAAATATCGATCCCCCCCAACTGCGAGTTTCAGGCCACTGGTACCTTTCGCTACTGGATACAAATCAAAATCCATTTTAAAGCTCTTTCCTTTTTGCTTCAAAATTTTTGTACCTGTCACCAAAACATTCGCAATCATTTGCTGATTACTACCTAACTTATTTAAAGTATTTATAGGCTCCTGAATCAGCACCCAGTCATGATTTATATTTTTTACAGAAAGCTTTCTTGGTATTGACATAGCACCTTTCCAAGGCTTAGTAGGAATTTCATTAGCATACTCCCAATTATTAATCCATCCAATACTTATCGGTTGTTTTTCCTTAGTATTATGATAGGTAACGGCTGCATAATAATCCGTTCCATAATCTTGTTTATGTATACTAGTGTGTGGGTTATCTTCTAAAAAACGAATACCATCAAAGTCTCCCACAAAATATTGCATAGTACTATTTTGCGAAGTAAATAAAACCCATTTTGTTTTTTCCTTCTCTCCAACTATGGGTACTTGCATTAAATCTGGACATTCCCAAACACCGCTCAAATCTCCTCTTGGACCAAATTCACTTAGATGTTCCCAATTTTTTAGGTTTGTAGATTTGTAAAAAGATATCTGCTGTTCTACTGGCTGCGAAACTGCCATGACCCAATATTTGCCAAGTTCATACCAAAATACATTGGGGTCTCTGAAGTCCTTTTTATTCAAATTCAAAACAGGATTATTTGGATACTTTTTCCAAGTATATCCATTATCATTACTATAAGCTAAGTGTTGTGCTTGTAAGGTATCGGTATGACTGGTATAAATTGCAACGAGGGGTTGGCTATTTTTTTTCTCATTGAACCCCGTTTTATTATTTTGATCCAAAACCGCAGATCCAGAAAAAATCATTTTTCCATCTTCTTCTAAAATCGCAACAGGCAATTCCTTCCAATGTATCAAGTCGGCACTGGTAGCATGACCCCAGCTCATATGTCCCCATTTATTTTCAAATGGATTGTATTGAAAGAATAAATGATACACACCATTTTGAAACACCAATCCATTTGGGTCGTTAGTCCAATATTTTTGAGGCGTAAAATGATATTGAGGTCTGTATTGTTCGTGGAACAATTCGGAATTTTGTGCCGATAGCTTCGTAATAACTAATAAACCAACTAAAAAGTATAGAAAGCGCATTTTTAAAATATTATTTGACTAATCTTTTTTCCAAAGCTTCCAGCGATAACCCTTTTGTTTCTGGCATACTAGTTAACACCCAAATCAATTGCAGCAACATCATCATTGCGAAGAATGCAAAAATTGGCCAAGGATTATCTTTAAAGATTCCATTGTTTTTATCAAGAAATACGGGCGTGATCAGCGTAATTAACGCAGCAAATACCCAGTGTATACTAGCCCCAAATGATTGACCAGTTGAACGAATTTTATTTGGAAAGATCTCTGATATAAATACCCAAATCACCGCCCCCTGGCCCACCGCATGCGCTGCTATAAACAATAAAAGAAAACTCATTAAAAACACCGGGCCCGCATGCGTAAAGAATGCAAATGAAACCATCGATAAACTTAGTATATAGCCAAGCGATCCAAGGATTAATAGCGTTTTTCTACCCAATTTATCAATCAGGTATAATCCTACAAAAGTGAAAACCAAATTCGTTCCGCCAATCGCTATTGAATTAAATAGTGATTCCTTAGCAGCAAGTCCCGCTTTTTCTAAAATTTCAGGAGCATAATATAAAATGAAATTGATGCCTGATAGCTGATTAAAAAATGCAATCATAAAAGCCAAATAAATTATTTTCTTATGCTTGGTGCTAAAGAAATCTGAGGCTTTTCCAACTCCTGCTTCATGTTCATTACTCTTAATGATACTTTCTATTTCGGCATCTACTTCTGTTACTCCTATTAGGAGCAATACTTTTTTTGCTTCTACTAAATCATTTTTTTTTGTAATCAACCACCTTGGGCTTTCAGAAATACCCAAAACCAAAATGGCATATAATAAAGAAGGGATTGCTAACACGCCTAACATCCAACGCCAATCATTTACGCCGCCAAATCCCTGTAAAAAATAATTAGAGAGAAAAGCGATTAATATTCCAAATACAATATTGAATTGGTATAATGCTCCGAGCCTTCCCCTTGTTAAAGGTGTTGATATTTCAGAAATATAGATTGGCGCTACAACAGAGGAAACACCGATACCAATACCTCCTATAAAACGAAAGAATGAAAAAGTAAATGGGTCAGTAGCAAAAGCAGAACCGAATGCTGATATGGCAAACATGATTCCAATCCAGAGTAGTACTTTTTTTCTTCCATATTTTTCTGTTGGTATTCCTCCAAACAAAGCTCCCAATACAGTACCCCATAAAGCCATCGACATTATAAAGAACCCGTGAAATAGAGGGGAAGTATGCCAGAGTTCTTTAATGGGCTGGTTTGCACCTGAAATAACTACAGTATCAAATCCAAAAATAAAACCGGCAAGTGCTACCACTACCGACCAGCGTAGAAGCTTGTTCTGATTCATAAGCAATCGTTATTTAGATTCAGAAAGATAAGAAAAACGCCGTCAATAAGTTTCAGGTTATCTATATCAAACGATTGTTGTTATTAAACTTTAGAAAAACCTATTTTAAAAGTTTTGCCGCTTTGATCAGGTCTTCGGGTGTATCAATTTCAACACCCATATATTTTGTAACAACCATCCTAAGCGGTATACCATATTCGAGATAACGCAGGCATTCAATTTTTTCTGCTGCTTCTAATGCTGTGATAGGCCAGTTGGTAAATTGCATCAGCGATTCTTTACGAAATGCATACACGCCGATATGCTCGTAATAAATGATGGGAATATTTTTGCTTCTGGGATATGGAATCACGCTCCTTGAAAAAAATAGGGAGTTCATTTTTTTATCAACTGCAACTTTTACATAATTGGGGTCTTCGATGGATGCTGTATCGTGAAGCACTTGCATTAATGAAGCCACTTTTACTGTAAGGCCATCTTCGCCCTGAAAAACCTGCAATAATTTTTCCAAAGGATCTTTTTGTACAAAGGGTTCATCGCCCTGTACATTCACTATAATATCCACGTCCATATCTGCAGCCGCTTCTGCAATCCGATCGCTCCCGCTCTCATGCTCTTTTTTACTCATGATGGCATTCCCACCATTCGCATTGATCTCCTGAAAAATGATATCGCTATCGGTTACCACATACACGGCGTCGAAGAGGCCGGTTGCAACTGTATTGTCGTAAGTATGGCGTATTACAGTTTTGTTACCCAGCATTTGCATCAGCTTGGCTGGAAATCTGGTTGCTGCATATCGGGCCGGAATAAAAGCGGCGATCTTCATAAAATCGGTTTATGCAAAGATGCAGCGAACAGGTCAATAATCCGTTTTCACTTTTGCATCAAACGGAATTTGAAGTTGAAAACCTAGATTTTCGTCCTTACTATTATCCAATACGTCTAACCCATAACGAACCTGATCGATGGGTGTATAATTATAAGTACCAAAAAGCCTGTCCCAGATAGAAAAAATATTGCCGTAGTTACTGTCTGTTTGCGGTCGCAGAAAATGGTGATGTACTTTGTGCATGTCGGGCGAAACAATAATCCAGCCAATCGCATTATCCAGCCATAGCGGTAGGCGCATATTGGCATGATTGAATTGCGATAACACGGCGCTAAAACTCTGGTACATCATAAATAACCACATCGGGGCACCGCAAATGAATACTGCGATCATTGCAAACACAGCGCGGAATACACTTTCGCCGGGATGATGCCTGTTTGCAGTTGTAGTATCTACATGTGTATCTGCGTGATGCACCATATGAAATTTCCACATCCACTTTACCTTATGTTCAATCAGGTGAATCAGGTAAGCACCAATCAGATCCATCAACAGTAATCCAACAATCATAAAAAGCCATAAAGGCATTTGCAATAACTGCATCAAACCAAAATGATGGCTGACAGACCAATCGCTCGCTTTCACGATCAATAAGGCAAAAGCAAAATTGATGATGATGGTAGTAATCGTAAAGAAAATGTTCAGCGAAGCGTGCTTCCATTTGTTATATGTAAAACCAAACAAAGGAATAAAACTTTCTATGATCCAGAAGAAGCTGATTCCGCCGGCCAGAATAATTGCGCGGTGCAGGCTGGGGATATGTTCAAAGTAATTTACAATCGACTCAATCATGGGGGGTTAATTGATTTATGTTTGAATATACAAACTAAAATATAAGTACCATTCTTTTGCACACAAAAAAGCTCCGGATATCTCCAGAGCTTTTGAATTTTTACTTTAGATTTTTGACTTTTCTTCGCCTTAGTTGTTCAGCATCAAAGGCATCACCAGCATCAACAGGTCTTCACCTTCTGCCTGCTCGGTAGGTTTTATCAATCCCGCTTTTGTTGGCGTGGATAATTCCATTTTTATATCGTCGGTGTCGGCCGCATTCAGCATTTCGATCAGGAATTTAGCATTAAAAGCTATTTGCAGGTCCTCGCCATCATACTGGCAATTCATGCGTTCGTTACCTTCAAAACTAAAATCAACATCCTGTGCAGCCAGTTGCAATTCGCTTCCGCTGATATTCAGGGCTACCTGATTGGTGCTTTTGTTCGAGAATACGTTTACCCGGCGCAATGCTCCCTGAAAATCGGCCTTGCTCACAATCAATTTATATGGATTGTCGGCTGGTATTACCACTTTATAGTCGGGGAAGCGTGCATCAATTAGTCTACAAATCATTTGTGTTGAGCCGTGTTGCACAAACAAGTGGTTGCTATTATAACTGATGGTCAATTCGTCTTCGTTATCTGGCAAAGCGTTTTTCAGCAGGTTCAAAGGCTTTTTAGGCACAATAAATGAATCCACTTTGGTGGCTTTTGTATCGGTGCGCTTGTATCGAACCAAACGGTGTGCATCAGTAGCTACAAATTGAACATAGTCTTTAGTCAGTTCAAAGAAAACACCCGTCATTGCCGGACGAAGATCATCACCGCTCACCGCAAACAGGGTTTTATTGATTGCAGTTAATAGGGCGCCACTACTCATATTAAAGCCGGTGGTATCGTCTGCCGATGGCTCTTTCGGGAAGTTGTCAGGATTTTCGCCCATCACTTTATACTTACCGTTATCACTGGTGATCTCAACCGAAAAGCTCTTATCGATATTAAAAGTGAGCGGTTGTTCGGCAATATTTTTCAGGGTATCCAACAAAATTTTTGCCGGAATACACACTTTGCCGTTTGCCTTACTTTCAACATCCATCTGAACCCGCATAACAGTTTCGAGGTCGGTGGCTACTACATTTAATTTTTTGTCTTCAATCTCAAACAGGAAGTCTTCCAGAATAGGCAAAACTGTATTTGCATTGATTACACCGCTGATCTGTTGCAGGTGTTTTAACAAAGAAGAGGAAGAAACAATGAATTTCATTCTACAAATTTATATTGTAACAAACCTAGTGCAAAATGTTAATATTCCATCGATAGAAATGGCTCATTTCTATCTGAAACCGATTAATGTTAATGAGTTGTGGATTGAAATAACGAATACTTTAAACAAGTGCAGAGAGGAGATTTCGATATTTTTCGCGGTTAATCGGCTTTATTACATAGTCGGTTACGGTTTCGTAGCCCTTTGATTTTTGAATATCACTTTCGTCGACCGAAGAGCTAACAACATACACTACTATTTTTTTAGGGAGGCTAGCATGAATGTTTTCGAAAGCATTCAGAAAGTCCCACCCATTCATAATGGGCATATTGATATCCAGAAATATTACATCGGGCAAAGTTTCTGGGTGCTGATTATCGGGATGGGTAAGGTATTCGATCGCTTCCTTACCATTAAAAAAGGTCTTGATACTACTGGTCAACCCGGTAGCTTCAAGAATCATCTTAGCAGTAAACTGGTAGATTTTATCATCGTCTACCAAACAAACATTGTGTTGTACAGCGCTCATAATAAATACTGTTATTAATTACCTTGTGTACAATTTTCCGGGGTCATCAACAAATATAATATTCTTATTTTCCTTTATCAAACTATTTGTTTTGAAAAAATCGCTAACTCCCGAACAGGCTTTTCAGAAGATTAAGCAATATTGTGCTTATCAGGAAAGGAGTCATTCCGAAACAAAAGACAAGCTTTATTCCTTCGGATTATTTAAATCTGATGTGGAAATCATTTTGTCAAAGCTGATCGAAGAAAATTATCTGAACGAAGAACGCTACGCCCAACATTTTGCGGGCGGGCATTTTAGATTAAAAAAATGGGGTAAGATCAAAATCAAAGCCGCTCTTCAGCAAAAAAAAGTGAGCGCTTATAATATCAAAATCGGACTGAAAGAAATTGATGACGCAGATTACCTAAAATGTCTGTCGCAATTGACAGTCCAAAAATGGAAATTACTTGCATCGGAGCAGTGGATAAATCGCATGGCCAAAACCACTAATTATCTGCTTCAAAAAGGATTTGAACCCAATTTAATTCAGGAGTCCATCGCTCATCTCAGATCTAAAGAATAGTCTTATATTTCCAAAGCCATATGAAATTTTTGAAGCTCCCCACATTGCTTGTTTTTTTCTGTCTGCATCATCAACTGAGTGCACAGAATGGTTCATCGGACGTTTCAAGGGCAAACGAAATTTCTTTTACCACAGAAAATGATGCTTATTTATTACAATTTAAAGACGCTTATTATACCAATGGTTTGTTTTTAAAATATACTCGGGCGAGCACAAAAAATAATTTGAAAAGATTACACAGTATCGAACTCGGGCAAATGATTTATACGCCCCTAAATAGATTTGTAAATTCGCTTAGCTTAATCGACCGACCTTACTCGGGCCTGCTTTTTTTACAATACCAACAAACCGATTTTTTAAACAAGGAGGCTTTGATGCAATGGTCGGTTAAAGCAGGGGTGATCGGCGAAGCCTCAGGAGCAGAAAATGTTCAAAATTGGTTTCATTCCATCTTTGCCTATGGAAAATTCGCTGGCTGGCAATATCAGGTTCAAAATGCGCTGATCATTAATGCTGGCCTCAAATATGCCCAAACAGTTTACGAAATGCCGGGGCATTTTAAAATTGTTCCACAGGGTTTGGCTAATCTGGGTAACGGCTTTATTAACGCCGGCGCCGGCAGTTATCTCTGCTGGGGTGTCTTTGAAAAAAATCAAAATAGCAGTTTGTGGAATGCTGGTGTTTCTAACACATCATCCAAACCAAAGCGCGAATTCTTTCTCTTCGCCCTCCCCGAACTATATTTTGAAGCCTATAATGCAACCATTCAGGGCGCATTATTTTCGCACAACGATACGGCTGTTTTATCTGAAACCAGGCCCCTCTTTTTTCAACAAACCATTGGCGGCTGTTTTTCGTACAGGCAATTTTCTACAAAACTGCAGTGGGTGTTTCAATCCAAGGAATCTGTGAATCAAATTAGGACTCAGCAATATCTTTCCTTTCAATTCAATTATCGCTTTTAGTAATATTGCATATCACAACCACGGTAATATGTCGACCCTTACGGTAACACTCATACAAACATCAATTCATTGGGAGGATAAGGCTGCTAATCTGGCCATGCTCGAAAAAAAAATTGCCTCGATTACCGAAAAAACAAATCTGGTTATTCTTCCCGAAATGTTTTCAACGGGATTTAGTATGCAACCTGAAATGCTGGCTGAAACAATGGAGGGTAATACCATTGCATGGATGAAACAGATTGCTGCAGCTCATAAAATAATTCTTACCGGTTCTTGCATCATCACAGAGCACGGGCATTATTATAATAGGTTGATCTGGATGCTACCAAATGGAACTTATGGTTATTACGACAAGCGACATTTATTTGCTTTTGCAGGAGAGGATAAAAAATATACCGCCGGAAAAAAGAGATTGATCAGTAGTGTAAACGGATGGAAAATAAATGTACAGATCTGTTACGATCTGCGCTTCCCGGTTTGGGCGCGTCAACAGAAAACCGATGAGCCCGAATACGATTTGTTGATCTATGTGGCCAACTGGCCCGAACGTAGAAGTCGCGCTTGGAAAAGTTTATTAGTAGCAAGAGCGATCGAAAATCAGTGTTATGTAATTGCAGTGAATCGCATTGGTGAAGATGGCAATCAGATGAATCATAGCGGCGATAGCATGGTGATTGATCCTCTGGGTAATATTTTATATAGCCAATCGATTGAGGAAGCCATATTTACGATGCATTTAAACAAGGGAACCCTCGAGGAAATACGCAGTAAATTTCCTTTCTGGAAAGATGCAGATTCATTTCATATTCTTCAAGACAATCCACATGAATAAGAAAACTTTTCTTGCCAAAAAATTATTTACTGGAAATGAATGCCTGAATGATCATGCAGTTGTTGTTGAAAATAATTGCATCAGTGAGATTATTCCTATTCAACATGTTGCCGCGAACAGCGGCCCGCTATACGATATTGTTGCACCTGCATTTATTGATATACAAATCTATGGGGCAGCAAATAAACTACTAGCTGTGTATCCCACTGCAGAAGCTTTATACGATTTATACGAGTATTGCAGTAAGGGTGGCGCTTCACATTTTGTAGTAACTGTTGCCACAAACAGTAACGAGGTTTTTTATGCAAGCATCAATGCAATTAAGGAATATTGGAATAGCGGAGGAAGGGGATGCCTGGGTTTACACATTGAAGGCCCCTGGATTAGTGCTGCCAAAAAAGGAGCGCACTTAGAAGCTTATATTCATAAACCTTCTCTAACTGAAGTAAAATCCTTGTTAGAAATCGGTAAGGGGGTTATCAAAATCATTACCCTGGCTCCCGAAGTTTGTAGCCCCGAAATTATTGCCTTCATACAGTCCGAGGGAATTATTATTTCCGCAGGGCATAGCAATGCAACTTACGATGAAGCCACTCAGGCATTCAACAATGGCATCGGAACCGCAACACATTTATTCAATGCAATGAGCGCCCTGCAACATCGGGCACCGGGATTTGTAGGCGCTGTATTTAATCACCCAACAGTAATGTGCAGTATTGTTCCGGATGGATTTCACGTTGATTTTGCAGCAATTGCAATTGCAAAAAAGCAAATGGGTGATCGGCTTTTTGTGATTACTGATGCAGTAACAGAAACCAAGGAAGGACCTTATCCGCACCATTTAGCAGGAGATAAATATGAATCGAACGGTATACTCAGCGGGTCTGCATTAACAATGATCAAATCGGTAAAGAACCTGATCAACGGTGTTGGAATTTCATTAGAAGAAGCTTTAAAAATGGCCAGTACTTATCCGGCTAAAGCCATTCAGAAAAATACTGACATGGGGCATATCGCAATTGGCTATCCTGCAAATCTTGTTTGCCTGAACGAAACACTCGAAATAGAAAATCTTATTAGCTCCAACTAAATGTAATTTGATTTTTCAGCGTCAAATACTTGCCGTTGTTATCTTCACTCTTGTATTTTTTGTTTTACCTTTTCCATCTTGAGGTCAACCCCTTTTTGGATTGCAAATGAAGAAGGTGGAACTAGTATATCGGGCATCACACCTCTTCCCTTGGGTCGGGTACGATCCATAACCACACGAAATATCGGAAGCGAAATTTGTATTTTACTATTTGGTAAAACAATCGTTGGTAAATGAATGGCCGAATTGCCATAATATCCGCCGCCTGATTCTTCTCCTACGATTTTTATATTTTCCTGCCCTTTTAAATTAGCGGTAAACATAGATGCGGCACTAAATGTGTATGCTCCCTGAATTAGATATACCTTACCATCAAAATGGTTTTTTGAATAGGGCTGATAAAGTTTTGTTTCAAGTCTTCTGTAGTGATATTTTCCATCCGTTTCCTTACGTGTTTCTAAATTCAATTGCAACCAATACCAAAACGATTTACTGATATATTTACCATACTCTAATTTTCTACTTATTGCAGCAACCGTATCCGCCACACGGAAAGGGTGATTCGATAAATAACGCGTAAGCCTGATATTATTAATTACGCGCCCGCCGCCATTTTCTCTCAAATCAATTACCAAATTCTTAAGTTTATTCTCTTCAATATTCCTGAAAGTTTTACGAAAAAATTGTTCCAAGCCGCCGCCCGAAAATCCGGTGAGGCGCATATACATTGTGCGATTGAGCGTATCAATCTGCATCGACCTCTCTGCATTCAACCTTGCTTTTTTTAATTCTTTACGTGTTGGTTTTTTAAACCCTGCAAACATTTTTTGCAAAGAATCGAAGGTTGATTTATCCTGCATTCGGGGATTGAAATTTTTAAGCGTATCGATACCTGATTTTCCGTTTGAATCAATATAGCGAATAATATAGTTACTATCCAGCCCAAATATTCCTTTGTACCAAGCGCCAAAATTATTACTTATCAGTTGGCTCTTATAGTGTTCACTATTTCCATCCACGCTGATAAAACGAAACATGCTGTTCAGAATTATTTGATTACTCCTTCCATTAATGGAACTGATAATGGTACCCCTTTTACCAGAAACAGATTTAGGAAAAGCGCTACCAATTACCACCATGCTATCGCCCCATGTTTTTATCGCCAAAGGAAATTGCAGAGAGCGGTATTTTAAAAAATACTTTGAATATTTTTTTGAAAATCGAACTACAGTATGGCCACAGCGAATATGGCTTACCAGTTCTGCCATTCTGTTTCGAAATTGAAACTCAGTGAGAGAATCAGAAATATGATTGATCGCATCTGCAAAATACTGATCCATGGCTTCTTTCGGGGTATACCAATACAAACTGGGGTGATTCGCCTCCAGAATTTTTTGAAGCAATTGTGCGTCTTCCTTCAATGCTGTTGCAGAAAATTTTTGTGTTGGGTTATACTGAATTCTATGTGAGCTGTTACAAGCCACAAAAAAAAGCAGGCATAAAATCCAGGTAAAACGTTGAATGCACTGCATGCTTTTTATTTTTGAAATGCATTCCAACCTTGCGCAGTAATTGGAAATTCGTTACCCCCCTTTGTCAGCAACTTAGATCCTTCTTCCACGTCAGTCATATATCCGATCACGCTAATCTCTTCATTAAATGTAACCTTGTCGTAATCTTCCTGCTTCATGCAAAAGATCAATTCATAATCTTCCCCTCCGTTTAATGCACAAACAGTTGGGTCCAACCCAAATTTATAAGCGGCCCTTCTGCTTTCGTCGGAAATAGGAATTTTCTCTTCAAATATTCTGCAGCCGAGATTACTTTGTTTACACAAATGCAGCAGTTCGCTACTCAGTCCATCACTCACATCCATCATTGCCGTTGGTAGGATATCGTTTTTTTCAAAAAACTCAATTACTTCTTTTCTTGCCTCGGGCTTCAATAAACGCCCAACGATATAACTTTCGTCCTCCAGATCGGGTTGTATTTTCGGATTTTCGAGATAAATTTTTTTCTCTCTTTCCATCAGCGTTAATCCTAAAAATGCAGCGCCCAAATCTCCGCTAACGCAGATCAGATCTCCTTTCTGAGCCGTACTTCGTTTTACAAATTTATCCGGAGCCACTTCGCCGATAGCCGTAACAGAAATAATAAATCCTTTTTGTGATGCGGAAGTATCGCCACCAACCAGGTCTACTCCGTGTTTCTCGCAAGCGATATAAACTCCTTCGTAAAATTCGTTCAACGCTTCAAGGCTTACACGATTACTAATTCCAATACTAATGGTAATCTGAGTAGGAGTAGCGTTCATCGCATAAATATCACTTAGGTTCACCATCACCGCTTTATACCCCAAATGTTTCAGGGGAGTATACATCAGATCAAAATGAATTCCTTCCAATAAAAGGTCCGTAGTTATTACAGTCTGCTTTCCAAAATGATCGATCACAGCAGCATCGTCTCCCACACCAAGTACGGTAGACACATTTTGAATTTCAAAATTTTTTGTGAGATGTTCTATTAAACCAAATTCGCCCAAATCGGCGATCTCTGTTCTTTCTTCCATATTGATATTTAGTTGTTGTGGAATCTTCCTATTCTTATCCTCTAATTTCTCCGCCATTTACAATATCCAATAACTCATCGTGTATCAAACCATTTGTTGCAATGATATGTGGCTGATAAGGTGAATAATAGTTACCCGCAAAGTCGGTTATTTTTCCGCCAGCTTCTTCTACCATTAAAAATCCTGCCGCACTATCCCATGCCTGCAAGTTGTGTTCATAAAATCCGTCAAACCTTCCGGCTGCCACCCAGCAAAGATCAATTGCGGCACTACCCAATCTTCTAACCGGAACGCCTTTTCTGATCAGTTTTTCAAACACTTGTAAGGGTCCGTTTGGTGTATCCAGATAAGTATAGGGAAAACCCGTAACCATTGAACTCTTTGCCACTTCGGTGCGAGTGCTTACTTTAATTTTTTTGTTATTGAGGGTTGCGCCAAAGCCTTTCTGCGCGAAAAAGAATTCATTGATAAAAGGATTATAAACGGCACCCAAAATCATTTTTCCTGCCATCTCCACGCCGATGCTTACACAACAAATCGGAATGCCATTTGCAAAGTTTACCGTACCATCAATCGGGTCGATAATCCATTTATACGTAGAATCCTGTATCAATTCTCCCGCTTCTTCACTTAATATATAATGATCGGGAAAATCATTTTTAATGACTTCAAAGATGGCTTTTTCAGAAGCATGGTCCGCTTCGGTTACCAGATTATTGATGCCTTCTTTATTGCTGATTTCAAATACTCCATTGAAATAGCTTTTCATAACAGCCGCACCGGTTTCTGCTGCTTTGATCAAAGTTTGTTTTAACATAATGCAAAAGTACCCCCGAATCTCAGGATTATGAAAGAATTCATGATCAAATAAGCATCTTTGTTATAGCGGTATTTTTTTTCTTATTTCGTATTTCATTTTTTTCATTGGAATTATCCATCATCATAGTCAATTATAACGTGAAGTTTTTTCTGGAACAGTGCTTGCATGCTGTTCAGAAAGCCATTAGTACCATCGACGCTGAAATTTTTGTGGTGGACAATCACTCCTCCGATCACTCCGTTTCCTATCTCAAGCCCCTATTTCCTGCTGTTCGGTTTATCGAAAACACAAGGAATATTGGCTTCGGTGCGGCAAATAATCAGGCTTTGGCCTCCTCTTCGGGTGATTATATTTTATTCCTTAACCCCGATACGTTGATGCCCGTAGACTGTCTTATCAACTGCCTTTCTTTTATCCGCTCTAAAGCCGATGCCGGTGCTTTGGGTATTCGGATGTTGGATGGGTCAGGTAATTTTTTGCCCGAAAGCAAGAGGGCATTCCCTTCGCCCATGGCAGCTTTTTATAAATTGATCGGCCTTTCTGCCATATTTCCCCAATCTGCCCGATTTAATCAATACTCTTTAGGGCATCTAAATCCTTTACACAATCATCGGGTAGATGTACTCGCCGGCGCTTTTATGTTGGTGTCTAAACCGGTTTTGAATATTACCGGAAGTTTTGATGAACGCTTTTTTATGTATGCCGAAGATATCGACCTAAGCTATCGTATACAGCGTGCCGGGTTTTCGAATTACTATTTTTCGGGATCCTGCATCCTGCATTTTAAGGGCGAAAGTACCAGAAAGGGTAGCTTAAATTATGTGCTGCTATTTTATAATGCCATGCGGGTATTTGTACAAAAAAATTACCGTGGCACCCGCGCAGGAATCTTCTCCTTGTTTATTCAGGTTGCCATTTTTTTTAGGGGATTCTTTTCTGTTTTGGATAAAATTTTCCTTTATCCTATGAAAAAAATCTTCCTCAAATGGACTCTCAGCAGCAGGTCTGAAGGCCCTCTTGTTGTTATTTCAGACCAGAAAGCATACGAATCACTGATCCGGTTTTACAAGCAGGCAGGTTTAAAAATACCCGAAATGCAACTGATATTACCAGAAAATGCCGCCGATCTTTTACAGCTTCAACAAGTTGGCAGCATTCTTTTTTGCGAATCGGACCAGCACAACTGGAAACAGATTATTCTGGAACTGGAACAACTTAAATATTCAGGGGCGCTTTTCCGCTTTCATGCTTCAAATAGTAATTGTATCATCGGTAGCGATTCTAAAGAAACCAGTGGGGAGGCCCTTGCCGGCAAAAAATAAACAGACGATAGTTTTTTAATCCAATTACTTTAGCTTCGTGTTTCTTAACAAATAACGTTACATTAACGATGGCTATTCTTGATATAAAGCTTCCTAATTCAATACTTAAAGCACTACGTCTTCCTCAGAACAATCCCAGGAGACAGCAATTGAGGGTGTTGAAAAAAATGCTGAGAAAAGCCCGTTTCACCGAATTTGGACAAGCATACCGTTTCGACGAGATATTAAATAGTAAGCACCCTGGAAAGAAATTTCAGGAACTCGTTCCTACATTTAATTATAACAAGATCTATGCTGCCTGGTGGCATAAAACGCTGGAAGGCAAGACCGACATCTGCTGGCCCGGCAAGATTAAATTCTTTGCACTCAGCAGTGGTACCAGTGAATCGGCCAGTAAATTTATTCCGGTTACCAACGACCTGTTGCGCGGAAACAAAGTGGTGATGATTAAACAATTGCTCACTTTACGCAATTACGAAGACATCCCCCTTGGCGCTCTTGGCCGGGGTTGGCTAACACTAGGCGGAAGTACAGACCTACAAAAAGGACCCGGCTATTATTCGGGAGACCTGAGTGGCATTACGCAAAAAAAAGCGCCTTTCTGGTTTCAGCCTTTTTATAAACCCGGAAGAAAAATTGCCAGAGTAAAAGACTGGAATAAAAAATTAGAAGAAATTGTTGACAAAGCACCTGAGTGGGATATTAGTTTTCTGGTGGGAGTGCCTGCCTGGATTCAGATGTGCATGGAAATGGTGATTGAAAGATATAAGCTAAATAATATCCACGATATGTGGCCCAACCTCGCATTTTTTGTGCATGGTGGTGTAAGTTTCGAACCTTATAAAAAGGGATTTGAAAAATTATTGGGCAAGCCGATTACTTATATCGAGACTTATTTAGCCAGCGAAGGTTTTATTGCATATCAGGAAAGGCAACACGCTCAGGGCATGAAGCTGGTAACCAATGAACACATTTTTTTAGAGTTCGTTCCATTTGATGAGCACAATTTTGATGCAAACGGCGATATGATCGACAACCCCGAAGCATTGATGATTCACGAAGTAGAAGAAGGTAAAGATTATGCTTTGCTGATTAGTACTACCGCAGGAACCTGGAGATATTTAATTGGCGATACCGTAAAATTTGTAGACAAAGAGCGTTGTGAAGTAATCATCACCGGTAGAACCAAACACTTTTTGAGTCTTGTTGGCGAACACCTTAGTGTTGACAATATGAATAAAGCCATTCAACTTGCCGGCGAAGAAATGAATATTTGTATTCCTGAATTTACTGTTGCGGGTGTACCATATGGAAACTTTTTTGCGCACCACTGGTATGTGGCTTGTAATGATTCGGTCGACAAATCAATGCTCGCTAAAAAAATAGATGCGCATTTATGTTTGCTAAACGATGACTATGCAGTTGAAAGAAAGAGTGCTTTAAAGGAAGTGTTACTGGATGTGCTGAGTGAAAAAGAATTCATGAACTTCATGATTGCAAAAGGAAAAATAGGAGGACAACATAAGTTTCCTCGTGTATTAAAAGGAAGCATGTTAAAGGATTGGCAAAAGTTCATCAAGGGAGAACCCATTGAGGTTCAATAATTATTTTTAGGTTTTATTCATTAGCAATGGTCGCAGCCCTCATTAAAGGTTTAGCTCTGGGTATACTGCTCGCAATTTCTGTTGGGCCGGTAATTTTTGCAATCCTTAAACAGAGCATCCATAACGGACACAAAGCCGGTTATGTGTTTGTGGCTGGAGTTTCTTCAAGCGATATTACATTGCTGCTGATTTGCAATTTTTTTACCTCTTTATTTCAAACCGCATTGAAACATCAAACGCTGATTGCCGTTAGTGGTAGTTTGTTTTTGATAGGGGTGGGCATCTATACTTTTTTCTTCAAAAAAGTAATTGTTGATGAAGACAATAATTTGAAAGCGAAAGTTTTTCGAAAACGCGATTGGGCAGCCATTTTTCTTTCCGGATATTTTATGAATATGCTGAACCCCGGAGTATTTATTTTCTGGTTTGCTTGGTCGGCTGCAATCCTTGCTGATTCTGTAACTTATGCCAATCCCCTTGAGTTCAGAATGATCGTTTTTGGAACCTGCCTTGTTTTTGTTTTACTCACCGACTTGCTCAAAGTTGCTTTGGCAGGAAGACTCAGACCAAAATTAACGATCAAGAATCTCCATTTTATTAATCAACTTTCGGGCGTAATTTTAATAGGGTTCGGAATAGCCCTTTGCTGGGGTGTTCTTAGTTTTGGTGCTAAGCTAAAATAGCTTTAACGATTATTTGTGCTTCCTGAATGACTCATCAAAGTATCTTTCAACCAATGAAACTAACAAGCCTGATAATCTGCTGCTTTATCTCACTTATTGCAAGCGCGCAAAAAGATCTTTTATTGCTAAAACAAAAAGAGCAAACATTACAAACTTGGACCCACGGTTCTTATATTCTTTTTCAATTCAGCAGTAAACAGTGGATCGAAGGAATTATCAAATCCATTAAAAATGATTCCATTACTATCGATCAGATTCAGGTGCGTCAGGTAGCAAATCAATTTGGATTACCCAGTATCGATACAGCTCATTTCGGACTACTGAAATTTCATATCAACGAAATCTACGGAATGCCGAAAAGGGGTTCATACAGCGTTATCAACAATGGCATGCTGTTTCAATATGGTAGTGTTGCGTATATTTTATTAAACGTTGCCAACAGTCTTATTAAAGGCGATCAGGTTTTTAGTTCAACAAATTTATCAGGCTTGGGAATAGCATCGGCATTTTTTATATTGGGGAAAATATTGCAGAACAGTCATCGAACTTATTTGCAGATGGGAAAAAAATATCGAATGGTAACTATTCAAATGTAAATCTGATTTATACAAACAATTTCAATGATGAAGCGGATCTGGAAATTCACAAAGAAGCTCCTGTTTTGGATGTTCCTAAGCTCATTGCTATATGTTATTATTTGTAAATGGGTGATGCCGCCCATTACGTTTACACAAATCAGTAACGCTTTTGAATACGGTTTTAAAAGAGATTATGTGAGTGGTGTTGCTATTTCGTATAATGCAAAGCTTGCCGCTATTGCAAGTGAAGACCAGGCTTTTCCGGACCATATGGGACTTGATTTTGATGCGATTGAAAAAAGCCTACAACCAAAAAAAGGAAAGAAACACAAACTACCGCTCGGAGCTGCAGCAAGTACTATTTCGCAACAAACAGCTAAGAACGTTTTTCTCTGGCAGGGTGGTGGCGTTTTCAAGTACATCCGAAAAATTCCTGAAACTTATTTTACACTGCTGATTGAATTGATCTGGGGTAAAAAAAGAATTCTTGAAGTGTACCTTAACTGTATTGAAATGGGGCCAGGCGTTTTTGGTATTGAAGCGGCTTCGCAAAAATATTTTGGAAAACACGCCAGTAGCCTGAGCAGAGAAGAAGCGGCGATGATCATCGCATGCCTCCCGAATCCCAAACGATTTTCCGTTAAACCAATCAGTAGTAGAGTGGCCTGGCGTTACCCTCAGATTTTACAAGAAATGCGGAATATCGAAGACGATGAGGATATCCTCTCACTGATTAAGTAATTTATTGACCGCTTCGATAGCAGCTTTTTCTCTTTCCTCAAAACTTCCGCTAATAATAGTCCAGGGAACCGATTGATTGATGAGTAAATCTTTATAAATCTGAAACAGCTCTTTTCTTGGTGCATCATCGGGATATTCCCTTAACTCATCCTGTATCCAAGGAAGGTCAACATTACACAAAAGATATAAGTCGTATTTTCTGCTGCTAATGGCTTCCAGGATAAAGTGATGACATTTTTGAAAAACGTATTCGCACCATACTTTCATCACATACATATCGGTATCAACAAATAAAATGGGGTTCCCCTCTTTGTGGATGATGTTATTGGCATATTTATCTTCGAGCAGCAATTGCTCTTGTGCAATTTTCAACAAGTCGTCATAGTTATATGCTTTACCATTCTTTGTCAAATATTCTCTTGCATATTCGGGGCACCAAATAGTTTCAAAATGTGCCGCCAATTTTTTGCACAAACTACTTTTACCCGTTGATTCCGGTCCGATTACTACTATTCTTTTTATTGTCATACACGTACTGCTTTTTTATGCCAGGTAATCCATCCTGCAATTGCCATGATTAGCAATACGATAAATTGAACGCTGGTAAAAACATATCCTTTTATAAAGTACAACGGAATAGAAGCCATATTTGTTGCAATCCACCAAATCCAGCTCTCTACTTTTTTTCTGGCCATTAACCACATGCCGGTATATGCAGTTGCACTTGCAAATGCATCGGCCCAAGGAATTGCCTCGGGTGCAAATGCGTGTTTTGCCCAGGTAAGCGCAAAAAAGATGAGAAAATAAAATGCTGCAAAAAAAGATATTTGTATCAGCCACTCTCTTGTATTACTGAATGTAATATGCAAAACAAGTTCTTGTTTCTCGCGGTCTTTTTTTGTCCACAAGATCCAGCCGTAAATACTCATAACAGTATAATAAAAATTTACACTAGCTTCTCCCAACAAATGCCCTTTGATGCTGAGATAGATATAAATAATGGTATTGATTAACCCAATCGGGTAAACCAGAATATTTTCTTTTCTGCTAAACCAAACACTTCCAATTCCGGCAAACACCGCAACGAATTCCAGCAATCCGGTTTGCTTTAATCCGGCGATTAGTTGTTCGAAAAATTGGGCGACCGTCATAAATAAATTTGTACAAATTACGGATTATAAATTCCCGGGTTGTTCAGCGAAAAATATTTTTCTTGCTTATTTTAAAAGAGTCTTGCTTAATACAGAATCCTGCAAAAAATAAATAGCGCCATCCTCAAAGGTCTTGGTTGCTGTTATTTTTTTATTTGCTTTTATAAAATCCATGTCTATCAAATCCGGGTTCTCACCGTCATAAAACCAGATTACAATACTCTTTGGATGGCTTAAAAACTTGTTTTTTTCGGTTGCTATTTCTTTATGTGGCAATACCTTCGAATGCAGTCCTGTCAGGTAAAATACAGCTCCTTCCGCGTCCGAAAAAACCGGAGCATTCAGCGTGTCTTTATTCGCTTTGATGTATTGGATGGTAGGCGAATTTTTCCATTGCAATTCCGAGTATCCGGGAATTCCTGCCGCACCAATTCCCTCCCAGTTTGCCGCGTTTTGCTTGTATTGATTTGCTAAGAAAAACAGAAAAAGTAAAAAAGAAATTGCGGTTAGTGCAATTCGATATTTTTTTGTTTGCTTCTGAATATAAATCGGCAACCAACTTGTTCCCAGCCATAGCATCGGAATATACATTGGCGATAATAATCTGTTACTCAAATCTTCAAATCGCGAAATACTGGATACGGCTAAAATAAAAATGGCATACACTGCAAAATATCCATACACTATGGTTTCGGTTTTCTGATAAAACTGTTGTTGCAAAATTCTATAAACGAGCATCCCAAAAGCAAAAAGAATTAATACAATCAGCAGGATGGCGCCGGCTAAACGATGTTCTCCGATAAATGGCAACCAAGTTCCAAATACGCCACCAATATCTAACAAATTATCTCCAAGTGTTCTCAGTGCTTTTTCTCTCACTCCCGAAGCGGTTCCTGTAACCTGATGATTTCTGATCAGGTTTATTAGTAACAATGAAACACCAATCGTTGAAAACAAGAAGAGCTGTTTTATTTTCCTAATGGTTGTTAAAGAGCCATCAAATAATATCAGCGCAAATCCAGTTGCAATAATGGTAATTCCCGCAAACCTTGTTAAAAAAGAGATTGCGGCAACTATTGCAAATAATATCAATGAAGCGTTTGTTTTTTTTGTGCTGTAATTTTTCCAGGCAAGTATAAAAACTAAAGTCAAAAAAACAAATAGGGTCTCAGACCATATCATGCTATACAGTTCCCACAAACAAGGACTAGAAGCCAATATTGTTAAAATTGCAATTCTGTAAATTCTGGAACAATTACTGAACCCCTGCATGATGAAGCTACTCATCATAATAACTCCAACGTATAAAAAACCATTCAGGAAAGGCGCTAAATGATCGGGAAGAATGCCTGTAATAAAATAAGCTACTGATAAAAACAGGGGATAGCCGGCAGGAAAATTTACCATCGGCGCATTATTAAAATCAACCAGGGCCAGACTTTGTTTCAGGTTGATGGCCGAATAAATATATTCGATAGAATCGGGTGAAATTCCGATGCCCCCTATATAGGTTAATTTATAAATCGCAATACAAGCCGCCAACGAAGCCAAAATTGCATCCCAGTGATTTTCGAGTAATAGTATAAATCCTTTCTTCATAAACCATCAATTGAATTGCGCAAATTGCTTCTTTCTATCGACTAAATTACAATAATGAAACGCTAAAAAATAAAAACGCCCCCGAATATCAGGGGCGTTTATTACACTCAAACAAACTATTTTATTCAGCTTCTGCAACAACTTCTCTTACCTCGGGGATCATGCGCTTCATCATTCCTTCAATACCAGCCTTCAAAGTAATCATGGAAGAAGGACATCCGCTACAACTTCCCTGTAGCATCAGGTTAACAATACCATCGTTATAACTTTTAAATTGAATAGCTCCGCCATCCATTTCAACAGCAGGCTTTACATAATTCTCCAGCAATTCCTTCACTCGTTTTACGATATCATCATCGTCTTCGCTAACAGTATTGCTCGATTCCTGTTTTACCTTGGCCACTTCATCATCATTTACCACCACACCACCATTCTCCAGATATTCTTTCAGGAAGGTTTTAATAGCTGGAATTACATCCTGCCAGTCTTCTGTGTCACCGGTTTTAGTTAGGGTAATGAAATTACTGGCAATGAATACACTTTTAATAAAGGGAAAACTAAACAACTCTTTCGCCAAAGGAGAAGGAACGGCCAATGATTCATCTGCAAAATCAATACTCTTTCCGGGATAGAGGAGTTTATTAGCTACAAACTTCATCGTTTCCGGATTTGGTGTCATTTCGGTATAGATACTGATCACCGGATTGCCTGTTTTAATCATATTATATTATTTAAATACTTTAGCTGGGCCAAAATATATCCACTGCAAATTTAATCAAAAGCAAAGAGGGATATCCTATTTCGGCTGATTCGGGACCCCTGTTATTGCATATTTTTCGGATATCGAAAACCTATTAGCGGTTTATAATGATCGAATATTGTGAATTCTATCAATATTTAAGTCGGTTTTTGCGTTTATAGCCTGAAGCAGATCTTATGCGTTTATTTGTAATTCTATTATTTATTGGCTTTTCAATCTCAAAATCTCCCGCTCAATTGGCGGGTAAGCCTTTTGGTATTAATATTTGCGGGGCCGAATTCGAAGAAAAAATCATTCCCGGAATACTGAATAAAGATTACGCATATCCCTCTGAATCGGATATCGAATATTTCTATCAACAGGGATTCCAACTCATGACCATACCCTTTAAATGGGAACGTTTGCAAAATTCGCCTGGAGGAGAACTAGATCGCGACAACCTAAATGAAATTAGACGGATTTTAGATTATTGTGCACCCCGAAATATTAAAGTGATCCTGAGTATGCACAATTTTGGGCGATACCGGATCGACACTACCGAATATATTGTTGGCTGCCCTAGGGTTACTAGAAAACAGTTTTCAGAGTTCTGGGTAAAAATGGCTAACGAGTTTATAGATATCAAAAATATTTATGGTTTTCAGATTATGTGTGAGCCCCACGATATGGGTATCTACGACTGGTTTACAACTGCTCAGGAAGCTATCCGGGCCATCCGGGAAGTAGATAAAAAAAATATCATTCTCATTTCGGGTGATAATTATGCCAATGCAGAAAAATGGAGGCAGTATAGTGATGTGTTGAAGAATTTGGTTGATCCCTTTGATAATCTGGTTTACGATGCACACTGCTATTTCGATAAAAACTATTCGGGCCGATATAAAGAATCTTACGATAGCAGCGGGTCGGATGAATATACAGGTGTAGTGCGAATTATGCCCTTTGTACGTTGGTTAAAGGATCATAATAAAAGAGGCTTTATCGGCGAATATGGTGTACCCGATAATGACCTTCGCTGGTTTAAACTCATGGATAATTTTTTGAAATACTTGAGTGAAAATAATATCAATGGATGTTACTGGGCCGCAGGCTCGCGTTGGAATAAATATCCTTTATCGGTTCAACCCTTTGTACAAGCCGAAAGACCACAAATGGAAGTGTTGTTGCAATATAAATGGACCCAGCCCAACCTGAATTCTTCTTTTAATTTTCTTTTGCCCGAAACCTATTTGTTCTTGCCCAATCTAACACTAGTACCCATTAGCAAGGGCGGTGTATTTGCTCCTGCTTCGATCGAAAAAAAAATCAAGCCGCCAAAAAATAAATAGTAGCACCTACTATTACACAATGCGAAGTTTGGCGTAATTCAGCATGATTTTTTTCTCGCCGTTCAATTCAAATTGAATCGTTGCAATGGGATTATGTGCAGAACCTTCAACCTTTGATACTACGCCAAAACCAAATTTCTGATGTTCTACTTTCTGGCCCGCTTCTAAACCACTGGTATCGCTTGCAACAAAATCCACTGCCGGTTTATGCTCCACAAGTTTTGATGCCGGCGGTACAATCGGCAAATATTCGGGCTTTGTTTTTCCAGCTTCCGGTTTTCTTGCTGGAGGAGCACCGTATTTTCCTGCTTCTCCTGAATTTCCAAAACCTCTTTGCATTCTTTCGTAAGCATTGCCAAATTGACTTCCCGCATTGTTTCTGGCGCCGCCTCCGGCATAAGTTTTATCGATATATGCTTCAGGCATCTCTTCGATAAATCTACTTGGTTCGTTTTGTACCAACTGCCCAAAACGATAGCGTGAATTGGCATAAGTGAGCCATAAATGTTGCTTTGCTCTTGTTATAGCTACATAAAATAATCTCCGCTCTTCTTCCAGTTCTTCGCGCGTATTGATTGCCATCGCATTTGGGAAAAGCGTTTCTTCGATACCCCCTACAAACACACAGCTAAATTCCAAACCTTTGGCAGCGTGGATGGTCATCAATTTCACCACATCGGTTTCCTGCTTATTATCATCCGCATCGGTTACCAAGGTAATTTGTTGCAGGTAGGCGCCCATGCTCTTGCTACCCACTTCTCCATCATCATTGTCTGGGCTCTCGGTCCATTCTTTGATTGAGTTCAACAACTCTTGTACATTATTATGTCGATCCTTGTCCTCCTCTGTTTTATCACCAATTAATTCTTTTACAATATTGGTATGTTTGCCTACTTGAAAAGCCACGTCATAAGCATTTTTGTCTGTGAGCAGACTCTGGAAATAGCGGATCAAAGTCACAAAATTCTGAAGCGCTTCAAGAGTACCACTTTTGAAACCAAATTCACCCGCACGTATCGCCACATCAAACATTGTTAGTTCATTTTCATTTGCCGCAACAACCAGCTTTTCAATAGTAGTTTTGCCAATGCCGCGGGCGGGGTAATTAATGATTCTTTTCAGCGCTTCCTCATCACGGGTGTTGACTATAATGCGCAAATAAGCCAAGAAATCCTTGATCTCTTTGCGTTGGTAGAAACTAGTACCACCATAAATGCGATATTTAATACCCATGCGGCGCAGGCATTCTTCATAAGCCCGGCTCTGTGCATTGGTGCGGTATAAAATGGCGAAGTCTTGATTATAAAAATGATTGCGCAGTTTTTGTTCCTGAATCGTATCAGCAACAAATTTTCCTTCATCATTATCCGTCATGGTTCTTACCAATCTTATTTTTTCTCCCTCGTTATTATCTGTCCATAAATTTTTAGGTATCTGCCCCTGATTCTTTTTGATTACTTCATTTGCAACGTGTATGATATTTTTACTACTGCGGTAATTCTGTTCGAGCTTCACCACTTTCACGTCATCATAATCTTTTTGAAACTGCAGAATGTTTTCGATTGTTGCACCACGAAAACTATAAATACTCTGCGCATCATCGCCCACCACACAAATATTTTCGTGTACTGCAGCCAATAGTTTTGTAATCTCGTACTGCACAGGATTGGTATCCTGATACTCATCAATCAAAATGTATTTGAACTTGTGCTGGTATTTGTGCAAGGCTTCGGGAAAATGCTTCAACAATTCATGCATTTTCAGCAACAGGTCATCAAAGTCCATTGCTCCATTCTTGAAACAACGGTTTGCATATGCCAGATAAATCTGCGCTATCGCCTGACGGTTAGCACGCATATCTTCCTGTTGTATATAATAATCAACGGCATATTCGGCAGGACCTACCAATGCATTTTTAGCTTGCGAAATGCGGTTGCCAACCACATTTGCTTTATAATGTTTGTCATCCAGATTCAATTCGTTGACTACGGTTTTGATTACCGACCTACTATCATCCGTATCATAAATTGTAAAGTTGGCGGGATACCCCAATCGATGCGCTTCTGCCCTAAGAATTCTGGCAAAAACGCTATGAAATGTGCCTATATATAAGTTTCTGGCTTCCGAATTACCGAGGATCTTCTCAATCCGCTCCTTCATTTCAGCAGCGGCTTTATTGGTAAATGTGAGTGCCAGAATATTAAAAGCATCTACCCCATTTGCCATTAAATGGGCAATTCTTGTGGTTAATACCTTTGTTTTTCCGCTACCCGCGCCCGCTACAATCATCAACGGACCATTTATTGATGTTACCGCCTCTCTTTGTGGTTCGTTCAGTCCTTTAAGATACTCATACTCCTGCATGGCTGCAAGTTAAACAGATGCATTATTGAAAACCTAAACGTGGAAAACAATTGTCCAAATACCTAAAAAACGGTTAAATCAGCCCCATTTTCGTTAAACCTTGGCTAAGCTTCCGTATTTAAGCTGGTAGGACGGTAAAGATTAATTAAATTTGCAATCCCGAATAATGTTCCTCCTTATTTCAACCATTCGGGTAAATTTCATGCGTTTTAATCAGTTCAAGAAAATTAAGATTTACCTGATACCCGTGGCTATGCTGATGGGGTCTTTTGTATTTGGAACAGGTAAGTCAAAAGCTTTTAGTAAAAAAGCAAGCTTAACTGCGCATGCCCCTACAACCGGCAAGAACTCTGATAAAAACGTTTCGTTATACGACTCCCTTCAACTATCCGAACTTGGTTTATCTAAAGAAGCTTTTGAATACGCCATAACAGGTTATAACGTTTTAGTGGAATCCGGTAAAATTCAGAAAGATAATATCCTTACCATCATCGACTTTAGTTTGCCTTCCAGCAAGAAACGTTTATTCGTGCTTGATCTGGCTAGTGGTCAGTTGCTATTCAACACTTTTGTTTCGCATGGCCGCAACTCTGGTACCATTTTAGCTACTAAATTTTCCAATGCTTTTAATAGCTTTAAAAGTAGTCTTGGTTTTTATACTACTGCCGATACTTATAATGGTAAACACGGGTTTTCGCTTCGTTTGGAAGGACAGGAAGAAGGTATCAACGACAATGCCTATAATCGTGGTATTGTAATTCATAGCGCCAAATATGTAACCGAAAAAGCGGCAAATCAAAAAGGTGCTATCGGTCGCAGTCAGGGTTGCCCCGCCATTCCGGAAGCGCTAAAAAAACCTATCATCGAAACCATCCGAAACGGAAGCTGTTTGTTCGTATACAGCCCCGATAAATACTATGTTTCGCATAGCAAGCTGCTGAATAATCTTGCCTCTTAATTTCCATCACAATTTTTACCTGTTGATCGATTTTTTTTATATTTTGATTTAAAATCGAAAGATGCCTAAGAAAATATATCCATGCCTATGGTTTGATGGACAAGCCAATGCAGCCGCAGAATTCTATTGTAATATCTTTCCAAATTCTAAACTGCTTTCCGATTCGGGCATGGTGGTGATGTTTGAACTAATGGGTAAAAAGATTATGGGCCTGAACGGTGGACCACATTTCAAACTCAACGCATCTATTTCTTTTTTGGTACACTTAAATAGCAAGGAGGCGATTGATAGTGCCTGGGAAAAACTTAGTGATGGAGGTACTGTAATGATGGCCATCGATAAATATCCTTGGGCAGAACGCTATGGATGGATAAAAGATAAGTTTGGAATGACCTGGCAATTGATGTTGGCCGACATGGTTGACTTATCTCCGTCTATGCTTTTTGCAAATACACAATATGGTAGGGGAATTGAAGCCATGGAACTTTATCAATCAATCTTTCCGTTATCAGGAACAGATATCAAAGAATTATACGGAGCTGGAGCACCACAAGCAGAGGGTAAATTAATGTTCGGTCGTTTTCATATCCAGGATTATTCTATCGTAGCAATGGACGGACCTGGAGATCACCAGTTTCAGTTTAATGAAGCATTTTCTTATGTGGTACAATGTGATACACAGGAAGAAATCGATCACTATTGGAATTCGCTCACTGCCAATGGCGGTAAAGAATCGAGATGTGGGTGGCTGGTTGACCCCTACGGCGTATCCTGGCAGATCATTCCTTCTTCTCTTTCAAAGCTGATGAGCAATCCAGCAACTTCAAACAAAGTAATGCAGGAGATATTAAAGATGAAGAAACTGGATATTGCCGCTTTGGAGCGGGCTGCTGAATAAATGTTTTAAATTTTGATTGCGCTGACTAAAGATTGACCGGCTTTTCTTTCCGTTTCTGATGTTCCCAAATCACCTGCCTGCTCTAATATAACTGGCTTTTACTGCTATAAGCATGACCGTTGTCATGGTTTTTGGTTTGCCCTATTTTTAAATTTATAGTGGTAAAACAAAAGCAAACCCTCCTAAACATTTTTCAATCTAAAAACAATCCAAATGATAACAGAAGCACAGCACATTGCGATCATAGAAGAATGTAATAAATGGTATGAAATACTGGCATCCTATCGCGCAAAATTCAACAAACTAAAAACGGAATTATATTTTTTTGCACCCGGAAAAACAGGCACGGCAATATTGGAAGGCATCGAACATTTTCATAACCAATTTCACATTCAGTTGATTAATATTCACGACTTAAAACACGAAATAAAACATCATGTCACCGAAGCCCAAAGGCATCCAAATTTCGGACACCGCATTCCGCATCATCGCATGAAAGAAAAGCTGGATCTGCTGTTAGGATATCTCGATAAACTAGAAATGGATTTTCACCAATTTGTAAATCAATAAAACGCATTTAAACCACCAGCCAGTCTGAATAGATTGGCTGGTGGTTTTTATCCCTCACCTAAAAAAATATTTTATGGCTCAGTACGATACTAATCACGTTAAAAATATTGTCCTGCTTGGACATGCCGGCTCCGGTAAAACAACCATGGCCGAATGCATGTTGTTCGAAGCAGGAGTTACTAAACGCCGCGGTAACATCGCAGCAAAAAATACTGTGAGCGATTACCATGAATTAGAAACAGAAAGACAGAGTTCTGTTTTTTCGTCTTTAATGCATACCCCTTGGCGCGATTATAAAATAAATATCATCGACACCCCCGGCTATGATGATTTTGCAGGAGAGTTAATCAGTGCCTTGCGCGTTGCCGACACCGGTGTAATGATCTTGAACGCTGCTGTGGGCGTGGAAGTAGGAACCGATATTATTTGGGAGTACACTGAGAAATTTAAAACACCAACTCTTTTTGTGGTAAATCAACTGGACAAAGAAGATGCTGATTTTGATAAAACTTTGAAAGAAGCTAAATCGCATTTCGGAGCAAATGTTGTGGCTGTGCAATTTCCAGTACAGACCGGCGAAAATTTTAATGCCATTGTGGATGTGCTGAATATGGTAATGTATCAGTACGGACCCGAAGGAGGAAAGCCTGCTAAATTGCCCATACCAGATCATTTAAAACAAAGGGCCGATCAACTGCATAAAGAACTGGTAGAAATCGTAGCATCAAACGATGAGGGGTTAATGGAAAAATATTTTGAGCTAGGCGAATTGGACGAAAACGATATGAAAGCCGGACTTCACAAAGCCATGATTGGTCACGATATATTTCCCCTGTTTTGTGCCTCTGCAGAAAAAAATATGGGCAGCGGTCGCATCATGGGCTTTATTGATAATGTTTGTCCCTCTGCAAACGAAATGCCTGCACAAAAAACAAAATCAGGTGGTTTGTTACCCTGCGATGCAAAGGGACCTGCCTGCATTTTTATTTTTAAAACAATCATCGAACCACATATCGGAGAACTGAGTTTGTTTAAAGTATATAGTGGCACAATAAAAGCGGGATGCGAACTGGTGAACGAAAATACCGGCACTACCGAACAACTAAATCAGCTTTTATTATTAGAGGGGCGCAACAGAATACCCGTTCAGGAACTAGTGGCGGGAGATATTGGCGCTACTTTAAAACTTCGTTCCACACATGTCAACAACACTTTGCACGAAAAAGGCAGGAGGCTGGAATTAGAGCCAATTATTTTTCCTAAACCTAATGTTACTGTTGCTATTGCAGTTGTAAACAAAGGCGAAGAAGAAAAATTATCGCAGGCACTTCATACATTAATCGGTGAAGATGCCACTGTTCATTTTGAAGTATCCGCCGAATTAAAACAAATCCTGTTACACTGTCAGGGTGAATTGCACTTGCAGGTAATTCTTTGGAAGATTGCGCATATACACAAATTGGAAATTACCATCGACAAACCAAAAATTCCTTACCGCGAAACCATTCGTAAAGTAGCAGAATCAACCTATCGCCATAAAAAACAAAGTGGTGGTTCCGGACAATTCGGAGAAGTGTTTATGCGTGTAGAGCCTTGGTACGAAGGAATTCCAGATCCTCCCGGATTACATGTAAGGGGAAGAGACGAAATTAATCTTGACTGGGGTGGCAAACTGGTATTTCTGAATTGCATTGTTGGTGGCGCTATTGATACCCGCTTTCTTCCTTCCATTTTAAAAGGGGTAATGGAAAAAATGCAAAATGGACCCATCACCGGATCTTATGTAAGAGATGTTCGGGTAAGCGTTTACGATGGTAAAATGCACCCTGTAGACAGCAACGATATTTCTTTTAAAATTGCCGGCTTACAGGCATTCAGAATGGCATTCAAAGACGCAGATCCTCAGTTATTAGAACCAATTAGTTTGGTTACCATTTATTGCCCCGACGATCAGGTTGGTTCGGTAATGGGCGACCTGCAAACAAGAATGGCTGTTGTGGAAGGCATGGAAGCTGAGGGGCATTTTCAGAAAATCACGGCTAAAGTTCCACTATCGCAAATGCATCAATATTCCTCTTCATTGAGAAGTCTTACGCAAGGTCGCGCAAGATTTAATATGCAATTCGATTCCTATGCTCCCGTAGCTTTTGATATTCAGAAAAAACTCATGGAAGCTTATAGTAAACACGAAGTGGATAAAGAATAATATTTTTTGAGTACTAAGTCAAACTATTTGTCTTACCGTTGAAACCCTTTAGTGCCATATTATTATGGCACTTTTGTATATTGGGATATCAATCACTTTGATAAAACATGAACATGAATCCCAAAAAAATTCTTTGCCGGCAATTTTACTTGCTGCTAGTTACTATCGTTTTTTTTAATCAAATAAACGCACAACCTTTTGCTGGCAGTTATTTTAACGCCATGCAATATCGAATGATTGGTCCACACAGAGGCGGTAGAACCGTTGGAGCTGTGGGCGTACCCAGTCAGCCGAATATTTTTTATATCGGGGTAAACAATGGTGGTGTCTGGAAAAGCGATGATTACGGTCGCACATGGAAGCCCATTTTCGACGAAATGTCAACCGGCTCAGTGGGTGATATTGCCGTTTCGGAATCAAATCCAAATGTGGTATATGTAGGATGCGGTGAGGGTATTCAACGCCCTGATCTTTCGGTGGGTGATGGCGTTTATAAATCTACTGACGCAGGTAAAACATGGACCAATATGGGTCTGAAAGATGGTCAGCAAATTGGCGATATCATTATTGATCCAAAAAATGAGAATCGTGTTTTTGTGGCCGTGCTGGGTCATCCCTACGGACCCAATACCGAACGCGGTGTATATCGAAGTTTGGATGGGGGAAAGAACTGGGAGCGCGTTTTGTATAAAGACGAAAATACGGGGGCCATACAAGTAAATTTTGATCCGAATAACGCCAATATTCTTTATGCCGATATGTGGGCAGGCAGGCAGGGGCCTTGGGAAAATGGGGCCTGGAATGGGCCCGAAAGCGGACTATTCAAATCAACTGATGGTGGTAGCACATGGAAAAAACTCACAAATGGTTTACCCACTCCGGAACAGGGTTTGGGAAGAATTGGATTTTGTATTGCTCCGAGCAATAGTAGTCGTTTATATGCTACCGTTGATGCAGGAAAATATGGAGGTGTGTATCGCAGTGATGACGCGGGTGAAAGCTGGTTTTTAGCAAATGCCGACGGACGTTTCTGGGGGCGCGGAAGCGATTTTGCAGAGATCAAAACAGACCCGAATAACGCCGATATCGTTTATAGCGCCAATGTGGTTGTATGGAAATCTTTAGACGGCGCAAAAACTTGGAAAGGCATCCGCGGGGCTCCGGGGGGAGACGACTACCATCGTATTTGGATTAATCCGAATAATCCAAAAATTATGCTTTTTGCTCTGGATCAGGGTGGAATTGTAACTGTAAACGGGGGTGAAACTTTTTCGAGCTGGTATAATCAACCCACTGCACAGTTTTATCACGTGAGTACCGATAATGCCTTTCCGTATAATGTGTATGGCGCCCAGCAGGAGAGTGGCTCAGTTGGAATATCATCGAGGGGTAACGATGGGCAAATTGGCCTTCGTGAATGGCATCCTGTAGGTGTGGAAGAGTATGGATATATAGCGGCAGATCCGCTCGATCCAAATATCATTTATGGAGGAAAAATCACCAAATACAATAAGCTTACCGGACAGGTTCAAAATATTGCACCCGAGGCAGTTCGAAGCGGTAAGTATCGCTTTTTAAGAACAGCCCCTGTTTTGTTTTCACCCATCGATCCTAAAACTTTATACTTTGCAGGAAATGTGATTTTCAAAACCAGAGACGGTGGAATTAACTGGGAAGTAATTAGTCCGGATCTGACACGCGAAAGCTGGGATATTCCGGCGAGCGTTGGTATCTACACAACAGATGAATTGAAAAAAATGCCACGCCGCGGTGTGGTTTACACAGTTGCCCCTTCTTTTAAAGACATCAATACAATCTGGGCCGGAACCGACGACGGCTATATTCAGATAACCCGGGATGGGGGCAAGAACTGGAAGAATGTAACACCCGCCGCAATAAGTTCCTGGAGTAAAATAGCATTGATGGAAGCCGGTCATTTTGATAATAACACCGCATACGCTGCAGTGAATCGAATACGTTGCGACGATATGCATCCTTATGCTTATAAAACTACCGACGGCGGTAACACTTGGAAGCTTATCACAAAAGGATTACCATCCAACGAGCCCATCAATGTGGTGCGCGAAGACCCCACACGCAGGGGTTTATTATTTGCCGGATCTGAAAATGCAGTGTATGTTTCTTTTGATGACGGAGAAAACTGGCAATCGCTCAAATTAAATATGCCACCTAGTTCTATACGCGACTTGGTTATTAAAGACGACGATCTGGTGATTGGAACACACGGTAGAAGTTTTTGGATCCTGGATGATATCACCCCTCTTCGTCAGATCAATGCAAAACTGAGCGCCGAAAAAACCATCCTTTATAAACCTCAACAGGCAATTCGCGTTCGCTGGAATATGAATACCGACACTCCTTTCCCTCAGGAAGAACCCGGTGGCCAAAATCCTCCCGACGGAGCTGTGATCGATTATTATCTTTCAGAAAAATCAGCCAGTGAAGTAAGTCTTGAAATTTTTGATGCCGCCGGTAAATCGGTCAGGAAATTCAGCAGTAACGATACCCCTTACGAAATTCCGGAACTAAATATTCCTTTATATTGGATTCGTCCGCAGCAAATATTATCTGCTGATGCGGGATCGCATCGTTTCGTATGGGATTTGCACTATAAACCTTTCGACGAACCCGCTTCTTATCCTATTGCTGCAATTTACGAGAACACCGCCCCATCCCCAACTTCACCTTGGGTAATGCCGGGAA
Organism: Chitinophagaceae bacterium; assembly: GCA_019752295.1. Lineage (GTDB taxonomy): Bacteria > Bacteroidota > Bacteroidia > Chitinophagales > Chitinophagaceae > Sediminibacterium. Next base: position 169,916 of record JAIEMK010000036.1, on the reverse strand, counting down.
CTTATATCGTTAAGTTAACAGTAAATGGTAAAACAATCAGTCAATCGCTTACTATAAAAATGGATCCTCGTGTAAAAACCAGTATGGCCGATTTACAAAAACAACATGCACTTTCGCTTATTTGTTATGAAGGTCGAATCAAAACTAAATCAATCGCCACAGAAGTAGCTGCCGCTAGAAAAAAATTAAACGGCAAATCAATTGCTCCGGAAGCCCTAAAGTCTTTGGAGCAGGAATTGCTTCTGTTTGAGAGCGGAACAAGAAACAGAAGGGGCGCTGTAGCCCAATCAATTCCTACGCCTGCGGGGGTGGAATCGGCTTTTGCAGGGCTTTTGGGAATACTACAAGACACAGAAATGACGACTACCACACAAACAATAAAAGCAGTGAAACAAATCAATGAGCAGCTCATAGAACTTACAAACAAGTGGGCCACTCTTAAATCAAAAATAACTACATTGAATTAATCGAAAAAACCTCTGAGTGTTCAGAGGTTTTTTTATATTTTTTTACACGCCCCGCCAAGGAGTGGATATTTGCACATTCTTCACTATTATCTCTTCACTAAAAATTATTTCCAGTAGATATAGATGTCTACCCTTCTGTTTAATTCTTTCTTTTCAAATCTTCGCGAGATTCCTTCGCCCCTCACATAAATTATTTTGGGATCTATTCCGATATCATTTGCAAGCATCTTAATAACTGAGGCAGCCCTGTTTTTCGACAGTTCTAAATTATATGATTCAGAACCAAGATCATCTGTAAATCCAATTACTTCCATTTTTTCGATCGCATTCATTTTTTGTCTAAGCGGGTTAAGCATCCGAAGCACCGATTTGTCGGTGATCCTATAATCGTCCAGTGCAAACTGAATACTACTGATGCTAATGGTATCTACTTTATTGACAGGTGCTTTTGCAGGAATCTCTTTTACAATAATTGAATCTTTGCGTACAGGAAATGGATTGGTAAATGGGGGATACCTTGAATGCCTTTTCTTTAAAGCATACAAAGAGTCTTTTAAATTAGGGTTCACAATGCAAGGACTATTTTTTTCGCAGTTGATTGAAATATCATCCACAAAAATGAATACCGGTTTCTTTTCAAGATTTCTTTGCAATAAGATCTCGGGATTGCTTTTTTTAGAAAAGTTTCCTACCACCAATATCGATGCATTATTTGTAGCCACAATTTCTTTTGTAATTAAAAACCAGCCATTTTTAATGGCTTTTACTTTTGCATCTATAAAACCAATGGCATTATCGGGGCGGAAAACGGTATCTTTTGTGGCATACACAAATTGATCTGTAAACCAGATACCAATGTCATTTAAATTAGGATTTGCCCATGTTGCAGAAATTTTTAAAGAAACAGTATATTTTTTTCCGGGCTCAAGTGCACACAATAATTTAGTTTGCCAATAATCCCTTCCATCAGCGGTTGTATCGGCAGCAAGCAAAATAAAATGACAATTACCGCTTGCAGAAATGGTTTTGTAACGAAATCCGGGATTCGCAAATCCCTGTGGATCATACTTAAAATAAAACCAACCGGCAGGACTGCAGCGTGCCGTACGTTCATCACAAATATTCACATCTTCCAGGTCTCCATTTACAACAATATTCTGCCCAAATGCTACAGAACTTATGATACATGTAAAGAAGAAAGAAAGAATGGATTTCATTGTATCAAAAACTATTATTTCAAAACACTAAGTTCAGCTATTTTGCGAAATTGGTATCGAAAAATAGAATTCCGAACCGAAGCCTTTTTTACTGCTAAAACCAATATTGCCATGATGTAGTTCAACTATTTTCTTTACGATGGCAAGTCCCAGTCCGGTTTTACCTTCGTTATGAGTTGGTTGATTAGAGGTTGTTGCAAATGCGTTGTACAATGTATCGTGAAAGGCTTCATCAATACCCAGACCCTGATCTTTTACGTGTGTGGTGATATATTGCTCTCCGTTGCCTTTTTCTTCGCATTCTACGGATACGGCAATGCTACTATTTTCAGGAGAATATTTAATAGCGTTGCTCAATAAATTATTTACAACCTGCACCATCCTGCTCTTATCGAACTCTGCTTCGATTGATTCGATGCTGCTCTGAAAAAGTATCTCCTGTTTTTTTGTTGTTGCAAAATGGCTGTTGATCAAAAGATTGTCTTTAACAAATTTGATATAATCTTCCTTCAAAAAATTCATCTCAATTTTACCTGATCGGATCTGACTAATGTTTAAAGTATTGTTGAGAATTAAGAGTGTGTTAGTTGCTGTAGCCCTAATAATTTCTACCCATTGTTTTGACTCTGGTGATAGTGATTTATCGCGCACCAAAAAATCTGAGATCATTTTCATCGAAGAAACCGGAGTTCGAATATCATGAGCAGCCATTGCAATAAACTTATTCAGTTCTAAGTTCGATTTTTCTAATGCGGTCTTTTGATTGACTATCGTTTCTTTTTGTTTTTTCTCCAAAAAATAAGTGTGTGCCCCAATAGAAGCAAGAATAGAAACAATCATTCTGCTGCTGCTGGCTAGTATGGCTGTAAGATTAGTGTTGAATCTATGACTGAGCAAATCTCCCGACCCCCAAAGAATATTTACAAAAACACAGAATAGAATCGAGGTTAAAAAAGGATAGTCGTCCTGATAAGAGAATATGATGATGACACATAAATATAATAAACCATTTATACCTCCATACTGAAAATAATAATTTCCAACACTTAATAATAATAGCAGTGTGATACTCAGTATGATTCTGATTTTGCTGTTTTTTAGCATAGCAATGATTCCGTTTCGGAGATGATGACCCCTTTTAATCCTAATAAAAATCCGTTTGTGTTTGCATTACACACAGAAAAAGTAAGCATTTTCTATCAAAATAAAATATTGTACTTCTGCCGGGTTACTGCAATCAGTAACTTATTTCATTTCTGCCAACTCTTTCTGCAATCTAAACATATCGTCTCTTAGTCTTGCAGCTTCAATAAAGTCAAGATCTCTGGCTGCTTTTTCCATTTCTTTTTTGGTCTTACTAATTGCTTTTTCTATCTGAGGTATGGTCTTATATATTTCCTGCTCCTCTGCTGCTTTGGTTTCTACAATTTGTGCATCTCTTTGTAAGGCGTATGGATTCGAAGGATCATATCCTTTAATATCCAAAACAGAGCCTTGTGCAAAAACCTGCTCTCTGCTTTTTATAATCGTCTTAGGAGTAATTCCGTGCTCAATATTATATGCAATTTGTTTTTCTCTTCTCCTGTTTGTTTCATCAATCGTACGTTGCATACTTTCTGTCATCTTATCTGCATAAAAAATCACAAACCCATCTACATTACGCGCTGCACGTCCCGATGTTTGTGTCAATGATTTTTCGTTTCGCAGAAAGCCCTCTTTATCTGCATCCAATATTGCCACGAGTGAAACTTCAGGCAAGTCAAGTCCTTCTCTTAATAAATTTACTCCCACCAGCACATCAATTTCGCCTAGCCTCAACTGCCTCAGAATTTCAACGCGTTCCAAAGTATCTACATCGCTGTGAATATATTTTGATTTTATATTGATGCGGCCTAGGTACTTATCCATTTCCTCAGCCATGCGTTTTGTTAGCGTAGTAACTAAAACGCGATCTCCTTTCTTCACCGTTTTATCAATTTCTTCGAGAAGATCATCAATCTGATTCACACTAGGTCTGATCTGTATGGGAGGATCTAATAATCCCGTTGGCCGTACAATCTGCTCCACCACAACTCCTTCTGTTTTTTCTAATTCGTAATCGCCGGGAGTTGCACTCACAAAAATGGTCTGACCTGTTAGCGCTTCAAACTCATTAAAGTTCAATGGACGGTTATCCATGGCACTGGGTAAACGAAATCCGTATTCCACCAACACTAATTTTCTGGATCGGTCGCCACCATACATTCCTGCAACTTGTGGAATGGTCTGATGACTTTCGTCTACAACCAACAAAAAATCTTTCGGAAAATAATCCAATAAACAGAATGGTCTTGTACCTGGTTTTCTGCGATCGAAAAATCTGGAATAGTTTTCAATGCCGTTACAATATCCCAGCTCGCGGATCATTTCAATATCGTATTCAACCCTTTCCTTTAGCCTTTGCGCTTCAATGAATTTCCCGGTGCTCTTAAAATATTCAACCTGTGCCATCATCTCATCCTGAATCTCGTGCATTACCTGAAGAATCATTTCTTTAGGTGCCAAATAAAGGGTGGCAGGAAATATCGCAGCAGTATCCATTAGCCCGATACGCTTGCTGGTAGCAGTTTCTATACTTTCTATCTCTTCTATTTCATCTCCGAAAAAGGTAATTCGATATCCGAAATCCACATAAGGTAAATTAATGTCTACCGTATCACCCTTTACTCTAAAAGTTCCCCTGCCAAACTCTCCCTGCGAGCGGTTGTATAAAGAATTTACCAAAGCATGCAAGAATCCCTGACGCGAAATCACTTGTCCTTTATGAATTCGAATGATCCCGTTTTCATATTCTGTTGGATTGCCCATACCATAAATACAACTCACACTCGCAACAACAATAATATCTCTTCTTCCACTCAGCAACTGTGATGTTGCTTGTAATCGTAATTTGTCAAGCTCTTCATTAATACTTAAATCCTTCTCAATATAAGTACCCGTTACCGGCATATAGGCTTCTGGTTGATAGTAGTCGTAATAACTTACAAAATAGCCCACAGCATTTTCCGGAAAAAATTGTTTGAACTCACCATACAATTGTGCCACCAATGTTTTGTTGTGCGTTAACACCAATGTGGGACGTTGCGTATTTTGAATAAGGTTTGCAATAGTATAAGTTTTACCACTTCCCGTTACACCCAATAAGGTTTGAAAATGCTCTCCGGCATTTACATTATCTGTGAGCTGCTGAATCGCAGAAGGCTGATCACCTGCAGGAGAATAGGGTGCGTGTAATTGAAAAGGCATAAACAAAAAATGTTTACAACGAAGTTAATGTTCTCTCAGCTTTGTTAGTTGCAGAAACAGTTTGTTCGCTAAATAAAAATAGGCCACCCCTTACTCAGAGACTGGCCTAGTATATGAAGGGGGAATTGAACTTTATTTTTTTAGTTTTTTTATAATGGCATGTACATTATGATCGATCTCACCATCTGTTAAGCGTGTGGTAGTATTATCAATGGTTGTCCAGCCCTGCCAGATTGTTTTATCTGTTTCTGCTTCCACCAGCGTAATAGTAAGCGTATGTTGCTGTACTGTTTTTACTGAATGGCGGTATCCATAGAATTCAGATGGATAAAATATGGAAACCCATCTTCTGCTATATGGACTATATACATATCTGTAAGTAGGTTGTGTGTAAACCGGAGTACTTACATTTCTACTCTCTTTCTCAACGTCCATTTCATATGCTATCAATACATCCGGGTTCTTCTTGTTTAGTGTCCACCCATTTTCCGAAAGATTCCGATCCACACTTGCTTTGATTTTTCGATCAATAAGGTCGTTCATTTTAGGGGTTTGGTTGGTACTGTCTTTTATGCTCACATCAACCCAAGCATAGTTTTTAAATTTTTTAAAATCGATGGTATTGTCTTTCTGTACCCGGGCTGTAGTTTCACAACTGGTTATAACCACCATCATTAATGCAATGACTAATATCCAACTTAGATTTTTCATCGTTCTTATTTTATTATTGCAAATTTCAATCATTAAGATTAAACCAATCGGCGTGCCAATAAATCATAAAGTGAGCCTAAAGGAATGCGAAGGCACTGTTAAATTAATTGATTGTTACAATCTTACAATGTTGAAAATATCAACCTGAGGGGATAAATACTGGCCATTTAACCTTTGCCCCGAGATTTTAAATACAAGATCCAGACCATTTACAACCCTTCCGAATGCTGCATAACCCTGTTTGTCTTCACAGTTTTCGCCTCCAAAATCCAAGCCTGGCTGATCACTCAATACAATAAAGAATTCAGTACCAGCAGTGCCGGGTTTTGCTCTTGCCAAAGAAATTACTCCTTCTTTGTGTAGAATTTTTGTTTGTGCCGTGCTTTCGTGTTCTATGCCTTTAATGTTAATTGCTTTTTGATAGTTTGTTTTCCAGATACCGCCCTGAATCAATTCTGTTTTTGGTGCATTCGATGGTTGGTTCTCCATATTCAGTGCTCTATAAAAACTACTATTATAATAAAATCCCGAATCCACATAACTTAGAAATGCAGCAACTGTTTTGGGTGCCTGCTTAGGAAATAACTCTATTTCAATATTTCCGTATTTAGTTTGAATAGCAATATGCGGATTATTGTATTGGGGTTTGCTTTTACAACCCATCAATAATATCAATGCAATAAAAAAACAGTTTTTGCGCATATCAATTTTTATTCCGGCTATGGTAAGATTTCAAATAAAAGAAATTGCGTTTTTTGGAAAGACATAAAATTATTGTCCGAAACAAATACCAGCGTCTTATGTCCATTAGGCAGGAGCGGACCGAAAGTAACTCCTTCAATATTATCGGTGAAGATTCCCAGTGCATCCATGTTGATCAATAATTTTTTCCGTACTGGTTTTGTAACAGGATTTATTATCAAAGAACTATTGGTGCTAATATCTTCTGCTCCATTCAGGTCTGCCAAAAATACTTTAATGGTACAGGGTATGGATCCGGTTGAAAAAGACCTTTCCAAAACCATCAACTTATTTTTTGCAATAGCATAAATATCCGGCACTCCATTAATTTTAAAACCATCTGCCGGAATCGCAGGATGTGCAATTGGCTCTAAATGATATGCATATTGTGCTATATTTTTTTTAGAAGCAACATCGTATTGATAAATTCTAATCCAAGCATTGTTTTTGATTAAATCGGCTCGCGGACCATCTTCGTACAAAGGCTCTTCCAGATTTACATACATGTTTTTAAAATCCTTATCAAAAGTCAGTCCTTCAAGCACCCCGTTTTGTCTGGGGCCCTTTTCAGTTACACGCATCAATAAATTTTCGGGAAGCGGAAAAGTGTCGATATAATTACCATTCAACGAAACCCTTGTTATGGCCGGGTTTTCCAGTACTGTGTCCTTTCCTTTAATGATTCTTTCTCCTTCGCTGGTCCAGATCAGATTTTTTTCATTCGCATTAAACCTAATCGCTTCTGGGTCGGGTGTGTGTGCCGGATCTTGTTTTGAATTGGGATAGGTTTTACCATCGGCTTGTTTAAAATAATAGGTTGCTATCCACTGAACCGTATCGATTCCTTTTTCGGTACATGAAATTTTAGCCGTATAAAATCTGGCAGGGTTGATGGCCGAGCGATCATCGCTGATCAGATAAAACAAATTGTTAGATGCATCATAATCGATGCCCGATAAACCTCCAATAGTTGTGCCGTTAAAATTCTGATTATGGGCAATATCATATTCGCCAAGAAATTTTAACCGACTAATCTTGTCCTGTTTGGATGCGGGGCTGTTCGTGGCTTTGCACGCAAATAAGAAAACGATGGAAAATAAAATGAAACAGTATTTCAAGCTTAGTTTTTTATTGCATGATGGATTGTAAATGTTTGGTTAATGCATTCAAGAGTGATGCATCTATATCCATTTGTTCTTGTGCTTCTTTCCAATCTCTTTGTTCAATTGCTTCACGAATTCCGGGCATTGTTTTTACACCATAGCCTGTATAAAATCCAGGAGCATAAATACTATGTTTAAACCAGGCCCTTCTTGGTAATCCATTTTTTGAAAGTAGTTGTTGTTCTGCCTGATACAAAGCCTGATTGGTTTTTGCACTTACAACCATATTTTGTTTTTCCAGCCATTGATTTAAATCCTTACTTGTTTTTTCAAATGCCGTCAATGCATTTTGTATTTGATGAAAATCGATGAATGGTACAGGCGCTTTTACTGCCGGCATTTTTTCGGCCTTTGTAGGGTCTGCCGCCAACTGATATAGATTACTTTGAATTAATTCGTTTTCGAGATTTGTTTTTTCGCGCAATGCATCTACTGATCCGGATAATTCTTTGATGTATCCTGCAATTGTTTTTTGCAATCTGCTAAAATCAAAAGGTAATAATTCTGCGTCTGCCATTCTTAGTGCTACACGACCCGTTGTTTTTGCAAGTGCCACCCCATAAACAAAACCCGGATCTTTAAACTTGCTGTAATGATCGTAGCTGTCATAGATGGAATGATATTCTCCGCCTCCGCTTTCTCCATCAAACCCAATACTCAGGGCTGGTAATCCGAGGTGTTGTATAAACGATGAATAATCAGAGCCCGAACCCATTGCATTCAAATGATATTCTTTATTATTGAGTGCTTCCTGTTTTGCTTTTGTTGTTGCTCCTCCTGTGATATCTGCAGCTCTTCTTCTTTCGTAAACCGAAACACCGGTTTGCGGGTCTGTTACCTCTTTTGCAACTTCATATACCATATTTTCCAAAGCATGAGATCCTTCGGCATCCAGAAATCCTCTGGCATTGCCATCAGAATTAATATAAACCACCGTTTTTTGTTGCAGTTCTTCAGCATGGTCTTCTACCCATTCTGTTGACCCGATCAATCCAGGTTCTTCACCATCCCAGGCACAATACACCAATGTTCTTTTCGGTTTCCAACCTGTCTTTGCCAACTCACCAATTGATCTTGCTTCTTCTAACAATGCAGCTTGTCCGCTTATCGGATCGTTCGCACCATTTACCCAAGCATCGTGGTGATTACCGCGAATTACCCACTGATCGGGGTATACAGATCCTTTCATTTTTGCGATTACATCATAAGCGGGGCGGAGCTTCCAATCAAAATCAACCTTTAGGTGTACTTTGGTTTTTCCGGGTCCGATATGGTAAGTAAACGGTAATCCTCCCACCCATTCTTCAGGTGCTACTGAGCCATCCAAGGATTCCAATAAAGGTTTTGCATCGTGATAACTAATTGGCAATACCGGTATTTTTAAAAGATTTGTTGCTTCGCTTTTCTCTAGTCTTTTTGCACCCGCTGTTGCGCCAACACCCGGAGTAAGTGGATCGCCAGGATAAATTACCATGTCCATAATTGAACCTCTTTGTACCCCGTACTCGCTTTTATAAGCCCCCTTGGGATATACTTCTCCCGCACCATATCCATCGTCTTTGGGATCTGAATAAATGATACAACCAATAGCGCCATGTTCCTGTGCAACTTTTGGTTTGATACCCCTCCAGCTATGACCATATTTTGCAATCACTATTTTTCCCTTCACATCAATTCCAAGTTTTTCCAATACTTCATAGTCTGCCGGAACACCATAATTTACAAAAACCAAATCGGCTGTAACATCACCATCAGCGCTCCAGCAATTATAAGTTGGTAACTGATCTTCCTGATTAGAAGTAGCATCTTCTTTTAATGCAGGTTCTTTCAACAGGGCTTTATATACCGTTGGTGAGGTCATTTCCAGAATCCTTGTTTTAGGAGTAGGAAATAATACCTGATAGGTTTCTATTGCAGCATCCCATCCATATGATTTGAATTGTGCAAGAATATTTTCGGCCACCGCTTTTCCTCCTACTGACCCAAGATGGTGTGGTTTGGCAGACAGGTCTTTGATATTTTTTCCAATCCGTTCCGCGCTCAATCCCGCATCAAATTTTTTTTCGATTTGCTTCTGCTCAGCGGCAGATTTTTCACTAAATCCGGTAATAGTTTTTTGTGCAAAAACATTTGTAGATAAAACGCTGCTACCTAAAAGGCAGAGAAGAAACAGGTGGTTTTTTTTCATACTTCTGATAAATTGTTTAATAAGATATTTTTCTATTGAAACATGGCCGGATGTAATTTATTCCAATTGGTTGATTGTTGATACGCTTTTGCAATCGATATGATTGTTGCTTCATCATATAATTTTCCGACCAAAGTGATACTGGTTGGAGTTTTTGTTTTATTAAATCCGGTTGGAAAAACAATTACCGGATGGCCTGTTAAATTTGTGATAGCCGATTGGTTGCCACCAAAATTCGGACAGATCACCGCATCATATTTTTGCATCAGCTCGTTTACTTTTTGCATTAGTAAATAGCGGTGGCGGTTTGCGTTAACGTATTCAACCGCAGGCATCAATCTTGAAACCCTGAAACTATTGGGCCAGTCGTTTTTCCCCTGTCTGGTCATCTGATCATCAATCCCCATTCTGGTAAATTCATCAAATGCCGCTGCACATTCTGCACTGATCACTACATCCATGATATTAAAAGCATAAACTCCGCTGTCGGGAAAATTTACAGGAATCAGATCAACGCCTAGTTTACGATACTGGTCTAAAACCTTCCACTCATTTCTACTGGTGTCGGTAATTTTATCGAAATAATTTTTTGCATATGCAATCTTCTTCCCCCTGAGCCCAGTTTGTGTTTTATAATTGAATGGCATATTTACTGCACTCTGGTCTTTTCCGTCTGTTCCGTGAATAGCACTAAATACGATGGCTGCATCTTCTGCGCTTCTACAAATCGGACCAACCTTATCAAGACTCCAGCTTAAGGTCATTGCTCCTGAGCGACTAATACTTCCAAACGTAGGTCTAAGTCCGGTTGCGCCGCAAACTCCTGATGGCGAAGTAATGGATCCCCAGGTTTCTGTGCCAATGGCAAAGGGCACTAAGCCCGCTACTGTTGCCGATGCTGATCCGGCAGAAGATCCAGACGATCCATTATTTAAATTCCACGGATTTTTTGTTCTTCCACCAAACCAATAATCCCCCATTGCCAAAGCCCCCATTGTAAATTTAGCTACTAGTACAGCTCCTGCTTCTTTCAGTCGAGCATAAACATAAGCATCCACATCAATCACCTGATCTTTATAGGGTGCCGCCCCCCATGTTGTTCTGGTTCCTTTAACGGCAAATAAATCTTTTAATCCATAGGGGATACCTTGCAATGGTCCTCTGTATTTTCCTTTTGCTATTTCTGCATCAGCTTGTCTTGCCTGTTCTATTGCGATTGATTCGGTATAGCTGATAAGGCATTGCAAAGTGTCGCTGTATTTTTTGAGGCGGTCGATAAAAAATCTGGTCAGTTCAACCGAACTGATTTTTTTGTTTTTTATGAGCGATGCCAGTTCTAAAACAGAATAATAAGCCAGATCCTGTTTGTTTTTTGGAAGATTGATATTGGAAGGGATGTTCCAATCGATCGGTTCTTGTTTGCTTAGAAAATGCATTCCGGGTAACACAGGATTTTGCCACATGCTCATTGGAACACTATTGTCCAAATGTGTTTTGTGCATCAATCGGTAGTTCTCGAAATTTTCCATTACACCCGAATACATAGTATCCAGTTCTTTTTGTGTGTATGAAAGATCAAAAATCTTTGCTGCCGAAATAAGATCGGGTATGTGAATACTATCCTGTGCGGATCCGCCGGTAAAAGCAAAGACCGCAATTGCAATCAACATTTTTTTCATTTGTGAATTTTTATGGGTTATGGTCACGTTGAATCCGCGAATCAACATTTCTACCGCCTAGGTTTTATCTGTTATTTCTACTTCTTCGATTTGATCGTGCATCCAAACTAAAAATAATTTATATCCGATTGAAAGAATAATTGCTCCCGTAAATAAACCAATAAATCCCGATAAAAGAAAGCCTCCGATAACGCCAAGAAATATTACCAGCATTGGCACTTGAGCTCCCTTGCCCAATAAAATTGGTTTTAATACATTATCGGAAAAAATTACCATCACAAAATAGACCGACCAAAGCCCCGCAGAAAGATTATTTCCTTTCGTGAACAAATATATGATTACAGGAACTATTACAAGACTTGGGCCTATTTGAACAATTGCAAATATCAGTGTCAAAAGAGCCCATATTCCTGCATGTGGAACGTCGGCCAGAAAAAAACCAGCGCCTGCTAAGAGTGTCTGAATTACTGCCACGCCCAATACTCCTTTTACCACACTTCGTATGGTGCTGGCAGAAAGCAGTACAAATTCCGTTCCTCTGTTTCCGGCTATTTTTTTAAAAATCTTTTCTGTTGTTTCAACGGTTCCTTTAGTGGCCAATAAAACTCCTGAAATTATTATGGAAAATATTACCTGAAAAAATGTTAAACCCGATCCAACAATACCCAGTAAAATAGTTTTAGCAACACTCAAAATTTCGCTTTGGTATTTTTGAAAAATCGGTGTCAGGCTACCGGAAAGACTTTGTAAAAATTCGTATAGGGGTTTGCCAATAACTGGCCAACTTAGTATGATTGGGCTGGGTTGATCCAGATGAAGCGTTCCGGCTTCTGCCTGATTTTTAAAATCGATGATCGTGCCAGAGATGGAACTGATAAACAATCCTGCCGGAATAAAAATAAGTGAAAGGATTGTCAGCGTTATAATTATAGCAGAAAGTTTTTCTCTGTTTCCAAGTCTTTTTTGCAATTTTTTGTGTACAGGAAAAACCGCTACTGCAATTATGATTGCCCACAAAACCGGCATCAGAAAGGGTGCAAGAATTTCGATACAATAAAACAGCAACAATATTAGCGTGGCCAACCGAATGGTTAGTTCAATAATGTGTTTGGTTGAGTTGGGAATTTGATTACTCATTATTGTTGTTTGTTTTCTTTGTGCATTATACGAATTTTACCCACACATAATCATCCAGAATCTGGTTATTCTTAATTGCTGAGCACCTCCTGATTGACTCCAGAATAAACCCATTTTTGTGTAACACCTGCATGCTTGCCCGATTGTGGTCAAACACTACAGCATAAATTCGAACTGGTTGAAATTTATCGCAGATATAGCTTACAAATTGTTCTACCGCTTTTGTTGCAATACCCTTACCCCAGTACTCTTCTGCAACGAAATAACCAATCTCCAGTGATTTTCGATGGATATCTGTTTGGGGCATGCAACCGATATTGCCTACAACAACACCCTTATATAGAATTGCCAGATTTTGTTCCGGCTTTTGGTCTTTTGTTAAATTCATCCATTGCAGCGCGTCCATTACATTGTATGGATTTGGAATGCTGTCGCGTAGATTGTTCCAAATCTTTCGATTATTGATGATCAATGCCAGCGCTTGCGCATCCTGCGTTTGCCAAGGTCTTAATTGTACACTATTCTTCATCCTTTACATCACGGTTTAAATAACCTGTGTAATCGGGTTGTGCTGCCAGATATTCTTCGTGCATAAAGGGCGATGTCATAATAAAATCTGCTGTTGCCCTATCACAAGCCATTGGAATATTCCATGCTACGCATAAACGTAAAAGCGCTTTTACATCGCTATCGTGTGGCTGTGCTTCCATTGGATCCCAGAAAAATAACATCACATCAATTTCGCCCTGTGCAATCATCGCACCTATTTGTTGATCGCCGCCCAGCGGACCGCTTAGTAATTTTTTTACTGGTCTGTCGAGGGCTTCTTCAACCAATTTACCGGTTGTGCCAGTTGCAAATAATTCGTGCTTGGCTAATTCTGTTTTGTTAAAGATTGCCCACTCAATCAAATCTGCCTTTTTGTGGTCGTGTGCAACCAATGCGATTCTTTTTCTTTTACCTAGTTTTTTTACCGTTGCCATAAAATAAAAATTAGCCTGTTAATTGTATGAAGTTAGGCATCTAATGAATCTGATGCTCGCATTTTAGCCGCTGTTGCCAAATAGGCCAGAAGCGGGTGTGCTCCAATCAAAATAAATATCCAAATTCCCGGTATTTGCAAGCAGCATAAAATAATTGTTATAAAAAATAAATAAATCGGGTAGCTGAAAAACAAAAGGCCAAACAATACGGAATCGTAAAAAACAGTACCCCTTGTTTTTGTCCTCACAATATTTGCAAGCAGTCTATACAATGGCTGGTGTAATATCTTACCTATCCATCCAAAAATAAATACCATCGGTAATTTGTTTCGTTGGGGTTGCGGTATTTGAATCAACTTGTTTATTTTCTCAAATAATATCTGGTTGAAGTTTAAATAGTTTTTTGCCTCCTCCCTATGAAGCATCAGGTTGTTTTTCGTCAGGGGTAAAGCGGTTTGAATTTTTACAGATTTTCCAAAATGATTAATGCTGTGATAGGAAATGCCGAGTGGTAATATTTTTAAAGGAATATTTTGTTTCCAACAATCAACAGCAATTCTAGCTGCACCTTTTTTAAAAGGTTGCAGCTCATGTTTATGAACACAAATTCCTTCAATAAAAATCAGTACGATTCCGTTTTTACTCAATATGCTTTTACTATTTTCAAAAGCGTTGCTATTTAAAGAAAGATTTTCTTTCCCCTCGCTCAATCGATATACAGGGAACATATGCAGGCAACGCAATAAATAATTATGTCGCGGTTTGATAAAAACATCGCCCCTCGCTAAAAAATGAATTGGGTGTTTAAATATTGATGCGATAATGATTGCATCTAAAAAGGAGTTTGGATGATTGGCAGTGATAAGTACCGGCCCCTCGATATTCCGAATATTTTGATCCGATATTTTGAGATCGGGGCAAAATATTTTTAGTGCGATACGGATGAAAGGCTTTAAAATAAAATATATCAAGCGTTATTTTTTATTGCCTATTTTTTACTGTTTGGCAATCCCCCATTAATTAATTCTGCTATGGAATTTTGATCATTACAAAAAAGGAGAACCCAAATCCCAGTCCGGAATTTCTTCCATAAATCGTATAATAGGTTTGTAAATACGGCGTAACCGTTCTGCTTATTTTCTTGCCTATTGCGCCTGATAATTTTCCAATGGTAAAATCCTTATTTGCGTTTAAGTTAGTGCTAAATGTTTTATCGGCACTAACCGATATCAGGTTATTATAAGTAATTGAAATTAGCAGCGCGTTGGATAATTCCTTACCATAAGTTAGGTTGAATAAATATTGATTGGGGCCGTCTATTTGTCCGAAATACCTGGAATAGGCGCCTTCAGCCACCAAATAGCTTCCTTTCTTGGGACTAAACGAATAATTCGCAGAAATTTGCGCGCCCATCGATCCATACCCCAGATGAGGGATGCTGGTATTGCTATACATCGGAATGATCAACTGACCCTTCACAGTAAAAAAACTTTTTAAATCCTTAGAAGGAGTATGATATGCAAGACCAACAGACACATCGCCAACACCTGTTTTAGTATTCTTTTCAAAAATATTTTGAGCCGTGATCATGCTGATTGGTATATTATAAACCAGGTCTACTCTTCTTGATAAACCTGATACACCATAAAGACCCAACATTTTAGAAGTAAACTTGTCGCCATTAGCCGATACCCGCACTTTTCCATCAGCTCCAAAAACTCTATCGGTATAATAGTAAGTAAATGAAGGTGTGAGGTTCGTTCTTTTTTTGCCTACCGGCCAATCTGCCTTAGCAAAATTGCTGAAGCAAAAAAGTATTAATAAGATGATTGTTTTTTTCATGGTGGCATTATTAGTTTTTCCTGCCGGTTGCAAGTTTTTCGTAAAACCAGGTACTCTTAAATGTATTGTGTCTTTCCGGCACCTCGTGTGCCAGCGTTGGGAAAGTATATATTTCACTCACTTTCATGGCCTCGGAATTTAGTTTATTAAATGCCCCAATGGTAGTTACAGCGGGTGCCAGTGGATCTAATAATCCTACTCCAAATAATACAGGACATTTTATTTTTGGAATAAAATTCTGCACCTCATAATAACTCAGTGTTTGAAGCAAATCATCCACTGTATAGTTTTTGTTGGCAGCAAGGAAATTGTGAATAAATTCTAACACGAACGACCTTTCTCTGATTTGAGATTCCATGGCCAGATTCAAATGATAGTCGCAATAAGTAGGGTTGTCTACAATGCTTGTCTTTATTTTTTTATTCAACAATGCAGCAACAATCAATGCAAAAGATCCCCCCTGACTTCCTCCGAAAAGTGCAATACGCGTTACATCAAATCCCATTGTTTCGTTGGCATATAAAAAATCAATTGCCCGAACACAATCCATATAAATACCGCGATACACATAGTGTTTGGGATCGCCAATATTCAGGGTTAAAAGTTCTTCCCTCGTAGGATTAATGTCATATGAATTTTCTCGGTCTGCTCCTCTTGTGTTTAAAGTAAAGCACGCAAAGTCTTCGAATTTAAGCGGTCTGGCAGTAACCTGATAACCCCCATATCCTACTACCACAGGGAACTTTCCACCCAATTTTGTTTGGGGAATAGTCAGCCACCCGTTGATCCTGATGTTTTCAAGCGAATTCATTTCAACGTGGTAAACCTTGAATTTTATATCGCTTTGTTCCGGGTCTTCCTCTACTTTATACGATGGGTTTACTGCAGCCAACTCATCCATGGCTTTCTTCCAGAACTCATCAAAATCGTCGGGTCTGTGATATGGTGAGCTGATTTGTGCTATTTCGTATCCGAATGCATAATGCGTTGTATCATCGTACGTATTTGTGTTGATAGCAAAAGCAATATTATATATTCCCGGCTTGGGTGGAGTACTTATAATTATTTTTAACTTCTGAGTTCCTCTTTTTTTAAGTCGCACATCATACACTTTCTGAGAGACTACTGTTCCTTTAGTAGCTTCTTTTACCTGATAACTAACGGTGCCTTCTTGTGCAATCGGGTAAGTATTGCGCAGTTCTAAATAATAAATGATGGGATCTTTTTCGAGAAAAACGCCATCTGGATTAATGGGCTTAAGTGAGGTTTTTATTTCCCCCTCCATTTCCGGATCGGGTACTTCGGTACTTACATATTTGATCTTTTTTTGTTTCTCCGCATCTGGCTTGATGGTAGATTTCTTTCCCTGATTAAAAGCGAAATTAAAATTGAAATCAGATTTATTATTATTTAAAACCAGATTGAATGTGATTGAAAATTGACCCTCTGTAGAATGTGGGATATTAATTACCGTTTCCATTTTTTTGTTAGCCGGTATTTTAATATCAAAGGTTTTGTTCATTATCTCCGCACCCGAAACATCTTTCACTTTATAAGAAATTGTTCCTTCCTGTTCTACGGGTAATCCGTTTTTAATATAGAGTTTATAATTAACTTTCGATTTACTGTTAAATGCTCCGTTTTTTTTGGTGGGGGTAATGGTTATGTTTACCTGACCAGTGGCAGATGCGGTAAAGTTATGTGCATCATCATATGCGGCGGCTATACTTACCGGGTAAAAACCCAATATGTAGATCGTGATCAGAGTAGTATATAATAGCCGCTTCATATTTTTTGTTTTAGCTGTCCTGCATTTACTAAGCAGGTCTTGCTTGTTTTTTTTCGAGCAGTCTCGATTTTCGAATATATAAGTTCAATGGCTCCTCAATTGTTTTAAATAAAAGAATCGATACCAGATTCAAAAGGATAAAGACCATTCCTATAAACAACACGCTGTCGTTCAGGTGATCGGCTAACCATTCATATCCTCTTTTATCCAACCATTCATAGAGCGCATCAACCCTTTCCCTTGACCATATCTTCGTAAAATTGGCTATCACTCCAATATGTATTAGGTAGAATATATAAGAACTCTTCCCGAGCAATTGCATGGTAGCAGAAGAAAGGAAGCTACGGATAACAGACCTTTCCTTAATTAAACCAAAATAAAAGAAAGCAATTCCAACCGGCAATACCAGATTGTTTGTAATAATTCCAAGTGGGTGGTACAATCCGTATTCAATTCCGTTTAGGGGCAGACTTGCCATAATTCCAATGCTTCCGGCAATCCAAAACAAACCCAAAAAAGTAAATAGGGGGTATTTTCTATTCGTTTCGTTCATCTTTAATACAATCAGGGCCAAACCCATCCCGATAAAGAATTCTGTACACCTTCCCAAAAAAGTATACAGGAACATAAATGTAAAATTACCAAAGAAACCGTAAAAGGGGATATTTCTAAAAATAAGGACTAAAATTAAACCTAGAGAAAGCAGTAATACCGGCAAATAGAATATTGCTTTTATATTTTTTTTGATGCGCATGAACAAGAGGGGGGCGAGGAAGTAAAATGATTCTTCCACTGTTAACGACCATCCCTGTGCTACCCCGGTAAATTTAAAATCATCAAAGAAACCCCTTAAAAAAAAGATATTAAGCAATAAAACAAGTACTGGGCCAAAGCCATTAACTACAGTTGCTTCTCCACCAATGAAAATGAACAACCCAAATGTTACTACGGTCAACAACAAGTACATCGGATATATACGGGCAATCCTGTTCTTGATATATTTTCTAAACCAATTCTCTGAAAGCTCACAACTATCATAATAACGCATACAAATAAGGAAGCCGCTTAATAAAAAGAACATAGTAACACCCATATGAAACTCGTTCAATGTTCTCTTTAGTGGAAATGGAAAATCCACCTGATTAATATGGTGAAAAAATACCAAAAAAGCCGCAATGGCTCTTACGCCTGTTAGGGCAGGGATGTAGGAGTTTGCCTTCATTATTACCTTTGTTTTTACGTAAAATATTACCTGCCGGGTTCTATTTTACCTGGAATCAGTGAATTTAAAACGTATTTTTTCTGCTTCTAGTATATTACTGATTCACAATATATTGGGACTCATAGGATAAATAAAAAAAGCCACTCCTTTCGGAATGGCTTACTTACTAACCCATCAAACTATTTATGCTTCAGCAACTGTTTTAGCTTCGTTGATCTTTGCGCGGATCTTGGCTTCGATTTCGTTTGCCAGACCCGGATTATCCAGTAGCAGGGTCTTCACAGAATCGCGACCCTGACCTAATTTGTTGGCTTCATAACTAAACCAACTTCCGCTTTTGTTTACAATCCCTAATTCTACTCCCATGTCAATAATCTCTCCAACCTTGCTGATACCTTCTCCAAAAACAATATCAAATTCTGCAGCACGAAATGGAGGAGCTACTTTATTTTTAACCACTTTTACTTTTACATGGTTTCCTACTGCAGTATCCCCGTCTTTAATCTGGGTCATTCTTCTGATATCTAAACGAACAGATGCATAGAATTTCAGCGCGTTTCCTCCTGTGGTTGTTTCCGGATTACCAAACATCACCCCAATCTTTTCGCGCAATTGGTTGATGAAAATGCAAATAGTATTGGTTTTATTGATAGTGGCCGTTAATTTTCTAAGTGCCTGACTCATCAATCGGGCGTGCAATCCCATTTTACTATCGCCCATTTCGCCCTCCAGTTCACTTTTTGGAACCAAGGCGGCAACTGAATCAATCACAACCACATCCAATGCTCCAGAAAGTATTAAACGATCTGCAATCTCTAAAGCCTGCTCACCATAGTCTGGTTGAGAAATCAAAAGATTATCTACATCAACACCCAAAGCCCTCGCGTAAGAACTGTCGAAAGCGTGCTCTGCATCAATAATAGCACACATGCCACCTTTTTTCTGTGCTTCTGCAATTACGTGTATTGCTAAAGTTGTTTTACCCGAAGATTCTGGTCCGTATATTTCAACAATTCTTCCTTTTGGTAAACCACCAACACCAAGTGCAGCATCTAAACCAATTGATCCGGTGGAAATTACTTCCATTGGTTCCTGACTTTTTTCATTCATCATCATCACACTTCCCTTACCATAATCTTTATCAATCTTATCGATAGTAAGTTTTAAAGCTTTCAGTTTTTCTGCGTTGCTCATAATGGGTTATTTAGTAGTATTAAAATTTAATGGGGTATAAAATTAAGGAATAATAATTAAATAAACTAATTATTTTAGTAAATATTGTGCTAATCGATTTAGTTTTTATTAAAATTCAGTCATTGAAGCTAATTAAGGTTTTTATAAAAACCGGGTTTTTTGGCCAAACTAAAACCTTTTTATACTAAACTGGCTTTCAATATACTTTTGCGATCATTTTCTGAAGTATTGAAAAGTCGCTACCCAATCAGTCCGGCTGCTCTACTAATTTGCAGCATTCTATCCATTGGTTTTTTTGCGGCTAATCGAAGTGTCTCATCCATAGTTATTTCAGGCATCTCATACAACATACACAAATAGAGTTTTTCGAGGGTATTAAGCTTCATATGCGGACAATCGTTGCAAGCACAGTTGTTGGTAGGCGGCGCAGGAATAAAGGTCTTGTTGGGGTTATTCTGTTGCATCTGATGCAATATTCCGGTCTCCGTTGCCACAATATATTCTGTTGTACTATCCGAGAGGGTATATTTTAGTAATTGCGTGGTGCTTCCCACATAATCAGAGATCCTAAGAATTGAATCTTCACATTCTGGATGAGAAATAAGTTTTGCTTTAGGATGACGGATTTTTAGTTTGGTAATTTTTTCTAAACTAAAAATTTCATGAACCATACAAGCGCCATTCCAAAGCAACATATTTCTCCCCGAAATCTTATTTAAATAAGCTCCCAGGTTTTTATCCGGAGCAAAAATAATGGGCTGATCCTTTGGAATACTTTCGATGATCTTTTCGGCATTTCCAGAAGTACAAATAATATCCGATAAAGCTTTTATTTCTGCAGAACAGTTGATATAAGAAACCACTACATGATCTGGATGTTTTTCTTTAAAAGCTTTGAATAAATCTGCCGGAGCACTATCAGCAAGTGAGCAGCCTGCTTTAAGATCCGGTAAAAGAACCTTTTTATTCGGGTTTAAAATTTTTGCGGTTTCTGCCATAAAGTGCACACCCGCAAAAACAATCAGGTCTGCATTAGTCTGCTCCGCTTTTTGTGCGAGACCCAGACTATCTCCGATGTAATCTGCCACATCCTGAATATCTGGTTCCTGATAGTAATGTGCCAAAATGATCGCATTCTTTTTTTTCTTTAGTTGCTCAATCTCCGCAAATAAATCCAAACCCGGATCAATTTCTGTGTCTATAAATCCTTTATCTAAAACCTGTTCTTTTGAAATGTTCATAATCATTGTAATAGTATTTAATAATACTTATTTATATAACCCACTACTACTATTAGGGCTGTTAATATCTTAATAAGTTTCTTATCCCCAAGGCGCAAAGTTAATTACTTGAAGTTTATACACTTTAATCAACAGTTTTTTAACAGCCTTGTTTGTTTATTTTATTAGATTTTTCTACTGATTTCCACAACGGTGGATTATAGATTTCACATAATCATTTTTAGTATATACACCTTTTAGGAACTGTTAATTAACTGAGCAAAGAATGCGTTTAAAATGACTGAATTCCGGAAAACCCGGATTTTAGCTGAACTTATTCTATTATAATTCACTTTTTGGAAGTCAAAAACTCGGTTTTTACACCGATTTTACTTTTTTCGCACAGACCCTTGTGGATAGTATTTTGATTGAAATATCCAGTTTTTCCTTTAAGAACGGCTTTTTGTTCTTGAAAGAGTTATTCGTATTCCTTGCAAAATCCCGCCTATTCTTGCTTTAGCCCTTTTTTCCACAACTTATTCTAATGTTTTTTCCCCTATTTTTGCCATCCTTAAAATCAATTCTAATAATCGTCTATTATGTCTGTCATTCAAAGTATTCGTGACAAAGGAGCCTGGATCGTATTTGGAATCATTGCCTTGGCATTGATCGCTTTTATTCTTCAGGATGGTGTGCGTAGAGGTGGAAGATCTACCGACAACACTACACTAGGTAAAGTTAATGGTGAAAAAATCGAGCGCTTAGCATTTGAAGAAAAATTAACCTTGCAGGAAAGAATGTATGGTGCGCAAGGTGCACAAAGAGAACAATTAGTTGGTGGTTTGTGGAACCAGGAAGTAGAAAGAATAGTATTACAGCAGGAATATACAAAACTGGGATTGCAGGTAACGTCCAAAGAATTATCTGAAATTCTTTTTGGCGAAAACTCTCCTTTGCGTCAGGAATTTACTGACCCTAAGACTGGCGTTTTTAGGGTGAATGATGCTAAACAAGCATTTGCGCAACTTAAAAAAAGTAAGAACGCGGAGCAGGTTAATATGATTAACTCTGTATATATTACCCCAACCATTGAACAGGCTTTGCGTGGTAAGTATCAGGCTATTTTACAACAATCTGCTTATGTGCCTAAATGGATGATTGAAAAGCAACAGGCTGATAATAATGCGATCGCTAGTATTTCTTACGCCTTTGCCCCCTATAGCAATATTGCTGATAGTACCGTAAAGGTTAGCGATGATGAAATAAGCGCTTATGTTAGTGCACACAGCAATCAATTTAAAAAGGAAGAAGAGACTAGAACCATTGCGTATGTTGGTTTTGATGCCGCCCCATCTGCTGTAGATTCACAAACCGTATATAATGAAATTAAAGGATTAAAAAATGATTTTGCTGCTACAACTGATGCAAAAGCATTTTTAAGTAAAGTTGGAACCGACCTTCCGTTTTATGATAGTTATTTCAGCAAAGCAAAAATGCAACAGGTAAATAAGGATTCATTAACCAGCTTGCCTATTGGTGCTGTTTACGGACCTTATCTGGACGGCTCTTCCTATGTATTAGCCAAAATGATTGCTGTTAAAAGCTGGCCCGACAGTGTTACTGTGCGTCATATCCTGATTGCTACGCAGAATCCTCAAAGCGGACAAATTATTCGTGCCGACTCTACCGGAAAAAAATTAGCCGATAGTATTGCTGCTGCAGTAAAAACGGGTGCGGACTTCAATGTACTTTGCGCAAAATATTCTGATGATCCTGGCAGTAAAGACAAGGGCGGAGTTTATCCTTATTTCCCTCAGGGACAAATGGTAATACCCTTTAACGATTATGTATTCGATCATCCGGCCGGATCTAAGTCCGTTGTTAAAACAGATTTTGGTTACCATTATATTGAAGTATTGGGACAAAAGAATTTTGCTCCTGCTTATAAAATTGCCTACAAATCAAAAGCGATTGTTTCGAGCAATGAAACCGTTAGTAATGCAAACGCTGGCGCTGCGCAGTTTGCTGCAAGTAGCAAGAATAGAAAATCGTTTGACGAAAATGCAATTAAAGCAGGAAAACAATTGTTGATGGGTAACGATATCAAGGCAAATGACTATCAAATTGTTGGCCTGGGATCTAGTCGTCAACTGGTTCGCTGGACCTATGAGCATAGCACAGGCGATATTTCTGAACCACTTGAAGTTGGAGATAAATATGTTGTTGCAATTATTGCTGCTGTTAACAAAGCAGGAACAATGTCTGTTGCTGAAGCAAGACCCCTGTGCGAGAATATTGTTAGAAATGCTAAAAAGGGTAAACTGCTGATCGATACCAAAATGAAGGGCACAACGCTTGAGGCAATTGCTATCAGTGCGGGTACTGTAGTACAGAGGAACGACAGCATCGCTTTTGCTTCTCCTTTTATATCTAATGTGGGTAGCGAGCCAAAAATAATTGGGGCCGCTTTCAATAAAGCCTTACAAGGGAAAGTGAGCGAGCCAATTGCTGGTACATCCGGTGTTTATGCAATACGCGTAGAAAGCAATTCTGCTAAGATTGCTACTGCCGATGTAAATGCAATCAAAACACAGTTGCTACAATCAGCCCGTATGGCAGCATACAGAGGATTGGACGCCTTGAAAAAAGCAGCTTCAATTACTGATAATAGAGCTAAGTTCTTTTAAGATCTAAACCTTAATATAATTAAAGCCCCATTCCGAAAACACAGGATGGGGCTTTTGTTTTACCGATAACGAAACAAATTTGCTCTTCAAACACTTAATTTTGTATCAGCAGAAATTTATGGCCGGAGAAATTTTTATAAATAAAGTTGCCGAAAGTGGCCTTGTCACTTTGGACCTAGAGGTATTTTATCCAAAGGGACCGATCAAAACTTTTGATCTGAAAGCTTATTTATTTATGGAGTTGATTCTTAAAGAAAAAGATTTCAGAGCTGCCTTACAAAACACCGACTGGTCTGTTTATCAGGATGCGAATGTGGCCATTACCTGCTCTGTTGATGCCATCATTCCAATGTGGGCGTATATGCTCACCGCAAGTTATTTACAACCCGTAGCGAAAGAAATTGTTTTTGGAAACGAAGAGAAACTTATCAATGAATTACTGCTAAAAAATCTGTACAGGTTCGATGCGGCTGCCTATGAAGATAAAAGAGTGGTGGTAAAAGGATGCGGGGACATTGCAATTCCCGAAACGGCATATGTTGAGATCACCAATCTCTTGAGGCCCTATGTGAAAAGTATTATGTTCGGAGAACCTTGCAGCACGGTTCCAATTTATAAAAAGCCCGCAGCCGCAAAATAGGAACGCTAAGATTTTTTTTCCATAAACGCTAATAAGCCCGCTCTTGCAGAACGTTGAATTTTTCGTTGCATAAAATTACTCCAGCCGAATAAGAATCCGGGTAAACCCAGTGCCATTCTTGTCCATTTGTAAAAATCAAATGCATCTGTATGCTCAATAATCAACCCATCCCGGAAACGCATATGCGCTTTGATTTTGTTATTAATTTTTCTACCTGTTTTTGAGAAAAGATATTTTGCATTCCACTCGCAAGTAGTGTACTCGTCATCTAATAATTGGATATTTCCAAAAGTCAGTGAAAACTCTTTAGCCCTTTTACAAAGCATCTCCCACATCGCATTGGTTGATTCTGCATCTAATAATCCAAATGCCGGATCATTAAATACGGCATCCGCGTGATAGCAGGATTGCATGGTTTTATAATCCAGCCTTTGAAAGGCCTCGTAAAACCGTTTAATTGTTTGCTCGTTTTGATTATTCATGGTGCTATTTATTATTTTTAGTGAGCCAATAACCAGTTTGCCCCAACCCCTAACTCGGCTTCTACAGGAACTCCGTTAGGCAATGGCAGCGCGGCTTTCATATTGTTGAGTATTATGGGTTTTAATATTTCCAGCTCTTCTGGTAATGCATCAAAAACCAATTCATCGTGTACCTGAAGAATCATTTTTGAGTCGAGCTTTGCCTCCTTCATGGCATGATGAATGCGGATCATTGCAAGCTTAATCATATCTGCGGCAGAGCCCTGTATGGGCGAGTTTACTGCGTTGCGTTCTGCAAAACCACGAACTGTAAAATTGGCCGAATTAATGTCTTTTAACCAACGCTTTCTTCCCATCAGCGTTTCTACGTATCCATTTTCTTTTGCAAAATTGATAGTATCATCCATGTATTTTGTAATGCCTGAAAACTCTTTTTTATAATTATCTATAATTTCTTTTGCCTCTGCTCTGGGGATGCCAAGATTTTCTGCCAATCCAAATGCACCCTGGCCGTAAATGATTCCAAAGTTTACACTCTTGGCTTTGTAGCGCATTTCTTTTGTAACCTCTGATTCGGCAACACTATACACTTTAGAGGCCGTGGCCGTATGAATATCTTTCCCCTTCTGAAAAGCCTCACACATATTCGGATCGCCGCTGATTGCTGCAACGATTCTCAATTCTATTTGTGAGTAATCGGCACTTACCAAAACCCGATGCTCATCGCGTGGAATAAATGCTTTTCTGATTTCTTTTCCTCTATCGCTTCGTATTGGAATATTTTGCAAATTTGGATTCGTACTGCTCAGCCTACCTGTTACTGCAACAGCCTGCGCATAAGAAGTGTGTACCCTTCCGGTTTTACTATTAATAATTTCTGGCAGGGCATCTACATAAGTGCTCTTTAATTTTGTTAATTCTCTGTAACCAAGAATGTCGGCAACTATCGGGTTATTATGTGCCAGTTTCTGCAGCACATCTTCGCCTGTGGCATACTGACCCGTTTTTGTTTTTTTTGCTTTCGGATCGATCTTTAGTTTTTCGAATAATACTTCGCCTAGTTGTTTTGGCGACGCTAGATTGAAGCGAACTCCGGCCTGACGATAAACACCGTCTTCAAAAACCTTTGCATCTTTTTCAAGCTCCTTACTATAAGCGTGTAAAAAATCAATATCAATTTTTACTCCTTCAAATTCCATGTCGGTAAGTACGGGCACTAAAGGATTTTCTACTTCGTTAAAAACGCGTAAAACTTTTTTTTCGTTGAGAAGCGGAACAAAAACTTTTTTTAGTTGTAGTGTAATATCTGCATCTTCTGCAGCATATTCTTTAGCCTTTTCAGGATCCACATCACGCATATTCCCCTGGTTCTTTCCTTTCTTTCCAATAAGTTCATCAATGTGTACCGGTTCGTATCCTAAAAACTGTGCACTCAGCAAATCCATACTACGCCTGCCTTCCGGCTCAATCAAATAGTGCGCTAGCATAGTATCAAATAGCTTGCCATTTAAAGCGATACCATACCATTTTAAAACAAGTAGATCGTATTTAATGTTTTGCCCAACCCATAAAATATCCGTTTTATTAAATAGTGGTTCCAGTTGATTTAAGATGCCCATCGTTTCCTCTCTATTCGCAGGACAGGGAATATAATAGCCCTCTGCTTCTTTCGTAGAAAAACTAAGGCCAACCAATTCCGCTTCATTTGCATCAATATTTGTTGTCTCCGTATCGAAGCAAATCTCGTTTTGTGTAAGCAGGGTTTTAACTAATTCATCTACCGCTTTCTTGCCTTGTATTAAACGATAATTATGAATTGTATTGTGGATATTTTTATCTGCTGCAAGCCCAACAGATTCTCCATCTTCACTCAACGCCTCCTTGAGTTCTTTTTGTGCCGGCTTTTTTTCTTCTGTTTCTACTGGGTTTCCAAACAAGTCCATTTGCCCAACCTGTGGTGCAGTTTGAAAAGCATTGAAAGTGTCGCCAAGAATTCTCTTACCAAGTGTTTTAAATTCCAGTTCTGTAAATACCTGAACCAGCTCTGCATTATTCCATTCTTTCAAACGAAAATTTTCTTCATGAAATTCTACCGGGACATTAGTAATAATGGTTGCAAGTTTTTTACTCAGAAGGGCAAGTTCTTTATTGTTGCGTACTTTTTCTCCTAATGCCCCTTTGATGCCATCTGCATTTGCCAGCACATTTTCAAGAGTTCCGAACTCTTTCAATAATTTGGCTGCAGTTTTTTCTCCAACACCCGGAATGCCGGGAATATTATCTACTGCATCACCCATCATTCCCAACATGTCTACAACCTGTTCTACTTTTTCGATATCCCATTTTGCGCAAATCTTTTCTGCAGTTAGAATTTCATATGGATTGCCCATGAAGGGTGGCTTATAAATAAATACCTGCGGATGAATCAGAAGCTGGCCATAATCTTTATCGGGTGTAACCATATATACTTCATAGCCGGCATCTGCTGCCTGCCATGCCAGCGTACCAATTACGTCGTCTGCTTCAAAGCCATCTAGTTCTACAACCGGTATATTGAACCCGCGAATAATGCGTTTGATATCAGGAACCGATGCAAGCAGGTCCTCTGGCGTTTCCTGTCGGTTTGCTTTATAATCTGCAAAGTCAGTATGCCGTTCGGTTGGTGCTTTTGTATCGAAGCATACTGCCAAATGAGTTGGCTTCTCTTTATTGATCAGGTCAAAAAGTGTACTGGTAAATCCAAACTGTGCGTTGGTATTAAAGCCCTTTGATGTAATGCGGGGATTTCTGATCAGGGCATAATAAGCCCGGAAGATTAATGCAAAAGCATCTAGTAGAAAAAGTTTTTTTGCCATCTGGCTAAGTTATAGAATTTAGTGGCCAAATTAAAAAACCCCGCCTAAAGCAGGGTTTTAAATTATTAATTGAACCTGATCAATTATTTGATATCGTATTTGGTTTTGTAACGTTCAAATAATTGGGTTTGCTTATTTTCCAAACTAACCTTTCTTCCTTGTATAAAAGCCATGATTACCGTGCTGCTTTTCATATCCAGAATATCGCCTTCGCTAACTACAATATTGGCATCTTTGCCAACTTCTAATGAGCCGGTTTTGTCATCAATACCAAGAATCTTTGCAGTATTTAATGTAATTGCAGAAAGCGCCTCTTCTTTGGTTAAGCCATAAGTTGCTGCTGTACCTGCATTATACGACATATTGCGATACCTTGTATTATCTGAGTTGTCGTTGAGCGCAAACAGTACTCCAGCTTTTTGAAGCGCTGCAGGGGTTTTAAATGGCTGATCAATATCGTCATCTTCTGTTGCGGGCAATGCGTGTTCTTCTGCAAGGATTACCGCAATATTAAACGACTTTAATAGATCTGCTATCTGATAACTTTCGCTTCCCCCCACAATCACTACATTAAAACCAAACTCTTTTACAAAGTCGATAGATGCAAGCATTTGTTTTACCTGATCGGCATGAACAAAAAGCTTTTGTTTTTTATCGAACAGTCCTTTAACTGCTTCTAATTTTAGATTAGTAGCGCTATGATTACTTTCCTGTAAATAAGCTTTTGCTTCACGAAAGAAATCCTTGATCTCCTCAATTTTATCCAATGCAACTTTGTTCTGATCAGGAGCCGGAGCAGCAACCGCAGCAAAATTTCCTCTTCTGCCAAAACGAGCTGTGATAAAACTTGGCATATTCAAATGAATACCCACATCCATTTTGTATGTTGCGTCTTCCCAGTTCCATGCATCGAATTGAACAACAGAGGAAGAGCCGCTGATCACGCCGCCTTCGGGACTTACACTGGCAAGCAACACGCCATTTCCCTTTAAAATATTAATGACTTTAGAATCGGCATTATAAGCGGTGATACTACGTACATCTGAATTATACTCGCCCAATTCTGCCACATCATTACTTGCCCGAACACCGTTTGAAATTTCCTTTAAACCTACATCTGTTGATGGTAATATTAAACCGGGATAAACTTGTTTCCCTTTAGCGCTATAAACTTTTGCATCATCGGTAGGAATCGCAATATTTTGCCCTACTTCAACTATTTTGCCGTTGTTTACTTTGATGGTTGCGTTTTCCAATACCGTACCATTGCCTACATGTACTGTTCCATTTGTAATATATAGCAAGCCCTTATAATCCTTTGCAGGATATACCGACTCCTGAGCCTGCGCTAAGTTTGCTAAAATTAACAAGGTTGATAGTGTATAAAATAATTTTTTCATTACTAATCTTTTTATTTGTTACTGTTATCTGCATCCTGAATTTCTACTGTATAGAGTCCGTTTTTATGACTATGATCTCCACAACTCAGAATCTCTTGCCAGCTTGGTTCTGCTGGTCGAACCGCCGCTCCACTCTTTTTTTCACCAATCATTTTTTGTGTCAAACGAAAACGCTCGGCCTGAATTTTTTTACGGATCTCAAGATCTTTTTCGCGATCCCAGTACACAATTCCGTCAACAATTGTTTTTTCTGATTTTGCATAAATGCTCAATGGGTTATCACTCCAAATCACAATATCAGCATCCTTACCTACTTTGATGCTGCCCACTTTGTCTGCTACATGCAATGCTTTTGCAGGATTTAATGTTACCATCTTCAATGCTTCTTCTTCGCTCACACCGCCATAGCGAACGGTCTTGCCAGCTTCCTGATTCAGTCTTCTTGCCATCTCTGCATCATCTGAATTAATACATACATTTAATCCCACTTTTTGCATAATAGCGGCATTGTATGCAATCGCATCTGTAACCTCAACCTTATAGTAATACCAGTCTGAGAAAGTGGATGCATTTGATCCGTGTACCTTCATTTTATCTGCCACTTTATATCCTTCCAAAATGTGAGTGAATGTATTAAATGTAAATCCGTATTTGTCGCCAACGCGAATGGCAGCAGTGATTTCACTTTGTACATATGAATGACAAGTGATAAAACGTTTCTTGTTGAGTATTTCAACAAGCGCATCTAACTCTAGGTCTCTTCTTGTTTTAGGATCAAGCTTGATTGCTTTTTCATAATCTTTGGCACGGGCAAATGCATCATTCAATACTTCAGCAACACCCATTCGGGTATCGGGAAATCGATTATTTGCAGGGGCTGTAGTGCGTTTTACGTTTTCGCCTAATGCGAATTTAATAAAGGGATCTGCTCCTTTGAATTTTAATTCTTCGTCGTTCGAACCCCAGCGGAGTTTAATTAATTGTGTTTGCCCGCCAATAGTATTTGCCGAACCATGTAGAATATGTGAGCTTGTAACCCCGCCACTTAATTGTCGATAAATATTGATGTCTTCCGGATTTAAATTGTCTCCGATTCTTACTTCCGAAGTAACAGACTGAGCACCTTCGTTAATAGATGCTACGGCAATATGTGAATGTTCGTCGATGATGCCAGCAGTAACATGCTTGCCAGTTGCGTCTATCGTTCTGCCCGCAGCATCCGATAAATTTTTACCAAGCTTGGCGATTTTTCCGTCTTTTAATAACAGGTCTGTATTTTTAAGTATACCTTCTTTTTCGTTGGTCCAAATAGTAGCGTTTTTAATCAGAATAGTTTCTTGTTTAGGAGCTTCTTCCCAACCATAGCCATTAAATGGAAAACTTACTTTAGCAACTGTCGGTGTTGCAACTATTTTCTTTTTTAAAGTATCTGCTGTTGCTACTGATGAAGAACTAAATGTGGCAGTCCAGGTAATTTTATTTCCCAAAGTATCTTCTCCATAACCATTCCACACATTTCCATTCGATACGCCACTTAAGCGATAACTAGCAGTAGCTGCTTTGCCAGGAAAAATTGCATCTTGATTTTTTTTCAATGCAGCAGGAGAAAAATTTAGTTTCACCATTTTACCATCGAGACTGAATTTTGTGGTAAGAGTATCTTTTCCAATCAGGGTTGCGCTAGTATTGCTTTTTACTTCGAGCTTGTAAATAACAGGGCCTGAATTTGTATTGAGTGCGAGTGTATAGATGCCCTTTGTGTCGGTCCAATTATCTTCTTTAATTCCATATTTATCACCAGCTACCCAGTTTTGTAAAATAGTTGTTTTTTCTGCAAACACCGGACCAGAGCTGATTAAGAAATTTGCAATCTTGCCAGTTTCAATACTACCTACTTTATCATAAACGCCCAATAAGTTTGCCGGTATTTTTGTCAATGCCTCTAAAGCTTTTGTTTCTGAAAGACCCATGTCAAAGGCCTTTCTGAGATTCGTAAAAAAGCTTTTGCTGTCTTTTAAATCTGATATGGTTATACAAAACGAAACACCTGCTTTTTCCAACGCGGCTGCATTGCTAGGGGCTAATTCCCAGTGCTTCATATCTGCTAACGATACTGCTCTTGCGTCGTTTGGATCTTCTACATCCATTGCCTGTGGATAATTCAGACCAATAATGTAAGTGGCTTTTGTTGCTGCAATTTCTTTAATGCGTTGATATTCGTTGCCCCCTCCTTTAATAATATACTGTACTGCAAATTCATCGCCAATCCTGTCTGCTCGTACATCATTCCATTTATCGTCGGCTTCAAAAATTTGGGGTAAGCTTTGATTCTCGTTCCAGCTTTGTAAAGAAATATTCAGCCCTTCTTTTGCTGGCTTGTTTTTATACCACTGTGCATCCAGATAAGTCTGACGTAATAAAGCAATGGAGCCCATCAAACTACTTGGATATGATTGGGTGGACGTTCCTTTACTGAATGAATAATGAGCACTGGCTTTTTCTTTAATGACCACTAAGTTTTCTTTTGTTTCAGCAAGTGTTACAAAAGTGCCGGTACCGCGCGCAATGCCATCCTTAACGTGCGTTAATACAGAACCGAATCCGAGTTCTCTTAAGCTCTTTGCTTTTGTAGCATCGATACTAAATTGTCTTGCCGCATCTGTTTCAGGATGAACCGCCTGATTCCATCCAAAAGCTCCCTTGGTGTTTGTTGTTAATTGTGCCGGCGCGTTATAGTTGTAGCCTCCTGATATTCTCTGTGGCTGCACTATGCCGTAATCACTATAAATGTCTATGAAGGAAGGATAGATATATTTATCCTTACAATCTATTACAATTGCATCTTTCGGTATGCTTATTCCGGAAGCGCCAACAGCAGTGATTTTGCCGTCGCGAATGACCAGCGTTGCATTTTTAATGATTGTTTGGGCATCTTTCACAATTGTAGCGTTGGTAAAAGCATAACACCCTTCCCGTTTATCGGCAACGCCATTAACGGGATAACTTTCCTGAGCCTGTAGTGCCGTAGCAAATAAAAGCCCAAAGAAGAAGAATTTAATTTTTCTCATTTAGTTTTGGTTTTAGGAAGATCTTAAATGTAGTAAATTATCAGAAAGGCAGTTAGCAGTCTGTTTTAAAAAATGATGAGTGGCTGAGCAGCCTAATTTTCCTTGCTGGCAGGAGGTTTCCTGAATCTTTTGAAGGGGTCGTATTTGATATTTATTTTTCCTGAATCATCTGCTCTGGCCCTAAGAAACACACTTAGGCCGCCAGCTTTGTTGACTCCAATATTTTCAGGTTGATAATTTTTTCTGTTTTTTAAATTACTTAGTGGAACCTGAATGCTGATATCTGTATTCTTTGGACCATAAATGCCTTCTACAAAAAGAGTAAGAACAGAAGAATTAATTTCCATCCGACCGATTGTGATTTCTCCTTTTTTGAATGAGATATCATCTTTTATTTCTGCAAATTTGATATCACCAAAATCTCTTTTTTTAAATAAGAAGACTTCAAGATTTTTAATTGGATCAAAATCAACGAGTGCACCATTTTTAACAGAAAAGCCGGCTTTGCCCTGTAGTGAGTTTAAATCAAAATCGCCCTTTTTTGTGAGGTTCAAGGAAAGGTCACTTTTTAAAGAAAGCGTTCCTTGTATATTTTTTGACGTGAAAGCTTTCAAGCCAAAGTTGTTAAGCTCACCCATAATTTTTTTTGCGTCCAGATTTTTCATATCAATTTTACTGCTCAGTGTAAATAACCCCTTTTTTGCTTCTTGAACTGTTGCCTTGATTAATAAGCTACCTTTTCCATGCACTAAAGATGCTTGTTGCAACGACCAGAAGTTTTCGTCTACTTGCATTTTTGCCACTAGTTTGTTTGCTTCGAATGAATGATATTTTAATTTATCAGCTTTGATGTTTACATTAATTCTACCATTTGATAAAAGCGCATCAATACGATCAATGGTTTTAGCAAACCCGCTATTTGTTTTTTTGTTTTCTCTTTTTTTAACTGGATATTTTCTTGAGACAATACTACTAAGATGATCAATATTTAAAAGAGAAGCGTACGCATTTAATTCTAATTCTACCCCTTCTGGATTTTCACCAATTAAAGCAAGTACATTTTTTGCTTTTCCCCATATTGTGATGGGTGAACCGGCGATATTACATTGAAGTGTATCAATATTAATATCGGAATTATCAATTCTGATCCTAGCATTACAGTTGTTTAAAATTGCATTCGATGCAGTCATTATAACCTGCCCCCTTTTTATTTCAAGAATTCCGTGCTTTTTTGTGTTTAGCGGAGTTGGATTATTGAGTGGCCCCTCGAACATGAAATCTAACTTGCCAGAACCTTTTGTTAGTGTAAAAGATTGTGTGTCTAAGGTTTTTTCAGGATCGTTTACATCAAAGTCAGAATGGAGATCGGCGCTTAGATAGGGCTGATTTAGATTAATAATTAGAATATCGTCTGATTTAATTTTGAACCCTCCCATACTTGCAACAAAGTCATGAATTGAAATCTTTGTATTTTCGTCATTCGGTTTTGTACCCACTACATTTTCATTTAAAAAAGAACCTTTAAAATTTGCCGAGTCAAATGCGGCAAATGCTGTTGTAATAGTACTGTTAACAGATTCGAAGTTTGCTTTGATATAAGGGTCACCCCCTCCTATAAGTGATCCCGAAATGATAGTATGAACTTTAAGGGGACCACTAACATCTACCATTTTTGTAATGGCCCCGGCTATTTTTTTTGTTAAAAGAGTCTTTGCAAATGACAGCTTTAGGTCTGCTGTTTTTACGTCTAGGTAAAAATTTTGAATTTTTCTAAACTCAAAAATTGCCTTAAATAAAAAGGACTGATTAGATATTTTAATGGGCATGCTATCG
Organism: Chitinophagaceae bacterium; assembly: GCA_019752295.1. Taxonomy (GTDB): domain Bacteria; phylum Bacteroidota; class Bacteroidia; order Chitinophagales; family Chitinophagaceae; genus Sediminibacterium. The sequence goes on along the minus strand of JAIEMK010000036.1, from coordinate 136,113 downwards.
ATCTGTAGTTTACCAGACTTGGGATAAAATTGAAAATCATATTCGCCTGCCAAAACTTGATTCTCTAGAAAGGTGCCTAGGTTTTTTTTAAACGAAAAGTTTTTAATAAAAATATCCTGATTAACGTGCACTGAAATTACCGAATCGTGTAAGGCTGTTTTTGCTTTGACTTGATTAATTAAAAAGTCAAATAGCTTATTTGCTTTCTGATCATCGATTGTTATTGTTACATTTTGAAGATCTATTTTGTCAAGCAAGTTTTTTAACTCGTCGCTGTCTTTTGTTTTTTGTATGTCAGATTTTCCATTCGCTTTTAATAGGTAGCTATTTGTATAGCCACTAGTATCAGTATATAAAAAAAACGCTCCGTTCTTGACTGTTAGCTTATTGACTGAAATGGAGAGTGTTATTAATTTTAGTGGATTGAGGCGGACAAAGATTTTTTCGGCCTGTATTAGTGCATGGCCATGTTTATTATATAATGAGTCTGTTACTTTTAAATGATCAATACTAATTGATATGTATGGAAAATTTTGGAAGAGATTTACTCCTATATCTGCGATCGATATCTTCCCTCCTATATTATAACCTATTTTTTCGGTGGCTTCTGCTATCAGTGTTTTCTTATGTGATGATACATAAATAGATAATACAGTAAAAGAAATGATGATGAGAATAAATAATGCTGCAATGATTTTAATTGTATACTTAAGGTATTTGTTCAAAGCAGCAGGTTTGTTTTAAAGTTAACAAACTAATGCAATAAAATTAGCGACCCATATATACCATTAAGATTTGCACATCACTTGGATTTACACCACTAATTCTGCTAGCCTGACCAAGGGTTCTTGGTTTTATTTTTTTGAATTTTTGTAGAGCTTCTTTTGATACCGCAGAAATTTTATCGTAATCAAAATTATCTGGAATTAAAAGACCCTCCATCTGACTCATTTTTTCAACAAGTTCGTTCTCCTTTTCTATATACCGCTCATATTTGATTTGAATTTCTGCCTGCTCTATTATGTCAACCGAGTGTTGTTTCAATTGTTCTGTTAAGGATGGAACAGCTTGCATCATTTCTGGCAACGACACATTTGGTCTTAATAAAATGCGTGATGCTTTTTGCCTTTCGGTGAGAGCCGCAGAACTGATACTTTCAAAGTAGGGATTGATCGCTTCAGCATCTATGTTAAAATTATTTAATATATTCTTTATCTGCTGTACGCCTTGTTTTTTCTGTTCTACCAGCATCATTCTTTCTGTGGAAGCAAGACCTAGTTTAAAACTTCTTTCGGTGAGTCTGATATCTGCATTGTCCTGGCGAAGCAGTGTTCTAAATTCCGCACGGCTCGTAAACATCCTATAAGGTTCATCGGTACCCTTGCTAATTAGATCATCGATAAGCACACCAATATAAGCTTCGCTTCTTTTCAGCACGAAAGCTTCAAGTTCTCTTGTCTTTTGATGTGCATTAATTCCGGCCATCAAACCCTGACAGGCCGCTTCTTCATAACCGGTTGTTCCATTGATTTGACCAGCGAAGAATAAATTCGGTAAAATCTTAGTTTCTAGTGTGTATTGTAACTGAGTGGGTGGAAAATAGTCGTATTCGATTGCATAACCCGGACGGAAAATTCTACAGTTTTCAAAACCCGGAATCATCTTTAAAGCCTGATGTTGTACTTCTTCTGGAAGCGATGTGGAGAATCCATTGACATAGATCTCAACGGTGTTCCAGCCTTCGGGTTCCACAAAAATCTGGTGACGATCCCTATCAGCAAAGCGATTAATTTTGTCTTCAATACTGGGGCAATATCTTGGCCCAACTCCCTCAATCCTTCCCTGATACATCGGACTTCTGTCGAAGCCTGTCTTTAGGATATCATGAACGGTGGTGTTGGTATAAGTAATAAAACAACTCCGCTGATTTTCTGGTTTTACCCTTTCTACAGGTAAATAAGAAAAACCTACAATTGCTTCATCGCCCTTCTGTTCCTCCATTTTGCTATAGTCCAAACTCCTGCCGTCTACACGTGGAGGCGTTCCGGTTTTGAGTCTGTCGCTTTCAAAGCCCAAATCCACCAGTTGTTCAGTGATACCCGTTGCAGCTTTTTCCGCTACCCTGCCACCACCAAATCTTTTCTCACCAATATGAATAACCCCATTTAGGAAGGTTCCGCTGGTAACTACCACTGCTTTTGAAAAAATCTCATTCCCCATTCCCGTAACAACACCAGCAGCTCGGCCATTTTTTATAATAATAGATTGTACCATATCCTGATAGAAATCTACGTTTGGAGTCATTTCCAGCATTTCTCTCCACTTTGCCGCAAACAACATTCTGTCGTTTTGTGCCCTCGGGCTCCACATTGCGGGCCCCTTACTCCTGTTCAACATCCTGAATTGAATGGTACTCAGATCGGTAACAATTCCACTATAACCCCCTAATGCATCAATTTCACGTACAATTTGCCCTTTTGCAATTCCACCCATCGCCGGATTGCAACTCATCTGCGCAATTGTTTGCATATTCATGGTAACCAGCAACACTTTGCTGCCAAGGTTTGCTGCCGCCGCCGCCGCTTCACATCCGGCATGCCCCGCACCCACTACTATTACGTCGTAATCTGGAAACATCTATTTGGTTTAGTGCTGACAAAGATAAAGCAGGTTCCACGTGGAACAATGATTTTTGAACCAAGGGGCTCTTTCTGGCTTAAGAATTCCCTAATTAGTAAGGTCCTACAAAAGCAGAAAGCAGTTCATATGATTACCTTGCTTTAACAAGACGTTCCACGTGGAACATTCTACTTATTGAGCGCAGGCGAAATCCTGAACAGTGTAGTAAGTATCCGCATTTTGGGCGGCAACACCTAACCCCAGTTCTATTAGTTGTGGGTTAAACAGAGCTTTTCGGTGCCCTAATCCGGGAACACCAATGTCTAAATACAACAAACAAAGTTGGAAAAGCATGTCTGGAGGTCCGTTGGAAATGTTTTCCGACGCACAATAACGAATTCCGGCATCCCTAATTCTTAAATAAAATGGTTTTCCTTTTAAGCTATTGTGATTGATATGCCCCTGTGCCACATTGTCTTTTGCTTGTTCTCTTGCAAGTTGAAGAAGTCTGTAGTTCAAAACAAATGGAGTGAGGGACTCGTTTTGGTTAAACGCAGTTTTAAGAGATTCTGCATTTTTCCCTTGAAGATTTGGAAATTGCTTGAGTAATGGTGTTAGGGCAGAGTCCAGAAATTGTTTTGGATAGATTCTGCTATAGTTTATCCAATAATACATCTCTTTTTCCAGCCCTGATAAATGTTTGAATTCAGGATCTTTAGCGTTTAAGCTGTCAATCGAACGAATTCTTAAGCTGGTATTTGCTTTGGGTTCTGAACTTAGAGACACAGAACCAACTTGGCAAAAACCAAGAATTGGTAATAGAAAGAGAATTAAGAAGCTTTGTTTCACGTGGAACTTTTGGGTTAGGGGCAATTATACCGACTTCTCATATAGTTGCAAATACTGTTCCTCTTTTTTTCGCATGATAGCAATTTGAGATTTTGTTTTGTCTTTATAGCCACAAAGGTGCAATGCTCCATGAAAGAGTACGCGAAGGGTTTCTTCTTTCAAAGAAGTTTCGAGTTCCTCAGCATTTTCTTTAATACGGTCGAGGCTAATGTAGATTTCTCCAATGATTTCATGCTGTGTTTCGGAGAGATCGAATGTTATAATGTCGGTGTAAAAATCGTGCTGCAAATAGTTCCGGTTGATCTCGAGCAAGAACTCGTCTGAGCAGAATACATAAGTTAACTCGGTCAACACTTTCTTTTCTTCTTTAAAAAGCAGTCCAATAAATTTTTTAATGACTGTTTTATTGGGAAATAGAAAAGTTTTGTCGGCGTTCCTGAAATGAATGGTTTGCATAGTGATTTGCTTACTCCAAAATTCGTAACAATTTGCATGCTAACCATATTACCTTTGCAAAATATAAAGTAATAGATGAAGAGATTGTCAGAGTTAGAGATTGGTCAGAAAGCGGAAATCATGTCGTTCGAAAAAGATGAAATCTTTATCAAGCTGATGGAGATGGGATGTGTGCCGGGAGAGATCATAAAGGTAGAGCAAAAAGCGCCCTTGGGTGATCCCATCAGCATTTCGGTTGCTGGTTATCATTTAAGTCTGCGCCTTAATGAAGCTAATAGTATCTTTGTGCAGTTGCTAAAAACACATAATTAACTGATAGTCAATAATTTGAATGAATATCGGACTCTATTTTGGCTCTTACAACCCTATTCATATAGGTCACCTGATTATTGGTAGCCATGTAGCTAATCGCACCGATATACAGCAAGTTTGGTTTGTAGTTTCTCCTCAAAATCCACTCAAGCCCTCTGTTGTTTTATTAAACGAATACCAACGCCTGCACCTTGTGCAATTGGCTGTTGAGGGTGATACACAGTTAAAAGCTTCAGATGCTGAGTTTAAATTACCGAGACCATCTTACACAATCGACACCCTGACCTATCTCACGGAGAAATACCCACAGCATGAATTTTCGGTGATCATGGGAAGCGATAGTTTTCAGAATCTTCCCCGCTGGAAAAATTTTGAACTCCTGGTTAAAAATTATTCCTTCATTATTTACCGTCGTCCAGGCTTTGAAATCAAAGACGATTTCGGAGCAAAAATTCTTGTACTCGATGCACCTCTGCTGGAAATTTCAGCTACAGAAATCCGACATGCCATTAAAGAAGGCAAATCTGTTCGTTACCTGTTAAGCGATCCAGTAAGAGAAGAGATTGAAAAAACAGGATATTATAAATAGAAAAGACCAATTAAATCCTAATAACTTATTTTAAACAGTTTTTTACTGTTTATTTCAAATAGGTTTTCCCACGAACACAGGTAAAATAGAGGTTTCGGCTTTTTAAAAACAAAAATGCAGCTATCGGCAGAGGATTTTAGTAAAAAGAAGTAGAACCTGGTTGATTTCAACGGGAATAGTAAAAAAATAAAGAGCTGCTTATAACAAAAGAAAAACCCCCTAGAATCAGAGGGTTTTTTAATCATAAATAGTTTATTACTGTTTGGGAATACTGCTTATCTGTTCATACTCATTAAAAATTCTTCATTATCACGGGTTCCGCGCATGCGTTTCAGCAGCTCGTTCATTGCTTCTTCCGTATTCATATCATTGATAAAGAGGCGTAGAATATTCATGCGTTGCAGCACTTCTTTGTCGAGAAGTAAATCGTCTCTACGTGTTGAAGAACCAGCCAGATCAATGGCCGGGAAAATTCTTTTGTTAGCGAGGCGACGATCCAGCAAGAGTTCCATATTACCTGTACCCTTGAATTCTTCGAAAATTACTTCGTCCATTTTTGAGCCGGTCTCGATCAGTGCAGTAGCAAGAATAGTTAAAGAACCACCATGCTCAATTTTACGGGCAGCACCAAAAAACTGTTTTGGTTTCTGCATGGCATTTGCTTCAACACCTCCAGATAAAACCTTTCCGGAAGCAGGTGCAACTGTGTTGTGGGCACGAGCCAAACGGGTGATGGAATCTAATAATATTACTACATCGTGTCCGCACTCAACTAAGCGCTTGGCTTTTTGCAGAGCGATGGCAGAAACTTTCACGTGCTTTTCGGCGGGCTCGTCAAAAGTTGAGGCAATTACTTCAGCCCTAACACTTCTTTCCATATCGGTAACCTCTTCGGGACGCTCGTCAATTAGCACCACCATCAAATAGCACTCGGGGTGATTAGCCGCAATTGCATTTGCAACTTCTTTCAACAGCATTGTTTTACCCACTTTTGGTTGGGCAACAATTAATCCACGCTGACCCTTACCGATTGGGGTAAAGATGTCCATGATCCGGGTACTATAATTATTGGAAGTAGTAAACAGGTTCAGCTTTTCAAAAGGAAACAAAGGAGTCAGGTAGTCAAAAGGCACGCGGTCGCGCACTTCATCCGGGCGCTTACCGTTAATATTATCAACCTTCAATAAGGCGAAATATTTTTCACCTTCCTTTGGCGGACGAACAGCTCCATGAACTGTGTCTCCAGTTTTCAGTCCAAATAGTTTGATTTGAGAAGGAGAAACATATACATCATCCGGAGAAGACAAATAGTTATAATCGGAAGAACGCAGGAAGCCGTAACCGTCGGGCATCATCTCCAAAACACCTTCTCCAAGAATTACCCCTTCAAATTCAATATTGAAAGCAGGCTCTTTGCGGTGTTGTGGGTAACGCTGTTGTGGCGCCGGTTCGTTTGTAGGTAATCCAGATTCGTTTTCGCCTTGTTGATCGCCTTCACTGTTGGTAGCAGGTTCTGGGCTCTGGCTCTGGTCGGCAGTTGGTTGTGCCTCGCCAGATTCGTCAGCAACCGGAGTTTCGGTTCTTGGCTTACGGTTATTTTGAGTTTTTTTCGGTTGTTGGGCACGGGCTTCTCGAACCGGACGATCTGAAGAACTAGCTTTTGCAACCGGTATTTGGCTTGGCTCAGCTTTTTCAGCGGGGATTTCCGGAGCAGAAGGTTCCATTATTTCAGCTTCTTCCGTGCCGTTGGCAGTAGAAGTCTTGATGGTCATTGGTTTTCTGGTGCGGGCTGTTTTTTTCTTGGGCTCGTCTTTGACTTCGCTCGCTTGTACTGCTTGTCCGTCGAGGATTTTGTAGATAAGGGCTTGTTTGTCCAGTTTTTTTGTGCCGGGGATGGCTAGCTGCTCAGCGATGTCTTGCAGCTCTGGCAATAGCATGTCGTTCAATTGCAGAATGTCGTACATAAATTCAATTAATGAGAAAAAAGGGCTTGTTTGTTGTCAATGAATAAATCCAGTCTAAGGGGATGTCAACTCAGATCGGTTTTTTGAAAATTGTTTGATTGGAAAGAAGTTAAACTGTTATGTCGAGAGCTAAGGAAGACATGTACAGCTCGGTTTCCACTGCAATGTTAAGTTAGATTTTCTGAAAAAACGAATTTTTTGTGTGAATTTAACGAAGTTGGCTACCAGATGGTCTGTGCTGCGGGTTGTTTGGTTATCTTTGCCCGCAAATCGCATACTGTAAGTGTTTTACGGAAGATCGATACAATCAAAGAAATCAGAATCAATTAAAGATGTTTAACAAAAGAACAAAAATCAAGGCGCTCTTAAATACTGCGCCCGAAAAACAGGAAGTAATTGTAATGGGATGGGTGCGAAGTTTTCGCAACAACCAATTTATTGCATTGAATGACGGTAGCACCAATAATAATATTCAGGTAGTTGTTGCGTTGGGATTAATAGATGATGCCACAATCAAAAGAATTACAACAGGAGCATCTTTAAAAGTTACCGGAGAATTAATTGCATCGTTGGGAAAAGGACAAAGCGTTGAGATCAAGGCAATCGCATTAGAAATTTTGGGCGACAGTGATGCAGAGAAATATCCTTTGCAACCAAAGAAACATAGTTTAGAGTTTTTGCGCGAGATAGCGCACTTGCGCTTTAGAACAAATACATTCGGCTCGGTATTTCGTTTGCGTCATTCATTGGCTTTTGCTGTACACCAATTCTTTAACGAAAAAGGATTTATTTATCTGCATACCCCAATCATTACATCAAGCGATGCAGAAGGTGCAGGCGAAATGTTTCGTGTAACCACACTCCCTTTCGATAACACACCACGCAATGAAGAAGGTGCTGTAAATTTTAAAGACGACTTTTTTGGAAAGAGCACCAATCTTACTGTGAGCGGACAACTAGAAGGCGAACTTGGCGCGATGGCATTTAGTGAGATCTATACTTTTGGCCCGACCTTTCGCGCTGAAAATTCAAACACAGCAAGGCACTTAGCAGAGTTTTGGATGATTGAGCCGGAGATGGCTTTTCATGATATTGAAGACAATATGAATTTGGCTGAAGAGTTTATTCAGTACCTGATTCGTTATGCCATGCAACATAATATGGAAGATCTGGAATTCCTTGATACACGTCTGACAGAAGAAGAAAAACAAAAACCACAGAACGAAAGATCTGAAATGGGCTTGATCGAGAAATTGAAATTTGTTGTAGACAATCAATTCGAGAGAATTACTTACACCGAAGCAATCAAAATATTACTGGACTCGCCTCATTATAAAAAGAAGAAGTTTAAGTATGATGTGAGCTGGGGAATAGATATGCAAAGCGAACACGAAAGATACTTGGTTGAAAAACATTTCAAAAAACCGGTGATCGTAACAGGATATCCCGCTGCTATCAAAGCATTCTATATGCGATTGAACGACGGATGCGAACCCGGAAAAGAAACGGTTGCTGCGATGGATATTTTAGCTCCGGGTATTGGTGAAATCGTGGGTGGTTCACAGAGGGAAGAGCGATTGGAAAAATTAGAAGCACGCATGCAGGATATGCATATTCCTCTGGAAGAAATGAGCTGGTACCTTGATACCCGTCGTTTTGGATCTGTTCCACACGCCGGCTTCGGATTAGGCTTTGAACGCATGGTTCAATTCGTAACAGGAATGACAAATATCCGCGACGTAATTGCTTTTGCAAGAACACCTAAAAACTGTGAATTCTAATTCAAAAGTAAAAATTCAAAAGTAAAAAAAGGGGAAGTTCTATTTGAGCTTCCCCTTTTTTATATTTTTGAAATATATTTTAATCTCTTATCAAAGTAACATCACCTTTTCGGGAAATTGTTTTTCCGTTTACATCAATACCCATAACCATATACACGTAAGTGTCCATCGGCATTTTTTTGCCATTGATGGTACCATCCCATCCCTTGCCCATGTCCATGGTTTCAAAAAGTAAATTACCCCATCTGTCAAAAATTCTAAAATACTGTATGCGTACGATCTGAATATACACCGGTATGAAAAGATCATTCGCGCCATCATTATTAGGCGTAAATGCAGTAGGCGCCAAAATATTTGACTCTGCAAAAATCCATACCTCCTGCTTGTCGTTGATTACACAACCACTCGTATCCGTGATCGCAATATTGTACATTATTTTTCGCGGATCATTGATATTGTACACGGCAACAGGGTTTTGAATTTTAGTGCTGTTCAATTCTGTTGAGGGAGTCCATAAATAGGATGCTGCAGACCCTCCTTGTTGTACCGAAGCCGCTTCTTTCTGCGTTAATTCTAAATGGGTAGGAACAGAAAAAGTTGTGGTAATCACCGGATAAATTCGTCCCTCTCTCGGCTGTACAATTTTGATAACTTTTGTTTTTGTATCGCTTAATAATGGACATTGCGCGCTGCTCACACTTAGGGTAACATTATAATCTGCTACTGTAAAATAACTATGCGTTGGATTGGCGCTATAAGATACAGGCGATCCATCACCCAGATCCCATTTGTAGGAACCAACAACGCTTTGTCCGTAACCCGGAGCACTTGCATCAATAAACCGCACCAGATTGTTTACACAGTTATTAATAAACTTAAAGTCAGCTACCGGTTTACCCAATACCTGTATTGTTTGGAGGGCAGTATCGCCAACGCAACTACTATCCGAAACAGTGGTGAGGGTAACTGTGTATTGTCCTTCTTTTGTATAAGTGTGTATCGGATGCGAACTGGTGTCAACCGTACCATCGCCGAAATCCCATAAATAAGTTTTAATGCCCGTGCTACCAAAACCAAAATCAACCGTTGTGAATACAGGAACTGACGGCGTTTGTAAACAAATATTATTCAGCTTGAATTTTACCGTTGGCTTTCCGAAATTTTTTACTGCTTTATTCGTGGTATCAGAAACACATCCTTTATCATCCACAACATAATGTGTTATCAGATAATTACCGGGCTGTGTATACGCGTGAACGGGATTGATAAGACTACTGGTTTGCCCATCTCCGAAATCCCAGAACCATTGCTTGATGCTACCCGGAGAAGCTTTCGAGATGTCTGTAAACTGCACAGTAAGATTTCCACTACAAGCCAAAGCCATATTAAAATCGGTAAAACCGCTGCTCGGTTTATCGTAAGTAGTAACGGTATTAAACACCGAATCTGCGCCGCATCCCATTGTTTGATCGGCTACTAATTTGATAAAATAATTAGTCTTTGGTTTCGATAAAATAATCGGATATGGTGTGGTCATTGTTGAGAACAAACTATCGTTGATATACCACTTGTAGATATTTGCGAACTGACTATTATTGGTAAAGCTTACGCTGATCTGCGCACAACCTTGTGAGGGCAGAATACTGAACGCGGGTTTGGAACGAGGAATGATCGTAATTTTTTTCGAAGCACTATCTGTGCAGCCATTGCTATTGGTGGCAACCAATAATACAATGAAACTAGTGGCCGCGGTAGTTGAAGCGCTATTCGAGAAATTATGTTTGAAATCCTTTGTTGAACTCATCAACACACCATTAATATACCAATTGTATTGCACCGGATCGAGCGCTGCATAACTGCTCTTATTTGTAAAGAAAATGGTATCTGCATTTAAACACTTGATCGTATCGGATGCAAGAAAAGCAGCTACAGGCTTTGGAACAATATGAAGATAAGTGATGCCGGTATCTGAACATCCTGCATTATTAAAACTAATCAGCGTTACTTTATAATCTCCTGCCTTACCAAATAAATGTGTTGCATTATTTCCCGTAGCCAGCGTATCGATACTATTTGGATCAGAGAAAATCCAATTGGCAATATTACCTGCAGGCTGATTGCTATTTGCAACAAAATTAAATGGAGCGCAGTTGGTTGGAGCCGCATTCGAAACATAATTAGTAGGCGCCAAATTATTTACCACAATACTATGCCTGACGGTATCGGTACAGAAACTTGCATTTGCATTCAGCGACTTAATTACCATGGTTACTTGATAAGATCCGGCAATGGCATAACTATGCGAAGGACTGAAAAGAGTGGAACTACTACCATCTCCAAAATACCACTCATAAGTATATCCGGCGGCAGAATTATTTTGAAAACTAATGGTTTCGTTTCTGCAATAACTTGTTTTCGCCGTTGTAAAATCACCAACAGGTTTTTGATTGAGCGTAATCAAAAACGAAATGATCGTATCGGTATTATTACAAGTATTACTGGCTTTCATCGTAACCGTATAGATACCCGGATTTTTATAATAGTGTTTTATTTGCTCCATGCCCTTATTAGAAATATACACCGAATCAATGCTGCCATCCCCAAAACTGATACGATATGAATTAGCGCCCGAGGAATTGTTTGTAAAACGAATGGTATCGGGAGCACAGCCAATAGAACCGGGTCCGTTCATTGCTAAATTTGCAATTATATTTTTCGGATATACCGTAAGATTTACCGAATCGATACTGCTACCGCAACTATTCACCGCTTTTAATTGGATCAAATAATTTTTGGTAACTGTGGTTGTAAAAATATGCGACACCGAAACGGGGATACTGCTGCTGTCAATGATAATGTCGGAATAATCCCAATAGTACTTGCTTACATTTCCAATTGATAAATTATTTGCCTTGAATTGGTAGGGCGATGCAACAACCGGGCAAATGCCAGTGGTATCAACCTGAATTTTTGCCAATGGAAGGGCGTGTACAATTACAGAATCCCTTAGACTAATCACCGTATCACACTGCGAAAAGGATTTAAGCCGAATATAATAAGTGGTATCCAAATGACTCAGTGCGGACTTGAATAAAATGGCAGGAGGATTTTGTAAATGCGAGGTATCGCCGTTTCCGAAATCCCATACAAATTGGTAATAATTAGTTCCAGCAGGTGTTGTGGTGTTATTGAAAGTAACTGATAATGGTCCACATCCCTGTGCGTTTGATTTTGTAAAACCGGGGACGGGTTTTGCCAGAATAAAAAATTTGTGACTCATTGAATCGCTCTTACAACCATATGCATTTGTAGCAATCAGTTTGATATTCGCCGTATCAATCGGATTGGCAATACTATATCCGGGGAAAACAAGATTATTTCCGATTAAGTTATTGTTTATATACCATGATACAGCAGTACTAGCGGAGGCGTTTGCATGTATGATGCTACTATCGATCAAACCGGGAACACATAATCCCGAACTGGTATAAGTAAAAGATGCTTTTGTGTCGGGGTTAACAACCAGATCAACCAGTTGTGCACTGGTACAACCATCGGCAGTTAAATAATAATTGTACAATACGTGTACCGGAGTTTGACCTGTGTTGATCAATGTTTCGGAAATAGAACCCAAGGTATCAGTACTATGCGCCAGTGGATTGCTAATATTTGAAACCGGATTTCGCGTCCAACTAAAACTAGTGTTAGGATTATTACTGGTAGCAGTATAATTAAAGAGCGTATTGGTACAGATGGCACCTGCAACAACGGAACTAGTTAAGAATAGTTGTGGTTTTAGTGCAACCACGATTGATTTTGTTGCAGTACAATTATTACTATTTACTGTGAGTGTATAGGTACCCGCATTCAGGGGCGATGCAAAATTGATGCTGGGATTTTGTTGTGTACTGTTAAATCCATTCGGGCCGGTCCAGGAATAAGTTAAACCGGCACCTGAGGTTATTGCGTTTAATGCAATGCTGCTTCCGGCGCAAACAGGTCCATTATAGCTAAGCGTTGGAATGGCTGTGGCAGCAGGATCTACCAACGTAAACGGACCAACGATATTGGAAGAACAAGAGCCGAGCGAAACAAAAATATTTGAATAAGTGCTGGCAGGTAAATTAGCAATCACAACATTACCTGAAGCATCGGCAATGATATTTGTGGTAATATTTGTTGCACTATTATTATAATGAACTGTATAATTTGTACCCGCACTCAATCCCTTTAAAATGATGGAGCCATCTGTACCATAGCAGCTTACCGGATTGATTAGCGTGGCGGTGATAATGGGTGTGATGGTTACGGTTACCGTGATGGCAGCCCTTGGTGATTCACAACCAGCGGAAGAAATCTGGCTCACATAATACGAGGTTGTACCGGTAGTTGTTGTTGAAGGAGTTGGTGCTGTAGCCTGTGGCGTTCCTCCTGTTGCAACAGTGTACCAGTTTAAACTATTTCCTGTTGTTGCCGTAGCCGTAAGCGGAGCTGCGGTTGCAAACTGACAATAAGCAATATTATTTACAACCGGAGCTGCAGGGGTTGATCGAATCACTACGGTTGTACTATTTGAAGCACTACAATTATTGAGGGTTGCGGTAACATAATAAGTTCCCGAAGAGCCCGTGCTAATATTGCCAATTGATGGACTTTGCAAATTGCTAGTAAATGATTTTGGACCTATCCAGTTATAACTCACACCTGCAGTACTGGAAGCTGCAGTTAGGTTTAATGTGGTACCCGAGCAGAGTGGACCATTATTACTCACGCTAGGAATGGCAGGCGCTGCAGGATCGGTAAGTGTAAAGGGTCCGAGTAAATTGGAGGAGCAACTACCCTGATTCACTGAAACATTGGTATAGGATCCGGCAGATAATCCGTAGATCAAAATATTACCTGTAGCATCAGAAGTTCTCGACAGGGAGATACTGTTTGAAGTCTCTTGATAACTAAGTGTATAATTAATATTGGGGCTCAATCCACTCAATAAAATCGATCCATCTGTGCCAGAGCAAGTGGTTGGATTGGTTGCAACGCCAGTGATATGAGGAGGCGTTGGATTAACGGTTACGGTAATGGCAGCCCTCGGACCTTCGCAACCACTGGCAGATATTTCACTTACATAATAAGTAAACACACCCACACTTGCAGTAGAAGGAGTTGGTGCCGAATTTGAAGCGGTTCCACCACTTGCAGTAGCATACCATTTTAAACTATTGCTTCCAGACACTGAGGCTGAGAGTGCCGTGGTCGTAGCGTTTTGACAATATGAAATATTGTTGACACCTGGTGCTGCAGGAGTAGGATTCACTACCACAATACTGGTTGCGCCGGCATTACAGTTACTAATCGATGCAGTAACAAAATAAATTCCGGAAGCAGCGGCAGGGGCATTTGTGATGCTGGGATTTTGCTGGTTGCTGGTAAACCCATTTGGGCCGGTCCAGGAATAAGTTACACCTGCTGTTGGCGAAAGGGCATTAAAAACAATGGTACCTCCACTACAGATGGGCCCATTATTACTAACTACTGGAATACCGGGTGAAGGATCTACCAGTGTAAAAGGCCCGATGATGTTGGAAGCACAGGTACCCACAATATTCACAGAAATATTGCTGTAAAGTCCGGGCCCAAGACCGGTGATATTGATGGAGCCTGTACCATCGGAAGTTTTATTAATGCTAACGGGGTTGCTACCCTTAGTATAAGTAACGGTATAAACTGTATTGGCAGATAATCCAGTTAAGCGAATACTTCCATCGGCAGTGGCACAGTTGGTTGGACTGGTAGCAGAACCGCTGATGGTTGGTGCCGGATTTACGGTAACGGTTCTGGAATCTGTACTGGTACCGCATTCGTTGGTAGCAGCCAAACTAACTGTGTGGATACCCAGACTAAGTAGTTGAACGGAACCCGGATTTAATTGAGTGGAACTTGCAGGCGATCCGCCACTAAAATTCCATTGATAAGTAGCAGCAGTGGAAGAAAAACAATTATTTACGGTAGCAGTAGGGTTCAGATTTTGGCCGAAACAAATTGCTGCAGGCATATTGATAGATACATTCGGAATAGTTTTTACCGTGATGACCTGATTGGAAGCAGCACTGTTTGAAACACAGGCATTACCCGGTGCTGTTGTTATTAGTCCGATTGTGTACACCCCCGGATTATTGAATGTAAAAGCAGGGTTACTACTGGTAAGCGATCCACTGGTAATGGTATAGGAGCTGGTGTTGGGTGTGCAGCCAAGACTATTTGAGTAATTCACAGACCATTGATAATTGTTAGAACCATAAGTAGCTGCAGGCGTATTGTTGGTGGTAACCACATCAAAAGGGGCACAACCTGCTTGTGCGCCACTTAAAGAAGCAATCGTAAAATTGGATACCGGAACCGGATTTACATAAATCGTTTTTTCTATAAAATCGGCACCACAATAACTGGTGCTACCCACATTCAAGCGAATGGTGTAAATGCCGGGGGTATTGAATATAACGCCTAGCGTATTGGATGTAGAGCTCAGCCAGGAAGAGGGGTCGGCATTATTGAAAGTATTTCCCAGCGACATGCCCGGAGCCAAAGTAAATCCGGAATTAGGAATAATCTGCCAAACAAAACTTCCTCCAGAGCAGGTTCCGTTGATACCAACAGTTTTAAAAGCCGCAGTTAGATTGGTAAAATTGGTGGTGGTGCTTGTGCAAACAGTGTCTTTCGAAACATTAAAATTAGCAACCGGTTTTTCCGAAACATAAATGGGGGTAACAGCTCCCTGCGAAACAGCACAGGGGTTGGTTGCTTCGATCTTTGCAATAAACGAGTTTGAAATTCCATTGCTGATAGTGCCGCAGGAAGAATGCGTATAGATATGCGAAATGCTCGGAGGAATTGTTGCCTGCGTAAAGTTTAATGCGGGCGTACCATCGTTGAAAGTAATTTTATAAGTTGTTCCCGGAGAGTTATTAATTGTATTGGTAATAGGGAAAGTAATATTGCTATTGGCACAGATATAAGTATTACCCGGACTGGCAATACCCACCGAAGGGTTACTGCCGAGGTAGATGGTTTGGTTTAAAGTGTCTTTACAGCCATTTGCTCCTGTAACGATTTCAGTAATTTGATTGCTTCCAATATTATATAAATGCGACTGTGCCGTGGTGAATGTGGCTAGGTCGGTATTGGTCGTACCATCGTTCCAGATAAATAAGTAATCGGTATTACTGGTAGTGGTTGAAGAAGCGTTGTTAAAAGTAAAATTCACCTGAGGCAATCCGGTACAGATACTTTGTGGACCAACGATTTTGGCTTCGGGTTTTTGATTAATGATTACTTGGTGTGATACAGTATTGCTACAGCCACCGGTTCCGGTAACAGTAAGTGAAACCAGAAAAGTATCGGTACCATTTCCATAGTGTTTAAATAAAGTATGTACAGGGTTAGCAACTACATCGGACGTTCCATCTCCAAAGTTCCAGTTATAAGTAGCCACACCACCCGTGGAAAGATCAGTAAAATTAATTGCTGTTCCTGCACAAACTGGAGTAGCGGGAAAGCTGAAAGCCGCAACAGGACAGGGGCTTGCGGCAATAGCAATACCAAGATGGGTGCTATCGGAAAGCTTTAAGGATGCAGTTGCCGATTTTTTGTAATCGGGTTTGTGTGCAGCGGCATGATAGGTATTACCGGCAAAAAATAACAATACAAATAAACTCTGTGTTGCATATTTTTTAAAAAAGGCAAAATCTTTCGGTATCATAAAATGTGTTTGTGTTTTAGGAGGTTTAGTAGCCAAACCATTTAAGATGGCTTTGTTTGCCGCCGGGGCATAGGGTTTTTTGTCTGATTCTTGCTGCTTCAGAAGTAGCTACCGTATAACTGATTGAAAGCTCAAAGCCCCCTTTTAAATTAGAGGCTGGATTGAGTTTGGAAACGTTTACGTCGTACGAAAGTCCGGCCCTGATATTCCCCAGTTCTGCACCGATATAAGGAATCACTGCATCGTTATACCTGTACCAAACACCGGCCAATACCGTGATATCGTTTTTATCCTCATCATAAGAATAAGTATTGGTCAACCCCACTCCGTACACCAACCCCATTACCAATTCGGAATAAGATTCAGCTTTCATATACACGCAGCTATAATAGAGGCGATTCGAAACTCCTGCGAGAAAAGAACCGCCTCCGTGAAGAACATACCGGGGGACGATGATATGTGTAGGTCCGTTAAAAGACTCTTTGGGTTTATTGATATGGTACATCGATGCACCGATATAGTAACTATTGTCTTCTGTGATGGCAGAGTAGACTAGCCCTGCCGAATAATCGAAGCTGACGGTAGTAAAGCCGTTTTTATTTTCGCCGGTTGCCAGATTGGGGTCATAGCCTTGAGGGGTAAGTTGTTGACCAAAAATGAAGCGACTATAATCCAACACTTTTGTGTTCATCGAAGCCATAAATCCACCGCCGAGCGAGTAGTTAGCAACGCCATCGTTATAGAGAGTTTTATGAAAAGAGAGTGATGGAGAAAGGGTATTTGATTTTAATCCGTTGTTGTTGCTATTATCGAATATGCCGGTGAGTCCGACACCAAAAATATCGCCCTCTCCTATTTTATTGTGAAGGATATTTCCATCAATCGAAAAAGTTCCGGTGCGGAAGGGATACATGATGGATGGCCACTGTTCTCTGTAAGATCCGGAAGCACGCAGGTTTCCTGGGAAAGCTCCTGTAAGAGCGGGATTTAATAAGATGGGCGAAGCAAAGAATTGAGAGAAGTGTGGGTCTTGGGCTTTGACATTATAATTACCAGCAGAAAAAAAAACCAGAAGACAGAGTATGCCGAGGTTTTTTTTTGAAGCAAAGAATTTGAATATTGTGATTGCAAAAGCAGTGTGCAGCACAAACTCTCTATCTGCAAAATAGAAATAGAAATTTTTCCAGGTGTGTAAAATAGTATTCATGCAGTTAGGATATGGTCATCAATTTTATTTAAGCAAAACACTAGCACTTGCAGAACTCATCAGATTTCTACATGGCATACGTTTAGTAGCATTTTTCTATGGCATCGGGGTTTGAGGGGGTCAAGCCAGATACATTGCTGTATCAACCTTAATCAGGAAATAAAGGAATAGTTGATCATGACAAAATTTAAGAAGCAGAGCTATCTTAACTATGTCAATAAAAATTTTAGACAGCGTGCAGACAGGTTCAGTAGGGAGAATAAATGTAGATAAAAATCCAGAAAAAAATTACTGGTAACAAAGAGCTAATACAGCCTCAAAAAATAGTACAACCATTTTTGATGTAAATTTTATTAGCAGAAATAAAAATTTTGCAAAACGCTGAAACTATTGTAAACACTGGTGTTTCGGAATAAAAGCGTTTTGTTAAAGGATATATGAATAGCTATTTTATGCGTATTTAAGCATTCACTTTCTGTATAAATCACGTTGAAAGCCCGCCAAAATTCAGTTAAAATACGGAAGCTCCAATTAGAAAAATTTCGGTGATTACACCCTCAATTTTAATTACTCTAGATCTTAAAACCAAAACACTTCTACAAAATGATTTTATATAAAGTTCTTAGTCTTTGTATATTGGATATTATTTACTAGAATGGCAGATTTTGTTAACAATTATGATACTGTACTAGATAGCCTGAAAGAAAAGATTCGGCTAGCAAAACTTCGTGCCATAACTGTGGTAAATACGGAGTTGCTGACTATATATTGGGAAATTGGTAATACTATTTTGCACCAACAACAAAAAGAGGGTTGGGGTGCCAGAGTGATCCAGAGGCTATCAGTAGATCTAAAAACAACATTTCCGGATTTTAGGGGTTTGTCGGTTAGAAATCTTCAGTATATGAAGAGTTTTGCTGAAGCCTGGCCAGTACAGCCAATTGTGCAACCATCCATTGCACAATTGCAAATGACTGAAAATCAATTAATTAAATTTGTGCAACCATTGGTTGCGCAATTGCCATGGGCGCACCACATTGTAATCCTGAACAAACTTACAAACTCAGAAAATAGGTTATTTTATATCCAAAAAGCCATCGAAAATGGATGGAGTAAATCCATTTTAGCTGCACAAATTGATACAGGATTGCACCTAAGGCAAGGGAATGCCATCACCAATTTTGATAAAGCAATAGGGCTAGAACAATCTGATCTTGCGAAAGAGACGTTTAAAAACCCATATATTTTTGATTTTTTAGGGATGGGGGAACAGATCCTTGAAAGAGAATTGGAAAATGCCCTGATACAACACATGAAGAATTTTATGTTAGAGTTGGGTAGAGGTTTTGCTTTTGTAGGTAATCAATATAACCTGCAGGTGGAAGGCGATGATTATTTCTTTGACCTGCTTTTTTTCAATTATAAACTAAACTGTTTTGTTGTCTTTGAATTGAAGGTCGGTGATTTCAAGCCAGAATTTACTGGTAAGTTGAATTTTTATATCAATACAATTGATGAACAAATAAAGCAAAAAGAACATAAATCTACTATTGGTATATTACTCTGCAAGACACCAAACAATTCTGTGGTAAAATTTGCACTAAAAGGAGTAGCCACACCCATGGGTGTGGCCGAATATGAGCTTACAAATGCTATACCCAAACAACTAAGAACCGAAATGCCCACTATTGAAGAGTTAGAACAAGAGTTGGGAAAAAAGATACTGGTACCAGAGAAACCAATCGAAGCCAAACGCAAGAAACTCTATGAAATACTGGATAAAATAAAAGGGGAAGAACTAACAGTAAAAAAAAATAACGAAATAGTATTTAAACTTTTCGAAGAAGCACTCGCGAGATTGATGCTTGAAGTTGAGAAGCTTCTTCTAAATGAAATGCAGTTATTTAGTAAGTCGGTTATTTGGCGTTCTATTAATGGACATGCAAATACAGGTCTAACCAGAATTGATATTGAAACTAAAACGCGAAAAGAAAATATATATGAGATAGGCATTTACTTGGGGATGGACGGCTTTAAAAAAGCAGGAACACAAGCTTTTAACATTTCCGAAACATTGATATTTTACTTGCATGATTATAAATATCAAATAGGGCCTTCCCAGAATAGATATTGGAAAGAAAAATTGTATCATGAGGAATGGACCGAAGAAGAAATTAAAAGTATTGCTGAGCAATGGAGTATGGAGATAATTGATAAGATTAAGGAGGTATTAGAGCGTATGGTGATATAGTCGGCTATTTAAACAGTAAATACTTCGTTCATGATTCATCAAAACGAGTAAAGGATTTGATGTATAATTAACAATTAAGAATTGGAAAAACGTAGCGCAAATTAATGGCAATCAGACTCTTGTTTATTTTTCTATTTTGCTTTTGCAAACAGAGCTTCTCGCAGAACAGGAAGGGAATGGACCGTACCCCAGTGAATGTATCTGCTCAAAAAAACAGTGAAACACAACAGACCTTGTTGTTATCTAGGCGGCAACAAGCGGAATTAGTAGAACAGGCGAGGCAGAAGCAATTATTTGAGCAGCAGAAGCAAGCACTTACTAAACAGGAAAGGCAATTGATGGAATTAAAAATTCAAAAGGATCAACGTGAGCTGGAATTAGAAAAGAAAAATGCAGAACAGGTGGCCAAACAAATTCAACTGCAATCGCGCTTACGCGAATATGTGAAAGACGAAGAAATAAAAACAAAGGAAAAAGAATTATTGATCAACAAGAGATGGACTTTTTATTTGTCGTTATTATTTTTAATTGTAATCGTTTTTGCAAGTGTAACTTTTTATAATCAGCGAAAAACCAAACGACTGAACGCTGTAATTTCGGCACAGCACACAGAACTTGAAGAAATGGGGATGGTGAAAGACACTTTGCTTGGTGTGGTGAGTCACGACATGCGCACGCCGGTGAATAGTTTGTTGTCTTTTTCAGAACTGATCAAAGCCGGTGCTATTTCAGAAGAAAAAATGGGTCTTTATCTTGATCAGATTTCAGTTACACTGAATCAAACTTCGGCCACCATGAATAACTTGCTCAACTGGGCGGCCACCCAAATGCATGGATTTAATTCTACCCTTATTGCGGTAGACATGGCCCTTGTAACAGAAGAAATTATTGAACTTTTTGCTGATCGTGCAAAAGCAAAAAAAATAAACATACACAACGATATTGAAATTGGATTTCTGGCAATGGCCGACAAGAATATGGTTGACCTGATTGTGCGAAACCTCCTGAGCAATGCCATCAAATATAGTTCTGCTCATGAAAATATCCTTTGTTCGGCAAAGGAAGTAGAGGGTAAAATTATTTTTTCTGTGCGCGACGAAGGTCTGGGAATGGAGCAAGAAAAAATCAATCTCTTTAATGCAAGCGGCAAAAAACCATTAAAGAGTACAATTGGTACTGCAAGAGAAAAGGGAACGGGGCTGGGATTATTGCTTTGCAAAACTTTTGCAGCCCTGATGCATGGAAATATACAGGTTGCTAAAAACAAAAACGACAAGGGCTTGGTGTTTGAGTTGACTTTGCCCAAAGCAATTTAATAATTATTTAGAAATTGATTTGATCAGAATGAGCGATAAGAAGACAAATATATTTTTGAAAATCGGCTTTTGCGGGTGGATCATATTTGCTCCGAGTTGCTTGATGGCACAAGCACCAGTTATTAATTATCCGTCACAAAAATTATTGACACTCGATTCTGTAATTAATCTCATAAACCCTACCAATGCTGGTGGCACTGTGCCGAATGAAATATATGGCAACACTAGCTCGTATGCTGGAACAGGTATGGCCGGATGGGTAAATAGTGCGGCAAATAAATCCAGATTTTATCATCCCTCAAAAATTATTAGCGACCATTTTGGGAACCTCTATGTTTCAGAAGAGGGCAATCAGGCCATTCGAAAAATTACATCAGAAGGTATTGTTTCTACGTTTGCCGGTTTGGGTAAAGAAGGCAAAGAAAATAATAGCAAAGGGATACTGGCAAGTTTTCATGGTCCTTCGGGAATGGCTTTTGACAGAGATAATAATTTATATGTAGCCGACATTTTTAATCATCAGATAAGGCTGATTAGTTCATCGGGTGCCGTAAGTGTTTTTGCAGGAAGTGGCAAACAGGGTTTTGTAAATTCAGCGAATCCGCTAAGTGCAAGTTTTGCTTTCCCGGTAGATCTTGCCATGGATACAGAAGGAAATTTATTGGTGGCGGATGAAGGAAATCATGCCATTCGAAAAATTAGTAAATGGGGCGTGGTGAGTACCATTGCAGGAACAGGTTTTGCGGGATCGCATGATGATTCAGATGGATTGAAAGCTTCTTTCAATCAACCCAATGGTATTGCCATCGACAGAAAGGGCAATGTATTTGTGGCCGATCAGCTCAATCACCGGATAAGAAAAATAAATGCCGAAGGAGTAGTGAGCACTTTTGCCGGTTCGGGAATTGCAGGCTCAGCAGATAATATAATCGGCGTACTCGCCAACTTTAATCACCCAAGAGCTCTGGCAATTGATAAGGCAGACAATTTGTTTGTGGGCGATGTGGCAAATCATTTGATACGGAAAATTTCTGTATCAGGTGCTGTAACTACACTTGCTGGTAGTGGTGCTTCCGGGTCGCAGGACGATTCACTGGGTGTGCGCGCCGGATTTTATTTTCCGAACGGATTAACGATCGATGAATCGGGCAATTTATTTGTGGCCGATCAACTCAACAATAAGATTCGAAAAATTGAAACGCATGGTTATTCTATCAGCCCCGAATTTTTGCCAAAGGGCATTTGGTTCAATCATAGAACCGGCAGTTTTGGCGGAACTGCATTGGAAAATAGTATCAATAGTCAATACAGGGTTTCGGCTTATAATAATATGGGCTCAAGTTCTGCGAATATTTCTTTTACAGTGTCACCACAACCAGGTAATGCTTTGAGTTTTGATGGCTTTGATGATAGAGTAATTATTCAGGACGCCGAATGTTTGAAACCACCAGTTGTTACTGTTGAGCTTTGGGTGAATGTGAGAAATATTAACGGAAAATTTGCGCGGATTATGGTCAAACGAAATGAGATGTTTTCTTACGATGATAGTTATTCTATTGGAGTTGATAGTAATCTAATTTTTTATGCAAGTGTTTGTTCGGGTGATGGTTTGAAAGAGGGACAAAGATTTGTACACCCAAAAAACTCATTCGAAAAAGGCAAATGGTATTTTGTAGCAGCCGTGTTCAGGTCAGATTCAATGAAGATTTTTGTCAACGGAATTTTAGGAGATGCTATTTATACGGGCTTTCCATTGAGTCGTGGAAAAACAGGAATGTATTTGGGCTTTGATGAAAGACTTGCTTTTTCACTTGATGAACTACGCGTTTTTAATTCTGATCGTTCAAGTAGTATACAGGAAGATATGAATCGGATAATTAGGGTACCAAACCCCAATTTGGTTGCTTATTATAATTTTAATTTGGGGCAAAGCGGTGGGAATAATCAAATGCAAACCAGTTTGATTGATGTTAGTGGAAACGGGAATGATGGGTCATTGGTAAATTTCAAATCATTGAACGACACGATAAGTAATTGGGTGGAAAGCTATGCTTTAATGATTCCCAAAGAAATGAATGCTACAGAAATTGTTGCAACAGGTTTCAGGGCCAATTGGGAAATACCAAAAATGGGTATGGTAGAGCATTATCTTTTTGATCTTTCTGAAGACCCTGATTTCAGCAGTTTTGTTCCGGGTTTTCGGGCATTGAAATTAAAAGACAATCAATATACTGTTCGTGGACTTAAACCAGGAACTACTTATTATTATCGTGTTCGCGCAGAAAAAGCTTCAGTGAGCGGACAGGGTGGATATTCCCAGACTAAGGAAGTAAAAACGGGTTTCTAAAATCAATTTTTAATTGCTATTCGATAAAGCGGGTCAACGATTTTTTATTGATGAGGTTTTCTTGAAGGGATTGTTTGTAGGAAATACTAATGGGTACAAGGGTATTATTGCTGAGTCTGATATCGGAAGCACTGATATTTTTGATATGCAGTGTGTTGACAATATATTGTTTGTGTACGCGCATGAAAAGATTGGAGGGTAATTGTTTTTCCAGATTCTTCAAACTAATCAACGCCATATGCGACTTGCCACCCACAATGTAGATTTTTGAAAAATCACCCAAGCTTTCTATATATAATATGTCGCCCATATTGAGTTTGATATGGGTATTATTTTCCTTGATAAAAACGTATTCTTCAGCTCCAATAGTTCTAATTACTTCTGATGTTGTTGGAGTTGAGGAAGAAACAATCGATTTGATGATGGGTTCCTGAAGCTGTTTGTTTTTGGATATTAAATAGTCAATGGCTTTATCAACCGCTTTATTTAGTCGCTCAATCTTCACTGGCTTAACAATATAATCAATCACATCTAACTCAAAACTTTCGGCAGCGTGTTCAGAAAAAGAGGATGTAAGTATGAAAACGGGTGGATTAGTCAAACTTTTAATCAACGCGAGGCCAGAAAGATCGGGCATATCTATATCTGAGATAACCATATCCACCTCATTTTTTTTAAGATAATTCAATGCTTCTAAACCGTTTTCTAGGCAGGCTTTCAGGTGTAGTCCGTTGATCTTATTAATTTTCATCGCAAGAGAATCGCGCTCCAGGATGTTATCTTCTACGAGGATGCAGGTATAGTTCATTTTGCGATTTTATGATAAGGCTTTGAAAGATAGACCCTTACAGCGATTTAAAAATAGGAAAACTTGAAAATAGTTGATATTATTTTTTATTATCTACTGAATCGGATACAACATCTACTAAATCAATCAGTACATCAATTTCATTTCTCTTTCGTCAATACAAGTTTTACTTTTCGCAAAATGTTGAATTTATTCAGCGTTTTAACCCCTAATTAAACTGACTTATGAAAGCAACTTTACGCAAGTATGGTATCTTATTGGCAACCATTTTATCTGTAGTATTCTCAATTAACAACACAAATGCGCAAATCACTGGAGCTTCGGCTGTTTGTGTGAATGGCACAACAACATTGGTAGCGCCTTCTACAACAATCAGTGGTGGATCAATCACAAATGTTAGTGGCTATAATGTGCACACATTTACCGGTGCTGGAACTTTTGTAATACCAGCAGGACTCAATATCAATACAGAGCTTTTAGTTGTAGCAGGTGGTGGCGGTGGTGGAAAAAGGCATGCAGGTGGTGGCGGTGCAGGGGGTTTGATCTATAGCTCATCTTATAATACAAGCGGTTCTCAATCGGTAGTGATTGGAGCTGGCGGACAGGGAAGTTTATTAGAACCAAATAATGGTTTAAATGGGGGGAATAGCGTATTTGGATCTGTTGTTGCTACCGGCGGTGGCGGCGGGGGAACAAATAATATTAATGCAAATAGTGGTGGATCAGGCGGTGGCGGATCAAACGGAAGTTTTGGTGGGGCTGGAACGGTTGGTCAGGGTTTTGCAGGAGGTAATCAAAATAATGGATTGGGATGCTGTTTTGCCATGGGAAATGGTGGTGGTGGTGCAACAGGTGCAGCAGCAAGTACCGCAGGATTATTGGGTTCAAATGGTGGTCCGGGTTTTACAACTAGTATGACTGGCGTATCACAAAGTTTTGCTGGCGGCGGCGGCGGCGGACAAGGTGTTGTTACAGCAGCAAATTATCAAGGTGGAATTGGTGGTGGTGGTCAGGGAGGTAATACAGTGAATATGCTAGGTGCTAATGGTACACCAAACACCGGTGGCGGTGGCGGTGGTGGCGGAGCCAATAATTCCTTATCAGGTAATGGAGGTGATGGAGGTTCAGGTATTGTAATCGTAAAATATGCGCAGTCAGGTACGGGATCTTGGACAAGTAGTAATACAGCGGTAGCAACCGTTAATGCTTCAACAGGAGCAGTAACTGGTGTATCTGCAGGATCTGCAACCATTACTTATTCAGTAACTGTGGGAGGTGTGGTTAATACCTTTACAAAAGTTATTACGGTTAGTGGATTGCCAGTTGCAAGTATTAAGGCAAATGGGCCACTTGCTATTTGTGCCGGTACTAATATTACTTTAAGTGCAGCAACTTCGGCGCTTCAATTCAACGGATCAAATACAGTTTCAGTAGCAAATGGTTATGCTGCTACAGATGATATTACTTATGAGGCAACTGTTACGCCAACTGCTTTAACAGCAGGTGGTTTTAACGTGATCATGAATCATGATAATTATAGTATCGGAGCCATTCATTATCAATTTTCAAATGGTAGTCTCCAGTTTTCTGTTTCTGGAAATGCTCCACAAGATCAATATTGTGCTACTACTTTCTCACCTAATACTACTTATCGCATTGCAGCAGTTTATTCTAAAGCAGGAAAGTATGTGAAGTTTTATGTAAATGGTGTGCTTACAAATACAGCAGTTTATACCACAACAGTTTCTATCATTGGTGGTAATTCATATAATATAGGATCATGGAATGGCAATACTCGTTTCTTTCAAGGAACGATCGATGATCTTCGAATTTGGAATGTACAAAGAACATCTGCACAGATTTTATCTGATGCAGATGCCATGCCAATTGCAACTGGCACAGCAAACCTAATTCGCTATTATCGTTTTGATGAAGGAACTGGAACTACTACATCAGACGATGCAGGTAATGGAACTGGAACATTAGTAAATAATCCAACTTGGGTTTCTACAACTCCAGTCGGACAAACATATTTATGGAGTAATGGAAGTACAACACAAAGTATTTCTGTATCAACAACTGGAACTTATGGTGTAACAGTAACAAGTGCTGCTGGTTGTGTATCTGTTTCTGAAACAAAAACAGTAACAGTAAATCCTTTACCAACTGCAACTATTACCGGTGCGACAAATGTTTGTATTAATACTGCTTCTCCATTGGTAACTTTTACAGGTGCAACTGGAACAGCGCCATATACCTTTACTTATACCATTAATGGAGGTGCACAACAAACCGTAATATCAACTGGAAATACTGCAACTGTTTCTGCTCCAACAGGTGTTGCAGGAACATTTACATATACTTTAATTTCTGTTAAAGATGCAAGTGCAACAACTTGTTCAAATACCATCACAGGATCTTCGATAGTAGTAGTTGTTAGAGCCATTCCAACTATTAGTGGAATTACAGGAGCCACCATCGTTTGTTCTGGTAATTCAACTACCCTAACAGCAGCAAGTACTTTTGTAGGTGCTCAATATAAATGGTACGATGCAGCTACAGGCGGCAATTTATTGGCAAGTGGTGCTACTTATACAACAGCAGTATTAAGCAATACAAGCAATTATTATGTAGAACTTATTGCAGCACCATATGTATGTGCTGCAACAAGAACGCTAGTTACAGTTACAGTGAATGCATTACCAATTGCAACAATTACTGCAAGTGGAGCAACAGCAGTTTGTCCGTCTAGTACAGTAATCTTAAATGCAAATACAGGAACAGGATTTACTTATCAGTGGAGTAAAGATGCTGTAAGTATTCCTGGTGCAACGTCAAGTGCTTATAATGCAACAACAACAGGATCTTATACTGTTGTTATCACGAATAGTAATGGATGTGTGTCGGCAGTATCAAATGCAATAGCCGTTACTGTATCAGATAATATTGCACCAACATTTACTTCTGCGCAATCAAATATTACTACAAATGCAACAAGTATAAACGGAGCAGTTGTAACTTATATTTTACCAACAGCAACAGATAATTGTACTGCAACACCAACTGTAACAGCAGTTCCGGCAAGTGGAAGCATCTTCCCGATAGGTACAACTTCTGTAACAGTAACAGCAACAGATGCTGTAGGAAATTCTGTGAATACAACATTTAATATCGTTGTATCTGGAATCGTTCCAGTAATAGCAGTGCCGGCTAATAGTACATTAAATGCCACGGCAGGACAGTGTACAGCAACAGCAAGTTTTGCTGCAACCGAAACTACAGGTATTCCAGCTTCAACTATTACGTATACAGAAAACGGATCTTCGATTAGTTCGGGTACCGCTTTATCTGTAGGTGTTCACACAATAACAGCAACTGCAACAAATGCAGTGGGTGTCTCTTCAGGAACATTTACTGTAACTATAAAAGATGTACAAGCGCCATCATTTAGTGGAAATACAAGTAATGCGCCTGCAAGTATATTAGCGAATGTGCCAGAAGCAGCTCAGTATAAATTAGTATATCAATTAAATGTACCAAATGCAGCACAGTGGTCTTCACAAACACAAATTCCTTATACTGTAAATAATGCAGCAGCATTAGCGGGTGCTAGTTTTAATCGTGTTGCTTATTATATGGAATTGGATAACGGCAAGTGGGTATGGGTATCGATGGATAAGTTTACAAGTGATCCTAGTTTAATTGGGATCCCAACGGGCGCTACTGTGTGGCAGCAAAAAGTAAACAATATGAATGTGTTTGCTAGCGCCAACGCAGGTGTTACAACGGGCACTAATATTGCAACAGGAAATATTGAATTATGGAGTCATTGTTATAATACTACAAATGGATTGGGACTTCCAGGTGCAAATGCATCAACTTATGATTTTGATGATCAAATAACTTCGCAGAACTGTTATGGATCATTTCAAGTTCATAACTATGGAACTAAACAAACTTTGCTTGCTTATAATAGATGGGCAGGCGGAGGAAACTCTGATTTAGGAATAGGAAATAATACAGGAAACGCACATCCCGATTGGACATTTATGCAGAACGCTGCCGGTGTTTCAAACAAAAAAATCTATGTGTTTATTTCTGGTGGCGTTATTGCAGATCTCAATGCCAATACAGATTTAGGAGTATGTTCAGCAACAGTAAACGTTCCAACACCAGCCGCAACAGATCTTTGTGGAAGCACAACTGTTACGGGTGTGAGAAGTGATGCGCTTGCATTATCTGCGGCATATCCTAAAGGAACAACAACTATTACATGGACAGCAACTGATGCTTCATCAAATGCAACTACCATAACTCAAAAGGTTATTATAGCTGATAATGAAGCACCAACAATTGTTGGTCCATCTAACATCAATGCAATAGCAACAAGTGCAGCAGGAGCAATAGTAAGTTATGCAACACCAACCGCAACTGATAACTGTCCTTCAGTTACAGTTATTAAAACTGCAGGATTAGCAAGCGGATCAACCTTCCCAATAGGCGTATCAACTGTTACTTATAAAGCAACAGATGCAGCAGGCTTAACTGCTAACTATTCGTTCACTATTACCGTATCTGGTTTAGCACCAGTGATCGTTGTTCCATCAACTATCACAGTGAATAATACAGCAGGTTTATGTAGTGGTATTGCAAGCTTTGCTGCAACAGAAACAACGGGTATACCGGCATCAACCATTACTTATGATATACAACCTGGTACGGTATTTAATGTAGGTACTACTAAGGTAACTGCAACAGCAACTAATAATTTGGGAATCTCAACAGCTAGTTTCGATGTGGTGGTAACAGATGCAGAATTGCCGATGGTTCATACAAATGATGTAACAGTTTACTTAGATGCTCATGGAAATGCATCAGTAACTGCTACGCAGATCAATAATAATAGCAGCGATAATTGTGGTATTGCAAGTATGAGCGTTACGCCGAACAATTTCACATGCGCGAATCTTACGGCTGTTGGAACTCAAGTGATGGCATATACAGGAGCTACCAATACGGGCAATCAAGCTTGGAATGGCACACTTGGAATGGACTTCAATGTATTGAATGCAGGTGGTATCGTAATCTCTCAACTTGGTGCATTTGATCACAATCAAAACGGCATCACAGGTACCATGGCTGGTGGATCAATTAGAGTTGCAGTATTCAATCGTAATACGCAAACTATTGTACCTGGTCTAGATGTGTTCATTGCTGGTTCTGGAGATCCATTGGTGAATAAGCATCGCATGCGTTCAATAACACCAGTAACATTAGCCCCGGGCCAATATAGTATTGTTGCACTTGGATATAATAGTGCAGAACTCAATGGTAATATTGGAAGTGGTCCTTCTTCAATTACCAATACAAATGGTGGTGCAATCAGTTTTGTAAATGGAGGAAGATTTGGCCCATCACCAAGTACTTCATTTGTTTACCCACAAAGTCTGGATGGTGGCCCAGCAAGTAGATACCATGCTGGAACATTTACATATGCTTTACCTGCTATTGGTAATAATGTTGTATTATCTGTAACAGATATTCATGGTAATACAGGAACTGCAACTGCCAGTGTAACAGTACTAGATAATATTGCTCCAACCATTATTTGTCCTGGTGATATATCAGTTAGCACAGATGCTGGTAAATGTTTTGCAACAGTGGCTATCACTAATGCAACTGCAACGGATAATTGTTCAGTGAAATCAATTGTTGGTGTGAGAAGTGATGCTTCAGCATTGTCAGCTTCTTATCCAAAAGGAATCACAACCATTATATGGACTGCAACTGATGCAAGTGGTAATCAATCAACTTGTACACAAACAATAACAGTAACAGATACTGAGGCACCAGTAATTGCAGCGATAGCAGATATCAATGCAATAGCAACAAGTGCAGCGGGTGCAGTAGTAAATTATACAGCTCCAATTGGAACAGATAATTGTCCGGGTGCAACAACTGTTATGACAGCAGGATTAGCAAGCGGATCAACTTTCCCGATAGGCACAACAGTTGTTACATATACAGTTACGGATGCATCGGGATTAACTGCAAGCACTTCGTTTAATATTACAGTTGTGGGTATTGCACCGGTGATTGTAGCCCCAGATAATTATATTGTAAATAGTGAAGCGGGTAAGTGTGGAGCAAGCGTAAATTTTGCAGCAACAGAAACCACTGCGATACCGGCATCTACTATTGCGTATACCGAAAATGGCAATGCAATAATATCTGGAAATTACTTTACAGTAGGTACACATATCATTACTGCAACAGCAACAAATGCAGTTGGAAGTTCAAGTGTTGACTTTACTATAATGGTAGTTGATCACGAAAAGCCAACTATTACAACTACCGATCAAACGCAAACAGCAGATGCTGGTTCATGTCAAGCTACAGTAACAGTTGCGGCTCCGGTGACCAGCGATAATTGTGCGGTTGCATCAGTAACCAATAGTATCAATGGAACAAATAATGCAAGTGGCATTTATTCGGTTGGAACAACAACGATCACATGGACAGTAACTGATATTCACGGTAATGTAAGTACAGCGGTTCAGAATATTACGGTGAACGATGATGAGAAGCCAGTTGTAAAAACGCAGAATCTCACAATTCAATTAGATGCAAATGGTGTAGCCAATATCACAGCAGCACAAATCAACAATGGCTCAACTGATAATTGTGGTATTGCTTCATATAGTTTGGATAAGAGTAGTTTCTATTGCAGCAATGTGGGAATAAATACAATAACCTTAACGGTAACTGATATCCACGGAAATGTAAACACTGCAACTGCGATGGTAACTGTTCAAGACCTGATTGCACCAGTTGCGATAGCGAAGAACATCACGATCGGCTTAAGTGCAGTAGGTGGAACCGCAACAATTACAGCGGCCGATATTAATAATGGAAGTACTGATGCTTGTGGTATTGCGAGTATGAGCGTTGTACCAGCGAGCTTTAGTTGTGCCAATATTGGTGCCAACACAGTTACCCTAACCGTTACAGATAATAACGGCAATATTTCTACCACAACAGCAATTGTTACGGTGGTAGATGATAAAGGACCGGTACCAACTAAGATTTTAGCAAATGCTACCGGAGAGTGTTATGCAACAGTATTAACACTGAAGCCGGGCGAAGAAGCAGAGCAGGAAGATGATGGTAAGATAGAATTGGAGAATTACTATTTAGTAGCACCTACCGCGATGGATAATTGTTCAGGGTTAATTGTAGGAACAACAACCGATCCGTTGACATACTATAACCAAGGAACTTATACGATTCATTGGAAGTATGTAGATGCGAAGGGTAATGTTACCATACAAGAACAGAAAGTAGTGGTGAGTGATGATATTGCTCCAACACCTAAGTTGAAACTGTTACCAACTATTACAGGTAATTGTTCTTTAACTATTAGAACAGATCAACACAGCGATCATGGAGAAGGTGGTGATCGTGAAGAAGGCGATAGCCATGAAGATGGTGGTGATCATGATTTGGCGGCACCTTGGGCAAAGGACAATTGTTCGGGATGGATTAAAGGAACAACAACCGATCCACTAGTATTTAATGCTCAGGGAACATACACAATTCATTGGAGTTATAACGACGGTCATGGTAATATCAGCACACAGAATCAAACAGTAATTATCAAAGACAATGTGAAGCCAGTGATTAAAACACCAGCAAACACAAGTGTAAGTTGTGGTGTAGTGGCAACCCCGGCAATAACGGGTACTGCAACTGCAACCGATAATTGTAGTGGTTTAGTAGTAATTACTTATACAGATGTTCTGAGTGGAACGAGTATTGTTAGAACTTGGAAAGCAACAGATGCTGCAGGAAACTTTAGTACCGGATTGCAGACCATTACACTGAGTCCTGCATTTACAGCAAGCATTAGTTCTGTACCAACCAGTAATGTTTATACCGGATCAGGATCAACTAATTTGTACTTGGGTTATGGAGCACAGAGCACAACATTGCAAGTAGGAAGTCTGCCTGCATCTGGCGCACCATACAGTTATGTGTGGACCGCTGCCAAGGGTACTGCAATTAGTTCTTTAAGTAGTACAAGTAGTGCCGCTCCTGTATTTAGTGCAACTAGTAATGGGGTAAGTAATTTTACGGTAATTGTTACGAATAAGAATGGTTGTACGGCAACAGCAACCATCAGCATTTGTGTAACGGATATTAGGGTGGCTGGTTCAAATGGTGCGAAAGTATGGATCAGTCATTCTACAAATGGTAAGGGTGGAGATCTAAAATCGATGAGTGTATTGGTAAGTGCAGTAGCAGCGCATCTGGCAAACGATAAGGGCGACAGGTTAGGTAATACCGAGCAGCAGCCATGTAGTCAGAATACAGCATCGGCGGTTGATCCGTCCGTACCGCAGGAGTTGCTAATCAGCAAGAAAATGGGTTTGGAAACAGCAAATGCAGAAGAGGGTTTGAATGTGATCGTGATGCCGAATCCAACAACTAATTACTTCACTTTGAAGTTGCTGAGTAAACACAAAGCGCCAATCAGCCTGAGGGTGATGGATGCTTCTGGCAGGGCAATTGAGGCAAAGCAGCAGTTGGAACCCAATAGTACCATTCAGATTGGCAATAGTTATCCTAGTGGAACGTTCTACGGAGAATTCATTCAGGGTAATCAGCGCAAAGTGCTGCAACTGATTAAGGCAAGAGGGTAAAATAAATTCCGCTAACCCTCATATGGAGGCCCCGGCGATCAGCCGGGGTCTTTTTTTAGATAAACTGTTCAATTCCATAGAATTAGATTGCAGAAGGGTTTGATGGGAATCCCACTAAAAGAAAACTCAAAAAAATCTGTGGATAATTTCTGAATATTGGCCGATGCCCTTATATTTGCAGCCCTTTAGGGAGGTGGAGGGCTATAAAAAGCAGGTACATCAACCCGAAGCAGCTAAGGTGCGGTAGCTCAGTCGGTAGAGCAAAGGACTGAAAATCCTTGTGTCGCCGGTTCGATCCCGGCCCACACCACTAGATAGATAAGGCTTTCAAGCGTTTTGCTTGGAAGCTTTTTTCTTTTAGATTATTTAGCGTTGCCTTGGATCAATAAGAAATCCTCAACATTGGCCGGTGAAACAACTAACATTTTAGAGTTAGGATAGTTGTCAGAAAATGTTTGAGAGAAGCGGACTTTTGCTTTTGCATTCCGCTTAAATTCAAAAGCTGCCCAATGGTCATGTGATTCTTCAATAAGGTCAATTTCCTGTTGCTGTGTAGTTCGCCAGAAATATTGCTTCACATCTATGTCGTTATAATGCAACATTTTCATCCGCTCTGCGATGACATAATTTTCCCATAATGCCCCGGCATCGGTTCGAGAATCAATTGATTTGAAATTATTGATCACTGCATTACGGATACCACAGTCGTAGAAATATACTTTCTTGCCTTTCTTAATTTCATTGCGAACATTCTTGTTAAGCGCTGGTAAACGGAAAACCACAAAAGCTTTTTCTAACAGATCAATATATTTATCTACTGTTTTTCTATCTCCGCCAATTGTTTGAGCTAATTCTTGATAATTGATTTCATTGCCAATTTGTAAAGCAAGTGCGCTCACTAATTTTTCAAGAATGAGTGGCTTTTTTATCTGTTCAAGCATCAATAAATCTTTATACAGATAACTGCTTGCTAATAATTTTAATAACCGTCGTTCTTCACCGGGTTTGGTTACAATTTCAGGATAACAACCGTACACTAACCGATGATCAAGAAGTCTTTTTTCTTGCAGTAATCCATGATGTGCCACCATTTCAGCAAAGCTTAATGGATAGAGCATATACTCGTATTTGCGACCGGTTAAGGGTTCATTGACTTGGCTTGATAATTCAAAGGCTGATGAACCAGTTGCAATTACCTGAATGTCTTTTAATTGATCTGTAAATAGTTTGAGTGTAAGTCCAATGTTTATAATACGTTGAGCTTCATCAATAAAAACAATCTTTTTATTTCCGGCTACCATTTTTAATTTTGCTGCAGTGGTATTGGTCAGCATTTCTCGTACATCAGCATCATCTCCATTAAGATATAGATGATCTTTATCTTTTAATACTTCCAGAATTAAGGTTGATTTACCTGACTGACGTGGCCCAAATAACAGGAGAGCTTTCCCCTTAAATAGGTCTTTTTTAATGGCGTCTTTTAGTGTTCTGTTTATCATATTGGTGGATTCTAATCCCTAAATTACATAATAATATGGTATTACAATACTATATTAGCATAATGAAATGGTATTTACATGGGCGCGTAACCGTGCGCAGAAACAGCCTCAAACTATCCGTTTATACGAGTTTATTCAAGTTTAAACCTATATCAAGATATTATAAATCGGTTGGTTAAGTGTTTGCGTTAAGATCCTAAATCCATCTATTGAGCTATAAAAGGTATATGAACAGTAGTTTAGCTTTGCTGATAAGATAACTTATTAACTATGGCCATTTTTTCCAATGAGCAAGTCAGGATTTTCTTATCTCTTTTCAGGGGCAGAGAAGATGTGTTTGCAGTTCGATGGGAAAAAGATGGCAAATTTGGTTACATGCCTGCCTATGATTTGAATTGGGATGAGTTTGCAAAACATAAACAAAGAGGAGGCACATTAAAAGACTTCCCGCATAAACAGGTTTCAAAACTTTCGGATCAAAGAATTATTAATCATCTCACCGGAAAAGAAGTTATTGGCTTGTACCCTTTATTAGCAGATAATTCTTCCTGGTTTATAGTTGCCGATTTTGATGAAACCCTAATCAGTAAAAGAAGCTGGATAGATGAATGCAGGGCTTTCATTGAAATATGCAACCAATATCAACTTCCTGCATATCTTGAACGTTCCAGAAGTGGTAAGGGTGGACATGTTTGGATTTTTTTCGATTCAAATTTTCCTGCTTTTAAAAGCAGGAAAATTGTTCTGCATATTTTAGAATTCGCTGGTATCATTTCGCCATTTGATAAAAACTCCAATTACGATAGGCTGTTTCCGAACCAGAATTATCATTCTGGTAAAGGTTTTGGTAACTTGGTTGCGCTGCCTCTTCATCAAAAAGCATTAGAAAATAATAATTCCTGTTTTATTAATCCTAATAGTCTTGCTCCTTTTGAGGATCAGTGGGAGTTCTTGCAAAAGATACAACGAGTTACAATTGAACGTTTAAATAAAATCTTCGATACTATTGAATGTTCATCTCCTGATAACAAAATAATTTCTGCAAAAGGGGAATCAACAGAAAATGGTATTCGAATTCTACTAAACAATCAAGTTGCAATTCCAAGAAAGCAATTATCTCCGGATTTGGTATTGTTTTTGAGAGATAATCTCAACTTTGTTAACTCAGAGTATATCATAAAAAAGAAACTGGGTAAAAACACTTTTGGCACTGCACCCTATTTCAGAATGCTGGAAGAAAAAGATGGCTTACTTCTATTACCCAAAGGTTTTATTGGTAAGCTACTTCGTTTCTGCCATGACCAAAAAATTAAGTATCAACTTATTGACGAAAGAAAGAAACTTACTGAAGTTAATTTCTTTTTTAAAGCCTCTTTATATGAGTATCAGGAGGAAGTTATTGCTATCACCGATAAAAAAGAGATGGGTATTATTGTAGCTCCTCCCGGCTCAGGTAAAACTATAATGGGGCTGGGTATCGTAGCTCACAAAAAACAACCAGTTTTAATTATTGTCCACCGCAAGCAGTTGTTCGACCAGTGGGTGGAACGTATCCAATCTTTTCTTGGCATTGCTGACGGGTTTATTGGAAAAATATCACATGGCCAGCAAAAAATTGGCACACATATCACAGTGGCTATGATACAAAGCCTTACCTCAATTGATACAGCAAACGAAATATTTAAGTCTTTTGGGATGATAATTATTGACGAATGCCATCATGTTCCTGCTAAGACATTTAGACAAGTAGTTAAAAAATTTTCTTCCTACTATATGTATGGATTAACAGCCACACCCGTGCGAAAGAATAATGATGAAAAACTAATCTTCATTCATATCGGGGATGTTATTCAGGAAGTGAAATTTCCATTTAAAAATAATTCATCGGCTAAAAAAGTATCAGTAATTATCCGGGAAACAGATCTGCTTTTTCCTTTTGATTACAAGACAGACAAAACCGAAATGCTTTCGCAAATACTGATTCATGATTCTGAAAGAAACAGACTTATTGTTGAGGATATAAAAAAAGAAGCAAATACTGGGAAGAAAGTTTTGGTACTTACAGAAAGAAAAGCCCATATAGAAGTCTTATATCAATACCTAAAAAATAAATATAGGGTAATAACTATTTCAGGTGAAGATTCAGAATTGGCAAGAAAAGCAAAACTCAAACAAATCAAGGAAGGTCATTTCCAGATTTTGATTTCTACCGGACAGTTTCTGGGTGAGGGAACAGATCTTGATAATTTAGAATGTTTAATACTTGCCTACCCATTTGCTTTTGAAGGTAAATTAATACAATATATGGGTAGGGTGCAACGAACAGAAGTTACTCCCGTCATTTATGACTATAGGGACATTCATATTGATTATTTAGAAAAACAGTTCAGGCAAAGAAACCGGCATTATAAAAAACTGATGAATACTGGGCAGATAAAAAAATTCGATGAGCTGACTTTGTTCTTTAATGAAAATGCAATTTTTGTAAATTCAGATGCATGTGTTTTGCCGATAAGCAGTTTAGAGTTATCGTTGGGGATAGAAAAATTTAAAGAAGGGGTAGCTTGGAAAGTAAGGGTGCTTTGTTATGACGAAGAAAGCTGTGAGTTAATGACAGAGATTATAGATTACCATGCTAAGCCGGATATGAATAATTGCAAACAGGGCGACCTGCAATTTTTGATAATTGATAAAATCAAATTCCGAGATATTAACACTGGCCATTTATTAAGGGCAGTAGAGCTTAATAAAAATCCTGTCATTCAAAAAATATCGGAACCCGCCGTTAATTATGAAATTTCGAATCGTGTTGGGAAACATGTAGTCAAGCCTGTTGAAAGGATGCTGTCAAAAACGATGAAAGTTCCTTTCAACAAAATACTATTTCTACATGCCTGTATTTCTTTTCGGGTATTTATTGATGAACTTCAACAGGAAATTACATTTGAGATTGAGAATCCTGATATAAGGCCAGAATTTGAAGCAATTAAAGATTATTTTATAAAGATTTTGAAGAAAAAATTGATTGCTGCTCAAATTGAAATTCGCTATACAGATAAAGAAATTATGTCCATAAATGCAAGCTCTGAAGACATTGATAAAATTAACGGCAGTGTCATTGACAATGTTAGATTTGAGTTTGTTAAAAAAGAGATTTTTACATTCAAAGGAAACCCCGAAAGCCCCACTGTCATAAATACTTTAGACAATTTACTGGCGATAGATAAGGTTGTTGCCGGAAAAATATTTAAGTCAGAGCAGGATTTAATTGATAATATTTTAAATATTAAAAACTCCAAACATTACTACCAACTCAAATTCCTTTCTTCAAAACACCTCTCCGCTGTACTAAAAATCCGCTTCATACTCAAGCCGTTTTCATTTTTGTTTTTACTAATAGGAGAAAAAAAATATCATATTGTTTGGGAAACACTTAATAGCGAAGAGGCTACCTACATCTGGCATTTTGAAAAATCAATGGATGCTTTGCGAAAGGGATTAAAAGAAATTGAAATAATACTCAATGATATAAAAGCCACGAGTAAACTGGATTATCTCAGGAAAGAGCATGACAACTTCAGCCGGGTTATTCATGATTACGCTGATGTAAAAAGTGGTTTTACTGTCTGGAGAGGGGTGCTGGAGGAAAAATTGATATAGTTTTCAATGCTTAAATTGCTTCATGTGGTTTTGTATCGTTTATTAAATATTACTCTTGCACTTTTTAGCTAAACTCCGCTTTGCTATACTTTCAAATTAAGCTTTAACCCTGAAAAATCATACAGTTAC
This sequence comes from Chitinophagaceae bacterium, assembly GCA_019752295.1. GTDB lineage: Bacteria > Bacteroidota > Bacteroidia > Chitinophagales > Chitinophagaceae > Sediminibacterium. The sequence goes on along the minus strand of JAIEMK010000036.1, from coordinate 97,868 downwards.
CGTTGATTTTTCAGCAAATCATATTTAGAGCTAGGAGGAAACAATAAACTTAAAGCATTTGGCTTTAATTTAAAATTACATCCTTTATCAATAACAGAGCCATCTGCCAATCTTTTAATTGGATAATCAAGAGTGATTGCCCCAATATCAATCAACAAACCAAATTGATTTAACAAAGGACCTTTTGTATGTTCTACTGACTTAAATAAAAAATATTCATTGCCAATCTCTGTCTTCGTTTGTGCATTAATCCAAAATGTTTCTTTATGTTTTGACGCCAATGCATTTCTGAGCACTTCCAATTTCCAAACCAGAAAATCTCCAATTTCTTCTTTATCTGAATTTTCAAACAAATAATCTAATTCGTAATCTGTCCTCAAAATTAAACCTTGAGCATTTCTTCCGGTTGCTCTGATTGTATTATATAAACGAAACACACCTTTTTGTAAATATCCAAATGCATCTAAAATTTCATTTCTATTTTTAAATTTGCTCAGTTCCCAATCAGGTGTTTTAGCAAATAACCCTTTTCTTGTTCCCTTATTTTCTCTTGCTGTTTTTAGTTCAATTCCTTTGTAATCAGGAGTCCTTGATGAGTTCATTTGTATACCAAGTAAGTGTTCCAATGTTCTACCAACTGAAGTATCCGCTTGTAATAAAGCAGGGACAAATCCTTTTGATGCTATCGATCTTAACTTAATCAATAATTCATCTGCAACCACATTTGACAGGCGATTAATTTCATTTACTAATTCTTGTAATGGGTTGGAATTTTTACTTTCAATCAATTTATCCAAATCTATTTGAGTGATATTCAAAACATACAATACGTTTTCAAAAGCGATTATTGCTAAAATATCATTTGCATTTGAATAAGATCCTAATCCCTTGAACCAAATTCTGGGATCTCCCTTTTTTGTGTTTGGTCGGTACAAGGAGACAACTGAATTTATTGATCTATCAGAAGTAATTAAATGGGAAGAAAATAGAACTTTATTATCTGGCCCTTGTTTCTGTAATTCAAAATCGTGAATATTATTAGCTTTCAAATAGGCTCGAACAGAACCTGTAGCGTCCATAATTGACTTTTCAAGTCCAGTACCAGTTGGTTCAATCAGACAAATCTCTACGGATTTTTCAGTTAGAAGCTTAATTCTATTTATTTCAAGGGCGGTTAATTGCCTCATCAATGATTACTTTATATTTTTCAATATTTCTAATGCAACCGCTCTTGCCATTAATGGAGGCACAGCGTTTCCAACCAAAGTAAATTGCGGTACTTCGAATTTACGTTTATTTCCTCCAGTAGAACGCTTTCCTTGAAAAACAAAGGAATCATCAAATGATTGCAGCCTTGCCATTTCACGAACCGTCAATGCTCTTGGACTTGAAAAATGGATGTAGTCATCTGGTATTGTCATTACGGTTGGACTTTGTGAATCTGGTTTTAAAACATTGTAGTTGCGCTTCTCTGAATCAAGGCCAACTTTTTTAAGTTCCCTTTTTGCTAAATCATAATCGCCTGTCTTTAATATAATATCAAGTCGCTTAATAACATCATCATTTTGCTTACTTGTTTTATGATTATGTAATGGAGCAACAATATGTGTCAATGAATTTTCGAGCTCTTCAAAATTCCTTATATAAAAAGGATTCTTTGAATTTGCAAATCGTCCATTTAAACGCCCTTTTTTAGACCATTCAGCATATGTCAATCCTTTTTTATCATCGGGCTTGCCATCTATATTTCTTTTCTTAATTAAAGCCTTCATTTTTTCAGTAGTACCATTATATTTCGACTTTAAATCAATTGTTTCGTAGCTAAACTTCTCATCATCGTTACCAACAAAGTCTAAATCATATAACGCTTCAAACACGGTTACCTTCTCTGTTTTGCTGACAGTAGGAGGAACTGTTTTAACTAATTGCTGATCTTTTCTACATCCAATAAATAAAACTCGTTCCCTGTTCTGTGGCACCCCATAATTAGAAGCTAAGGCAACAAAAGGTTGGTCAATATTATATAATCTAATGTGCGATAAAATCTCATCGAATTCTTTTTCTGCCTTTAATGCTTTAACAAATGGTTGTAAACCTTGAATACACTCTTCAAATGAATAATTGTAAATTTCTAATGCGGAAATTATTTCGGCAATTTCATTTTGAAATGCCTTGGATGGCTTTAGTTTATTAAAGGCATCATGAATTTTCTCAATAATAGAATCTGATTCTATAACAGTTAAAAAGTCATCGAATTTTTCGGCAAAAAAATCATTATCTAAATCGCTATGAGCTTTTTCGAAAATGACTTTCTTTCTTACATAAGCCAACTCTTTGTTTCGTTTTAATAAGTTAAAACCATGACGAATGGTATTTATGTTTATGTCTGTTTTGCTGGTTTTGTAATCAGCAATTTTTGGCGTTAGCAAACGAAACTTATTTTCAATGATTTGGATATAAGTTTCTCTTAATTTTTCTAAATCTTTTTCGCACGCCGATTCAAATTGTATTCGTAAATTAAAGCAGTCGAGAGTGAACGCTTTTTCCTTTTCAGCCTTTCTCAGCTTTTCTAAAAAATAAATTAGTTGATTAAATTCTTTTAAATCTATAATTGATTTAATTTCTTGCAGAATCATTTCCTTTATTTTGCCGCCTTCTTTTGTGAGGATTCCTTTTACGTTTTCCATTACAAAATACTTTGGACGAAGCACACGTATTACATTTAAATAGTGAGCAAAGAGGTCGTCTTTCTTATCGAACTTTTTACGTTTTCCAGCAAGACTAAAACTTTGGCAAGGAGGTCCTCCACATACAACATCAACTTGATTCCCCTTTAATTTTTTTAGTAAATTGTCTAAAAAATCGGGCTCAGTGATATCTTGACGCAAGAATTCGGCATCCATTCCAAGTTGGTGGTTGTACCGGGCAAGATGAGTTAGTTCACAATTTTCGTTTATATCACTACCCAATAAAAAATCATAATATCTGTTTCCGTATTCCGCTTGTAAAAAGCCCTCACTAAAACCACCAGCCCCAGCAAATAAATCTACAAAAGTTATTTTTGTTTTTCCTTCATATCCTGAGGCGGCTTCACATACCAATTTGATATCGGTATTTGCTTTTCGCCCATTCACTAATGACAAAATTTTTGCCTTGACCTTTTTATCAGTAAAGTGAGAATGTGGAACAGCATCAAAATACTTTTCTACTTCTTGCTTTAAAAATGACAAGAATTTATTTATTGTTTTATGGCAGTAATCTGTCTCCCTAACTACTTGGTTTTTGTTATCCCAATCCTTTTTTAAAATCTTTTCACCTGTAGCAACTTTTACTTGAACCTCTTTTTGCCGAATAACTAGGTGTATTGGGAACCTCTTACTTTTATCGGCTTTATCTAAGTAGAATTTTACATTGATCATTATGCGGACATTTTTGCGGACACGGACGAAATTACGGACAAATTTGAAATTCCCAAATATTTTAGCAAAAAATTCGTTTAAATACAAACTCGAAGGTTGTGTAATTGAAGGGTCCCTTTGTCATTTTGGGAATATTCAGGCGAATAAGGCATGTATTTACCTTAATATTCCTTATTCGCCTTAAAAAATACGGCGAATAACGAATGCTAGAGCTCTTTTATAAAATCTAAAATAATGGATGCTACAATTTCGGGTTTTTCTAGGATTGCCAAATGACCTGAATCTGGTATGTATATTCTCTCTGAATTTTTAGTTAACCTTTTAATGATTTCAGAACACCTTTTGATATTGTCCATATCATCTTCTCCAATGATTATTTTTATTGGGAAATTAATTTTACTGAGGTTGGTTTTTGTTTGATCAAATCCAATAATTACAGAAAATAAATTGCCGCTTAACTCCTCCCATCGATGTGTACTAATCATTGCAACTAGCTGTTGCCAAAGGAGTGGGTATTGTTTTGCACCTGTAAAAATATCAGGCGGACTTTTCATCCAAGCTTCCGTTAATGCAATTGTACCTGTACTGGCATTATACAAACGAATTAGCTCTAAATTTTTTGTTTGTGCAAATGAATCCAACGGCCCACCGCCAATGGGAGCCGAATTTAAAAAGAGCATCTTATAACTATCCGGTGCTTCACAAGCCATTTGCAAGCCAATAATACCCCCAAAAGAAAGACCAAAAATGATTTGCACCTCAAAACTTTTTGCAATTGCATTTAAACGATTTGCAAGCTCTGGTAGATTTTTAAATTTTGTAATTGAGCAAGATGCACCATGACTGGGTAAGTCGATGGCCAAATGAGCATTTGCCGGAAATAACCGATAAATATTTTCCCAAACAAACGCATTCATTGTATATCCATGTAACCATAAAATACAAGGGCCCTCTTTTTTTTTATAGTAACACGCAATGCCACCAACTATCGAAAAAACGGTATCTTCCATCTTATTTAAATTGATTGCAAAATGTTTTAAATCCGATTACCGATTTTTCTTGATTGGTAAATCTTTGTACAACATTGAACGACATGGTTTCCCAAATTTTTTTGTCAAGCTCCAACCCTTTTTTACTCTGTTCAATCAAATACCTGCACAGATCAATTGCCGGTGGTTGTTTGTTTTCGTTGGGCTTTACAGCAATAGAAAGCCTGATACAACTTTCATGCTGCTTTGTTGCTACCGCAGATGTAATTACAAAATAAGGATAATTGCCGCCTAAATCGGATACCACCAAATACGGACTAAAAGCTCTTGCTGTATAGGGCAACGAAAAAACAGAAGCATCGCCCTTTTGCCAAATAGATTTTGGTATATCAAATATACCCTCTACAATATACTCGCCATTTGCCGATCTTGCTTTTGTAAACTTTGGCTCGTTAAAAATAGAATGAACTGTTCTAAAATGCATTTCGTCAAAAGCATTTTCTATGACCATTGCCGGAGGAACATTTACTTTCATTTCAAAACCCGGAATGATAAAATGTGTTTCATCAATTGTGGTAAAAAAATCTTTAAACCCATTTTCAAATTCATTACTCATATTTATAAATACCAATCCGCTCTTAATAAATAAATTATATTCTGTTGCAATAAATCCATAATCACCTGTATTGTTTAATCCTATTTTGCAGCCATGAAAAGGACAAATAATGCAGTCGTCATTCTCTAATTGCCCAAACCCTAAATGCGCACCACGATGAGGGCATAGCGAATCAAATGCCCTGATATTTTTATCATTCTTGATTAATAATATAGGGCAGTTAAATAGCTCGACTCTGTTTATTCCAAACTTTAAATCTCTTTCAAATGCAATTTGGATCCAGCCTTTTTGCATATTTCGTTGGTATTATAGGTTAGTGTAATAATCCTTTTTTCTTGCATCCATTTTAATTTGTCGGGTGAAATTTCTTCGATTTCGTGTGTAGTTAATGATAGATCGCCCAGCAATAATTTTTTTAGTGATGCAGTATAACTATTGTTGATAGTTAGGGTTGGATAATATCTTTTAAAACTCACTGCAATGTCATTTCCCCTTTCTGCTATATGGCTAATGCCAGGATGTAGTGAAATATTAGTTGGCAGTAACAATGAGCAATTTTTAATTGCAGTAAGATCAAATTCATTCTTTTCCCAAATAATTTTGTCAACCTTTAATTTAATGGAGACTTGCACAACCTCATCAATTGTTTGAGGTATATCAAATCCGTAATTCGTATCAATAATGATTGACTTTGATTGTTTGAGTTTATACATGTCTTCAAATACAATACAAAGAATTTTAAATACGATAGTTCCCAATTTCGATTTTGGTTTATAGTGTATCGATTCTTCAGTGTCGTCCGAAACTAAAATTGAAACACCATTAACACCCAATGCCGCCTCAATTTTTTTATCGAATAAATAACTACTTAAAAAAAAGGGTGTATCTGAAACATCTAAAAATTCGTTGAAAATTTCTTGACCAAAATTTTCAACTACATATTGATGATTGCAGATTTGTTTAATAAAATAATTGTAAATATCTTCTGTTGTATCCCGATGTTCGTCTTGAGCAATTGCCGGCAAGTCTAATGCTACATATAAACGTTTGCTAACTGATTTTGGGAAAACAGTACACAATAAATTTAATGCCGACCGCAACAAACAAAAAAACGATTTGTTAGAATTTCCATCATCGTTATATGCATTTGATAAAATAAGATTATAATACACAAAATCGCTTTCTTGTTTTAATCCAGTTATGGTTTTAAAAGCTTTTAAATAATATTGAAGTGATAGAGTAAACTCTTTGTTTTTTTTGTACAGTCGGGCAAGATTAATTGCATTTACAAATCGTAATTTATAATCTTTAATTTCATTGATTTGGACGTTGTTTTCAATTTGCTTTTCTAACAGCATTGCTTTAGCTAATTCGTCCTTTTTTAATAGCAACAATGCATTTATATTTAACAGGTACATGAATTCTTTGGAAGCAAGTTCTTCAGAGGAAAATAATTTTGTTGCTTCGCTCAAACAAATTGTGGCGTTATCTAAATCGCCAGTCATTACCGCACCCCATCCTTTTGCCATAAATAAAAATCTTTGTACAGATAATATTTTGTTTCCGCCAGGCATTGGCGCTGCTGCTACTTCCTGAAATTTCCACAGAGCAATTCTTAGACCCTGTAATTGACAAAGAATAGAAGCTTTTTCGGTTCCGTTACTAGCACTATTATATACTTTAATTAGTAATTTAAATGCCAACTCTTTGGCACCGCTGCCAAATTGTTTCCAGGCATACTTTGATAAAAATATCCCATCTATAAAATAGGTATTACCGTTATATAGAGCATAAGCTTTTACATCTTCGGTTGTATTAAAGAGATTTGCTAGTTTATCAAAATTTAATTTAGTTATTTCAGTATACAATTTTCGGTATTCGATCGGAACTAAAAAGTGCTGATTGTTGAGCGCAATTAGGTTATGTTTTTTGTTTTCTAGAATATCGGCATTTAACACCCCAGGTAATAAATTGATAATGTCGTCTACATCAGACAGAAAAGAACTATTAACTTTTATAAATGATTCTTTATTTGTCCAAGTAAAATTAATTGTGGGATAATTGGATGTTGGAGATCTATTTATAGCAATCAATTTGTGATTCGTTTTTTTGATAAGTGCAGAAAAGAAGTAAATAAACACTTCATTATCTTTATATACTTCCATATTCTCTAAAGGAAGAATCAGTACAAATATTCTTTGTGTTTTGTTGTGTGATAGTAACTGTAGCATTTGGTTGCAATAACAAATGCATTGATTCAGGATGGTATCTCCTAGCGATTCAGCATCTATTCCTTCGCCTGCAATATTTGCAAATTGTAAATAACTGCCAGATACTTGCGATTGATATCCGTAATTGATTGTAGAACTTGTAAAAACCTCTGTTGGTATTATTAGTTGTTCGATGAACTCTTTTGCCACTTGGTTTGCCTTCCAGACTCCCATGGATAGATCAGCAAAAACAAAATCTTTAGGAAACTCATTTTCATTAAAAATATTCGCAACGTCTAAGAGTGAATTACACAAATAGCTCTCAATACTTGCTTTTTGATTCTGCTTAATAAAATCATAGCAAATCTTTAAAGCATTCATTGTTTAAATTTTAAATTAGTTTCAGTTTTCTGAAATACAATTTATTCTTTGTCCTTGCCAATTGCTGTAATGTAAAGAGTGCTGCTAGTAACACCATCTAGCCTTAGGAAATCATCGGCTTTACGATCAAGATACCCTCCAATTGTTACAGTACTAAGCCCGAGGCCCTGTGCTGTAAGGGCGATATTTTGTGCTACATGCCCGGCTTCGATATTGGCAAAGCGATAGCCACGCTCGCCATACTTAAATGAGTTGCGTTCAAAAAAAGCAGTAATAAAAATGATGAGAGAAGATTGAATGGCAATTTGGGGTTGAATTAGCAGCTCTTGAATTTTTCTTGTTTGATCGCCCTTTAATAAATGACTGATTTGGTGTTTTGTAGGGTTGTAATGATATAAGCCCGCATCAAGTCCTTGAACATAATTATGATGAAAATATATTTCTAATGGATACAAGCCGCCAGCCGAAGGCACAATTCTAAAGGGATGCGGAAAATTATTGTCTTTGTTTGTTCTTGTAATGCCATATGCAAAAAATAAAAAAGTGGATAAATCGGTTAAAGATATTTCTACAGGACTAATATTTCTTGCGGTAGTTCTATTTTTCATTGCGTCGGCAAGCGATACAGTAAAAGGAGATAAATCCGCGGATAATTTTGTTTGACGGTATTCATCATAACTGTGAGACATGATGAGGTCTAAAGTTTTGGAGTCCAATTCTTCTCTCGAAATTGTTTTATCAAATTTTGTAATTTTTGAATTTTGATGATACAATTCCCACAAACGCTCGTCTTCTTCTTTCGAAGTGTCGAGCTTTTCCCAAAAATCATTTTTCATATCTCTGCTTATTTATATTTCTTAAAATATTTAGTTCTTTATGGATAAGGATGGGGAGCAGGGTTATCGCCTTGTAGTTTTGTAATTCCCTTTTGACCAAATTTTGCCGGCAATTGCCAAAGGCGTTCGCCTCCAAGTATTCTGTTATTATGACCCATACATAGTCTTTGAAACCCGGGTATTACTGCACGAACTACACAAAGGCCCAAACCCTTTACATCGCTGCTGGTTAGGTCTTTTATATATATATTTTCACCGGTTTGGCTGATGGCTGTAACCAAATTATTTAGGGTGTCTTTATTGTTTGTACCAACCAATGATTTTATTTGATCAAAAGTTTTTCTTTTAGGGGAAGTAAAAATAAAGTCGGTATATTTTTTATTGTTATGGTCGCAATAAAAGTGTAAGTGCTCGGCCTGGTCTGTAACATTAGCGTGATCTGGAAACTCTGCTTCAAAATTGGGAGAATATGTCATTAGTCTGGAGCAATATCTTCGTGTATGTGGTAATTCTTCCAAACTTTTTCTTACAGCAGTTTCCGGGTCCGGGTCGGCAGCTCCCGCAAAAATGATTGCCGGTTTAGCTTTATCATTGCCCCCTAACAGCATACATAAAATGGTAGGTACGCCATGTTCGAGTGTAATATCCAGCATTACAACTTTGCTTCCGTTTTTTTCCAGTCTTTTTACAATTTCATAATTAAAGTCGCTTAGGGTTTCGATTCTTATTTGTGGCATTGCCATCATTGCCTGCCAGCATAGCATTACAGCATCTCTTTCAATTACTTCGCAAATGGCTGAGATTGCTGCTTTTTCAAAACTTGCGTGACAGGCTAACCCGGTTGAAATTGGTTGCAAAATTGGTGAGTCGCCCGTACCATGGTAATAAAAATAGGGCATATATACTGCTGCTGCAGGTATAAAAATTCGTTCGTGATTCGAAAGGTTTAACATCTCTGTCCAACGAATTGGTGTATCGTTGGTAAACGGAACAAATTTAAATCCATCGGTATTGTATTGTTCATTGCTGTACAAAGCAAAGTGGGAGGGCGGCACACATTTAAAATTAGCATCATTATAACTGGTTAATGGAAGTGTATTAATATCAAATATTGCAGATGAATATCTTTCAATTGCTTCACCAATGGCTTTTGAAATGGCATAATTTTTATTCATGGATGCCCCACCGCTATTACAAAAATTCTTCTCTTGCGTAAAAGCAATCGTGTTACATGATTTTCCGGCAAAATGAAAAAATTCCGGGTCGGTTGCAAAGCGGGGAATTTGTTTGATTTCGGATAAAATTCCTATTTGATTATCGATAAGTATATGAGCAACCTTTTTTAAATTGTTATCTTTTAAATGCTTAAGTTTTAATGTTGCTATATTCATTTGGTATAAATATTTTGTACTAATTTATTCTTCGTTTGTTGGAGTAAAGGTTGATACACTTACTGTTATTTTAGAAAGATGATTCATTTCGCTGCATACCGGACACCTGGGTATTTTTAAAATCTTACGTGTTTTAGTTTCCGTTTTCAAAAGATTTACTTCTATTAAATAGCCAAGGTTCCAGGTTTGTAATGCTTTAGTAAAAAATTTCACAATTTCCATTGCAGCAATATTGCCTAAGACCGATGACATGGCAGGATGAAAGCCAATAACATCTTGCCCTTGATGTGCTGATAGTTCGATGGTACGTTTTACTTCAAAGTCGGTTAGTATAGAATTTTGCCTGCTCAACAAACATTCAAAACAGGCTGTTTCGCCCGGCATTACTAGGGGTCCGATATACCCTTTAAAGTCTTGCAAGATGATGGGCAAAAACAAAATATTATTTTCTACACAAAAGCTATTAAAATCCCGCATCATTTGCATACCGCCAAAATCGGAAGTGCACACCAATAAATCGATTGACTCTTCCGCAAGGCTATCTACCCACTGTGTATATTTTACTGGTATTTTTAAATCGCTTCCCCATTTATCAATTTCCATTTCGCCTCTCTGATTAAAGAGAGATATATTTCTAAACATGGTGTTATCAACTATTTGATAATTGGTTACCCTGCTTTCGTTTAGTGTACGTGCCAATTGCCTGGAAATTGTATTTACACCAATAATGGCAATCTTTTTTTCCAAAAGGGTTTCAACATCTTTTTTTGTACTACCAATACTTTCATAATAGATATCTAATCTATTTTCGGTGATACCAAAATCGTAATTATTTTTTTGCTCAATGTTGATTAAAAAGCCCTTTTCAATCAATTGATTTAAGACTTCGCTTATTTGCTCAGCGTCGGCGCCAAAATATTCAAGTATCTCGTTTTTAGTGGCTCCGTCATCTGATGCCAATGTGCTAATTACTCTAATTACATCTACGGCTAGCTCACCTTTAATGATTAGTTGGTTAATGCCTCTTTTTAGAACTATATCGTTTTCAACTTCAATTATTTGTGTTGGTTGAAAAATAAATTTATCCTCGTTAATGTCTAGCTTCATTTATAAAAATTTTAAGTATTAGTCCGGGTATAAATAATTTGTATGTTGTTATTATTATTAGTGTAGAATTTCTGTTTGAGTATGCTGCATGATGGGTTTATGAATTAAAAATTTTGAATAACAACTGCTAAACACTTTAAATAGGCCACGATACAATTTTCTAAATTCTTCGGTTGGTAATTTTGTTTTCACAACAATACTTTGTGTATCAAAATAATCCCAATCGGGGCGTCCATTTGGTTGTTTTAAAGTGATATTGCTAAAATCGGAAGCGAGCAAATCCGTTGCGGGTAAGGGTGTGAGCACCGTAAACGTTGGATAGTTAAGTTTAAAATGTTCTACAAATCTTATCAGTTGTTTAAAATCGGCTTGTGTATAATCGGTGTTTATCACAAATTGGGCTAATATTTCAATTCCTAAATCCTGTGCAATTTTTAAGCCTGCTTCAATTTGCGCAAAGCTTAATTTCTTGTTGTATTCTTTAAGGTCTTTTTCGGATATGGCGTCGATCCCTACAAACAACCTTTCTAAACCTACTTTTTTCCATTGTGCTAAAATGTTTTCGCTTCTTACAATCGTATCGATGCGGCAATAAGCAAAGAATCTTTTTTTAATATTATTTTGCTCAAATTCCTGAGCCATCAATTCCATTCTTTTACTATCAATAAAGGCCTCGTCGTCTACTAAAAAAACAAAATCTTCTTTTATCTGTTTTATTTCTTCAACGACGTTGCTGATATTTCTTTTGTTATACTTTCCCTCCATTACCCTCCACAACGAACAGAATGTGCATCGATATGGGCATCCCACTGATGTACGTAATAAGGCAACGGGTTGCATCCAATCTATAAAATACCGGGTTCTGTCTGCACCCACAACATCTCGTGCGGGGAAGGGCAAGTCATCTATAAAAATTGCTTCTTGTTTCCCTGTAAAAATAAATTTATCGTTTTCGTTGCGGTACCATACACCTTTTATGGTATCATATGTTTGATTGTTTTTTTTTGCTTCAGCAATTTTAGTTAAGGGTACTACACCTTCGCCTACTACTACTAAATCAACTTGCGGTTCAAAAAAATCTTCGGCATAAATTGTTGCATGATGGCCTCCTGTAACTGTTAAGCAGTTTTTATTAAACTCTTTTACTTTTTGCAAAACAAGTAAGCCTGCACGCACATGCATGGAGAAGGCGGTGAGTCCAACAACGTCTGGATTAAAATCTTGTAATGTGGGTAATAAATCGTTAGGGTGTAATCTTAAATCTAATATTCTTACTTCGTGATTATTTTGTAATAATCCTGCGGCAAGATATTCTAATGCCAGGGGTTCGGCAATAGCACCCAGGTCGCCACCCCAATCAGGATCTGTTCTTGCTTTGGGCCAAATTAGCAAAACTTTCATATTTAAGATTATGAATTAAGCAAGAAAAACCGTTGTGCAAATTGGATAAACAACAATCCATTTACACAACGGAAATGAAATTCATCAGTGAATCAGCCAACTAATTTTGCGTTGGTTTTTGCAATTACTTTTTTGTCAGTAATAGCAGTTGCGCAGCAACAAGGGCAGCAGCAACAATTAATGTCCATTCCTGCTTTTAAACCGCCTGCTAAAGAGCCACCAAGTACATTTTTGATAGCAGAAATGTCGCTTGCAGAAAGTTTAGCGGCTGCAGCAGTGAGGCCTCCGTGGCTCCATCCGCCTAATGAAACTAAATCGGCTTTAGTTAAATTCTGGCAATCTGCCGGCAATTTTGCAATTAGGTCTTTGTTAAAACCCAAATTGGAAATTGGGGTAGAAGCTGCTCTTGTTGCAACCTGTAATCCGTGTAATTTGTCCAGAACATTTGGGCTTACTCCTGCTTTAGTTAACTCTGTAACCAGTTCAGGGCGTAGTTGTGTTTTGATTGGCATGTGGTAAGGTTTTTATGGTGAACAAATTAAAAGTAATAGATATTTTAAATCTCTTACTATGTTGAAACACCGAATTTTTCCGGTGAAAACACCTTTTATTTGCCCCTTCAAATGACATTTATCATACACAACGCGATAATCCTTTTATACATTTATAAGTGTTTTTTGAACTCATCTAATTTGTCATTAAACCAGAATAAAATGAAAAATATTATTGTAAGAGACGGTAATTGCGGGCCATTAAATGGCGGCTATGTTGAGTATCTGGTAAATACAGATAATACAACAAAATATAGTGTTACCATACTTACAAGATGGACGCAAGGTTTTGAAAACAAACAGCGCACAGAAGTATTTTCAATACCACCCGCAGGGAGGATTTATCTGGGCTGCACGCTGGCTGGTGCAACCCCCGAAATTATTTATTCAAGATCGGTTGCGGCTGAAATTTAGAAAGGGCAATCATTATTTATTGAAGCTTTCTTACACAAATAATAATACCGGTAGACCATAACAATTTGGTTAAAACCAGTTCTGGTCTATTTTCTAATTTTGCTATAAGGCCTTTAACTTTGTCTTCATGCCCTTCGGGCCAGTTGGGTTGTTGTAACATATCGTCGATGATATAAAGACCGGCAGGGTTTAGCATGTTTAACACTTCGTCCAATAAAAGGTATTTTCCGTGCCAGGTATCAGCAAAAATAAAATCAAATTTTTCCGCAAGATTTTCTTTTACCCAAATTTCACCATCCATCAATTCAAGTTGCAGGCGACCATCTTTACCTAAATACTTTCGGCAGATTTCAAGAAACGCGCTGTTATTATCCACAGAGATAAGTGTTGATTTGCTATCCATGCCATCAAGAATCCAGGAAGTAGATAGGCCTGTGCCTGTACCCAATTCAAGAAAACGAGAACAAGGTTTTGACGATGCTAATGTGCGAAGCAATGAGCCCGTTAAAATATCGGATGCCATTGTAAAACCCGACAGACATGTATCTTCTTCAATTTGTGTATAGCTCTCTGGATATTGAATTTCTTCTTCATTTTTCATCAATACTTCTTATTAATTTACTCTCTTAAAATCCAGATCCTGAAAATCAAAACTGAAATCGGTTAGTGGGGAAATGGCATTCATTTTTATACCGGATGGTTTTCCATCTTTATCAGTACTGAAAATTACAAACGCATCTGCATCCATGCTGCGGTCGGTCCAACGAACAATCAGGGTATTGCCTTTATAAGGAAACAACTCTCCACTTAGTTTTGGCGACCTCTTTGAAGCCAGCCAGGGTTTACCATTTTTGATAGAGATCTCCACTTCGCCAAACCACTGATCGCTGTATTTACCGATATACGGTTCTATTTGAAAGGGCTCTTTGTTGTTTTTATTTTGTGCTTCAATGGTAGCTGCAACTTCATCATTAATTTTTTTAGCAGCAGCTTCTCCCTTTGCAACACGGCCTGCAAATAGTTTTACCCAATCAAAACCCTTCACGCCAAGATAACCATCCTTAATAGTATTGCTTACGGCACTAAATGCTGCACCAGATTGCTGATTGGTAAAAACAATAATACCCAGATTGATTTCCGGTATCATCACAACCTGTGTAACAATGCCCGCCAGTCCGCCGGTATGCGTTACTTGTTTGTATCCTTTTACATCACTCAAAAACCAACCCAATCCATAAGCGGCAAAATGTGTGTTGTAAGGCGCAACAGCTCTTGCGCCAATGATGGTTTGCGCACTCCACATTTCTTCGTGTACTTCATCGCTGAATAATTTGTTTTGCAAACTATCGCCATATTTGCCGTGGTTCATCTGCAGTATCACCCACTTACTTTCATCAATAATATTACTCCATATTCCTCCAGCCGCATTGGCTGTTTCGCTCCAGTCGATATCGATGGTTTCTACTTTTCCATTAACGGGTGCGTGCGGGCGAATGCTATTTGTTTTATCTTTTAATCTTGCAACAGATGCGGCACTGTTTTTAAAACCAAGCGGCTGCATGATTCTTTTTTCAATAAAATCTTCCCAACTCATGCCCGAAGCTTTTGCTACTACTTCTCCTGCAACGATGTACAAATTATTATCGTAATCGTATTTGGTTCTAAAACTCGACACCTGTTTTAAATATCTTAAATTATGAATGATATCTTTTTTGCTAAAATTACTTCCATCTGGAAACATCATTAAATCTCCTGCACCCAATCCCAGTCCGCTGCGATGCGTGAGCAGATCACGAATCGTGAATTCTTCTGTTACATATGGATTATACATTTTGAATTCAGGGATATAGTCTGTTACTTTATCATCCCACTTTATTTTACCCTCATCCACCAACATGCCCAAAGCCGCTGCAGTATATGATTTACTGTTTGATGCAATACCAAATAAAGTGTACTCATCCACTTTTTTTCCGGTTCTTAAATTTGCAACACCATAGCCCTTGGCATGAATTAATTTGCCGTCTTTCACCACACCCACCGACATGCCGGGTACATCAAACGTTTTCAGGGTCAACAGCACCAACGAGTCGATTTGCTGACTTGTAATGGGTTGTGCAGATACGGAAAGATTGAGTAATAGAAAAAGGCCCAATAAGCTTTTGTAAAAATTTTTAATTGACATAGTGCTGTTTTGGTTCATGAAATGAGAGTACTGAATATACAAATTACTTATATACCGTTCTGCCCGAATCCACCGGCGGTATTGGTAAAGGATGGTACCATTTGATTGTATAGGATCGTTATTGAAAAAGAAGACTGTGTTCCTAAATCACGGCATCAAATTTTTTGGCTTCCAAAGAAATTAAATTGATTTAAATTTTGTCAATATTTATATAACAATTCGGAAAATTTCCGAATTGTTGCTTTAGAAATAACATTAACTTGCTAAATAATAGTATACAATTCGGAATAAATCCGAATTAATGCATTATTTTTAGCATAATGAATGGTTTACAAACTATATTAGACTATGCAGAACAGCCTCTGACAAGCGAATTGCTTTTGCATCAATTAAAAGCGTATAACAGGCCATACGATAAAATTGATGAGTTGGTTAAAAAAGAAATACTTATTCAAATAAGGAGGGGTTTGTATTTACCCGGTAAGAATTTGTTGATGCGAGGACCTGAGGCGTTTCTCTTGGCAAATCATTTATATGGACCGAGTTATGTTTCGAGGGATTCGGCTTTGTTTTATTGGGGTTTAATACCAGAAAGAGTTTATGAAACAAGTTCTATTTGCTTAAAAAAAAGTAGAGCATTTAAAACTGCAGCAGGTAATTTTAGCTATATCCGCCTTCCCTTGCCTTATTATTCATTTGGATTTAATCAGGTTGCATTAACAGAGAAACAAACAGTATTATTAGCGTCACCGGAAAAAGCTTTATGCGATAAAATCATTACCACCTCCGGTTTATTATTGAGAAGCAACAAACAAACGATCGAGTATTTAACAGAAGATCTAAGAATAGAAAAAGAACAGTTACGTAATCTTGACTTTAAAACAATGCGGGGCTGGATAAAACAAAGCCCAAAAAGAACAAGTATTCAAATGCTGGTAAAATTAATAGCATCTTTATGATAAAACAATGGCTAGCATCCTATCAGCCGCAAACAGCGGAAGCTGCTGAACAAGCGTTGAGAGAGATCATGCAGGAAATTGCATTAGCAGGATTGAATAGGGGTGGATTTTTTAAAGAAGCAGCTTTTTATGGAGGAACAGCGTTGCGGCTTTTTTATGGATTGGATCGATTCTCAGAAGATCTGGACTTTTCGTTGTTGGCACCAAATGAGCAATTTTCAATTGCCAATTATCTGGAAAATATTGAATCTGAATTTGCAGCAGTTGGAATGAAAGTAAGCATTAAACAAAAACCAAGGGCGTCGAATATTGAATCAGCATTTTTAAAATCAAATACTATCTGGACAGAACTTACGCTTGAAAATACTACCAAGCAAATTGGTTTGTCAAACAGACCCAGCCTGAAGATAAAAATTGAAGTCGATACCAATCCTCCCATTGAATTTGAAACAGAGGATAAGTTATTGCTCAAACCATACTCTTTTTATGTGAACTGTTTTACCATTTCTAACCTATTCGCGGGTAAAATGCATGCGCTGCTTTTTAGGAGATGGAAGAACCGCGTAAAGGGTAGAGACTGGTATGATCTGGAATGGTATATTAAAAACAATATTCAGCTTAACCTGAAACATTTATGTGTTCGGGCAAAAGACAGCGGAGATTGGGAAAAATCGGAACTGACTAAAACCAATTTGATGAAACTCTTAGAAGCAAAGATTAATGCGGTAAATATGAAGATGATAAAAGAAGACATTACAAGATTTATACCTAATCCGGGTGTATTGGATATCTGGTCCACACAATATTTTAAAGATTTAATCAAACATATTAAGATCTAAAACGAAATTCCAATATTTACATAAGTCTGTAAACTCTTTGCCTGCGCACTATACATGGCGCTGAATTCGATGGGCCCCAAAAGGGAATTATAACCCACTGTAAGCGCCGTGCCGGTTACCCATCTTGGATTTTTTGTAAGGGTTTGATTTTTCATGAAATCGTTTACCAAAATATTTGTTCGACCAATCAGAAAAACATTATTGAAAATTTTGCACCTTAACCCAAGCATTGCGGCAGCCACACTCTGCGCATGCAAAGTAGCATCCTGCAAACCGGCAAATACAATTTGATTCCGATACATTTTATTGAGCCCACCGATTAAAAAACCATTGAATTGGTTTTGACCTGTATTAAAATTAATACCCGATTGCAACTGCCCCATTAGCGTGACGTGCTCGCTCAAAGTACGATAGCCCTCTAAATTAAACACAAGTCTACTGAAATTGGATGCATTTATGCTGGTAGTATCCGGACTTGTAATGGGTCTTCCATAAGAAGAATATTTAAGTAGGGGTCGCTGCTCAAATACATATCCGAACTCACCATAAAGGCGAATGCCCTTTTTGGGATAGATTGGTTTGTCGAGTGTATTTAAATGCAGATAGGTATAGGATGTAAAATAAATATCTCTACCTTTTAATTCAAGTGCCGACCTTAAATCGGGAGTGTATTGCTCCCACTCATATTTGATGCCAATACCCGAAGTAAAAACCCTTCTGTTAGCCAACTGAATTTTTAAATCGCCCAGAAAATAATTCAACCTGTATAAGCCGTCTTTTTTAAAGTCGGTATAGCTATTTACTTTAAAGGACTCGTATTGCACAGTTGGAATTAACTCGAGATTTTTTTCGCGCCCAAAATACTGCACATGCTCTGCTCTGACCCTAAAATTATCTCCAATATTTACTGTGATCAACGACTTTGAAGTAGGCGTTAAATAGTTGCGCATAGTGAGATTCGTGATTAAACTAATTCCGGTGAAACTATTATAGTGTATCCCCAGTTTTGCTGATGTTGGGGCGCTCTCTTCCACATCAAAAACAATTTCGAAATTGCCATCCGGCAAGGGTTCCAGCGAATAATGAATATAGTTGTACTCCCTTGTAGCATATGCTCTCCTGATCATTTTTGAAAGATCATTGAGCGAATATTTTGAATACTCATTAAAATTAACGCTGTGTAAAAAAGAAGCTTCCGAAATGGTCTTTAATCCTCGAATGGCATGATCGGTTATATATACCGAATCAATTGAAATACCGGTTTTTGTTTGCTGGTTTTGCTGTCCATATAAACGATTCAGAGAGTCGGCTAATTTTTTAAATTTCGGATAAAGCAGTATTCCTTCTGTGATTCCCGAGTCGATAATTTCATCGGCTTTTTCGAAGCTGGCCAGATTGAATTTACTCAGCGGCTGATGAATATAAAAATCGGTGACTGAAATTTGTTTTTTATTATCTTGATTTTCTTTTAGAAAAGCAATCTGTAACAAAATCTGAATGGGATTTGTAAGTCGTTCTTTGGGTAACAATCCTGCCGATACGCTGCTACCAATAGTATAATTTGCACCCATTGCAACTGCATCTGATACAGGAAAATTTCGAATCACACCTCCATCAACCAACCTACGGCCCTTATTTTCTACAGTAGTAAATACACCCGGTATGGCCATGCTGGCACGGATGGCAGTTATGATCTCTCCGCTATCCTGCACTACAGCTTCTGCATTGGTAATATCGGTAGCAATGCAGGCGAAAGGAATTTTGAAACGATGAAATTCTTTGATCTTACTCACAGGATAATACATTTCAGATAATTTTATCCAAAGCTCTTCCGATTCTAATGCTCCAGTGGGCAAACTAAATTTTCCCTGTGTGAAGGGAAGCTCTATTGCATATTTTCCATACTCGTCTTTTTCTTCCAACGAAAGCGCACGCAGTGTTACCTGATTTGATAAGAGCAGATTCCAATCTGTTTTTCTTGCTATTTCCTCGATCTCGTTTCCATTGTATCCGATTGCATATAATGAGCCGATAACACTGCCCATGCTGGTTCCGGTAACATAATCAATTTTTAATCCGGCCGAATCGATGGCTTTTAATATTCCGATATGCGCTAAACCTTTTGCACCACCTCCACTAAGTGTTAAGCCAATCTTTGGCCTTGCGTGTTGTTGCGCAAACGAAACCGAATGGAATAGGAAGATGAGCACAATAGTTAGACAGAAGCACACCGGTTTGATGGGCATTACTGGATTTGATTTTTTAGAAGGATAAAACATGTTGCCTAACTATGATTCAAATTTGAATCATTTATGGCAGATTCTGGTTAACATGTTAATTATTTTTTCTCCAGTGTTGGATAAGTAATTCCTAGTTGCTCTAAATAGGTATTGTATTTAGTGGGGTCGTAGTAAAACGGTTTCAGTTGACTACGAAATTTCTCCATGGTCTCTTTATTTAAATAAAAAGCAGGGGGGTCGTTCTGGGTAATGAATGGAATATATTTTTGATTTTTTGTTTGCACGTTTACAAAATAATCTTTTGCATCGGCAAGTACTTTCGGGTTGGTAAACAGGTCGATCAAAGTAAGTGCAGTTGCCTTAGCGCCAGCCAAAGAGCCCTTATGTGCTATTGGCGTTGCCATTGCAATGGCGTCGCCCCAATGATGTCCCTTTGTACCCAGAATATTTGCGGGATACCACAATACTACGGTGGGTATCGTCCAGGAAACATCTGCAATATCATCAGAACCTCCACCCCAAGAATAGGGAACAGATCCTTTGAGAGAATCAATTTTTGATGCCAGTCCGTCAACTTTTTTTCCTTCTTCATCAACTTTTGGCGCGTCCACTAATCTTTGAACTGCATAAGCCAATTGTTTATCCGCATCGCTCCACTGCGGTAATCCAACACGCAGAATATTTGCGTGCATGGCAACTGCAAGTGCCTTATTAAAATGCCCTGGCCATGCAGTTCCTACGATTTGATATTTCATTTTGGTGTCGGTCATCATTGCTGCACCCTTTGCAATATTGATTCCTGCCTCATACATGTTTTGTATATCCTTGTATTCTCTTTCTCTGAAATAGTACCATACACTGGCTTTGGAGGGAACCACATTTGGTTGATCGCCGCCATCAGTAATTACATAGTGTGAGCGTTGTGTTGGTTTTAAATGTTCTCTTTTAAAATTCCAACCCACGTCCATTAATTCTACGGCATCCAAAGCACTCTTACCTCTCCATGGCGCTCCTGCTGCGTGAGCTGCATCGCCTTCGAAAGAAAATTTTACCGACACCATTCCATCGCCTCCATTATCGCCATAGTTACATCCAAAATCACCACTCACGTGTGTAAAAATACAAGCATCCACATTTTTAAAATATCCATCGCGTATATACCATGCTTTACTGCCCAATAGTTCTTCTGCAACACCGGGCCAGATCATCAGTGTTCCAGAAATATTATTTTTGATCATCGCTTCTTTTGCTGCGATGGCTGCAAATATAATTACGGCCTGACCGGAATTATGTCCTTCTCCATGCCCTGGAGCGCCTTCTACGATTGGGTCTTTATAAGCCACACCCGGTTTTTGAGACGCTTTGGGAATACAGTCGATATCGCTTCCAAGTGCAATCACAGGGCTTCCATTTCCCCACTTAGCCATCCAGGCAGTAGGAATGCCAGCGATGCCGCGTTCGATGGTAAACCCATTTTTTTCTAAAATGCCGGTTAAGTATTTCGATGTTTCATATTCCTGAAAACCCAGTTCTCCAAAACTAAAAACCATGTCTACCATTTCCTGCACTGCCTTTTCTTTTCCGGTAACTGAAACGAGCGCTTCTTTTTTTAGGCTTTCAATAAATTTTTCGTCGTACTTTTTTTGCGCAAAAACAGGAGTGATCAAAAATGTAGCTGCTGTGAGCAGGCATAATAATTTGCTGACCCTCTTTTGAGGAACGGTTAATCTTGATTGCATTGGCGTGATTTTACCAAATATAATCAATTGAAAAGAAAATTCGAAAGCCAATAGTATGCGCTCGGCTACTTAAATGTCAATTCATCAATGCGAATTGGATTAGGATAGATTGCCCTTCCTAAGTTCTCTAACTGCAAAGTCGCAGGCGCGTGCTGTGAGTGCCATAAAAGTTAGACTGGGATTTACGCAAGAAGAGGAAGTCATACAACTGCCATCTGTAATAAAAACATTTTTTACATCATGCATTTGGTTCTGCGCATTCAACACAGAAGTTTTCGGATCATGACCCATACGTGCGGTACCCATCTCGTGATTGGCGTTGCCGGGGAAACTGATTTCGGCATGAACCCTGATATTGGAATAGCCTGCTGCTTCTAATAATTCTTTTGCAGTAGCAGCCATATCGGCCGACATGGCTTTTTCATTTTCTTTAAATTCACAATCGATATTGAGTAGTGGATTACCCCATGCATCTTTCTGATGCTGATTCAGTGTAATGCGATTTTCGGCATAAGGCAAACATTCTCCAAATGCGTAAATACCTATCTGCCATTTACCCGCTTCGGTAATTGCATCTTTAAATTCTTTTCCGATACGATGTTCACTACTCGCTTTGTTTCTGTATGCACTGGCGCCCAAATGAAAACCCCTTAAAAAATTTTTCTCCTGATTGTGAATATTTTTAAAGCGAGGAATATAAATGCTTGCCGGGCGACGACCATAATAATAACTGTCTTCAAATCCTTCCACATCCGCATTTGCAGTAATGCCCTTGTGATGATCCATTAAATTGCGACCAACCTGATCGCTATCGTTACCCAATCCGTTGGGAAATCGATTGGAAATTGAATTCAATAAAATAAAAGTGGTAGCAACAGTAGCAGCGTTCAGAAAAATGATTTTTGCATAAAATTTTTCTTCCTGCTTCGTTTTTGTGTCGAGGATTTCTACGCCGGAAGCAATTTTTTTATTTTCATCATACAATACACGTTTCACCAATGAGTAAGGACGAATCGTTAAATTACCCGTAGCAAATGCTGCAGGCAATGTACTGGAGTTAGTGCTGAAATACGCCCCCCATGGGCATCCGCGGTGACAGAGATCCCGGGCCTGACAAAGCCCCCGACCTTTTACCGGCTTGGTTAAATTTGCGGAACGACCCATGATTACATGGCGATCGGTATATTTTTTTTCGATTTTTTCTTTGAAGTCGCGCTCCACAATATTCATTTCAAAAGGGGGCATAAATTGCCCATCGGGCAGATATGGAAGCTTGTCTTTATTTCCGCTTACGCCGATAAATGACTCCACATAATCGTACCATGGGGCAATGTCTTTATAACGAATGGGCCAATCTACTCCATGTCCGTCTTTCGCATTCGCTTCAAAATCAAGATCGCTCCAGCGGTAACATGCTCTCGACCAAAGTATCGATCTACCTCCTACCTGATTGGCTCTGATCCAGTCAAAACGTTTGGTTTCTTGATAGGGATTTTCTTGATCGTTAATGTAGAAATGTTTGTTGTCTTCTCTAAAAGACCAGTGCCGGCTCTGCACATAATTATTTTTCTTATCCTCGGTGCCGAGGTGTAATCGATTTGGAAATTCCCATAGATCTTTTGTGGTAGTAGGATAGTTGGGATGATCCAATGGTCCGCCCCTTTCAAGCAATAAAACCTTGAGTCCTTTCTCACATAATTCCTTTGCAGCCCAGCCACCACTAATGCCGGAACCAACTATAATAGCGTCGAAACTATTAATTGATTTTGCTTTGTTGTTGAGATAGGTAGAATCAGACATCAGACAAACTTACTAAGAAGATGGCTGTTAAAATACAGTGAGCAATATATTTTTGAGTGCATCTAATTTAAGCTACCACCTGTTGTTTTTCTTTAGTTGCAAAAGGGGGTCTCACCACCCAACTCTTATTATTTTGCTTACGGATAACAAGAAAATAAAAGAAAAATGCGGTGGTTAAAATATTGAGTACGGGCACGATCCATTCTGGTAAACTATTACTCAGGTTGATCAACAATCCATCAGCAGGGAATTTACCAAACCCAATCAATGAAGGGATTCGGAACCAGTAATAACAGGATACACCAGATGCTGCAAAAACGCTAATCAATTTTTGCTCATATTTGGTTGAAATCATCATGGATATAATAATATAAACAATTGAAGTAGCTACAAATCCCAACAAGGGTAATTTATACACCGAAAGAAAACTGTTCAACGAACTGATTGTGGTTTCGTCTGGAACGTGAAACCATCCCCAGATAAATCCGGGTAATCCACCTACGATCATTAATCCTGATAATTGATGATACAGTGTTTTTTTAGAAGAGATGGGATGGATATTTGGTGTAGAGTCGGGGCATGGAACCACACAATTCTGGCATTCTACACAATGTGCATTGGGAAGAGAACCAATTGTATTTCCGCCATATAATTTTTCTACAGGGTGTATGGGGCAAAGTCCAGAGCACCAGGCGCTTTTCCATTCGTAAAAGAATCCCATAATGGTTCCGATAACCGCCATCGAAATGATGAGGATTCCTGTGGCAGGTCCGTTGTTGTTAAACACTGCATGTCTTAATGGAACTAGAGTAAAAAGCGCAGCAACAGCTATCAGATTTAGTTTGCCTAACTGTGTGGGGGTTAATTTTTTTCGTTTGGAAAATTCAAAGTGTCGGGGCAATAAGTTAGTTGTTGCAAGGGGGCAAACATTTCGCCACACGCCAACGGCCAGAACAAAGAGTGCCGGCGCAACCGGGATTAATATATTCCAGAAAAGCAATAAACCTAACGAAGGAAAAAATAATAAGCAGGTAAGTATAAATGCTCCGATCAACCAAACGCCTGCCTGTGCAGCACGCCAGAAAGCTCTTGAACGAGGTGATAAATCGATGCCTGATTTGAATGTTGAATAAATTTCGGACATGGCTAAATACAATAGGTATCAGAAAATAAAATTGAGGACTGAAAATTAGAGGAAGGAATAGAAATAAAAGATGATATTGGTCATGCTTTAAAACTCCTACATACAATGGGACAGATAAAGCCTGTAAAAAAAATTGATATATCAAACGGGCACTTACATTCGGATGATCTTTCCGTCTTCCATTTTAATGATC
Organism: Chitinophagaceae bacterium; assembly: GCA_019752295.1. Taxonomy (GTDB): domain Bacteria; phylum Bacteroidota; class Bacteroidia; order Chitinophagales; family Chitinophagaceae; genus Sediminibacterium. The sequence goes on along the minus strand of JAIEMK010000036.1, from coordinate 73,457 downwards.
CGATCGGAACGTCTGGCAAATTCGGTATCGTGTGTTACGACTTTCCTTTTTTCTTTGGTTTTATTTCCGTTGACGGAGGAACAGCCTTTACTTTTTTTAATTCATATCGCTCACCTTCATCGTCTAAAACAACTTTTTCTGTCTTCCCGTCTGCGCCCTTTATAAAGTCCAATTCAGTTTCCATGATCTTCAAAAAAAAGCGATGGTCGTTGATTGGGTAAAGATTTGTTTTAGGAAGATTTACGGCTTTAGCTTCTACTTTTAATTTCCCCTCAACCAGTGTAACTGTAGCATTCAGCTTGCCTTCGTAGTTTCCGGTGTATTGTTGCAGGATATCGTCGGAAAGTTTAACGGTTTCGCGATATGGTGCATAGCCTTCCCATTCCCAAGGTATGTTTAACCCTCCAATTTTTTGGGTCAGTTCCCTGAAAATGCTTTCTCCGTTTGCGCTATTACTCATGATGAGCAAAGAGAATTTTTTGTCGGGTATGTTTACTGTATAATGAACCCATCCGTTGCCGTGGCCCTCTTTAAAATAGGCTTTACCATTGGGTGTTTTGAATAAACCCCAGCCAAGCCCATAAGATAATTCAATCGGATAATTCTCACTGGTAGTGTCGTTGTTTAGAGATGGAAATTGGTGTTTATTGTAAATGCCAATTTGCTTTCCAAACATTTCTTTTCTCGATTTTTCGCTCAAGCCTTTTCCTTTTAACAGGGCGGCAAGAAATTTACTATAATCGGCCAATGTAGTTTCCATTGAACCCGCAGCACTTGCGAGGGTTCTCTTATCTTTTCTGAGGGTGTCTTCATTGGTATTATGCCCTACTGCAAAATTGCTTTCAAAAGTGGGCTGCCATAAAAAGCTGGTACGATACATTCCAAATGGTTGAAATATTTTTTCCTGAGCAAGGGTTTCCAGTTTTTTTCCGGTGATGGTTTCAACCACTAGTTGTAATAAATAAATTCCTTCTCCACTATATGCATAACGCTCGCCGGGAGTAAAGAAGAATTCGAGTTTGTTATTTTCGTTTGGATTTAATTCGCGCCAGTTGGGGAAGCCGGTTGTATGTGTCAGGCAATGGCGTGCGGTAATAAGCTTCCAGCGATTATCGGCTGCGAGGTCTTTGTAATCGTCGTATTCAGGCAAGGGTTTTGGAAGATAAGTATAGAGTGGTTTGTCGAGATTTAATTTTCCTGCTTCAACCAATTGCATTACCAATACTGCGAATAGAGGTTTCGCAAGCGATGCTGCATAAAAACTGGTTGATGTATCGTTGAGCGTTTTCAGAGCTTTGTTTTTATAACCATAAACTTTTACAAAAACCGGTTTGTTATCGTTGATCACAGAAATTCCCAGACCAGTTACTTCCGCTTTGTCCATTAGTGTTGATACCAGTTCGTCGATTGATTTGCTTTCAATTTTTTTTCCGTCGGCCCTAAGAATTTGTTTAGGCTGTGCATTGCCGATGAAAGTGCAGAGAAGTATCGAAGAAAGCAGTATCGTTTTATTCATATTGTATTTCGATTGGGGTATTTAATTATTCGCAAATATGCGCAAATACTGTGCCTGAATAACATTTTTTATTGAGGTTCTGCAAATAAGCCAAAATCGCTGAGTGCAATGGCAACAGGCGATTGCAGAATTCGGATCCTGATTTTGTTTGAATTGATGGGATGGTTTAACCGAATCAAACGATTTCCTCCAATGCTGGTTGCTCTGGCAATTTCTATCCATTCGTTATTTTGCCAGTTGTCGATTGCGAGTGATTCGATGCGTTGGCCCAGTTTAATATTTTCTCTCAGTCTAATTACATTGAAGCTATAATTCTTTTTTAATTGAATGATGAGTTCGGGCTTGGTTACAGAATCGTCTGTAGCCCAATAGCTATAACGATCTTGATCGATCAGGTTTGAAGGATCAAACATTTTTTTATTGGCACGAATATTACTAGCCTTGAAGCTGGCTCCTTTCGCAAAATTGGTTGCAAATGTTTTTTTGAGGATCTCACCAAACGCATGGAGATTGTTGATATCATCAGGATGTAACTCTCCTGATGGCATGGGTGCAATTCCCAAATCCAAAGAAGCACTCCGCCCAACGCTTTTGTAATAAATGTCTAATAACTGTGCAGGCGTTTTTGTTTTGCCATCTTCTTCGGGATGATAGAACCAACCTGGTCGCAGGGGCACATCGCATTCGGCAGGAATCCAATGGGCGCCATGGAGTGTACCGCCGGGTAATGATTTTTCTACAACAAAACCGGGAGAAGGATTTTTTCCGGCAACCGGGCTCGCTGGTGAAAGTGTAGACCATGAAGTTTCGGCTGCTTCGCCTTTTTCGTTTCCTACCCAACGAATATCGGGACCGATATCGCTGAAGATGGCGGCACCGAGTTGTTTTTCACGAACCATGGACCAGATTTTTTCGAAATTATAATAAGTAGAAGCATCGATCGATCTTTTTTCTTTTGATCCTCCATAGTATCCATCGCCACCATTGGCACCATCAAAAAAAACAGTATGCAATTGTCCGTAGTTGCTGTACAATTCGTTTAACTGCGGATAATAAACATCATTGATATAAGCCGGTTTACTATAGTTTGTATTGTTTCTATCCCATGGCGAACAGTAGATACCAAATGCGATGCCTGCATTTTTTGAAGCTGTCATCATTTCTTTTACCAGATCGCCTTTACCATTTCTGAAAGGCGATGCGCTGATATTATAAGCAGTGGATTTAGTTGGCCACAGTGCAAAACCATCGTGGTGTTTTGCAACCAAGGTCAATCCTTTAAAACCACCGGCTTTTACGGCGGCAACAATTTTAGCCGCATCGAAATTTGTTGGATTAAAAATGGAAGGATCCGCATCGCCAAAGCCCCACTCTTTATTTTGAAATGTAGTAGGTGTAAAATGCATGATCACATACATTTCTTTTTCCTGCCAGGCTAGCTGCCGGTCCGAAGGTATTGCCCCATAAAGCTTTGGGGCATCCTGAGCATCAATGATGTTTGCAAAAAAAAGCAGACTCGTAAGCAGGCAGATTAATTTTTTGGAAAATGGCATGTCAATTATTATGATGTTTTGAAATTTTATTTTTTCTTTTATCTCTCAATTGTTTTAGGGTTGTGTGAGCCAATATCGCTTCGGACCTGATCTTCGATACACCGATTCTTTGTGAGGAATAAATACCCGAATGTCCGCTAAAATAATAAGCTATAAAACAGGCCACCGCGTAATACACAATATGTTCTCCTCCAAATAATTCCACCCCCATAATAGTACATGCCAATGGCGTATTAGTGGCTCCTGCAAAAACAGCAATAAAACCCAAAGCTGCAAATAAATCAATGGGTGCCCCGCTTATCCAGGCGATTGTATTTCCTAAAGTAGCGCCAATAAAAAATAAAGGGGTTACTTCGCCGCCCTTAAAGCCGGTACCCAATGTAATTACAGTGAAGAGTAATTTCCAAAACCAACTCCAAGTATTTACGCCACCTTCATTAAATGCATTTACTATAGAAATGCCGCTCGTGTTTTGTGCATTCACACCTAGCCCCAGATAATCAGTCGTGTTTAAAAGATAACTCAACCCGATAACAATAGTACCTCCGAGTGCAGGTATCAGCCATTTGTGTTTGATGAGTTGGTTGCTATAACTTTTAATACTGTGCTGCATCTCACCGAATAAAAATGCAACCAATCCAAATGCAATTCCGGCTAATGCAACTTTAGCGATTAGAATTGCATTCATTTCGAAATATCCAACTCCAGTATTTTTTGTAAAATGAATGGTATAAATAGTATGATGGATACCCCAACTGCTACAAACTGTATCGGCAATCAGGCTGGCAATCATGCAAGGAATCAGTGCATCATATTTTATCGAACCAATGGCAATTACTTCCATGGCAAATACGGTTCCGGTTACAGGAGTGCCGAAAACTGCAGCAAATCCGGCGGCAATACCTGCCATGAGTAACACGCGCAGGTCGTGCGGATTAAGTTTTAGCAGTCTGCCAAATAAACCTGCCATGCCTCCGCCCATTTGAACTGCAGTGCCTTCCCTTCCCGCCGAACCTCCAAATAAATGCGTTACCAAAGTGCTAAACAATACCAGTGGCGCAATACGGGCGGGAACGCCTCCATCGGGTTCATGTATTTCATCGATGATCAGATTATTACCGGCATCTGTTTTTTTGCCCCAGAATAAGTATAAAAAATAAATTGCGATTCCCGCAAAAGGCAGCAAAAAAAGCAGCCAATTATTTTGCCACCGCAAAACGGTCACATAGTCTAGCAACCATAGAAACAGGGCTACCAAGCTGCCTACGGCAATTGCTAAAGGCGTTACCAGAAAGGCCCATTTTACCAGATAGTTGGCAATTGATAATTGTTCGAGTTTTAATTTGATGGATTGCATAACCTACAAATAGCTAATTTATCGATAACTGAGTATCGTGCGAAAATTATTTGTAGGCGCCATTAGTCTTCTGAAAGACGGTTGCATTGGAAGACACCATTTCCCTTAGAAAACGAATATACAAACAAAAACTTGTCCATAATCGGCAGATAACCGCAAGTGCCGTATGTTATTTTCTAAGAAATAAGTTTTTCAGGTATTGAAATTAAACTTTTATTAAATTATATTTGTTGTCGGTTAGACCCCAATGAAGCTAATCTCTAAGAGAGTCCTAATTTAGGACTAACTAATTTGTATTGCATGCTGTTAGTTTTTCATTTTAACCTTTAATGAACAACCTAATAATGGATTATAATTTAATTATGCCTGCAGTAGCTTCTGCGATTTTGGCTTCACTGATTACCATTCTCTTTTTACGGGTGAAATTTGTTCGTCAAAAAAATTCTTTTGAAGAACAGTTAAAAGGCAAAATAGAAATTATTACCAATTTCGAAAAATTGCTTCAACAAGCACAATCTAAAAAAGACCTGATTCTAACCCGGGCTATTAAAGCAGAAACACAATTAGTAATGGTTAAAGTGGCATTGGCAGAATCGAGAGAAAGTAGTTTTGACATGATTGAAAAAATGACACCCGAAAATGCAGAGCTGGTAAAACAAATTCTGGATATTGATGCAAAAAAAATCTTAGAAAATATCTGATCGATTCACTTGCGCAATTATCTCCCAAAATCATAAGAGCAAGACCTAACTTTATATTCCATTCTTATTGAGTTTGGCCGCCATGATCAAAAAGAAACAAGGAATAGATATTATCGATAAAATTTTGGATGCCTGCTACAAGCATAACCCGGATGCTTTGTTTATTATGAGCCTGATGCACCAGTACGAGGAGCGGGGGGGACTTAGTAAAAAACAGCTCGAAGGTTTGTACCTGAAAGCGCAAAGGGTAATAGATATACCACAAAGCTGGCTGGCAACATTGGAAGCTGAGATCTTAAAAAGACCAACCCGCGATAAAACAGCAGCTCTGGTAAACAAACCTTTGTACGAAAAAGATGAAGCATCAGAAAAATTAATGAGTGAAATACTCGTAAAATATCCTCAGCATAAACGTGTTATTTTTTTACATACAAAGTTTTCTAACAACGAACAGTTGTCTGTTGATGAAAAAAAGGAGCTGGAAAAATTTCATAAACTGCTGATCAAAAAGTAGATCAGTTTTTTAAAGCCAGTTTCTTCAAAACCATTTTCCCCTCATTTATTTCGATCGCATATAATTCGAAACCAGGTTCTGAAGAATCTAATTTTTTGTCAGCTATTGGATTTGATAATTTACTCAGATCGCTGATTAAACCACTTATTGAACCTGTTGATAATAATATCTTGTTATCCGAACTGGTTCCGTATGATGCAATTGATCCATTCTCAAAAGCCAACTTTAAATCACTACTGCCAAAACCATTGATTGATTTTGCATAAAAAGTCTCTGTCAGGTCGGGAAGATAAACGATTGAATTTTTTGTTGTGCCATCTTTGTTTGCATTATGCTCTACCAGCAGAAATGGTTTTGCGTAGTGAAACTGTATAGCGGTTTTATTTTGCAATGCCGCATCAGAATAAATTTTTACCCCTGCGCATCCGGCGAAGAATCCAGACAGGGCAATGATTAGAAATGACTGCTTTTTCATGTGTTTATTATTTGATTTTGGTTACATGTAATTCGCTAACAAACATTTCAGTTGGTGTCAAATTTTTGTTATGCTCAATTCATGTGTTAATATTTATTGATTTTAGTGATGATTTAAAGCATTGAATAGTATTTTAATTGTTAGGGGATCTTTTTGGAGGCGCATTAATGAGTCGGTGTATAAATCCACGCGCTTCATTGCCGTCTTTGATAAGAGCCAGTTCATCGGCAATTTTTTCTGCGAGATGTCGAGGTTCAGGTTAATGATTTGGTTTCCCGAAAAATTCTCGTTCATAAATTTTTTCATTTCTTCTGTAGCCAACTGAACTTTTGCAAGCCTTGTGTTTTCAAAAACATTTACGATTTCCATTATCTCATTCGCAAACCGGATATTCTTATGCGCACTATCATCCTGCGAAAAATTAAATTGAATGATATAAGGTTTTACGAAAGGATATTTTTTTAAATCGATGGCGCGCAGAACTTGCAAAAGGGTTTCCTCCCCCTTGTTTTCGTAATAACCACCATCCACATAATGAAACCTTGAATTGCTATTTGTATCCAAAAACATTCCGGCAGGCGAGAGTAAAGGGAACCTGGTACTGAGATTAATGGCCGAAGAATAAGGTATGGAAACCCCATATTTATTTCTGAGGTCACGCAGATTCGACAATGGAAAATTATTATCTAACCTAGTATTTGTCCATACGCAGGGCAATCCGGTTTCGCTTTCAACGGTATTGATAAATAAAGCCGGCGCGGCTTCACAAATATTATCATTGAAAGAAGATTTGAATAAATTGGTTTCACTAAGATCACCCGTGGCCTTACCCCAACTGTTTTCCCAGCTATTCTCTAAAGCAATGGCCCTGTCTAAATTTTTGATATATGCGGGCAAAAAATAATTGAGTATTTCAGCAAACACCATCTTTCCGGTAACTGCTGCCAGAAAATCAGCTTCAAAGAAATGCCTAGTGATGGCGCTATTTACCTGTCTAAATGGCTCGTAATTGCTCTTGTGCAAACTATTAAATAAGTGAACACCCAGCGTGCCTCCCGACACGCTGCTATAGCAGTAAATATGATTTTTAAATTCAGGAAAACTGTCCTGAATTTTTGCGAGCAACAGTGCAGTAAAAGCCCCTGTTCTTAATGCGCCACCTTCGGCTGCAATAAAAAAAACGGGTATATTTTTTCTGTTGATACTATCTTCTTTCAGCGCCATTGCCTCACACCATTTTTTAAAATGAACAGGCAGGGCCTCGGCAACTTTCGTAGGTTGCTCTTTTATAATCCTCACGGGATGATCGTTGTTGATATAGGAGCAGAAACAAAGCCAGAGCAATACAATGAAACGATAGGGCAGATTTAATTTTGAAATGGGTTGCGCTTTATCGAGAAAATGCAATAAGGTATAAACTACCTGCCAGCAAGCAAAGGCAAAACAAATTAATGCGAGGGAACTAATATGTTGATAGATGCTGATATCTGAAAAAGACAAAATCAGAATCAGAAAACTGGCGACACTACTCAATACCAACAGTTGAATAATCAGGTTCTTATAATAACTCAGAGGTATCCGATACATCCATACCCAAATATTTTTATTGTCGGGTAATTGAAAGGGCTGCGACTTTAATATAAATTCAGAAGGAATAAAACTGCCATTCGGAAGAACAGTTTCTCTAGGGAGGTCATCATTTAAATGAACTATTTCTTTCCGATTCAGATCAACCCGGTAATCGTTAAAAATGCCATATAATTTTGAGGTCCAATATTTTTCATGATCCGATAATTGCAGCCAGCGAAATATTTTTGAATTACTGCTTTTTCTTTCAGAGCGATATAGTTTCATTAAAAAAAAAGCCTGCAATAATAAGGTGAGTAAAACAAGAAATAAGAGGGACCAGGAATTTTGAATATCGTTTAGATTTTGAAAAAATGCGTTTACAAATGCCGCTGCAACCAACACCAAAGGAAAATATAAAAAGAAGCGGGCAATTTTTTTCTGATTACTTTTTCTGGCATCTACTCTCTGCGGACTCAAAGTGTGTCCTGAATTATCTGTCATATAAATTAAGAAGCGGGTACAGAATTCAGAAGAAACACTCCAGCAAAACAGAGCGAACCATAGCAATAAAATTGTCGGGAATGATTGAATAAAACTTTTTGGTTCGAGTATCTCAAGAAGTATATCGGTTCCTTGCGGAATAAGAATAAAAGCAACAAGTGCTAACAGATTAAATAATAACAATAGCCACAGGCCACGCAAAACAAATAAGCAATCTCTCAAATTTTGAAGCCAGTAACCAGAACGATTGGTATGAAACATAGTAATATATAAATAGTGAACCGGTTGTGGGAGGGAGTGTGGGAATTCTCTCTGAAATTACTAATCGAAACAGATAAATACAATAGAGAAAGGGGGGTGTTTTCACCCTATTTGAACGAAAATATTTGGGGCAAGCAGATGACGCGGTTATAGCGGATTCACACCGATTAGAATCTGAAATTATTTTGGCCCTCTTTCAGGGGATATTTTTTTCCCTTCCACTCGAAGTAGCCCGAAATGGATTGTGGCAATTCGATGCGGATATTCCATACCCCATTTTTAAATTGATAATCGGTGCTGAGTGTGCCTGCAGGATGTGGAATGCTGCCACTGATATTTGTTTCTGCACCTAGGTGTGGAATGATCTTCACTTTCTTAAAAGATGGGGCGTCGCTGTCGATACCTAAAACGGTTCTAAAAAATTCGATATTCGGACTGGCACCCCATGCATGACAATCGCTTCGAGAATTATTGATGTCGGAGATTTCGGCCCAAGTGGTCAACCCATTTTTAATATTTTCTTTCCAAATTCCCAACCAATTAAGATATTCATTTCCGAAGCCCGCTTTTGTGAGCGCTTGGTATACATAATATTTATAAAAGATGGTAGCTGTTGTCATGCTGTTATCGCTCATCAATTTAAGGGCAATTTCTTTTGATTCTTGTGTTGTTGCAGTACCGGTTAAAATGGCAAGTGCATTGGCGTGCTGAGAGAAAACATCTTTTTCTGTTCTGTCGGCAAATAATTTTCTTCCTGCATCCCAATATTTTTTCCGAATGGTATTTTGTAAAATCCTTGACTCTTCAAGATATTGTTCTGCAAATTCATGCATTCCCATTTTCAACTCCATATCAGCGGCCATCTGATAAGTATAAACTAATAATAAATCGTACACCGAAGAGCAGCCATCTTTTCCAACTGGGGCCCTTCCTCTTTCCCAGCCCTTTGTATTACACCAGTCGGTAAAAGTCCAATATGGCACATTTTTCAAAGAGCGATCATTTATTTGAAACTGTTTAAAAAAATCAAGTACAGCCCTTGTTCCCACTAATTTATTTTTTACGAAAGCTGCGTCATTTCCATACATCCAATAGTCGTGCAACATATCGATATACCAAAGTGAAAATGTAGGAATTAGTTGTGCCGTATGTGAGGGATGCCTACTTAGGGTAAGGCCTTCAGGTAATCTTGAATCGTTCATCTGGTTTAAAGCATTGCGTACCAAACGATCGTCGCCAGTATTATAAAGTGATACCATCGCCTGAATTCTCGAATCGCCGATATACTGCAATTGCTCGTAATAAGGGCAATCCATATAGGTTTCAAAAGCACATAGTCTTGCAGTGAGCCAGCCGATGTCGAGGATCTTATTGTATTCAGGATTTGATGCGGCGAAATTTGATTTGCGTATAAAAGGATATCCGGTAAAAGTACCGTAAAGGTCTTTGATGATCAACGGCTCATCTTTTGTTGCGATGCAAATTTGCAGATACCGGTAGGTTCTGAAGTTGAGGGATGTAAAAACTTGTTCATCACTACCATCGGCAAGCAACATGTCTTTTCTTCCGGCAAAATATTTCCCCTCAATTTCATTTCTATTTCCTTTGGAAGGATATTTTGTGAATAAGGCTTCAGCATAACCCAGACTAATGCTTGCATTTTTTCCTTTCGCAAATTCAATTGTTGGATATGCATTGGTTAAGAAACTTTGATCTAATAAAATGGTATCGACCGAATTAGCCGGAATTGTGAATGAAATTTTTAAAGAAGGAAACCCATCGGGTACATTGTTGCTTTTTTGACTTCTCAATTTTTGTAACCGCTGTTTTTTTAATTCCATTTGAGGCAAAGAACTACTGATCAGATTCCATCCAAAGGGCATTTCCATCAATAATATATTTTTTGGAAAAGCACCGCTAATCTCTTTAGCCTTTGCCCAATTAGTGTCGTTAAATTCATTCTTTTCCCAACCCTTTAGTAAGTGAAACATATTGATCTGTTCTCCCGGACCGGTAACATAATAAGTTCTCATCATTACAGGAAGGGGCTTGAAAGCTGTGTCTTGCATGCACTTCCAACTACTGTCGGTATTAAATGCCGAATCTTTTAATTCATGTCCCTGTAATAAAAAACCTGTTCTAAAGCTGATTTGTGCTTCGGGTTTCAGATCTCCTTCATTCCACACTATGGCGGCCACAGTGTTTTTTCCGCTTTGCAAATAAGGAGCAATGTTGAGTGTTTCATAATTCCAATGCGCAATATCGCCTCGGGCTGGGCCAATCGAAACCATTACACTGTTTACGAATAATTTATATCGATTATCGGCCGATACATGAATTAGAAAAGATTTTGGTTTTGAATCAAATGCAAAAGTCTTTCTAAAAATATAAACCCCATATCCATCAGCACTACTATTGGGAACTGTTATCCAAGAAGCCTTCCATGGTTGCTGCAGTAAATCTGTTTCCTGAGCACCAATTATTGACCAAAAACAAACGAGAAATACTGCTGCCAGAAAAAATTTCTTCATAAATAGATTGTTGAATGCGATGGCCCGCTATTTATTTTTCTTTACTACAAAATGGTAAGTTCCCGAACCAAGCTCTATTACGATGCTGTGTGGTGTATGGTCAGGAGTTATTTCTGTAAACCCCAACGAAAGGGGTTGTCCGCTCTCAGTAATATCAGCAGCCTGAGCCGCCGGTATAAAAATTGTAGCGTGTGTATTTGCAGGAATGGTTGCATCGATTTCGATGTTATCGGAATTAATTTTCCATCCACTACTTACCGTTCCGTAATATGTTTTTAGGCTTGCGGAAGCATATTGAAAATTTCCTCCAATATGCGGTTGTATCCTGATATGTTTATATCCTGCACCATCTGTATAAGTGTCGAGTCCTACCATAGTACGGTACATCCAATCACCGATAGCACCATAAGCGTAGTGATTAAATGAATTCATTGATGCGGGCTCGAAACTTCCGTCGGTACGAATACCATTCCATCTTTCCCAGATGGTTGTAGCCCCCATTTTAACGGGGTATAACCAGGAGGGATAAGTTTCTTGCAACAATAAAGTATAAGCCATATCCAGATAACCAAATCTGGAAAGCACTTCGCATAAATAGGGAGTTCCTAAGAATCCGGTGGTAAGGTGATTTCCATAAGTCTTGATATTTTGTACCAATCTTTCTGCAGCCTGTGCTCTCATTGATTCGGGAAGCATATCGAAATTCAAAGCCAATGTATAGGCAGTTTGTGTGGAGGAAACCAATCGGCCCGATCCGGTAACATATTCGTGCAGAAATGCATCTTTTATTTTTTTCAAAGTCGCCTCATATGCAGGAATGTCTTCCTCTTTTCCCAAAACCCTTGCAGCATGAATGAGTAATTGCGTGGTGTGAGCAAAGAAACACTGTGCAATTAAATATTTATCTGTTACAGCAGAGCTTCCATCGTTATCGTCGAAGGGTCGATAAAATAACCAGTCGCCAAAATGAAACCCTGTATTCCAAAGATCGTTTTTACTTTGTGCCTGCATGTATCCAAGCCAGGCTTTCATGCTGGGATATTGTTGTAGAAGCAATCGCTTATCGCCATAAGCCAGATACATGTTCCAAGGAATGATGGTTGCTACATCGGCCCAACCTGTTGCCCCTGCTGCCCCTGCACCCAAAATATTTGGAACAACAAATGGAACGCTACCATTTGTCAATTGATCGGCAGCAACATCTTTCAGCCACTTTGCAAAAAAGCTGTTTACGTTTCGGTTAAATGAGGCTGTTCTGGAAAATGCTTGTGCATCGCCAGTCCAACCAAGCCGCTCATCTCTTTGTGGGCAATCGGTAGGTACATCCAGAAAATTTCCATTTTGTCCCCAAATAATATTGTGTTGCAATTGATTGATCAGGTCATTCGAAGAACTAAAGGTTCCGGTTTGTGGCATATCAGAATACAAAGCAACAGCAGTAAAATCATCCGCATTTAATTCGCCCGGATAACCTTCTATCCTTGCATATCTGAATCCCTGCCAGGTAAAATGAGGTTCAAAAATTTCTTCTTCTCCCCCCTTTAAAATATAAGTGTTTAAGCAAGCTGCAGCTCTTAAGTTTTCGGTATAAAAGTTACCTTGTTTATCCAAAACTTCTGCGTGCGATACGATGATCTTATCACCCGATTTGCCCTTTACTTTAATGGTTATCCAGCCTACCAGATTTTGCCCGAAGTCAAGTACTTTCTCTCCTTTCGGTGTTGTAAATATTTTTATTGGCTTAAATAGTTCATGTTTTTTTACCAGTTCATTTTCGGTTGAAATCAGGTTGGTCATAATTTGATTACCCATGGTAACACCTGCCCAGTCTGCATCATTGTAATCAGGAAGTTTCCATCCATTTTTTTCCTGTCTCGCATCAATGGTTTCTCCGTTATAAATTTCAGCAGAACGAATTGATCCGATGCCTGATTTCCAGGTATTATCGGTAACAATTTTTTCTACCGTTCCATCGGCATAAGTGATCTGTAATTGCAGGAGCAGTGCAATATCTTTTCCATACACATTTTTATTATTTGAAAATCCAATGATGCCTCTATACCAACCACTTCCCAACGAAACCGCAATGGCATTCTTTCCTTTCTGCAAAAGGTTGGTTACATCAAATGCTTGATACTGTAATCTTTTTTGATAGGCAGTCCACCCAGGTGTAAGATAAGCGTCACCCACTCTCTTGCCATTGATATGGGCTTCATATAAACCGTGTGAAGTAATATAGATTGTTGCAGATTGAATTTTCTTTGCAGCGCTGAAAGCCTTGCGAAATAAAGGGCTTGGCCGCATAGTCTCGTCTTCTTTAAACCCCGGTTCGATCCATTTTGCCGACCAGTCGCCGAGATTTAATAAACCCATTTGAAAACTTGCAGGAGCACTCCAAGCAGAAACCATATTTGTTTGATCCCAAACCCTAACCTGCCACTGATATTTTAAATTTGAGCGAAGCAATGATCCGGCATATGGAACTTGTACCGACTGATCCGAAACAATTTTTCCGCTATTCCAATTATCTGCTTTGCCGGGTCCGATGAGTTTTATTTCATAGGCTGTTTGTACCGTATTTCTTTTGTCCGACACCAATTGCCAGCTAAACCTTGGAATACTGACATCGATTGCAATTGGATTGTTTTTATTCTCTGTTAAGAGGTTCTGAACAACAACTTGTGCATGGGTAATTGAAATGAAGAGCAATGCAATCGATAGAAAAAACAATTTCCTTTTCATCTGCTAATTTTTTTGATTTTGGTCAGGGAATTTGTCAGAAACCATTTCTGTTGGCAATAACTTTTGTTAATGCTCATTTCATAAATGGCAGCTTTTGTTAATTTAATATAGAGATAAAATCTCTTCTTTTAAAGATACAATAATCCTATACTTAGTGGAAGCAAATTATTTATTCCACCAGTAAGTGAATTTTAAAACAAACGCATTGTTTTTTGAGAGTAACGGACTGGTATAATAATTGTTCGAATAAACGAGAAACAGGTCTGATGCCGGCTTATAGCGCCACTGAAGACGCATATTGAGATTCAGATTATTTTGTTGCTGATTGTATTGCAAATAAGTGGTATAAAAAAGGCGATTGGTAAATGTAATATCAATCTTTGGCCCAATCAATAAATAAGCATTATTACCCCAGGGCTTTGGTAGATCCAATAAGTAATAGGCCGAACTTAGTGCAATGCTGCAATAGGGTTGAAATCTATAACCCAGTTCGCTTGTAACATTAAAGAGCGTACCACTTGCATAGTAACCTCCCGTGCGCAAACTAAAGAGATAAGTAAATAATTTTTGCGGTTTTGAAACAAGGTCTATTCCGAAAGTCGTCCACTTATGTTTTGACCCAACCGCTAAAGAGTCTTTCCCGGTATTAGTAGGATCGAATGCTTTAAGAATTTCTACGTAGTCGTGTTGTGCCAGAACAGAAAGACTGGTCTTATCTCTAAAGTTTAGAATATAGGAAAAAGCAAATTGGTTATCCGTGGACCTTGTAAGGTTCTGATCGAAATAGATATTAGCAACTATTTGCGGACCGTAACTTAATATGTTACCCGACCTGGGAAAATAGTTTCTGCTAATCTGTGGATTGATACGGTAGTAATTGCTCCTTGGAACATATCCCACTTCTGCAGTAAAATTTTTGCCAACATATTCCTGTTGTAGAGCGAGTGTCCATTTTTTGCTACTGTATAAAAGGTTAGCTGCCAGAACATCGTTGTTGTTATTTGCACTCGGACTAAAGGATTTTAAATACAATAATTTACCGGTCCATAAATTATTTGCCGATGCCAGATTATATTCCAGCCCGATATTGCGGTTATAAGTACTGAATTTATTTTTCGCCGTATCTGGATTATAATTAGAGGCAGTTTTATCGATATAGATGATGCCGATATTGGATCTGCTGAATACTTTTCTTTGCAAAACCATTACTGCAAAATTTTGTGTGGGATGACCAGTTTCGGCAACCTTATCGGTTTGCATATCCATCACACCAATGCGCCAATATTTATCAATTTTACCACTCAGTCTTCCGCCTCCAGAAATGGGGGCATCGAGGCCAATCCTTCTCGAAAAAAAAGGGCGAATATTGCTGTAACCAAAATTTCCGAAGATGTCGTTATTCTCAAGAAAAAATTGCCTTTTTTCAGGAAAAAAAAGTTCAAAGCGACTAAGGTTAACTACTTGTTTGTCTACCTCTACCTGAGAAAAATCAGGATGAAAAGTCAGGTCGAGATTTAAGGAAGAAGTAATAGCCAATTTTGCATCCAGTCCAACTTCGGTTTTTAATACAGATGCTGTTCCGGTATTTTGATCTTTTGAAACGTTTCCCAAAATATATGGAATCAAAGAAAAATTAGTGCCTTGTGCAGGAGGAGCTTCGTCCCATTCCAAAATTCCTGTATAAGCCAAAGAAGCAGTTGGAAACTGACGGGGAACGGGTGCCCAACTAGATTTTTCAGTTGATTTTAAATCGTTTCTACTAAAATTAATACCCCACTCTTTGAGCCCTTTTTTATAGCGAATAGTTTTAAAGGGAATGGCTGCTTCAAAAACATATTTTTCTTTATCTGACTTAACCATCGATATCCATTTGCTATCCCAGTTCAGATCGGCTTTACCACCTTCGTATAAAGAACCATCCCATTGCGCCCCTGCTGCATTTGCACCAAATGTAAAACCACTAGTCTGATCATCAAATGGATCAAGGAAGAAAATGAAGTTGTCGTTCTTTTGAAATGCAAAATCCCTTCGAAGAGATTCAACAATATCGGGGCCATTGAATATTTTTGTACAAATGGCAATGATGTACATGTTTTTCTCATCAAAACACATGCGAACTTCTGTAGGCACAACCGCTTTGCCTGTGTCCATTGGAAGTACACTGAAAAATGAGTTGACAGTTGCAGCATTTTTCCAGGCAGGCTCTTCCATTTTCCCATCGATCAGAATTGGCTCATTGGTTTTATGGATATGAATACGAAAACGACTGTTTTTCTTTTGGGCAAAAAGGATATTGGTGAAACAAAGCAGGAGTGAAAATGCAATAAATTTATTCAATGGGATAATCGTTTAAATTTTATTTGCAGTGCCATGGATCGGCGGGATTACCGCTAAAGCCCCCTCTGGCCTGACTATCGATAAGTAAATCTACATCGAAACAAAAATCAAAGTTTCCCGAATGCATTTTTATGATTTCACAAATTACATTCACGCCTTTTACATTATTGTCGGGACTTTTATAACTGAAATGGCTTCCGGGTAATACATTTTTTACTTCGAAGACCCTTCCTTCGATTGCATTGTTATTACCGGGGTTCATGTATAACACTTTGATGGTAATAGATTCAATAGTATAATCTGTTTTATTAATGATCGGAACATTGAGACTGCTAATTGTATTCTCTGGAGTTACGGTGTATTCCACATCTCTGTGAATGGTACCAATTGAAATAAACTCTTTCCAGTTTTTTCTGTAATTCAGATTTTTTTCTTCAGTAGAATTAGGTTTAAGTTCTGCAAGATCAGTAGTTGTACTAATAGTAGTTTTAGGTAACTCTTGCCCGATCTTAACAATCGTTTCTTTTGGAGTAAAATAAACCGTTTTAATTATAAACCCCGCTATACCTGATAACAGAAGTAAAACTGTAATTATTGAAAATGGGTTAGTTTTCTTTTTTTCTTTTATTCTGTGCATTCACAAAACAGTTAAATCTAATAAACCAAAGGAATAAAAATTCTAAAAGATTGATTGTACTTTGCTTGAGCTGGTTCGGCTATGCTTCTTCGGTTACCGCTTCGCTGTTAGGTTCAGGTGCGGGACTTACATTTTTGATGCTCAACTGAAAACGGGTATTTAAAGCAATTTCATAATTTCCTTTGTTCAGTATCTCTTTGATGCCTGCATCAGCAATTAAAACATCTGCCAGATCTTTTGCAAGGGGGATACCACTTAAAACATTCACTGTTCTTCCTGCAACCAGTTCAATAAGAAACTTGTAACCAGCTTTCCGGCCGCTTCCTGCTCTTTCAAAATCTATTCTGTTTAATTCCAATGTTTGATTGCCATTAACAGAACGCTTCAATAAAATTTTGATAATCGGCAGGTATTTGCTCCAAATCTGGGTGTACATGGTTAGGAAATGGTTTAAAAGTTAAGGCAAAAAACTATCCTGCGTGGATAAATTTTCCCGGTTTATAGTACAAAGGTGCGCTTTTTATGCTCGAAAAACGAATTTGCTTTGCGAGAGGAACTATTTTGTGCAAGCAATCTGTCTATTATCTTCGCTGTATTATGACAGGAACAGACAGTATTCAGTTAGAACAAGTAATCGTTCATAAAGTTGGCAATCCCACAAGGGGAGAGGCTTTGGGCTTATCTGCCAACCCCCTGACCCTGAACGATCAAATCGTTAAAGGGCTATTGACAAAATATTTTCTGGGTGCTTTTAATGAGCAAGAACAATATCATTTTACGCATATTAGCGATCTGGGTTTGAACGAAGTGTACCATTATGCCTGTGAATTGTTTGATGATCGCAAGTCGTTCACCAAACAGTCTGCACTTCTTGCACAGTTTCTTTATAACAAGAGCACACATTCAAAAGTAAAAGAGGGCGAAATGTATGTGGCCCACTTCAGCAATGTTCCCTTCGGTACAGAGTATATTGAGGCCATCGGCATCTTTAAAAGCGAAACCAAGGAAACTTTTTTAAAAGTATTTCCACACGGACCAAGCTGGGAAGTAATTGCAGAGGACGGAATAAATATTAATAAACTGGATAAGGGCTGTTTGATATTTAAGCAAAATCGGGCAGAAGGTTTTGTGGTATGCGTTGTAGACAATACTAATAAACAACAGGATGCACAGTACTGGGTAAAAGATTTTTTACAGGTTACTCCCTCCGTCAATAGTTATTATCATACCGACGCTGCCATGGGGATGTGCAAATTGTTTATCAGCAACGAATTGCAGGAGAAATTTGAAGTGAATAAGTCGGACCAGATAGATCTGTTGAACAGAAGTATGGATTATTTTAAAACCAAAGAGTCGTTCAAAATGGATGAATTTGCGGAAGAAGTATTGCATCATCCCGAAATGATCGAAACCTTTACGCAGTATAAACAAACTTATGAACTTGCACGACAGGTTAGTATCGATGACGATTTTGATATTCATCTGGGGGCAGTAAAAAAACAACAGCGTGTTTTTAAAAGCATACTAAAGCTCGATAAAAACTTTCATGTGTATATCCATGGCCGCAAAGACCTGATAGAAAAGGGCTTCGACGAATTTAGCGGAAAGCATTACTACAAATTGTATTTCGATGAAGAGTCCTGATTAAATACTCAACTCCTCAACCTCTTGCATGAAATCGTATTGAAGATCTTCGTGTAAAGTTGCCAAAGCTGCTTTTATTTTTTTAATCTGTTGCAAGTAGAGATTGAGTAAAACTGTAGTTTTCTGAAATGGAATTTTAGAGCCCTTTAGTTGCTTGCAAAAATAGATGAGTATTTGAGCTTCTGCCTGCTTAGATCCCATATACCTGATATGTTTATTGGTGACCCTAAGTGTTTTTCTTAAACTTTTTTTACTGAGATAATTATTTGCTTTTGGCAATTCAGCAAAACCCTCGTCGATGATGGATTGCACCTGATTGATATAAGCAGCTTCATCCTGCGATTCAAACAGCAAATAGGTTAATAACTCCTTATTTTCTTTTTTAAATTTTGCAAGGTGTAGACATAACTGCCTGAGTTTGGCAGAACTTGTTTCATTCAATTCCAACTTTAATTCTTGGATAGTAGCAGTTTTCAATTGTCAACTTTTGTAATGATCAGTTTAGCTAGAACTTTAAACCCCGCGTCCTGGTACTATTTTTTTGAATACCGATTGAAGCACATTTTTAGATTCCTGCCATCCTACCACAAAAATATCTCTGTTTTTGTATGGGAGATATTTATTTAGTGAATAATAGCCGACTATCAGGCCAGAGAAAAGCACGAAAGGACCCGCTAAAGCAATTCCGTATAGATTTTTTAGAAGAGTAACGCCAATAATATTTCCCACAACGATTACAGCAAGCATTACCAAAACCTTTTGAAAATTTGCTTTTGGCTGATGAATGATATCGAGTGTAACACCATTAAAACGATCAAGAGGATATAAGATGGAAAATATCAAATAGATCCTGAAAATATTGGCGGCATCGGTTCCATGATATTTTGCACCTCCTAAAATTGAAATTGCCAGATCGGCAAAAATAATTCCTCCGAGTACAATCGGAATAAAAGCATATGTAAGTAAGCCCGCATATTTTTTGAAGATGACTAATACTTCAGCTTTTCTGTCATTATTCATGGCGCTGGCCATTGCCGACATGCCGGTTCCAACAAAACTGCGAAGAGGCAACTCAACAATCTCCATCAAACGTTGTGGCAAATTGTAAATGGCAAGAGCTGCAGGTCCGAGAAAAAATGTAATAATAAAGGTATTGGCGCTGGTCAACAGTGTAGAGCTAAGATTCGTTGCCAGACTATATTTCCCAAAGTTGAAGAGTTCTATGATGATTGCTTTTTTGCGCTTGAAAATGCTGCGCAAATACGTGAGCCTCCATAAAAAACAAAAAAAACTGCTCAAGCAATTTGTTGCAAAATTCAGGATCAATAAATTTTCAAGGGTCATTCGATTTAGGAACATCAAAACTGCGATGATTAGTAGCATTGTTCCGTTATTGACCATTCTTAACCACAGAATCAATTCATATCTTTCTTCTGCCATCAACACCCAAAAAGTAAAAGTATAGGGCATTGAACTTAGAAAAGTAAGCCCAAACCATTTTATCACCAAAACCATTTGTGGGTTTTGGAAAGAACCCGTAAATGCCCATGCCACTGCGTTCAGAACCATCATCGCAATACATAACAAGATGGCCAGAAACCAAATTGAACCCAATACTTCCAAACCCGACTCTTTGCTTTTGCCTGCGTAAAACTTTACTGTTGCAGTAGAAAGCAAGCCATGCCTCAAAGCATCTGCTAATCCAGAAAAGCCAAGGAAAAAGAACCAGGTTCCTACATCGGTTTTACTGAGTGCACGATAAAGTAGCGACATCATGAGAACACTGAAAACAGAAATTACCAGATTGCCTGCAAGGGCTAAAAAATGTTTGTTCTTAAGACTCGACAATTTAATCATGATATTAGCCCCAACGGCCCGATTTACTTTTCTAAAATTACTGTATTGAATTTATATAGAGAATTTATAATTCACTCGAATCTGGTGTTTTGGAAAGACTTTCTTTAAAATACTTGCGTTTAATTTAACCCCTCCAGCAGTTGCTCTAAGCACACTTAAAATTTATTGTTAGTTTTAGTCTGTATTAGCAATCATTGTTTGTTAAAGAAATACTTTTATTCATGCAAATAGGAATTATAGGATTAGGCAAGATGGGTTTCAACCTTGGTTTGAACCTGATTGATAAAGGATACGGTGTTGTAGCATTAGATACCAATCCGGAGATCTTAAAAAAAGCTGCAGAACAAAATATGCAAACTGCAGATTCATTGGGCGGTTTGTGTTTTCAATTAAAAGAACAACAGATTATCTGGCTGATGGTTCCTGCCGGAAAAATTGTGGATGAAATAATTGATGAATTGTTACCGATACTTCAACCGGGCGCGATACTGATTGATGGTGGCAATTCGTTTTACAAGGACTCTATTAGAAGGCATACCCTTTTAGAAACAAAGGGAATATTTTACCTTGACTGCGGAACCAGTGGTGGAACCAGTGGTGCGCTAAAAGGGGCTTGCACCATGATTGGCGGAGATCAGCGGGCATACGAAACCCTGAAAAAAGTATTTGAGGATATTTCTGTTGAAGGAGGTTCTTTGTATGTTGGGAAATCGGGAAGCGGACATTTTGTAAAAATGATTCACAACGGAATCGAGTATGGCATGATGCAATCTATTGCAGAAGGCTTTGAAGTTTTGGAACGTTCCGATTTCGATTTCGATTTCGAAAAACTCGCGCATCTTTTTAATAACGGATCAGTAATAAGAAGCTGGTTGATGGAGCTTACAGAAAATGCTTTTAGTAAAGATGCAAAATTGAGTGGCATTAAAGGCGTAATGCATTCATCGGGTGAGGGTAAATGGACTTTGGATACCGCGCTCGAAATGGGGGTTCCTACTCCTGTAATTGCCATGTCGGTGATGATGCGTTACCGTTCTCAAATGGAAAACACATTCTCCGGCAAAGTTGTTGCTGCTTTGCGCAACGAGTTTGGGGGTCATGCTGTAGAACAAGCAGAAGATAATTGAAACTGATGCAATATTTTGTTGGAATTGATATTGGTACTACTTCTACAAAGGCGATCGCTTTTTCAAGAGAAGGCAATGTGCTGACAAGTAAGCAACAAACATATCCCCTATTGCATCCTGCAGAAGGCCGTTCAGAACAGGATCCCGAACTTGTATTTGATGCTGTAATGGAATGCATGCAATCAGTGAGAATTGCATTGGGATCCGAACCTCAATTCATCAGCTTTAGCGCGGCCATGCATAGTATCATTGCAATGGATTCGACCGGTAAGCATTTAACAAACAGCATTATCTGGAGCGATATCAGGGCTGCAGAAATTGCAATAACACTTCGCAAAAAAAATACTGCAACAAACTGGTACCAGCATACGGGCGTTCCCCTACATGCGATGTTGCCCTTTTGTAAACTAATCTGGTTAAAAGAAAACGAACCTACTATATTTAGAACTGCTGTAAAATTTATTGGGATCAAAGAATATGTACTATTTCGTTTAACAGCACAATATGTTGTTGATATATCTATTGCTGCTGCATCAGGATTCCTGGATATTCATACTTTAAAATGGTTTGAGCCTGCCTTGTTGTTTGCTGGTATTGATGCGGGAAAATTATCGCAGCCTGTTGCTATAACGCACTGTATTGATCTTCCTGAGAATAATATGTTTGGAATAAAAACGCCTTGTAAGCTGGTAGTAGGTTCAAGCGATGGAGTGCTTGCCAATATTGGTTCTGATGCAACAGATCCTGCTGTATTAGCGATTACAATTGGCACGAGTGCTGCAGCAAGAATTATTTCAACCAATCGCATATTACATGAGGAGATGAAAGGGTTTTGTTATCCTATTGAACAAAATCGATTTTTAATTGGAGGCGCTTCTAATAATGGCGCAAATTTAATTGAGTGGATAAAGGAACAGCTATTTCAAAATAAAAATAGTTACGAAGAATTTTTAGCAACTGCAGGTACAGTTGCTGCCGGCTCCAACGGATTGATATTACTACCTTATGTTTCGGGCGAGCGCGCACCTATTTGGAACGAGCAAGCCAAGGCGGTTTATTTTGGAATTGGTCAGCAACACACACAGGCCCATTTTGTAAGGGCTGCGATGGAAGCGATTGTGTATAATATTTATTCGATAGCAAAATCCATTCGCACAGACGAACCCATTCAGCAAATTTCGGCAAGTGGCGGATTTACAAAAAGCCGTGAATGGCTACAAATATTGGCAGATGTTTTTCAGTTAACTGTTATCTGCAAACCAGATGCGGATGCTTCTGCAAGGGGGGCGGTTTTAGTGGCATTGAAAGCACTTGCCATAAATCATGAGTTTAGTATTTCAGAAAAAACAGTAACAATCCATCCCAACCCATCCAATGTTTTAGTGTATCAGAAAGGATTTCAGCAGTTTCAAAAATTGAATCAATTATTGGTACCAGAAATGAATTAATTTTCGCCCCGAAATAAATCCCATGCAAAATCAGAATCTACTACAAGTTTGTGTTTTAAGCATATTGCTCATCAGCTCAAATATTGCAATAGCGCAAAATCAAAAAAACTTCCGTGAAGATATGGCCGAATGGAAGCAAGAAAGAATTGCTGCACTAACCGATCCGAATGGATGGCTGAATCTAACGGGGCTATACTGGTTGAATCCAGGGAAAAATAGATTTGGAAACGATGCCTCAAACGAGTTAGTATACCAGCATCGCGATATGCCTAAGCAGGCCGGTTATTTTGTTTTCGAAAATCAACAGGTAAATTGGGTTTCGAATGCAGGAGTTCAGACCAAAATAAAAGATAGTTTAATCAAGAAAGCTTTATTATTCGAATCCGGAAGGAATGCTGCAGTTCAAATGGGGCTAGGAAATTTAAGATGGAGTATTATTCAACGAGAAGATAAAATCGGGGTTCGACTGAGGGACTTATCTGCCCCGATACTTAAAAAATTTAAGGGATGTGAAAGATTTAAAGATGATAGCAGTTGGCGTTTAAAAGCAAAGTTTGAAGCCAGTGTTACTGGAAGATTGCTAATCACAAATGTTTTGGGTCAAACCAATGCGCAGAGTTCACCGGGCAAATTGATATTTACAATTGCGGGCAAAGAATATCAGCTCGATGCTTTGAATGAGGAAGAGCAACTGTTTATTTTATTTGGTGATGCCACCAGTGGAAAAGAAACCTATCCGGCGGGAAGATTTTTATACGCTAATCAGCCCGATGCAGATGGCAATACAATCATCGATTTTAATAAGGCGTTTAATCCGCCATGTGCATTTACTAAATACGCCACTTGTCCGTTGCCACCCAAACAAAATATCTTACCCATTGCAATTACTGCAGGGGAAAAAAATTATCATGTTTCTGGAAAATAATAAAAACAGGGCTTCTAGCCAATGAAATGGATAACAATTTAATTTAGTCAGGTATCAGTGATAATTTTTAAAATTATTTATGAAAGCAACTATTTTCAATAAATACACTGCATTTACCACGTTTTGCGGAATTATGCTATTTGAGTGTGCCCTCCTCATATATTTTGCAGAGACTGACAAAGAATTAGTTGGCTACCCTTTACTGCTAATTTTTTTTACTTTTATTATTTTTTTTGCATTTATTATAAAATTATATTATCGAGAAATAATTATTTTATTTGGCGATAATTATTTTTCTATAGATTATCATTACTGTCCGAGATAAAAATGGAAGATAAAAAAATGAGCCATATACTTTAAGATATGGCCCAAAACATATAGGTTTAGTTTACCACAACATAACCATATGAACAATAGTACAAATTTTTCTGGTAATTCTGTTTTCGGACAGTTGATTTCTTTAATCCCCAAGCAACAAGTGCAAAAAGCAGTTAATAAATACCAGTCCGATAAGTTTACCAAACGGTTTTCAACCTGGGAACATCTGGTATCTATGTTGTTTGCCACTGCTTCTAACACTACTTCCCTTCGAGATGTCACCAATGGCTTCCTTGGTTTGGAAGGGAAACTGCAGCATTTAAACCTAAAGAGACCACCCAAAAGAAGCACCATCAGTGATGCTAACAAACGAAGAAGCTATCAGGTCTTTGAAAAAATATACTATGATTTGCTAACTCAGTATCAACCAATTTTATCGGACAGCCGCTTTAAGAATGCGTTTGGGAAGGAGCTGTCCATCATTGATAGCACTACTATTTTCCTTTTCAAAGACATCCTCAAATGCGTTGGGCGTAAACCAGAGAGTGGAAAACGTAAAGGCGGTATTAAAGTGCATATGCAAATCAGGCCCGATTATAATTCACCGGTATTGGTGAAGTTCACAGATGCTACAACCCATGATAGCAGCTTTATGAATGATATTGAGTTCACCAGTGATCATATCTATGTATTTGATAAGGGATATAATGATTATGAGCGTTTTGAATACTTTAATTTCCATCAAATACCCTTTGTAACAAGGTTAAAACACAATGCAGCTTTTAGACGTAAGAAAGAATTTGAACTAGCCGCTGATAGTAATCAATCTATTTTACTCGACGAACAAATCGTTCTGCCCCTGCGTGAAAACGGGAAAATCAATCGAGGTCTACCGCTTCGCAGGGTGGTTTATTGGGATGAAAAGCATCAAGTTTGCTATGAATTTATCAGTAATATATATGACCTGTCCGCCGACCAGATTACACTAATTTATAAATCTAGGTGGCAAATAGAAACATTGCACAAACAGTTAAAGCAAAACCAATCCTTAAGCTATTTTTTGGGAGACAATGTAAATGCTATTATTATACAAATATGGTGTGCACTGATCTGGAATCTGTTGCTGACTGTGTTGCAAAGGCAAATTAAAGCGAAAGTCTGGGCCTTTTCTAATCTTGCTAGTGTAATAAGGTTGCATCTATTTAACTACATCCATCTGAACTCTTTTTTAAAGAATCCGCTGAAGCATTATCAAGAAATAATGGCCCAAGAACTGAAGTTGTTTGATGGGTGACACCCTGCTTTGCAGAAAAGAAATGTTTTTAAGTAAATTGTATTGTAAACCTTTTAAAAAAAGCTGTTACAGAATTATCTCGGACAGCATTGATAGATTATATGAAAGAAGAGTTTGAAAAAGGATATAATGAAAAATATTTTTATTCTGATATCAAGTCATATAAAATATATTTCCCGTCATATAAGTATTCTTGTTTTTTACTAAAATATAAAAACGGCAAAAAAAAAGAGTACTGTTTTATAGAAAAAATGGGTACTTGGAAAATTGAACATTATAATAAGGAAATAATTAAATCTTTTCATAAACAAATTCAAAAATATAATACAACTCAGGAATTGAATGAAAAAATAATATTCGAGAAATCTTTTTTCGCATCAAAGTCGGGGCTAATTATGGTTGTATTATTAATTTCTTGCTGGGTTTTACTTTTAGTTCTAAATATTTTAAAGCATTCTAATCCCAAGCACATTTTTCAACTTTGTTTTCTTTTATTACCACTTCTTCACATAGTTTCACAACGAAAGAACGCTATTGATTTTTATAAGGAAACCATGCAGGAAAACCCGTTAGGCTAATCAAATTATTCTCTTTTAAATCAAACAACTCTTGCTTAAATTTCCACACTATTTCCAGCCCTCATGCTTTTTTGACTCTGATGTAGATGATCTAAGCGGATGGGTGATGGGCTAAAGCCCAAAATCCAAACAGAGATGGCCATCCCTAGGCTGAAGCCTAGGGTTAATGTATCCAAAAGAAGCATTTCGTATAGGGATAATAACACTCTAAAACAGATGACTTTAGTCCTTACGCCCACAATGCACTTACAACTCAATAGCGCAACTAATTAAACCTTAACTTAATGACATTGGGCTTTCGGTATTGCATGTAGTAAGATTATTATAAAATACTATTACAATTTTACTGCTTAGGTTAATAATTTTTTTACGCTTTTATTGGATTTTTTTTATCCCTTATTTAAATTTTCCGGATCCCAGATAAATGCTTTTTTGCTGAAATAGCTTTCGTTGCATGCTAGCACAGGTGCGGCTGCACGAAATCCAAACAGCGGATCTTCGATAGTAGTTTGAGTACCCGAACGGATATTGTCGAAAAAGTTTTTAAAATGGTTTTTGTGCTCGTTTTCACCAGCGGGTGGATTGAATTTTATTTCTTTAACGGGTTCTGTTTTTCTATCAGCTTCGCTGTATAAAGCATCGTATTGTTTATCCAATTCTTTTTGTTGAGCCAAAGAAAAAGTATCATAACTGTCGTAGCCCCGCATACCCGGAGCTTTCGGTAATTTTTTCTTACTCAGTATCAGTCCGCTTCCGGAAAGATCTATCTGCCCTTCGGTACCAATAATGCGCGTATTATTATTGATGGTTCCGGCATTTGCAAAATTTACTCGCAACACCATCTGAAACTCCGAATGCTCTTTTGTTTTCGGATAGTCCATGATCGACACCATTACATCGGGCACGTCCCTTCCGTCTTTCCAATAACTTAAACTTCCAGAAGCATAAACGCGTGTTGGTCCTTTTGAATTGGTAATATAATGCACCCCCGTAATCAGGTGTACAAACAGGTCTCCTGCCACACCGGTTCCATAATTTCTGTAATTGCGCCAACGAAAAAACCGCTTGGCATCAAAAGGAATTTTCGGACTGTCTTTTAAAAAAGTATCCCAGTCAACTGTTTTATCAGAAGCGTCTGTAGGTATGGTATAATTCCAAGCTCCGATGGCATCAAAGCGATCGCTGTTTGATTCGATATAATTGATCTCACCAATATCGCCTGCCTGTACTAATTTGTTTGCTTCTTTAAAAACAGAACCACTAATACGCTGACTACCCACTTGCATGGTTTTGCCCGATTTTTTCCAGGCTTCAATTACCGGCTTACCTTTTTCGATATCGTGTACCATGGGCTTTTCGCAATAAACGTGTTTACCTGCTTCGAGCGATTTAATGGTAATGGTATCGTGCCAGTGATCGGGTGTGGCAACAATTACTGCATCAATATCTTTTCGTTGCAGGATCTCGCGATAATCCCTCGTTGTAAAAATGTTGTTTCCATAAAGCTCTTTCACACGCTCAAGTCTTCCCGTGTACAAATCTGCTGCAGCAACAAATTCCACACCATCGTTAGCCAATGCAGCGCGCGTATCATAGTGCCCCTGTATGCCCATTCCAATGGTTGCAAAACGAATTTTTCCGTTGGGGCTGTCGCCGAAATTTTTTATAATGGAGAAGGGACTAGCCAATCCTTTTGTACTGGCCAGCACACCAAAAGCCCCAAGACCCTTGATTAGATTTCTTCTGTTAGCATCCATAAAATTGATTTGTATAAATATATTCAATCTGTTTTAATAAAGGAAATGCAAAACCATCAACGGGAATGCTAATCGTTTAAAATGTTTCTTCGATCATTCAAAAAAAACTTCTTAATTTTTCCCTTCCAAAATCAATAAAAAACATATGAAAAAATATTTTCTAGCGATTCTTGCCATCACTTCGACTGTAATAACTGGTCAGGCACAGCAAAAAAAACTGAATCAGGATAGCCTTGTGAAAGAATCTGCTAAAACCGAATTGTGGGAACCTGTTCCTGCACTGGTTTCGACCGGAAAACCCTTTACTGATGCACCCTCTGATGCCATCGTATTATTTAATGGAAAGGATTTGAATAGTTGGCAGAAAGCCGATAAAAAACCGGTTGGATGGAAATTGGATAAAGAAGGAAGCGTAACCGTTGTAAAAGGATCGGGAAATATTGAAACCAAACAGGGCTTTGGAAGCTGTCAGTTGCATATTGAATGGCGCGAACCGGCAGCAATTGCAGGCGCTAGTCAGACTAGAGGAAATAGTGGAATCTTTTTTATGAGTCAGTACGAATTGCAGGTTCTGGATTCTTATAATAATCCTACTTATGTAAACGGACAGGCAGGAAGCATTTATAAGCAACATATTCCATTGGTGAATGCTTCAAAAAAACCGGGAGAATGGCAGACTTATGATGTAATTTTTACTGCTCCACAATTTTATGCAGACGGATCTTTACAAACGCCTGCTTATATAACGGTTCTATATAATGGTGTGTTGGTTCAAAATCATGTAGCGATCAAGGGGCATACCGAATGGATTGGAACACCCAAATACAGCGCTCATAAAGATAAGGAACCGTTGTTGTTACAGGATCACGGATTAGATGGTGGTAATCCGATGAGTTATCGCAATATCTGGATCAGAGAATTATAAAAATTAGATGGCAAAAGACCCTTTGATGCCCGATCCGCAATTATTGATGGATCTGGTGAATACGCGTATGCCTTTTGGAAAATATAAGGATCGATTGATCTGCGACCTACCTGATTTTTATCTGGAATGGCACGAAAGAAATGGATTTCCAAAAGGAAGGATGGGTATGCTATTGGCAACCATGTATGAAATAAAATTAAACGGATTAGGATATTTATTAGACCCCTTAAAAAAACTAAACCGCTAAAATAAGTTTAGTAACTGCCGGAAACCCCTTTTAAAATGGGGTTGAATTTTCCTTTATTTGCTTATTATCTTGCATTACTTAAAGCAGCAGCTCACTCATGCAAACAATCGCCTCGCCCGAACATATTTTACAAAGCATTTTTGGATACGATAGTTTTCGACATAATCAGGAAGAAATCATTACGCAAATTATTGACGGTAAAGATGCGCTGGTATTAATGCCTACAGGTGGGGGAAAAAGTTTGTGCTATCAAATTCCCGCCATGTGTTTACCGGGCCTAACCGTTGTGGTGAGTCCGTTGATTGCATTGATGAAAGACCAAGTAGATGCTTTGGTATTGAGTGGTGTTAAAGCCGCATTCTTAAATAGCACTCAAACCAATGCAGAACAGGCCCATTTATTTGAGCAATTAAAAAATAATGAACTGAAATTGATTTATGTGGCTCCTGAAAGATTGGTTGGTCAGGATAAATATTTTTTACGCTTTTTGCATAGTATCTCTGTTTCTTTATTTGCTATTGATGAGGCACATTGTATCAGTCAGTGGGGTCACGATTTTAGACCGGAGTATCGGGTATTGGGGGAATTGAAAAATGCTTTTCCGAATACACCCATCATTGCACTAACTGCTACTGCTGATGGCTTAACAAAAGATGATATACTTGCTCAACTACATTTAAAAGACCCGGGCGTTTTTGAAAACAGTTTTAACAGACCCAATATATTTTATACCGTTAAGCCCAAGCGTGGTTATTATGAAGACCTAGTCGAATATCTGAATGAGCATCAAAATGATTCGGGAATTATCTATTGCCTGAGCAGGGCGGCAACAGAAAAACTGGCTGCCGATCTAATGGAAGATGGATTTCAGGCGGCGGCTTATCACGCAGGATTAGAAAAGACGGTACGCGATGAGCGTCAAGACCTTTTTTTGAAAGACGATATCAAGATCATTGTGGCTACTATTGCTTTTGGGATGGGGATCAATAAAAGCAATGTACGTTTTGTAATACATGTAGACCTTCCGAAAAACATTGAAGGCTACTATCAGGAAACAGGCCGAGCGGGAAGAGACGGTTTGAATAGCGATGCGATCTTGTATTATGGTGCAGGCGATGTGATAAAATTGAAAAGCTTTGCACAGGTTGAGGGGAATGAAGAACAGACAAAGATCCTCTTGAAAAAATTAGATCAGATGGTTCAATTCTGCGAAACCAAAAGGTGCAGAAGAAAATATTTACTAAATTATTTTGGCGAAAAAGCGGCCGATCACTGCGGTAGTTGCGATATCTGTTTAACAAAAATTTCTTTGGAAGATGCAACCTTAGTTAGCCAGAAATTTTTGAGTACGGTTGCCCGATTAAAAGAACAATTTGGCGCAGGTTATATCATTGATATTTTGAGGGGAAGTCAGGCAGAGAAAATCAGACAGGAACATAAACAACTTTCTGTTTTCGGGATTGGAAAAGATATGAGTAAAGATGAGTGGCATCACTATTCAAAAGAATTATTGTATGAAGGTTATCTGCAGCAAAGTGGAGGTGAGTATCCTGTACTGAAGCTTACTGAAAAAAGCAGGGAAGTACTTTTTAAAGGGGAAAAAGTTTTTCTGCAGTCTCCTATAAAACAGGTTGTGATTAAAGAGCCGGTTATCTTTCAACAGCATTCTTTTGAAAAAGAATTATTTGAGAGCCTAAAAAAATTGCGGAACAAACTGGCTCATCAGGAAAACGTGCCGGCTTATCTTATTTTTAGCGATAGCAGCTTATTGGATCTTGCAACTTACTTACCGCTGAAACAATCAGACCTTCCAAAAATTTCGGGCTTCGGTGCATTTAAAATTGAAAAATATGGTGACGACTTTCTGGAAATGGTGCAGGACTATTGCATTGCAAACCATTTGGAAACGAGGATGGATTTAAAACATCCGATGAAAGGAAAGAAAATAAAACAGGTAAAAGAAAGGGAAACAGAAACAAAAAAACTGAGCTACGAGCAGTATCAAAACGGAATGAGCATTGAGTCTATTGCAGAAATGCGCGGGCTATCCACTAACACCATTGAATCGCATCTTAGCTATTATGTTGGAAAGGGGTTACTGCGTTTAGATGAATTTGTTTCAACGGAACAGCAGAACCTCATCCGGCAGGCGGTAAAGCAATACGGAAGTCTTAGCCTTAAAAGTTTAAAAGAAAACCTTCCGGCTTCAATAAGTTATGGCGCAATCAGAATGGTGTTAGATATGTTGGGATCAGAAGTTTAATGTAATTTTTTATTTTCTAAGATGGTAAGCCTTTGGTTGCGTAAATGCACGTAAGCCTGCGTGCGACAAAGTGCTTCCAAAACCGCTATGCTTTCTGCCGCTCCAGGGTAATGCAGCACTAACACGGTCGCAACAATTCATATAAACCGTACCGGCATTCAGCTTCGCCTGTATTGCATCTGCCCTCTCCTGGCTATTGCAATATACAGCGGCTGTTAATCCATAAACTGTATCATTCATTAAATTAATAGCTTCAGCATCATCAGCTACTTTCATAATTCCAATAATGGGTCCGAAAGATTCTTCTTTCATAAGATCCATATTGTGGTTAACATTTGTAAGCACAGTGGGCTCGAAATAATTACCCGCGCCGCTAATGATATTTCCACCACAAAGTAGTTCGGCTCCTTTTGAAATAGCATCTTTTACTTGAGCTGCTAAAAATGCGGGTTGTTCTTTGCGGGTGAGGGCTGCGATATATACATTTTCTGCAAGCGGGGCTCCGATTTTATAAGACTTTACTTCGGTTACAAATGCGCTGACATAGGCATCATACACTTTTTCGTGAACATAAATTCTTTCAACCGAACAGCAGCTTTGTCCGTTGTTATAAAAAGCGCCATCCGCAGTATTCGCAGCAACAGTGCTGATATCAGAAATATCGTCGGTAACATACAAGGGATCTTTGCCACCTAACTCCAATCCACAAGGCTTCATCTTCTTACTTACTTTTTCATAGATCGATTTACCCGTTTTATAAGAACCTGTAAAGAAGTAACCATCCAAATCTGCTTCTAATAATAGCTCTCCCACTTCTCTTGCTCCAATAGCTATCTGAAAAACATTTTGAGGCACTCCTGCTTCGTATAAATATTTTTCGATCTGCAATCCTGTTAATGTTGCCAACTCCGATGGTTTATAAATAACCGCATTGCCGGCGAGTAAGGCAGGCACAAACACATTTGTGCCAACGAGATAAGGATAATTCCAGGCCGAAATATTACATACAATGCCCAAGGGCTCATAAACAATTTTTTCGAGCGTGGTGCCGGTCTCGGTCATCCATTCTTCCGATAAATATTTTTCTGCATTATTAGTTAACCATTCAATTCTGGCTCTTGCACCATTTATTTCGTTTCTGGATTGCTGCAGTGGTTTGCCAACTTCGCTGCTCAAAATTGATGCACATTGCTCGATATTTTTTTCCAGTAAAGCAGCAAATTTTTGAATGATGGCAATACGTTCAGTAAGCGGTACGGCTGACCAACTTTTTTGCCCTGCACGCAAACTGTTTATTTTATGATCGATACTTAACTGATCGTCTTCCTGAATGCTTGTGATGATTTCGGACGTGGCAGGATTGATAATTTTCATAGAGAATATTTTGATGCTTCGGTTAAAAACCATTCGCGGAGATTTGTTGAAAGCGGATTATTTTTTTCAAGACGTTCGGGGTGCCATTGTACTGCAATTAGGGGCGACTTATGTACCTTATCCTTCCACTCAATACCTTCTACAATACCGTCGCTAGAGATCGCGTTCAGCATGAATGAAACAGCAATTGTTTCAATGGATTGGTGGTGTGCACTGTTAACGGTGCCGGTTTTTGTAGAGCAGATATTTTCAATTAAACTACCCTCAACTAATGCCACATTGTGATAATGATCTACCCCATTTTGTGCGCGATGATTTGGTTTCCCTGCAGCTTCTATGTCAGCTATAAGTGTTCCACCCAATGCTATATTGATTAATTGTAAGCCCCTGCAGATGCCCAGTACAGGCATTTTAATTGTAAACGCACTAATCAGTAAGTCAATTTCAAATTGATCTCGCGCTTCGTTCCATTTCAAGGGTTGATTGGGGTAATCGGTTTTAATGGATTGATAGAATATCGGATCAATATCAATACCACCAGTTAATAATAAACCCTGACATTTATGGAGGTCAGCAAGGTTTTGTTTTTCCCAGGAAAGTTCTATCAATTCGATATCGGGACGATCGCCCAATATCCATTTCGGATAATTCGGATATTTTGTTTCGGAGAAACTGACTCCGATAATAATTTTGGTTGACACGATTACAATGCGTTTTGATATAATAATTTAAAGTCGGCCCTGCTAACCGGTTTCGGATTATTTGGGTGGGCAAAATCGGCAAAAGCAAGATCTGCAAGTGTTTCGATATGCTCCTGCTTTACACCAATGCCCGACAATGTTTTCGGAATATTTAAGCGGTCGTTCAAATCGAATAAATAAGCCACAACAGCTTCTCCACTTTCGTTTGTCACACCCAATGCTTTTGCCATGCGTACAAATTTTTCTTCAAAACCAGCAATATTAAATTGCATACCATAGGGAAGGTTTACTGCATTGGCTAAACCATGATGGGTATCCAATAAACTCGAGAGTGGATGGGCCATACTATGCACTACACCTAACCCTTTTTGAAATGCAATTGCACCCATCATCGAACCAAGTAACATATTGGAGCGAGATTCAAGATCAGGATTCTTTACTGCAGTTTCAATAGCACCTGCTATCAAACGCATACCTTCTAAAGCAATTCCATCGCACAAAGGATGAAAATTTTTTGCAAGAAATGCTTCCATATTATGGGTAAGCGCATCCATACCGGTTGCGGCAGTAATAAATGGGGGAAGGTTCAATGTAAGCAAAGGATCTGCGAACACAATCTTTGCCAGAAGCTTCGGTGAGAAGAGAATTTTTTTCTGATGCGTTTCGTCATCAGCAATAATTGCAGAGCGACCCACTTCACTTCCTGTTCCAGAAGTAGTTGGGATAGTGATAAAATGCGGAACATCGTTGGTAACATAAATATCGCCACCAATCAGGTCATCATATTTAAACAAATCCTCTCTGTGATTGATGCGTAAAAGAATTGCACGGGCCACATCAATTGCAGCACCACCACCAATACCGATAATACAATCGCATCCTGCAGCATCATACGCATCAGTTCCTTTATACACATCACTTTTAACAGGATTCTTATGTATATCGTGAAATATGGTTGTATCAAAACCTTTTGAAGAAAGATCTGCCACAATCGTTTTAAAAAAATCGAGTGAGGCAATGGTTGGATCGGTTGAAAGAAATGGTTTTTTTAAATGATTCTTCGAAAGATAATCGGGTAATTCACACACTACGCCTGCACCAAAACGAATGGTGGTAGGAAAATTAAATTGAGCGACAGACATTTTTAGAAGCTTTATATGATAATTGATTTTTTAAATGATCTCGAAATAACGTTTTATTTCCCAGTCGGTAACCGACTTTGCAAACTGCCTTAATTCCCAGTCTCTTGTTTCTGTAAAATGTTGTACAAATGTTTCACCAAAAAGTTCTTTGGCCACAGTTGATTTTTTCATTGCCTCATTGGCCTGGTCTAAGTTCTTGGGAAAGCGACCATTGCTTTCATCCTTATAACCGTTACCAATTGTTGCAGCCTGCAGTGTTAATTTATTTTTGATGCCGTATAAACCCGCTGCCAAACAGGCCGACATGGCAAGATAAGGATTGGTATCGCTTCCAACAACCCTGGTTTCAAGTCTGCAGGATTTGCTACCGGCAGTGAGTGCACGCAATGCAACCGTTCTGTTATCAACGGCCCATGTTACTGTTGTTGGAGCCCATGCACCTTCTACCAAACGTTTATAAGAATTGATAGTAGGAGCAACCATGGGAAGTATTTGAGGTAAGCAATAAAGTTGCCCTGCCAGATACTGTTGCATCGTGATGCTCATATTATTTGGTTGCGTTGCATCATAGAATTGGTTGCTATTGTTTTGCCATAACGATTGGTGTACGTGTCCGCTACAACCCGGTAAATGCTCGCTGAACTTAGCCATAAAGCTTGCCATGATTCCATGCTTATAGGCGATTTCTTTTACAGAAGTTTTAAAAAGTGTTGCATTGTCGGCCGCTGTAAGTGTGTCGCTATAAGTAATTGCGGCTTCATAAACTCCCGGACCAGTTTCGGTATGCAATCCTTCAAGCGGGATATGAAATTGTTTTAACAGATCAAATAGTGCTGAAAAAAAATCATTTCTTTCGCTGCTTCTTAAAATCGAATAGCCAAACATGCCGGGTGTTAAGGGCGTTAAATTTTTACCGGCTTTTTCTGCGAAACTATGTGAGGTTTCGGCAAAGTTAAACCACTCAAACTCTTGCGAAAATTTGGCTTCATACCCTGCTGCTGCCGCATTTGATATTATTTTTTGCAGCAACTGCCGCGGACATATTTCCAGTGGATTGCCTGATGCATCTATGAATTCACCCAGAAAAAAGGGGATGCCGTTTTCCCAAGGAATTTTGCGAAAACTATTAAGGCTGATCTTTACTTTGGCATCGGGATAACCGCTATGCCATCCTGTATAAGTAGAGTTGTCGTAAGCCTGATCAACCATATCCCAACCGAATATTACATCACAAAAACCCAGATCAGTTTGCGCAACAGAAAGAAATTTTTCTGTTGAAATATATTTACCGCGCAACACACCATCGATATCTGTTACGGCAATCTTAACCCTGCCTGAAGGATGTTTTCCTACATACTCAAAAATAGTTTCGTTACTCATTTCTTTACAAGTTTAAAAATCAGAAAAAAGAAAAGCAGGATACCGAAATAAATCAATGCAAGTTGTTGGTTATAATAACACAAAGCAAATAAACATAAGAGCGATATAATTAATGCAATGATGGGCGTATAAGGATAAAGGGGAGTAAGAAAAGGCCTGTTGAGATTAGGGGCGGTTTTTCTGAGTTTCAATAACGCGAGCATTGAAAAAATATAAAGTGTGAGCGCACCAAATACAGACAGGATAATGATTTCACTTGTTTTCCCGGTACACACAATTACAATACCTAAAGCGGCATTAAATATCAGGGCATTTGCGGGTGTTTGAAAGGTATCGTGTACGACACCCAAAAATTTTGGAGCATTTCCAATTTTTCCGAACTCAAAACTTGCACGCCCGCTTGCAAGCAGTAAACCGTGAAAGGAAGCGATCAATCCAAACAGACCTATTCCGATCAGTAGTTTATAAAAAATATGATTGGTAGCAAATACATGACCCAATGCCAGCGGAAGCGGAGAGTCGGAACTGCTACCGTCTGTTGTATAAACAATCGATTCCCATCCATTCACACCGATAGATGCAAAAAAAACCAGTACACATAATAAAATCAAAGTAATCATCGCCCAGCTAAATCCTTTGATAATGTCTTTCTGCGGATGCATCGTTTCTTCTGCCACATTTGCAACTCCTTCGATACCTAAAAAAAACCAAATGGCAAAAGGCAATGCAGCAAAAGCGCCACCAATACCATGGGGAAATGCATGTGTAGAAAATTTGTTGATAGAAAAAGAGGGCAAAGTAAGACTTGCAAAAAGAATTAATTCTCCCACTGCCAGAATGGTGATGATCAGCTCAAAATTAGCCGCAGCTTTAACACCATAGATATTTAATGCGGTAAATAAAATATATACAGTGATAGCCGCGCCAACAACAGGCACTTGAGGGAATGCAAGGTTAAAATAAGAACCAATTGCAATGGCAATAGCAGGGGGCGCAAAAACGAATTCAATAATTTGGGCCAGCCCAGTAATAAATCCAATATCTTTTTTAAAAGCCCGTTCGGCATAATCGTAAGCACCTCCCGCCTTGGGTATAGCGCATGCAAGTTCGGTATAAGAAAAACTAAAACAGGTATAAAGTACAATTACTAAAATGGTAGCCATTGCCATTCCCAAAGTGCCTCCTTTTTCGAGCCCCAGATTCCAGCCAAAATACATACCGGAAATTACATATCCCACACCAAGGCCCCAGAGTAAAGTGGGCGATAAACTGCGTTTTAGGCTACTATTCGGCATGGCGGTAAATTAAGATATTCAATGGACTTTCTATGCCTCTTACAATAAGAAAATATTAAAAGACGATTGAAAAAAAGAACGGCCATACAAACAAATAAGTGAAATAATTATGAGTGGGCTCGAACTTAGTTCGGATATTTGAATATTATTAAGCCTTTTCGATACAGTGCTTTATGCCTGAAATAGGATATTTTTTGAGTTTTACCCAATATTTCGATCAATAAAGCGTTGTTTAGAATGATCAATTGGCTTAAGCGCCAATGAGCTGCTAAACATTTCTGTTGTATTTAATGGAACTTCATTCATAGTAGATTATAAATGAAAAAGAGATACTTATTTTATATTTCTGTATGCTGTTTATTAGCTCCATCATGCTTTAAAGCTTATGATCAAACCATTGTTCCAACATTTCCGGCTAAAATAGAAGAGGCAAGTGGTGTTTATAAAAAAGGCTCTTTAAAATGGGAAATGGCCGTTTTAGATGGCTTGGATTATAAAGGAGTGGATGACTCTTCCAGTTTTAGTATTTCCAATTATTTAAACGACACAGTTTTAGTAAGCCTCTCCACAACGATCCCTTTGAGTTTGAAACGATATAAGATTTCATTAAAGAAAAGGATTGAATCATATACTTCAACTACTTTTTATTTTTCAGATACTTATACTAAAGCAAATTGGTATGTGTATGAAGAAGCGTTTAACCTGAGGGTACAAATTTTTCATCCCGGCATTATAACAGACTCTGTTTCGAATGCAACACTTAGCAGCTATACCACAAAAGGATTTAAATCAGATACTATCTATATTCAGAAAGCAGATATGACCGCTTTAAAACAATAACACAATTTGTTACCAACCGAAATGTTGATTAGCGAATTCTCTGGTCAAAATAAATAAAAATCAACACATGAATAAGAAACATCTTCATAAACATCCTAGAATACGAAAACATTCTAATGCTTCTGTTTGGATATTGCTGGTGATAAGTCTTATTATATGCT
This sequence comes from Chitinophagaceae bacterium, assembly GCA_019752295.1. GTDB lineage: Bacteria > Bacteroidota > Bacteroidia > Chitinophagales > Chitinophagaceae > Sediminibacterium. The sequence goes on along the minus strand of JAIEMK010000036.1, from coordinate 35,487 downwards.
CGTATTGGGTATCGGGATTATTTATAAATAGTTACAGATACCCATCTGTTGCGGCAACCTATCAAATTCTTTGGTTGCCCATGCTTATGTGTTTTTGTTGTTTACCGGTTTACTTATTGGTTCATTTAAATAAGGCGAAATTTAAATTTACTTCTGTTTATTGGATTCCCGTTGTGATGATGCTGGTTACCGGATTGATGATGCTAATATACCGGTAAGAAAAAATATAAATTCTTAGATTCATATGGTTTAACTAACCCCCTAAACTGAATGAGTAACCCCAATTCTCGCATTGGAATATTGGATGGTTTCAGGGCGATTACAGTACTATTGCTTCTGTTTAGAGATAGTATCGAGATAGTCTAAAATTTCAACGTCTTTTTCGAGAGAGAATTTACGGGCAAAAAATTTCCCCGAATTTTTTAGTAAGCCTGCTTCCGAAATGGTAAGTATCCGGGGGCGATGAATACCCGCTTCAAATTTAATCAACCTCAAGTGGTCGTTTACAATTGAATCTTTCAGTGGCGAATTGAGTAACAGGGTTTGAAAAACCAATTCGTCTGCACAAAAAGTCATTTTAAAAAACCGGTTAACTTTTTTATTCTTTTGCAAATAGTCAACAACCCATTGTGCTGCAGTGGGTGTAATGGTCATCCACTGAGAAAAACCATAGGGTATCATTTTCTTTGGCATCTTCCTATTAGGCATTATCTTATTTAAGATTGCCTGCACTTTATAGTGTAATGGGAAATGGTAATCACCTAAATGGTATTTGGTAAGCCTTCTAATCGACTCCGGCCATTCATCGAAAATGGATTTGTAACGCATAAACGATTTACCGGTATTGGCAAATAAAAAATCCTGTATTTCGTGAATATCCCTGAGCGGATAATCTTGCCCACTAATCAGGTTGATATGTGTGTACTGTATATTCGTTTCGAGGATCTGTTTAAAACTTCTCAGCTCAGCTTCCACCATACTATACGAACCCCATTCTATATCGGTTCTGTGTTTGATAAAGAAAACGCTTTTTAACTCTGCCAGATGGCTGAATGGAGCAATTGCTGTTTTTGCATCGAGGTGGATATACACATCGCACTGGTCTGTAATTAACCGCATAATCAGACGCTCCAATTGAATGGGGTTATCGTAAGCCAGTATTAAATGTGCTAAACGCATTTATTATTGGGATCGGATTTAATTGAATTCGTTTAATTTTTTCTGGAAGATTTCTGCAAATACTCGATCGTGCGGCGGCAGCAACATGTCTTTGTGATCCCCCGGTATGAGGTGAATATCAATGCCATCTAATGCAAATGGTTTCCAACCCAGATATTTCGGATCATCAACAAAAAACATCCTATGTTCAGATTTGAATAGGTTGATCTTTACGTGATAGGGTTTAATTTCATAATTATAATAAGCTACTTCAAGCTTTTGTGCAATATGCATCATAAAAGGAGGCATATTCTCCGAATCATAATCTTTAATGAATTTCGACTTGATCATTTGGGTGTACACAATCCTAAGAAAATTAAAACTATCTACTGGATTTTCCCATGTTACTTTAGTGCGAAACAATAATTTATACCATTGGCGCATCAGTTTTTTTGAAACCCTTTCGTAAATGGGTAAACGATGCAGTGGCTCCTGAATATTGGTGTCGATCATTGCGAGCATTCTTACATCCTTACCCATTGCTTTTAATTGTTTTACAATTTCAAAAGCAATATAACCTCCGAACGAATAGCCGGTGATCAGATAAGGCCCAGTTGGGTTTTGTTCAACGATTTCACTGATATAAAAACGGGCAATCTCTTCCATATTGTCTAATGGTTTGTCAATGCCGTTTAATCCCAAGGCCTGTAAGCCATATACCGGTTGCTCTTTGTCGAGAAATAAAATAAAGCTTCTGAGGAACATCAAATTCAGACCAATTGCGTGTATAATGTATACTGGCAATTTAGAACCCTCGGGCTTGATTGGTACAAGTACTTTGAATTTGCTGTCCGTAATATTCTCTTGTATGAATTTGCTAAGCTCCTTAATAGTTTGATACTGAAAAAGCGTTGCATTTGGAATTCGTTTTCCGGTATATTGCTCTACCTGCAACATAATCTTTGTTGCTATCAAAGAGTTCCCTCCTAGGTCAAAGAAATTATCGTTTGTAGAGATTCGGTCCATACCAATATTTCTTTTCCAAATCTTGATCAGCTCTTCCTCTAATTCCGAAACGGGCAAAACCAATTCCTGTGAAGAAGCTTTAATAATTGGTTCTGGCAAAGCCTTCCTGTTTACTTTTCCATTCGGCATCAGGGGCACTTCGTCGATGATCATGAAGTCGGTAGGCATCATATATTCAGGCAAAGAATTTTCGAGTTGCAATTTCCATAGTTGAATATGTTCATCCAATTGCGCTTCATCGATTGCTTTTTTGGGTTCTATATATGCAACCAGTCGAAGATTATCTACACTGTCTCTATGGCCTGCAACAATTGCATTTTTTACATTGCTTTGTTGCTTTAACTGAAATTCTATTTCTTCTGTTTCAACCCTATTGCCGCGAATTTTTATTTGGTGATCAATCCTTCCCAGACATTGAATTTCACCATTCTCTAACTTAATTCCAAGGTCACCCGTTTTATAAATTCTGTTGCCAGTAGCTTTTACGAAAGGGTCTGCGATGAATGCTTTTTCGGTTAGCTCAGGTCTGTTGATATATCCTTTCCCCACACCAATACCCCCAATATATATTTCTCCTACTTCGTTCACCGGCATTTCTTTTAAATCATCGCTTAATATATATACTTGTAAATTGTGGATCGCTTTTCCGATAGTGATAACAGGGTCGTTGAGAGAGATTTTTTTAATAGTAGCCCAGATAGTAGCTTCTGTGGGGCCATACATATTCCAAACCTCCTTGCATCTTTTACAAAGTTTATCAGCGAGGTCTTTGCTCAATGCTTCGCCACCGCAAAGTGCTTTGATGGGAAGCGGATTGTTCCAGCCAGACTCTAACAATATCTGCCAGTTAAATGGAGTAGCCTGAACGATAGAAATTTTTTCTGATTCAATAGTCTCCAGCAATAATCTTCCATCACGGGATTCATCCATATCAGAAATAAACAATTGGGCGCCGCTGATCAAAGGCAGGAATAGTTCTAGTTGAGCGATGTCAAAAGTAATGGTGGTAATATTGAGCATGATATCGCTTTCGCTAATGCCGGGTAGTTTCTGCATACTCATTAAATGATTATGGAAACTTCTTTGCGCAATTTCAACACCCTTTGGCATGCCTGTTGAACCGGATGTATAAAGTGCAAATGCAGTGCAATTCCACAGATCGCCTTTATCCGAATCCTTATCAGCATAATTTGTACGTGTGTTCCAAAAATCTTCGAAATATAAAGTATCGGGATAGTCTGAATACAGACTCCTGTATTTATTGGAGCTAAGAATTTTTGTTGTTGAGCTATTTGTAAGAATATAATTCAGCCGCTCTTTCGGGTAATTGGGTAAAATTGGAAGATAGGTAACTCCCATTTTTAGAAAGCTGATCAGTGCGATCATCATTTCTATCGATCTATCCATTGGAACAACAACAATATCATTTTTTTTGATTTGTTGCGTCTGAATATATCCTGCAAATTGGTCAACTGCAATAAGTAATTCCCCATAACTAATTGTTTTGCCATTGTGTTTAATCGCAATTTTAGTGGGGTGTGTTAACGACTGTTCTTTGATAAGTTCAAAAATAGGCTTATCATCAAATCTTGTTTCCGCCATAAGTTCTGGATTGATTGCTAGAGCATGGTCTAAATATTAAAACGCGTTAAAAACGAAATTGTTTTTCGCTCAATGATTTTTATTTATACGATGGCAGAGCACATTAGGATGACAGATTCTCGATCGTTAAACGTCTGACTCTTTAAATGATAAAATCAGGCTATCAATATTGGTAATTACTTTTCTGCAGGAGATTCCGGCTTTTTCGAGCATGAGCCTGGATGCTTTTGCAGAATCCGTTCCTTCGTATTTGTCCGACAAATAGATTACTTCTGAAATACCCGATTGAATAATTGATTTGGTGCATTCATTGCAAGGAAATAGGGCGGTATAGATCCTACATCCCGCAAGATCCATACCGATATTATTTAGGATGGCATTTAATTCGGCGTGACAAACAAATGGATATTTTGTTTGTAAGAATTCGCCTTGTTTGGCCCAGGGAAATTCATCATCATCACAACCTGCCGGCAGCCCATTGTAGCCTGCTCCCACAATTCTGTTTTTATTATTTACAATACATGCACCTACTTGTGTATTGGGATCTTTACTTCTTTTGGCAGATAATAATGCTACGCCCATAAAGTATTCGTCCCATGAAATATAGCCTTCCCTTTTTTTCATCTGCTAATTTTTATTTGTCTTTTGCCAGAGAACTTTCCATAAATATTTCGTTTGATGATTCAAAATAGTTATTAAAGTTTTCCTTTGATAATCTCTTCTACTACCGAAGGATCTAATAATGCAGAAGTATCGCCAATATTATCCGTTTCACCCTCAGCCACTTTTCGTAAAATTCTGCGCATAATTTTTCCGCTTCTGGTTTTTGGCAAGCCACTTACAAACTGAATCTTATCAGGTTTCGCAATGGCGCCGATGATGCGGGTAATCGTTTGCATAATATCTTTTCGAACCAGCTCGGCAGTACCGTGTGTATTCTGTCCGTGCGATCCCTGATAAATTACATAAGCATAAATACCCTGACCCTTTACATCGTGCGGATATCCTACTACCGCACTCTCTACAACACCTGCGTGCATATTAATTGCATTTTCAAGTTCGGCAGTACCTATTCGGTGTCCACTAACATTTAATACATCATCCACACGACCGGTAATTCTAAAGAATCCGTTTTTGTCTTTGAGTGCCCCGTCGCCTGTAAAATACATTCCGGGATAGGTAGCAAAATAATTGGTTCTGCAGCGTTCGTGATCGCCATATGTTGTTCGCAGAATTCCTGGCCATGGGCCCTTGATGCATAGATTTCCTGAAATGGTTTCATCTCCCTGCTGCACAATTTCTTTTCCTGCCTCGTCAACCAAAACCATTTGTAAACCCGGCATGGGTAAGGTAGCCCAACTTGGAACTGCCGGAGTAATTCCTGCAAGATTACTGATCAAACATCCCCCTGTTTCTGTTTGCCACCAAGTATCAACAACGGGACAATTATTTTTTCCAACATGTTCGCTATACCAGTGCCATGCTTCTTCGTTGATTGGTTCACCAACAGTACCCAGCACTTTTAAGGAACTTAAATTTTTTCCTTGCAGTGGTCCTAATCCAAAACCCATCAAACTACGAATGGCAGTGGGTGCGGTATATAAAATGTTTACTTTGAATTTATCTACGATATCCCAAAATCTGCTGGCATCCGGAAAAGTAGGTACCCCTTCAAACATCAGTGAAGTTGCACCTGCACTCAAAGGACCGTAAACAATATAGCTATGCCCTGTAATCCAACCAATATCTGCAGTGCAGAAATGTATATAGCCTGTTTGGTATTGAAATACGTTTACGAAAGTGTAATTCGTGTAAACCATATAACCGCCACAAGTATGTACAACTCCTTTTGGTTTACCGGTAGAGCCCGATGTATATAAAATAAAGAGCGGATCTTCTGCGTCCATTTCTTCAGCGGGAAAATCGTGTAACCCCAAAGTCTCTACTTTTTTGATCTCATCTTCCCACCACACATCGCGACCCTTGATCATCGAAACAGGCGTGCGCGTTCTGGTTGCAACGATTACTTTTTTTACAGTTCTGTTGCCGATGAGTGAGTCGTCGATTACCGATTTGAGCGGAATATCTTTTGCTCCGCGAAATGCACCATCGCAGGTAACAACATATTCGGCCTGTGCATCATAGAGTCGATCGGCAATACTTTGAGCAGAGAAGCCTCCAAAAATTACGGAATGAATTGCACCAACGCGTGCGCAAGCCAACACCGCAATTGCCAGTTCGGGAATCATACCCATATAAATACAAACACGATCGCCCTTTTTTACTCCATTGTTTTTAAGCACATGTGCAAACTGACAAACTTTTTCGTGTAATTTTTTATAAGTAATAATGCGATGATGTTCTTCGGGATCATTAGGCTCCCAAATGAGTGCAGGCATATCGCCTGATTTTTCCAGATGCCTATCGAGACAATTTTCTGTGATATTGAGTTTGCCACCTTTGAACCATTCAATTTTTGGATCGGTGAAATTCCAGTTGAGCGTGGTATGCCATTTTTTACGCCAGACAAAATTTTCAGCTATTGATGACCAGAACTCAGCAGGATCATCAATACTGCGCTTGTACTCAGCCTCGTACTGTTCAAAGCTGCTGATTTGATAAGGATAATGCATTACAATCGTTTTAAGAGCACTAAAGTACAGCAGAAAAAAAAACTGGCAATTTTTTAAAAAACTATATTTTGCTAAAATATATTTCTTCTCAACTACAATGAAATCAATTCAGTTAGATTCAGATTCGTATTTTATACTTACTGATAATGGATCTCCGCTGATTTTTTCATACTCACTTTAAATACTTATCTTAAATATTCAAATTCGAAAAATTACCATATGAGTGATAACAACCAAACCAAAGGAATCTGGAAAGTAATCGGTGCCTCCTCTCTTGGAACCTTAATTGAATGGTACGACTTCTACATTTTTGGAAGTTTGGCTGTAGTAATTGCCAACCAGTTTTTTCCAAAAACAAATCCAACTGCAGCATTACTTTCAACACTTGCAACTTTTGCTGCCGGATTTATTGTGCGACCATTTGGCGCATTGGTTTTTGGAAGACTAGGAGATTTGGTTGGACGTAAATACACTTTTTTACTGACCCTTGTTTTAATGGGAGGATCCACTTTTGCGATCGGTTGCATACCCGGTTACGATAGCATTGGTTTTCTTGCTCCAATCCTTGTTTTGGTTTTAAGATTAATTCAGGGACTTGCATTGGGTGGTGAGTACGGAGGTGCAGCAACTTATGTGGCCGAGCATTCTCCAGCACACCGAAGAGGATACTTCACATCCTGGATTCAAACCACAGCTACACTTGGATTATTTATTTCTTTGGGAGTGATTTTACTAACCCGACATTGGCTGGATGCTGACCCCGCTAAATCAATTGCAAAATTCAATGATTGGGGTTGGAGAATTCCTTTTCTGATTTCTATTTTGCTGGTTATCGTTTCAATTTATATCAGATTGCGCATGGCAGAATCTCCTATGTATGCCAAACTAAAGACCGAAGGAAAAACTTCTGTGAACCCTTTGAAAGAAAGCTTCGGGCATAAAGCAAATCTTAAAATGGTTTTGCTGGCTTTATTTGGTGCCACAATGGGCCAGGGCGTTGTTTGGTACACGGGCCAATTTTATGCGCAATCATTTATTGAGAATGTTTGTAAAGTAGAATTTGATCAATCAAGAACTATCTTAATCTGGGGTATTTTATTTGCAACACCTTTCTTTGTTGTGTTTGCTTCTCTGAGCGATAAGATTGGAAGAAAATGGATTATGCTATCAGGTATGTTGCTTGCAGTTGTTTCTTATAATTATTTGTTTACGAGTTTATTCAATATTGCTGATGCAAAACAAAAAACAGAGATCGTGGCAAATACAAAAAATGAGACAACGATGAAAGCAATTGCCGGCTCACAGGATTCGATTCGTAAACTGGTAACAAAAACTTATTACACCGATGGTATGAGTATGCTGCAAACAAAAACAGATACCGCTTATGCAACTGCCGGTAAAACAACAAAGAAGCCACTGGTTGTTATTTCAAAAACACTCAATAGCAGCGACTACTGGAAGATGGTGGGCATTGTGTTTATACTCATATTATATGTAACACTGGTGTATGGCCCGATAGCAGCATTCCTTGTTGAATTATTTCCTACCAAAATCCGCTATACTTCTATGTCGCTGCCATACCATATCGGCAACGGTGTGTTTGGCGGATTAACACCTTTCATCGCTACCCTGCTTACAACCATTTATGTCGACAATAAAATAGTTGGTCTGATGTACCCGATCATTATCGCTACTATTTGTCTCGTGATTGGAACAATTTATATCAGTAACAGAATTGACCCGGATGTGGATCGCTAAAATACTATTTGCATAATTGAAAAAATTAAAAAAAATGAACGCAATAAAAAGATACGCTGGATTAATCTGGATTATTTTAGGTCCACTTGGTATACACTATTTACTACAGACCGCCAGTAGCGAGATCGCTAAGAAACCCGGCATAGACACACAAATACAATGGGGTGTTTTTATTACAGTTTTTTACCCCATTGCAATTGGTTTTATTTTGTTTGGACTATACGCTCTGGAAGGAAATTATGATCATCTGCCGGAAGCAAGTTCCGAACTCGACGACTATGATGCAAAGCCACTGTAGTTATGATTGTTTTCGGGTCCAGTAAAAATAAAATGGAATACCACATGCAATTAATGCCACACCAGATAAAGCTTCGCGTGGCTGATTAAAAAGTGTTACGCCAATTAACAATATACAGAACATACAAAACAGAATAGGCGTAAAAGGATATCCGATTACTTTATAAAAGCGGGGTTCGTTGGGCGCTCTCTTGCGCATGATTATTACCGCCACTGCGCTGGCTCCGTAAAATATAAAGGCAGAGAAGATAAGCATATCCGTTAGTTGATCGAATGTGCCGGACCAAACCAATATAATACTCCAGATGCCTTGTAAGAATAGCGCAACAGAAGGTGTTTTATAAACCGGATGCACTGTTGCTGCGGGTTTATAAAAATTATTGTCTCTTGCCATTGCATAAAATACTCTTGCAGAAGTAAGGATGGTACTATTGGTTGCGTTAAAAGTGGTAACCAAAATTAAAATGGCAACAAATAACTCACCCCATTTACCCCAAACAACTTTCATTACTTCAACGGCAGCAATTTGATTAGGATGATTGTTCATCTCAATGAATGAATCAATTGGTAAAACATAGAGATAAACAATATTCAAGAGCACATAGATAAGCATGATGATTAATGTGCCAATGCCAAGCGACAAGGGCAGATTGCGTTTTGGATTTTTGATCTCTTCGCCAATCATTCCAATATTATTCCAACCTTCATAACCCCAGAATGCCCCCAAACTGGCGATGGTAATGGCTTTGATGATTTGCCAGAAACTAAGATGGGTTGCAGCTTGTGTACTGGCTGTAGTAAGATTTGAAAACTTTCCCATTGGTGCCATAAGACCGGCAATAACAATAATAGCAGCGGCACTGATCATCAAATAGCTCATATACCTGCTCAGTTTTTCAGCGTGTTTAATGCCCCGGTAATTGATATAGCTTAAAACAATAATCAACAAAGAGGCTAAAGCTTTCACCGATAAATTATCAATAAAGAGCGATCCGGATTTTGTGATATTACCTGAATATTCGGGTAAAGGAATTACGCTGTTGAAACTTTGCGCAAAAATATAAGCCAGCGCAGCAATAGAAGCAGTTCTTAAAACTACGAGATTGGCCCAACCAAAAATGTAAGCGAAGAATCGATTATATACTTTTTGAAAATAAAAATATTCACCTCCCGAACTCGGATACATGCCACACATTTCGGCTGTGCAAAGCGCACCAGCCAAACTAATAAAGCCGGCCAATACCCAACACAACAAAACCAATAATGGCGACTGCAGGGTGGCCGACATCATTGCCACTTTTTTAAAAACGCCGGATCCTAAAATAACACTCACAACCATAAAAATGGCAGAACGGAGTCCGAGTGAAGCGGGCAGTTTTTGCAAATTTCTTTGTTTTAATTTTTTAAACAGTAATCATTTTTGTAAATCCTAATCCGGCTAATACACTCGGATACAGGTATCCGTCATTTAGTTCAAACCCCCCTTCTACCAAATCTTTCGCTAAATCAAAACTGCCATCCAGATCAAGGTATTTGGTATTGCTGCAAGAATAAGCGGCGTGCAAGGCAGCGCTGATACTTACAATGCTTTCATCGTTGCATCCCCAGAACAGATCGATCCCTGCGTTTTTTGCAATCACGGCTATTTCTCTGGCACCCTTGATACCACCCGATTTCATGAGCTTTATATTATATACTCCAAAGGGTTGTGGCAACAAGGAGAACCTCCATGCAGAGCTGGCATCTAATAAAGATTCATCTGCAACCAATATTTTCCTTTCTTCTGCGGGCAAATTCGTGAGCACCGATTCCTTACCTGTTTTAACAGGCTGCTCAATCAACTCAAGTGAAAGCGAACTGGTTTCGCGGAGAAATTTTTTGAGATCCTCTAATTCATAACCCTGATTGGCATCCACCCTAATCAACATATTGTTTCCGAATTTTTCAGAGATCACCCTCACCCTTTCAATATCCGCATCCACATCAATGCCCGTTTTTATTTTTAATATTTTAAATCCCAATTTATAAAACTCTTCAGCGTCTTTAAGCATCTCACGACTTTCTTTGATACCGATTGTAATGGATGTGGGAAGTGCTTTGATCTTGGATCCATAAAAATCCAGTACCGACATATTCATGAATTTACCGAACAGATCGTGCAATGCAATATCGATTGCAGCAATAGTGCCAGGTAGTTTCGGAAAGTGTAAAGCGGCCTGATCAATCAACTCATTAAAAAAACGAATGTCCTTTCCAATGATCTGATCCAGATACCCCGACTGAAGATGCGCCAGTGTTTGTTGGGGAGTTTCGCCTACCACATCAACAAAAGGGTTTGCAGCACCAATACCCGTGAGGCCGTTCTCTAGCATGATCTCCAGAAAAACTATTTCTGTATTTGTAATGGTTTTATACGCAATGGTATATGATCGGGTAAGTGGCAATGGACTTAACCAGGATCTGACTGATTTTATTTTCATAAGCTCGATTGAATAATATTTTTTAATGCCGGCAAGATTTTTTCTACGCCTTCTTGCAGTGGTAATAATACCGGTAAATTGAATTCGATTTCCAATTCCTTCTGAAACTGAAAGGCTTCTTCTATTGTACAGTGTTCTGTATTGATCGCAATTGCAATTACGGTAGAACCCAATAACTTGATCAATGCAATTTCAGATTCGATAGATGGAATTGGCCCCCATTCAGGAAGCTCTTCATAATATTTTCTTTTAGGGGCAACTACCAAAACGGTATGCTTTGCATTACCCGAGATCAAGAGTTCGGAACCACAGGGTCCGCTGGGGTTTCTTAGTGCCGATTGTCCTTCCAATAAAATCAGGTCTGGTTTTTTTTCTTCCGCACAACTCAAAATGGCGTACTCCAATTCACCTGAAATAAAATCGTTGATAGTTGTATCAAAAACAAAACCATATTCGCCACCCTGTAACCAACCGGTTTGCCCTGTATAAATCATTTCTGCTTTGATATTCTCTTTATTCGCTGCCTCACGAATCATACGGCAGGTTGTTCTTTTCCCCATTGCACAATCCATTCCAATTACTGCAACTACAGGTGTTTTTAGTTGAAAAATTTTCCCTGTCCAGAAATGCAGATCCTTTCTTGCTTTTGGTTTACGAACATCAGTAAGCGTTACTCCATATTCATTTGCAAGAGCAACTATTTGGGGCATGTCGTTTAAAAATTCGTGTAACCCATTAACAATCGAAATCTTTTGACGGATGCATTGTTCTATAACAGGTAAAAAGTCTTCGGGTAAAACGCCACCTACTGTAGCCACTCCAATAATACAATAAGCAATATTCTGAAATTGTTCCATGGCTTCCGAAACAGTTGCCAGTACTGGAATGCCTCTGCGCTTTCCATCGAGTATTACACCGGCATCCCTTCCGGCGTGTTCTGCATCTACTACTGCCAATATATTAAACCGATCAGTTCCCCTAATCAATCCATGTGCGGTTTTTGCATCTGGTTGCGATAAATATCCATTGGTTAATACAATTGCACCGGGTTTTATTTTTTCTGTAGCCATTTATTATTTGAATTTATCGTTAACGAGAAATAAATACACCAGGAAATTTTTTTGTTGAATGTTTATTCTCATATACACAAATGCCATTTACCCAAACCTTTTCAATTCCCGTTGAAAGAGCCTTTGAATTTTTTATGGTGGCATTGTCTTTTACTGTTTTCGGATCTAATAATACTAAATCTGCAAAATATCCAGGTGCGATCAGCCCCCTGTTTTTGATACCCACATGTTCTGCAGAAAGACTGGTCATTTTTTGAATGGCTTGTTCCAGACTCATAATTTTCTTCTCACGAACATAATATCCTAACACACGTGTAAAAGATCCAAAGCCCCTTGGGTGGCCGCCATTAGAGCCGTCGGAGCAGATATTTGTGTTTGCCCAACTTAAAAAATTAATCACATCAGCGTCGGTCATCGACTTGGCCATAATGCCTTCAATGGCTGTTGCATCGGGATGTTGCTTTTCGTAAAGATCTGCTTCAGCAATCAATCCCATCAGGGTTTGCGCAGGCTTTTCGTTACGCAATTTTGCAATTTCAGAAATTGTTTTTCCAGCATAAAATGTGTTGGCAGCAAAATGCACCAATACCGATTGTGTTGGATCGAAAGTGTGATCAACGGCATATTGGGCACTCGCCGAATTGGTATAATCTGTTTTTGGAAATAATACTTTTAAAGTGCTATACCAAAACTCGTAAGGATAACAATCTGCAGTAATGTCAACACCGTTTGATCGGGCAGTTTGTAGCATTGCAAGTATCTTGGGCGACCAGCCCCAATTATCTTTTAACGCCAATTTGATATGTGAAATCTGAACCGGCAATTTTGCTTCTTCCCCAATTTTAATAATTTCCGATAGTGCCTGCGACAAGGCAATATCCTCGCTTCGGATATGACTGATATAACGAGCTTTTTCTAGTGCTGCGGTTTTTGCTAATTGCAACACTTCTTGATAACTTGAAAAATAAGCGCCTTCATATTCTAATCCCGTAGACAAACCGAGTGACCCTTTTTTTAATTCTGCCGATAAGATATCCTGCATAGCGGCAATTTCTTTTTCTGTAGCAGCACGGTTTAAATGGTCTTTGCCCAACACCATTTCTCTGAGACCTGTGTGCCCGGTGTATGTAGCAATATTGATTGCAATTGGTTGGCGGGCAATACCTGCTTTAATACTGTCGATATAACTACCGTAGCCGTCCTGACCACTGACAATAGTAGTAACACCCTGATTCAAATCGGCAATTGCTTCGGGCTCATTAGCAAGTGAGTTGCCTACATGGCTATGACTATCAATAAACCCCGGTGCTAAAACCCATCCGTTTCCATCAATCACAGTTTCAGATTTTCCTGCAGTAAGTTCTCCTACAGCAAGGATCTTATTTCCCGAAAACCTAACAGCAGCTTTTCTTGCAGGAATGGCTGTTCCATCAATCAACAATATGTTGGTGATGAGGGTAGTACCAACTGCTTGCGACCTAACAGAAACTGAAATGATTCCTAATAAAACAAACAGGATAATTTTGCGCATAAGAATTTTAATTACGAAATTTAGATTTTACTGGTGATTCAATAATCGTTAGTCCGCAATAAAACTTAGTTCAATATAACCAAATTCATCAACATGCAAATCATTCAAAAACCCGAAAAAGGATTTCCTGAATTTTATCGACCCTATCTCGACCTTGTACCTAACGAAGGGAAATTGTTAGAGGGGCTTTCCAATATAATGGAAGAGACCGAAAAATTAATACTGAGTTTGAGTGAGGCTCAATTGTTATTTCGTTATGCACCCGGCAAGTGGTCGCTTAAGGATATTGTACTGCACCTTGCCGATTGTGAAAGAGTAATTATTTATCGCGCCATGAGAATAGCACGCGCCGACGATACCAACCTTCCTGGTTTTGATGAAAACCTTTTTGTTGAAACAGCCAGGGCCGATGAAAGAAGTATTGTTCAAATTCTGAACGAATTAAAAGCATACCGCAGTGCCAGTTTACTGTTTATCGATTCTTTGGATGATGCTGCACTAAACAGATCGGGTACTGCTAATAATTATCCCTTGACTGCCAGATTACTGGTAAACCATTTGTATGGTCATCACCAACATCATTTGAATATTATTCGGGAAAGGTATCTGAACTAAAACCTGCTATTTCAGTATTTTCACATTCACTTTCGGAATTAGAAAATAAATGTCTTTCTTAAAATCAGGGCAATTATATTGTTTGTTTTCGTTTGCCGGAATCAGCAAAACCAATGTAGACACGCCGCCCAAACAGTTTTTAAATTCCGCTATTGAGTAGGCTGTTAAACCAAGAATTTTTTTCGAAAATGCAGCCCCTTTTGCAGAATCCAACATTTGTTCTGTTGATTCCTGAAAACATGCGGGCCAGTATTTTGCCTCACAGTTTTTAATAATTGTTTCCACCTGATTTGCCGGCAGCAATTTTAAAAGTTGCGGTTTGTTGCACTTCCAGTATTCATCATAAATTGAAATGGCCATATTATCATTTATGATTTTTACTTTTTGCTTTTTCAATGTTTGCGCCTGTGCAAATTGTCCAACAAAAACGATGACAACAAAGACTAAGATGGATAAACCGAATTGCTTTTGCATAAAATATTTTTAAATTGATTGGCTGGGGTTAGAATTCAAGGTTTCATAAAAATATATTTAAAAACGTTTGCCGCCATACCGTAAAGAGGGTATTTCTCAAATTCGAATAAGGCAATTTAGAAGCCCGATTGTTTCGGAAATCTGTCATTAATAATACCGTAATTTTACTTGTGAAGCGAAATATCCTAAAATCATAGTATCTGGCTAAACACTCTAACCAAATGGATTTGAATCAGCTAAAGAATATTACCGATGGGTTTTCTGCCACTAAAAAAATGCCCTTATTATTTATAGGGCATGGGCATCCGATGAATGCCATTTTGGATAATGATTTTACAAGACGCCTGAAACAATTAGGGCAGGATATCGAAAAGCCCAATGCCATTCTGGTGATTTCGGCGCACTGGGAAACAGTAGGAACTTTTGTTAGCACAAATCCTGCTCCACACACTATCTACGATTTTGGCAGATTCGACGACAGGCTTTTTCAAGTTAAATACGAACCCAAAGGCGATCCGAAACTTGCAAGAGAAATTGTGCAAACAGTTAAAAATGTTTCTGTTCAGGAAGATCAGCAAATGGGCCTGGATCATGGCGCATGGACGGTATTGAAACATATTTTCCCCAATGCCGATACGCCTGTATTGGAAATGAGTATGGACTATACCAAAGGGCCTTCTTTTCATTTTGAATTAGGAAAGGAATTAAAAAAATTAAGAGAAAGGGGTGTGCTGATTATTGCAAGTGGTAATATTGTTCATAACCTTCGACTGGTTGATTGGGTTAATAAAAATGCGAAACCATTCGAATGGAATTTGGAATTTGATTCGCTGGTGAAACACAAATTAGAGGAAGGAAATTTTACAGATTTAGTAAACTATCAAAATCTGGGTACAGCCGCTAGATTTTCGATCCCAACAAACGACCACTATTTACCCATGTTATATGTTTTGGGAATGGCCGATAAAAACGAACCCATTCATCAGATTTTCGAAGGCTACGAATATGGGGCAATCAGTATGCGCTGTTTCCAAATTGGATAAACACAACTATAAAACAACTGGCCTGAATTGGAAATAAGTTAACCCAAATAAAGACTTTCTTACTGTAACTTTGAACAAGGATCAATTGTTTGCAAAACTGTATGAACTTAAAAATTAAATCTTTTCAGATTGCCGATAGTATCGATCTTAAACAGTTTAGCGCTGCTTTTGCCGCCAAAGTATATTTTGCAGATAAGGAGGAGCTTTTTTATCATATCGAGTCGCACAAATACCTCTATGTGTTTAAATATGGAATAGTTTGCTTTCTGGGTTATAACGAAGCAGAGATGTCGACCCTTTTAAAATTAATCAGCACTTATAGTAAAAACTATTTCAGCATTCATTTGAGCGATGAATTTGATATTGAAACAGACGCACCCACAGTTGTATATGGTTATAATAAGATCGAAATACCTACATCAAGTAGTGAGGTAATCAGGTTGATCATGTTGAACGCATCGCAGAGCGTAGCTTTGGATTATTTTGATCAACAAACCAATCTGTTATTGGAAGAAACCAATTACCATACACAGGAGTTGGAGAAAAAGGGGAGGATAGAACTGGGAGGTAAAGAACTTAAAAAATATATCGGTCGTACACTAAATCTCAAAAATAAAATTGCCGGAAACTTATATATTTTCGACTCTCCCGAATCAACTTGGGATGACGAAAGCCTAAACAAATTGGATATCGGTCTTAAAAAAACATTTGATCTTCAGTCGAGATTTCGCACCATTCAGGAAGGACTCGAAATTGTGAAAGAAAACTTTGAGCTCTTTAAAGACATGCTACAGTATCGCAATAGTGTTGTATTGGAGTGGGTAATTATTATTTTGATTCTGGTTGAAGTGATCAATTTATTTATTGAAAAATTCTTTAAGTAATGTGTATGAATTTATGGACAAATTCGTTCAAATAAATTCTATTTTTTGTGAGTCTTAGTCAAATAATTAAGCAATACAATCACATCTTGCTCTTCATCTAAATTAAGATGGTGCTGGATAATATATTTGGTAAGAACAGTTTTATCAACCTGATATGCTTTGGCAAGCTGTTTTAATTGCCTCACTTCAACAAACTCATTATTGGTCTTAACCCAATACTTTTTGATAATATTGATATTGCTGCTTTTTTTATAAACCGATAGTTCACTTGCGCTCGTAATGGAAGTATTGACTTTAGACGCATCCTCTTTGTGCGACCCAGTATGGTCGGTTGTAGTGGTGGTGGGCATTACATCGTAATCATATAAAATATAAAGCCCCTTGTAAGTGCTGGTGGCAAATATCTTTTCTTGTAAAGGCACAAAACTAATATGATCGATCACTATGGAGTCGATAGTTTCCAGACCAGTTAATTCTTTATATTGTTTATCCTCAACAAATACGATTTGATGCTTCTCGGCATTATAGTTTAAATCTATGCTAACAATCTTCTCGTTTTTCAGATATACTTTACCGGGTTTAAACTTTTCAAATAACAGTAGTTTGAAATTCACATTATCATACACTGACTGAGTAAAACCAATGAGGCTTAATAACATAAAGCCGGTTAAAAAAAGGCAGATTTTCATTTGATACTTTTTATTTAGTTGTTAGAGTCGATTTTATAAAAGCGGCAATATCTTTTTTAAATGCTGCACCACTTACGGGATTGATGTACATCATATGCCCAGCATCGTAATACTTCATTTCGATATTAGCGCGAATTTTTTTCTCCAATCCCATATGATCAGCCGTATATTCCGATCCGAAGAATGGGGTGGCTAAATCGTAGTAACCGTTTTGTACCAGAACTTTTAGCCCCGGATTTTTGCTCATGGCCGAAGCAAGATCTACCGCTGTATTTGGTGTGGCTACTTCGCCAAATCCATTATCGTTATGTTTCCAATCCCATTTAAATCCGGGAACACTGCGGGCAGAAATTTTGTAAGTGAGCTTCTTATCT
Organism: Chitinophagaceae bacterium; assembly: GCA_019752295.1. Taxonomy (GTDB): domain Bacteria; phylum Bacteroidota; class Bacteroidia; order Chitinophagales; family Chitinophagaceae; genus Sediminibacterium. The sequence goes on along the minus strand of JAIEMK010000036.1, from coordinate 17,853 downwards.
ACCTTAAGTTCTGTGTAATAATAATTTGTAAATGCAGCAATATAAGCAGGACTGATAGCACTGCTCTGCGGATCAAAATCAGAAAACTCGCTGAGAGGATCCTGATTAATTCCTTTGTATCGCGAATCTAAACGGCCCACAGTTAAGTGCTCATCACGCAGCAACTCCTGTGTAAATTGAGGTTCTGTTACGCGCAGATTTGCTTTAAGAAGATAGGCTTTACTGAGCCCGGTAAATGCCGATAGTTTTCCGGCAACTATTTCTTTTTCTGCATCGCTGATATTGATTCCTTTCATTAATGCAGTAGCATATTCTCCCGATGCAAAATTCCGGCAGTCTTGTAAAAAAACAGATAGATCTGCTGGCTTGTTTAACACTTTGTTATGATACCATGCGGTAGCAGCATAAGTAGGCAAATACATTGAGTATGAAATGTCATCGCCCTCAAGAAATAATAGAGTACGCAGATCCAATACAGAAGAAATCAGTACAATCCCGTTTACTACGATCCCCATCGACGACTGAAGATAGTTGGCTACGCCGGCACTGCGCATAGTTCCATAGCTTTCGCCCATCAGGTATTTGGGAGAATTCCATCTGTCGTTTTCATTGATATATTGTTTTATAAATCCGCCTACCGATTTAATATCTCCATCCACACTCCAAAAATCTTTATTCTTTGCTTTTCCTACCGCCTTACTTAAGCCAGTACCAACGGGATCAATCATTACAATATCGCTTACATCCAGAATTGAAAATTGATTGTCTTCTACTTTATAGGGCGCTGCGGCATTATCGTTTGGATCATTCACTACAACTCTTTTAGGTCCCATTGCTCCCATATGCAACCACATAGAAGATGAACCAGGGCCTCCGTTATACGAAAATGAAATCGGACGTTTGGTAGCATCTGTCTCTCCGTCTTTTGTATAAGCAGTATAACCATAAAAAGCAATCGGTTCGTCCAATTCGTTTCTAAGTATTAATGCTCCGGCTGTTGCAGTGTAATTGATTATTTTTCCTGCAATGGTTACTGAATGATGCGTAACAGACTTCTCTTCTTTTGGTACGGGTATGGTATCTTTTGAATCTGTTTGTGCAAATGCAACTGTAGTTTGTACTCCTATGCAGGCCATTAAAAGGCAACTGCAAATCATTTTTTTGAAAAGCATAGTTTAGTTTTAAATGGCAAGAAAGATAACAAATAAAACTAATAAATGGAAAGTATAATTAGTTAAATTATTGTAATTGGTTGAGAAAATTAATGGCGCTTTCTTTTTGCTGGTCTGTAATATCCATTAGTTTAAATTTCCTTTCCATCATATTGTTCATCTCAACGGTCTTACGAATCCTGTTAAAATCCGAAGCAGGCAGCTTAGAGATTGCCAAAGATTCTTTTTCTTTCCAAACTGCAGCATCAATCAATTGGTCTGCCTGCCTCCCGTTGATGGGAATTTTCTCAATCATCTGCTTCCGGTATCGGGTTTTATACAGTAGAATTATCTGTGGTTTTGCCATGCTGTCGTAAACCGGATGATAATTTAGTGTAATCAAAGGGCATGGCTCGGTACTACCAATCCCTGCCATTTTATCAACTAAAACTTTTAATTGCTCGCCAGAGAGCGACAATGATTTATATTTTTTAACTACCGCTTCATCAACTTCTTTAGCAGTAGCAAATGTGTCGTTGGTGTTTTCCTGTATTTTTATTTTCTGCAATGTTGCCCAATAGTTAATCTGCCCGATTTTTTCGGCATTGTCTTCCGATATCTTTAACTGTTTTATCAATAAAGGTTTTTCGCAATAACTAAAGAGCTCTTTTTGCTGCTCAGGAGTCCATTTTGTTGTATTTTCTTGCGCATTGGATGCAACGGATGTAAAGCAAACTATTAAAATTGCTATGAAAAATGTTCCAACGGAAGCAGCGGGTAAAAACTGATTTTTCATGTCTTAATATTTATTGATTTTGCCTAAATATAAAATTTACAACTTATTAATTTATCATCTGGGAACCTAATAGCAGAAAAATTTTATGAGTATCCGCTGAGCCGGTAATATAAACCAACTTCCTTTTATTTAATAAGTCCCACCATGAGGCTGGATATAACCGACTTCTGAATTTGAAATAACTGATAATGGAAAAAATACTATATTTTATTGGTGATTAAATTATAGTTAACTTTAGTTAGGACCTAATTGTCATAGATCTTTTTATAAATATTAAATTTTAACACATGAGACATTCTTCTGCGATTGTTTTTCTGGTTGTTATTCTGCTTACAGGCTGTACTGCCGGAAAGCAAATTATTAAATTCCCAACCGTTCCCGACGAAACCTATGCTAACCCCAATCTGAAAAGCTTTTTCAGGGAAAATAGAAACCCCAACATTGTATTAAGAGTGCCTAATAATAACGATAAGGCTACCAGTAATACAAGTACCAACAAAAACAATGATGTTCTGTACAATACCATCGAAAAAGAATTGCTAAGAGAAAATTATAGTGTTAGAGACAGGGGACTTTTCAACGAATTATTGAGCAAATCACAGACTTCTGATTATTCAAAAATTAAAGAGCTAACCAATACGGATATTATTCTCGAAGTGGTAAATATTGACCCCTCTGTTACTTACTCAACAAATAAAATCACAACCGTTACTTCAAAAAAAGAAGTTGAAACAATTGGCAATATTAATTACAAAGAAAAAGGCGCATCGGCTGAGTATAAAGTAATTCTTGTAAAAAATAATGAGATAGCAGGAACCTATAAATTTAATTATAAGCCCTGCCCCGACGGATGCGAATTGGGTGTATTTAAGTTTACAGGGACCAAAAAAAATCAAAAAATTGAATTGAGAGAAACCGTAGAAATTAATACAATGGAAGAATTTGTACGACGCACAGCAAAAAGTTTAATAGCATCATTCAGACAATAATATTTTCTTCACTGAAATAAGAAGCCGCCCGTTTTTATGAGGCGGCTTTTTAAGTCAAAAATTAAAATTCAAAAGTCAAAATTGAAGAAGAATAAAAAATCCGCGTAAATCTGTTTAATCCACGTCATCCGCGTGCCATTCAAATTCAAAAATGAGTTATTAGTAAGCAACGTATATTTTTTACAAATGCTCTTTCACAAATTCAAGACAATACTTCTTGATCAGTTCCCTTACCTGTGCAAATTCCCTTTTAATGGCTTCCTCTGTACCGCTAGCTTTTGCCGGGTCGGGGAAGTTATAATGAAATTTCTCGGCCTTGCTTGGAAAATACGGACACCTTTCTTTAGCATTGTCGCAAACCGTAATCACATAATCAAAATCAATACCCTGATATTCTAGTACATTATTTGAAGTGTGACCGGAGATATCAATGCCATCTTCTTTCATCGTAGCAATTGCTTTGGGATTAACGCCATGTGTTTCTACCCCCGCACTGTAAATCTCGGCTTTGTCGCCCGCAAAATGTTTTAGATAACCATGTGCAATCTGACTTCTGCAACTATTGCCTGTACATAATACTAATACTTTCTTCATATTTTTTCAATTTTAGCAACAGCCAGAACCTGGCTCACAGCAAGATTTTTTTTCAGTTAAAGGTTTTTGAGCAAAAACAGTAATGCTGAATATTCCGGTGCTTCCTGTTTTAAAAGATTGGATTTGTTCTTTAGTTAGATAATTGATTAAAATGTCGTCAGGAATTACAATTGGTTTTTCTTTTTGCAACACAATATTCTCAAAACCATTCGCCTTAATTAATTCCAAATAAACTTCTTTCTGTATGGCGCCTGCAACACAACCCGCATACATTTCAGCGTCTTTTCTCAGGTCTTCCGGCAATGCTCCCAAAAGTACTACATCACTAATGCTAAAATGTCCTCCAGGTTTCAATACCCTATATATTTCTTTGAAAACACCATCCTTATTGGGAACCAGATTCAACACACAGTTGCTTACCACTACATCTGCAATATTTGCACCAATAGGCATATGTTCAATATCACCTTGCCTGAATTCAACATTGTTGAAGCCTCTAGCTTCGGCATTTGTTCTTGCTCTTTCAATCATTGCAGGAGTAAAATCTATACCGATTACTTTACCCGCATCACCAGTTTCGTGTCGGGCTATAAAACAATCGTTTCCGGCACCACTGCCTAAATCAATTACGGTATCACCTTTTTTGATTTTAGCAAATTGAGTGGGTAGGCCGCAACCCAAACCCAGATCAGCATCGGCATTATATCCTTTCAGACTAGTATAATCATCACTCATAATGTTATATACTTCTGTAGAACAGCCACCTGCTCCGCAGCAAGACGACATATTGGTTCCTTTGTCCTGCAGTGCAATCTCACTGTATTTCTGTCTGACTATGTCTTTTAGTTGTTCGTCTGTTTGCATAAAATTTATTTTAGTTGTTTGTAATATCGTAATATACCGATGATTGAATTCAAAAAAAATCAACAGCACTTAGTCTTATTCTCAATAAAGGTTTCAAAGAGTTCACCCAATTGCAATTTCGCTTTTTTCCATTCTTTTTGATCAATGCAATAACATACCGATACGCCGTCAATATCTCCTTTTATCAAACCCGCTTCTTTCAATTCCTTCAAGTGTTGCGAAACCGTACTTTGCGACAAAGGCAATTCGTCTACCAAGTCTCCGCAAATACAGGCTTGCCTTTTAATCAGTAAATTCAGAATTGCAACCCTTGCAGGATGCGATAATGCTTTGGCATATTTTGCCAGAGCAATTTCTTTCGGAGAATAATCTGATGTTTTACTTGCACCCATATTAATCGTAAAATTACGATAATGTTTTAAACCAACAAATAAATTTTTAAAATTAGGGTTTTATGTTGCGTTAATATTCACTTTGATTAGTATAAATTTACTTTACATGCGATCCATTACAAAAACGGTTTGGATTTTATCGGTGGTGAGTTTGTTTACCGACACGGCCAGCGAAATGCTGTACCCAATTATGCCGATTTATTTAAAGACAATTGGTTTTTCTGTAGTATTGATTGGAGTACTGGAAGGCCTTGCCGAAGCTACTGCGGGATTAAGCAAGGGCTATTTTGGCAAAATATCAGATATGACAGGCAAGCGGGTTCCGTTTGTACAAATTGGTTATGCATTTAGTGCCATCTCAAAACCAATGATGGCCATATTTATTTATCCGATTTGGATATTCTTTGCCCGAACCGTCGATCGGTTTGGGAAAGGCATTCGAACAGGAGCAAGAGATGCTATTCTTTCGGAGGAGGCAAGTCCCGAAACCAAGGGGAAAGTTTTTGGATTTCATCGTTCAATGGATACATTAGGAGCAGTTATCGGACCCTCGCTGGCGCTTGCCTATCTCTATTTTAATCCCAAAGATTATAAGACCCTTTTTTTTATTGCATTTATTCCGGGATTACTAGCCGTTGCTTCCACTTTTTATTTAAGGGAAAGGGCTCCTTCATCACATCCCGCAAAGATCCGTACCCCCTTTTTTTCTTTTCTAGGTTATTGGAAAACAAGCCCGATTACCTATCGAAAACTGGTATTTGGCTTATTACTATTTACAGTTTTCAATAGCTCGGATTTATTTCTGATTCTCAAAACAAAGCAATCCGGTATCGACGACACTGCAGTAATCGGAATTTATATTTTCTACAATTTGATCTATGCACTATTTTCTTTTCCGATAGGGGTACTCGCTGATAAACTGGGATTAAAAACAATTTTTATGATCGGACTAGTTTTGTTTTCGACAGTTTATTTTGGGATGTCTGTAAACAATCATCTCTATTTATTTTTCTTATTTTTTTTCCTATACGGAATTTTTGCAGCAGCAACTGAAGGAATATCGAAAGCTTGGATCTCAAATATCACCGATAAAAAAGATATTGCAACAGCCATCGGAACATTCTCCGGTCTGCAAAGTATTTGTTCCATGCTGGCAAGTTCCATGACAGGGCTTATTTGGTTTCGTTTTGGTGCAGCCGTTGCATTATTAACTACTGCGATTGCAACCCTGATAATAACCCTTTATTTTTTGTGGATCCCTAAACCGCAGGTTGTCAAAAAATAACCTAGTTAGCATTTCTAAGTGCATCAGCAAATACATTTGGTAACGGACTGTTTTCAACGGCTTGAGCAGCTTTTTCGATATCATAAGCAAACCTGATAAACTCAACCTTCACACTAGCCGCATTCAGAACCGTGCTATTTTCATCGATATGGAGTATTGCATAACTACCCCGGGTATCGTTGTCTTTCGGTTTTCCAACCGACCCAAGATTAATCATATGTCTAAAATAATTTTCTCCGTCTTTCCCCGAATTTAAAATTCGATGATAAGGTTTGTGCGTATGTCCGAAACACAGAATGTCTGCATTTGCTTGTTCTAACATTCTAATGGTGCTCTTTTCTTCCCTATCCTCAAACAAATATTCATTTATTTTTCTTGGACTCCCATGAACCAACAATAAGCTGAGCTGATCTTTATTGAACTGAAATTCAATTCTCAAATGCGCTGGCAGTGTTCTTAAATAAGTCCGTTCATCATCTTGTATAATGCTATTTGTGAAAGCAATTGACAATTTTCCATTTTCGATTTGTTCTTCTGTTTTATAAGCGCAACCACAATCATCGCTCATCCTGCCTACACCAAAGTCATAGTTTCCCGCGATAGTTGGAATCTTTCTTTTTCTAATTTCGTTTACCACTTCATTGGGCCAAATATTATAACCCACTAAATCGCCCAGACAATAAACGGCGTCTGGTTTCTGTTTTTCTAAACTTTCAAAAAATGCTTCCAGAGCTGGAAGGTTTGAATGTACGTCCGAAAAAAGCGCAATTTTCATTTTATTATTTTTGAATTAGTTGGATAAGAACATCATCATCTCATCCGATTTTAAATAGTCATTCGTTTTGTACAAAAGATTCTCATCTTTATCAGTAATTAAGAAGAATGGCAACCCAACCTTTAACTCTGGAAACCGAGGATCGGATGCGTATTTTTTAAATGTAGAAGAGCCCTCATATACTTTTAGTAGTATCGCATTTTTTAGCGCATCATTTAGTGCTGCATTAGTTTGCGTTGTTTTTTGAAACGCTTTACAATTAGTACACCAGTCTGCATGAAAGTCGATAAACACCGGCTTGCTTTTTTCTTTGGCAGCAGCATAAGCCATGTCCTTATCTAAATACCAGATCAATTGCCCCTTTTGTTCAGTTTTGGGTTCAACATTATTACTTGCTGAAAAAGAGGAGTCAGTAATTTTGCTACCGGGTTCATAGCCACCTACGAATGCCTTATATAAAAAAAGAAACCCGATAATCCCAATTACAATCAACAAAGACCTTTTTGTTTTCTGATAATTTAAAATAGCTTCCCCTTGCAAATGATATGTTGCGTACAGAATAATAAGTATTCCAGCACCGATTAATTGAATGGCGTTTGCAGAAAATCCATATCCAAGTAGGGCTTTCTCTAAATAAACATAAGAGAAGTAGATGATCAACCCGCCAATTGCTATTTGCACGTATTTCATCCATTTGCCCGATTTTGGAAGCGATACTCCAAATACACCAATTAGTAAAAATGGTAGTCCCACACCTATGCCAAAGAGCAACATTTTTGATGCAGCGGTAAATGCTATTGCAATCGAAAATGCACTGCTTGCGGAAGCAATGCCAATTAAAATGCTAACTACCACCGGACCCACGCAGGCAGATGAAAGCAGACCGGCACTCATACCCATTAAAAAAGTTCCTGTAATACCATTACTACTATTCACGGCAGATGTACCCGAAAAAATTGGCAGATATAATAAATCCATCGAAGAAAGCCCTAAGATGAAGATAATAATTGCAATTACTAGATTGGTTAAGGGGAAATGTAATATGGTATTAAAAGCTCCACCGGTTAGTGAAGCGATAATTCCAAAAACAAAATACATGGTTGCAATACCCATAAAATAAATAATGGGCTGCAAAAATTTGTTCTTTCCACCTGCTCTTGCTTTTAGGATATTAATGGTTATGGGATATAGTGGATAAGTACATGGCAATAAACTGGCTAGAATACCCCCTAGCAACAAAAATAAATAAGAACTGATACCAGAATTATTAGCAGCTAAGTGTTGTTCCATCCAACCATTCATTGCTTCGATTGGTGATGCATAAACAAATACAGGAACCAATATCAGTAGGCATGTTGAGAAGAATAAAATTTGTTTGCGCTGCATTATTTGGTTTTTTTGACTAAAGAAAATGCATAGAGTACTTCTGTGGCAATTTGTTTACAACGCTCATTATAAACTTCTGTTTCATTGGGCTTGCCATCAGCATCTTTTGGATCTTCATAAGGGATTGCAATTTTTATAGAAGCACCCTGTACAATCGGGCAATTCTTATCTGCATGAGAGCAAGTCATAATAGCGGCAAAATTGGATGTTGGGTTTGGAGCATCCATATATTTTTTAGAAAATGCTTTAACAACAGGTGCATCTTTTGCATAACTCACTTCATAGATTGGGTTTGTGCCCTCTGTTTTTTTAGCTATCTGAAAGCCTGCTTTAGTAAGTGCTCTTACAGATCTTTCATTGAAAGCAGTGGTTTCTAAACCACCAGAATAGTTTTCTACGCCAGTCACTCCGTAATACTCTGCAGCAGCGTATGCCCATAATTGAGCCATATGACTTCTTCTGGAATTATGTGTACAGATAAAAACAAGGCCGGCTTTTTTTTCGGCTCCTAATTTTGTTTGCAGATAAAGTGCAATTTTTTTTAATTGTATTTTTCTTTCTTCCGGAATCTTATCAAAATCCTTTTCAACCGCTTTTAAGTAAGTAGTAATGGAAGGATATAATTTTGTTGGCACTTTATCATTTACATTAAATGAACAAAGTGATATTAAAATAACTGAGCAAAGAAGCATTGAGATTTGTTTCATGATATATGATTTTGAATGGCTTATAATTTTAGATGTATCCCTCTAACTATTTACTGTTTATGGTTGGTGCCGAATAATATTTTTTGCGTAACCAGAACGCTACGTTTACAAGCGCAATTAAAGCCGGCACTTCTACAAGCGGCCCAATTACTCCCGCAAAAGCTTGGCCACTATTAATGCCAAAAACACCAATTGCTACGGCTATGGCAAGTTCAAAATTATTCCCCGCTGCAGTAAATGCAATTGATGCGTTTGTAGAATAATCGGCTCCTAATTTTTTTCCAATAAAGAAGCTAATGATAAACATGATTGCAAAATAAATAAGCAGTGGTATCGCAATTCTAACTACATCCAACGGTATTTGTACAATCAGTTTCCCTTTTAGACTAAACATTACTACAATGGTAAAAAGCAATGCGATTAAAGTAATCGGAGACACAAATGGAACAAATTTGTTTTGATACCATTCTTCTCCTTTTAGTTTCAATAAAAAATATCGGGTTAAAAATCCCGCTAAAAAAGGTACCCCCAGATAAATTGCAACACTCTCAGCAATTTGACTGATCGTTATATCGACAATCGATCCGCTAAAACCAAATAGGGGCGGCAAAACCGTTATAAAAAAATAAGCATATACACTATACAATAAAACCTGAAATACACTATTCAACGCTACTAACCCTGCTGCATATTCTCTACTACCTTCTGCTAACTCGTTCCACACAATCACCATGGCAATACAACGGGCGAGCCCGATAAGAATTAATCCTACCATGTATTCCGGATAATTGTGCAAAAAACCAATTGCCAAGAGGAACATCAAAATGGGTCCGATAACCCAGTTCAATAATAAAGAAGCGCCAAGCACTTTCGTATTCTTGAATACCTCTTTTAGTTTATCGTATTTTACTTTTGTGAAAGGAGGATACATCATTAGTATCAAACCTATTGCCAATGGAATATTGGTAGTACCGGCAGAAAAAGAATTAATAAAACCGGAAGAGGATGGAAAAAAATATCCGATGGCTACCCCCACTGCCATTGCAAGAAAAATCCAAAGGGTTAAAAACCGATCCAGGAAACTTAATTTTTTTCTTTCGTGTGCCGGAGCGCAGTTGTTTGCAGTCATTTTCTTGGCTGATTTTGGTTTTATAGAATTGTACTATTGCTGAATAGGTTTAAATAATGCAAAGCATCCAGGTCGTAGAAGCTTAGCGTAGCTATTTCATCGCAATATTACGATACAATTTGAAAAGGCCAAATTATTTTATAGTGTACTGATCATTTCCACATCTTCTTCTTCAACCAAAATTGCGCTGGCTTTATTGGCGATCCTTTTATTTCCAAACAATAAAACCAAGGAGGCAGATATGGAACAAAAGGCCATCACACCGGTCATTGGCAGGGAGCTGCCGTTTTGCAGGAAACTAACCATTGCCGACATCAGCGCCCCAAAGCTCAATTGTATAAATCCCATCAGCGCAGAGGCAGTTCCGGCGTTATGTGCAAATGGAGCCATTGAAAGTGCAGATGCGTTGGGAAATATACATCCCTGGCAGCATAAAAAAAGAAAGATCAAAATAATGGTAAGGTATAAATTAGCTATCCCCAGTAATGATGTTGACAGCAACAAAATTCCCATTGTATTTTGCAGGTACAATGCCCACCTGATAATTTGTTCGGAACGATATTTTTTTAATAAAAAATTGTTGTACTGGCTTGCACTAATTAATCCGGCTGCTATAAATGCAAATATCCAACCATAGTATTTTTCACTTACTTTAAAGATCACCATAAATACATAAGGCGAACCGCTGATATAAGCGTAGAGCCCGGCATAAGCAACTGCACCTGTAAAAGTAAACATGCTAAATTGCGGGTTTTTTATAATGGCAACAAAATTCTTGAGAATTGAATTGGGCTTGAGCGAAAAATCGGGATCCGGTTTTTTACTCTCAGGCAAAAAGAAATAAACGGCAATAAGAATCATTGATATCACGGCAATCAGCATTCCAAAAATATACCTCCAACCAAGGTAAGCAGTGATATATCCACCTAGTGTTGGCGCAATAATTGGCGATACTGCTACTACGAGCATCAGAGTAGAAAATACTTTCGCATTATCTTTTACTTCAAATAAATCTCTCACCATCGCCCTTGCGGCAACCATACCTACACAACCGCCGAGTGCCTGAAAAAGCCTGAATATAATTAACCCATGCACCGTTAATGTTGTAGCACAAGCTACAGATGAGAGTGCATAAATTACCAGCCCAAAATACAGAGGTTTTTTTCTGCCAAATCGCTCTAGCAATGGTCCATAAACCAATTGCCCAAGGGAGATACCAATAAAAAACGATGACAAGGATAACATCACTGAAGAAACAGATGCATGCAAACCTTTGGCAATATCTGGAAATGCAGGCAGATACATGTCGATCGACAAAGGCCCGATAGCGGTTAACAAACCTAAAATAAGTATGAGGTGTTTTCGATCTGCTTTCTTTTTCATCATAGCTAAATTATGACCATATTAGCGATTTCAGGCATAACTTTGTAAAGAATAGCATTATTGATTATAGCGACTTTTTTTGAGAATTATCCATATCAAAACTTCTCTTATGCGCTTTTTAATCTTCTTTTTTATACTCTTTATTGCAATATTTTCTGAAGGCCAGAATGCAAAACAAATTATTCAACAGGCCAATGATAAAATGAGAGGCACTACTTCTCAATCAATAATAATCATAAAAACAATTCGCCCCACATGGAGTAGAGAAATGCAGGTAAAAACTTGGTTAAAGGGCAATGATATGACGATGATTCAAATTCTATCTCCCGCGAAAGAGAAAGGGATTGTTTTTCTTAAAAGACAAAAAGAGGTTTGGAATTGGATGCCTGCGTTGGAAAGAAATATTAAACTTCCACCTTCCATGATGAGTCAGTCATGGATGGGTACTGATTTTACGAATGATGATCTAGTAAAAGAATCATCTGTTGTAGATGATTACGATCAACAAATAATAGGTGATACCGTTATCGCGGGGCGCAGTTGTTATATAATCCGAATGATTCCCAAACCCAGTGTGGCCATTATTTGGAGTAAGTTGATTACTTGCATTGATAAAAAAGACTTCCTGGAATTGCATATCCGTTTTTATGACGAGGAAGGTAGTTTGGTGAATATTATGAACGCATTTGATATCAAAATAATGGATGATCGTTTGATACCTACACGTTTTGAAATGATACCCATTAATAAGAAAGGACAAAAAACAGAAATGATTTATCAATTTCTACAGTTTAACAAACCAATTGCTGATAATTTTTTTACAATTGAAAGAATGAAAAAAATTGAATGATATGTGGCTCGCAAAGATGGCATGGAAAAATATATGGCGCAACCGAAATCGGACAGCCATTACCATGTCAGCAATATTTTTTGCAGTTATTTTATCTATTCTTACCAGTAGCCTAAAAGATGGCGTATTTAATAATCTGGTAAAAAATGTTGTAGGCTTTTATACAGGTTATGTACAAATACATAAACAAGGATACTGGGATGAACAAGTTTTGGATAATTGCATGGAAGCCTCTCCCAAAAGCATCAATCAGATTTTGGGACACTCAAATGTTGCATCCATAGCATCCAGATTGGAATCCTTCGGTTTGATTTCTTCGGGCGATTTAACAAAAGGGGTTATGGTAGTGGGAATTGAACCCGAAAAAGAAAATCTGATAACATCATTAAAAAACAGACTTGTATCTGGCGGCTATCTTTTGAACGAAGACCGGTCGGTGCTATTGGCGAAAGGTCTGGCCGATCAATTAAGGTTAAAAGTAAATGATACAATAGTTTTAATTGGGCAGGGTTATCATGGGTCAACCGCTGCGGGAAAATACAGAGTAAAAGGAATTGTACAGTTTGGCTCTCCAGATCTAAACGATAAAATATTGTATATGCCACTTACTACCGCACAGGATTTTTTTAGTGCATACAATATGATTACCTCTTACACGATCTTGTTGCATAATATTAATGATTTATCATCCACTGCTTCAGAGATTCGGGCCTCTTTGGGAAGAGAATATGAGGTGATGACATGGGCTGACTTACTTCCCAACATCAAACAACATATAGCATCGGATTCCAATAGTATGAAATTTATTCAGGGCATACTCTATATGCTTGTTTGCTTTGGCATTTTAAGCACATTATTGATGATGATGATTGAACGAAAATATGAAATGGGTATGCTTGTAGCTATTGGTATGAAAAAATTGCAACTCATTTTTTTACTGGTAATGGAGTCTTTATTAACCGTGCTAGCAGGTTGTTTTTTGGGTATCATGGCAAGTATTCCACTAGTTTATTATTTAAACAAAAATCCATTAAAAATGGGTGGCGAAACAGCCAGAGCTTATGAACGTTTTGGTTTTGAAGCAATTTTCCCTGCATCTACAGATCCGGGAAACTTTTTTAATCAGGGATTGATAGTGATTGCCTTTGGCTTAGCAATGTCGTTATATCCAATCTATAAAGTAATTCGTATGAATCCTTTAACAGCAATGAAACAATAAATATACAAGAATGATACTGTCAATGGCCTGGAGAAACATCTGGCGCAATAAATTGCGAAGCTTGATTATCATATTGTCTATATCAATTGGACTCTTTGCAGGTATTGCAGTAGCAGCTCTATACCACGGAATGATAAAAAGTCGTGTTCATTTAGTGATCAATTCTGAAGTAGGGCATATACAACTACATGATACCGATTTCAAAAAAAATTACGAGGCTAAATACATTTTGCAGGAGCATGATGAACTAGTAAAAACTATTTCTCAGTTATCACAAGTTAAAACGATGATTCCCAGAAGTATTACAACCGGCATGTTATCGTCTGTTACCGGTAGCGCAGGAGTTCAAATAAACGGAATACATCCATATTTGGAGTATACGGGATCGAGTTTGAGCAAAAAATTGGTGGAAGGAAGGCTTTTTGATACGATTAAACATAATGAAATTTTGATAGGACGAAAACTTGCAAACAAATTCAAATTAAAACCGGGGTCAAAGACAGTATTAACTTTTACTGATTCATCAGGAACGATTGTATCTGGCGCTTTTCGGATTGCCGGAATCTATCAAACCGAAAATGCACCAATGGACGAAAGAAATGTTTATGTGCCGATTTGGGATTTGAACACATTGCTAGTTATTGGAAATGCATTTCATGAAATTGCCGTCATCTTAAAAAACGACAATGATGTGGAAATCGTCCAAAAAATTTTACAAAAAAAATATCCTCAATTGAAAGTTGAGTCATGGCAAGAAATATCACCAGAGACAGATTTAATGGTCAATACGGTTAACCAGTATACACTGATTATTATGGTGATTATAATGATGGCTCTCTCATTCGGAATTATTAATACCATGCTCATGGCGGTTTTGGAAAGAACCAGAGAAATTGGAATGATGCTTGCTTTGGGCACCAGCCGCATCAAAATATTTTTCCTTATTTTATTTGAAACCATTTTTTTAACATTGGCTGGAACACCAATAGGTATTTTGATTGGCTGGCTGGTATCAAATTATTTCAACAACCACGGCTTAGACTTCTCCAGAATGGGATCCGAGATGATGAATAGCTTTGGCTTTAGCACGATGATTTACCCTGAGTTTCCTCAAGATAAATTACCGATGATATTACTGATCGTAATTACAACTTCTGTTCTTTCCAGCTTACTGCCGGCAATAAAAGCACTGAAACTGCAGCCAGTAGAAGCATTAAGCCGATAAAATTTGATATATGGATAACACAGTAATTGATGCACATAATATCAGCAAAATATATAATCAGGGTACATTCCCAGTTTATGCAGTGAACAATGTGCACCTTCATTTGGAAAGAGGAGAATTCACTGCGTTGGTCGGCCCTTCGGGCTCAGGGAAAACCACTTTACTCAACTTGATAGGAGGATTAGATAAACCGAATCAGGGAAGCATTATAATTAACGGGCAAGATATCACCAAATTATCGGCCAACGAGTTGATCGATTTCAGACTTCATAATATCGGATTTGTGTTTCAGTCCTTTAATCTGGTTCCTGTGTTAACTGCTCGAGAAAATGTTGAATTTATAATGCAGCTTCAAAATAAAAAGAAAGACGAAATGCAAACTAGGGTGATGCAGTTATTCAAGCAAATTGGCCTTGAAGATAAAATGAATAACAGGCCTTCACAACTGTCTGGTGGTCAGCAACAAAGAGTGGCTGTTGCGAGAGCCCTAGCTTCAAAACCACAATTTGTTTTGGCCGACGAACCAACGGCAAATCTGGACTCTTTATCTGCATCTAATTTGTTAGATATCATGGCCAAACTGAATGCAGAAGAAAATATGACCTTTATTTTTTCTACTCATGATCAGCGCGTAATTGAAAGAGCAAGAAGAGTGATTACACTAGTTGATGGGAAAATCACAAATGACTCTGCACCCACTAAAACAACAATGGAAATTCAATCGGCAACTTTAGTAAAGTGAAGAAATTATCTCTAGTACTATTTTTTATTATCGCCACAGTGTTATCTATGGCACAGGATAGTACAGTAGTGAATAAAGTTTTTACAGGCAACGGATATCTAAAAAACCTTCAGTTTTTTACTGTCGACGGACAGTTCAAGAATATGATAGTTGGAGATTTGGTACATGGTAGATTTAACGGAAAATGGAAACCTTCAAACTTTTTCAATGGAGCTTTAGAATTGAGAGCTCGATTGATTTGGGGAGATGATACAAAAAAACCGGGCTATTCGGAATTGTTACGCAATCAGAACGAGTTGCTGAATTTGTCTACTGTGTCGAATATTCAAGACAACCTACTTTTACATACCAATATCGAAAGATTCTGGCTTGATTATCATCGAGCCAAATGGAGCCTTCGACTTGGCCGCCAACGGATCAATTGGGGCATCACAACTACATGGAACCCCAACGACATTTTCAATACTTATAATTTTCTGGATTTTGATTATGAAGAAAAACCCGGAAGCGATGCTTTAAAATGGCAATACCTGCTCAACGACTTTAACAATCTGGAACTTGCTATCAGTGCTTCGGCATTAAATAATAAAACTATCGCAGCAGCACGATATTTTTTTAACAAGGGTGGCTACGATATGCAGCTTATTGCCGGGTCTTATCAGGGTAACTTTACTACTGGTTTTGGATGGGCTGGAAGTCTTGGCAATGTTGGATTTAAAGGAGAAACACAATTGTTTATTGCAAAAAAAGATACTGGCAACTTCACCGGAACTATTGAATTTACACATGTTTTAAAAAAGGGATGGCTTATTAGTGGGTCAGTTTTATACAATCAAAACGGTATGGCAAAACCAATAGATGACTGGACAAAAATTGATTTTAAAATTTCGCCAACAAACCTAATGCCGGCAAGGTGGAATATTGCAACAGGTTTCTCGAAAGAATTTACTCCTTTGATCAGCGCTAATTTTACTTTTGTTTACTCACCCAAAATGGATATGATAATTCTGTTTCCATCCATCAAATACAATGTTGCATCCAATCTGGATGCAGATTTGGTGTGGCAATCTTTTTTTTATAAAGCTTCTGGAAATATGCAAGCTGTTTTGCATAGAGCCAATCTGCGACTAAAATGGAATTTTTAAGCACCTGCCCGCAAAGAATCTTTGCTTAAAAAATAGCTTTTACCACTTCAAAGACGATTTACTAAATTAAAACTGTTAGTGTAAAAAACAGAAAGGGCCATGGTATTAAACCATAGCCCTTTCCATAATAATGCCTGCTCATGAAATCAAAATAATTTTTCCTGCGGGGGTTTCGCTCCTGCTAATCGGATGTACACGGTACCCTGCCCTCTGTGGTGTGTTTGGTGCTCAAAACATTTATTGAAAGCGGCAGCTTTTGTCATTTCAAAACGGCCAAATATTTTTACCGTTTCATTTAATTGTGCAGCACTCATTTTGTTGATGTTCTCAATCACATAATCATATCCTGCCAACACAATCTTGGTTACATTTTCTTTCGACTTATCTGCTGTTTTTTCTGCCTCTCCCATAGCCATCGGACTCTTGATTCCGGCGATAGTAGAAGTAAAACTGTAGTTGGCATCTGTTAAATGAAGCATCTGCTCTGCAAACGAACGCATTTCGGGAGTAGGCTTCAATGCATATCCATTTTCGGGCATCACGTCTAAATACTCTTTAGTATATGCTTTTGCTCTTACCCAATCTTTTACCAGATCTTCTTTTGAGGTCTGGGCGTGCAGCATCTGAAAAGAACAGAGCATGAAGAGAAGTGCAAAGAATAAATTAGCTTTTTTCATTTTGTTTGGTTTTGGTTTATAAGCTGGTTTGCAATCTTAATAAAGTTTCTCTTTCCTATACAATTAATCCCCTAAAAAGGTTGCTGTTCCCCCAAAAAAATTAATCCCTGACGCTCTTAGTTCTTATTTATCACAACCTGTTTTATCTAATGGATGGGCGGTATTCAATAATCAACTAAAATCCGATAAAGGTTGTTTATATTTAAAACCCCTGAATACTAAAACCTACTTTATGCGAATACTATTATTCATTATTTTTTGCTTTCCACTAATGACTTCGGCCCAGTTGAATAAAGACAGTGTGATGATAAAAAGAATGGCAGATGAGATTATGACCAATGGAAAAGCCTATGACCTGCTAAGGGAGTTGACGAAAAATATTGGTGGGCGTTTAGCCGGTTCTCCAGAACAGCACAATGCAGCTATTTGGGGGAAAATAAATATGGAAGCTTTTCAGCCAGATAAGGTTTTTTTTCAACCCTGCAAAACACCTAATTGGAAAAGAGGCGGTAAAGATTATGCAGCCATTGTGGGTGTAGATGGT